>CAMCYR010000024.1 GCA_945885475.1 Chitinophaga pinensis
TAGCGGTATTAATAATTTGGTTCTTGGTGATACGTTTTCCGGAATCCTCATCGAATTATTTGCCCTTCCCTGCCTTGCTGTTTTTATTTTAAACAAGAATGGGATTCATAAACGTACAACATCTTGTCTTTTAATAACATGCACTATTGCTATTTTTTATTTTGATTCTTATTCTGGTATAATCTCGGGTGCTTACTTATATCATTTCCCTTTGATTCTCGCTATCGCGTTTGTATTCGACTCTAGGGAAAAATTTCTGATGTTGTTCCATTTTTTATTGCCTTTGTCTCTCCTTTTGCTTAATACTTTTACAAAACATTCCTTGTTTGCCAGCGAATACTTAACAGACGACGACAAAAAGATCATGTTCGTTTTTAACCTCACATTCAGTGTTACTTCAATTGGTTTTTTTATGTACCTGACCATCTCCAATAATATTAAAGAGAGTAAAATTTTTGAGCAGCGTATTAATGAGAGGAAGGCCACTGAACTTGTTATCAAAGCGGCACTAACTGAAAAGGATATTTTATTGGCAGAGATCCATCATCGTGTAAAAAACAACCTTGCCATTATTGCAAGTTTGTTTAACTTGCAGTTAGGGTCAATTGAAAATGAAGAAGCCAAAGCTATTTTAACAGACAGTAAAAACAGAGTAAAATCAATGGCTTTAATACATGATCGTTTATATAAAAGTGAAAACTTATCTGAGATCGATTTTTCTAAATATACAAAAGAATTGATCGATGAAATACAATATTCCTATCCGACTCTAGCAAACACGATTACAGTAAATACCTCCATAACAAATGTTACCTTGAATGTGAATACTGCAATTCCATGCGGTCTGATTCTAAATGAATTGCTGACAAACTGCTATAAACATGCATTTGAAGGCCGGGGTAATGGTATAATTGATGTTCTTTTTTATACGAAAAATGAAAAGGTAATACTAAAAGTAAAAGATAATGGTGTTGGCTTAAAGGAGGGATATGAACAAAGCGATTCACTAGGTATGGTTGTAATTCATTCACTTTGCGATCAATTGAGTGGAAAATGTTCCTTCTCCATTGATAATGGAACCTCTTTTGAAATGGCGTTTGAGCAAGTGACACGATTATAAAAATCGCCTGTAAATGTAATCTAAAAGCGCCTGATGCTTTTATAATTAAATGATCTAATTTGTTCTAGGAACGTTTATACCAAAAATTTCTTTCAAAGCATTCACTGCAACATCCACTTCTGCTTTTGTATTGTACTTGCAAAATGAAAATCGCACCGATGGCCTAGTTACGTCTACTCCTATTCCTCTTAAAACATGCGAGCCAACATCACTTCCTGATGTGCAAGCACTTCCTCCTGAAGCAGCAATTCCTTTAATGTCAAGATCAAACAATAGCATTTCTGCTTTGTCGGTATGCGGCAAAAGAACATTTAAGACAGTATACAAACAATCATTCTGGCAGGATCCATTGAACTCAACACCAGGAATGGAAGCCTTTAATTGTTCTACCATATAATCTTTAACTGCAGTAATGTGATTCTGATGTTCTGTAAGATCACGCATCGCAATTTCTATCGCCTTTCCCAAACCAATTATCCCAAATAGGTTTTCGGTTCCGCCACGCATGTTTCTTTCTTGAGAACCGCCATAAATTAAAGGCGTAATTTTTATTTTACTGTTAATATATAAAAAACCTACGCCTTTGGGGCCATGGAATTTATGGGCAGCACAGGTGATAAAATGAACATTTATCTTTTGCAGATCCATTGCATAGTGACCCATTGTCTGAACAGTATCTGAATGAAAAATGGCATTGTATTTAGAACAGATCTCTCCAACATTTTCAAGTGAAATCAAATTACCAATTTCATTATTCGCATGCATCAACGATACGAATGTTCTTTCATTTTCACTTAGCAATTGGTCAAGGTGATTGAGATCAATATGGCCTTCTGCTGACGTCTGTACAAAACTCAGTTTAATCAGTCCTTCGCATTCCAAAGCTTCAAGCGTGTGTAACACGGCATGATGCTCAATCTTACTCGTAATTGCGTGTTTTATTCCTAAATCATGAATGCAGCAGCGAATTGCCATATTATCGGCTTCAGTTCCACCGGAAGTAAAAAGTATTTCGGAAGGTGAAACATTGAGTGATTTTGCAATAATTTTCCTCGACCCTTCAATTGCTGCACGGGTTTTTCTACCGAAAGAATGAATTGAAGAAGGATTTCCGTAATGTTCTGTCATAAATGGCAGCATTGCATCCAATACCTCTTTATCTAAGGCTGTTGTGGCTGCATTATCAAAATATATTTTCATTGACTACGTTTTAAAATTCATTGATTAATTCAGTATCTACAATATTACCAATTTATTGTTGAACCATTAGGCTGAAATTTGCTGCATTTTTATGAATTCACGGATATCTGCCATTATTTTTTTTGCAAGATTGTCTGCAGTTGTTTCACTTTCACTTTCCGAATAAATACGGATTATTGCTTCCGTATTCGATCTTCTTAAATGCACCCATTCTTTATCGAATTCAATTTTAACACCATCTATCAAATTGATTGGCTGTTTCTTGTATTTTTCACGGATATTTTCAAGAATAGCATCCACATTTATTTCGGGCGTGAGTTCAATTTTATTCTTTGAAATATGATAATCAGGATAGGTAGAACGAAGCATCGAACATGTTTTTCCGTACTTAGCTAAATGTGATAAAAATAATGCAATACCAACTAAAGCGTCCCTTCCATAATGCAATTCTGGAAGTATAATACCCCCGTTACCTTCACCTCCGATGATTGCATCAGTCTCTTTCATCATGTTTACAACATTCACTTCACCAACAGCAGAAGCGCTATGCGTTCCATTATGTTTTTCGGTCACATCGCGTAACGCACGAGTAGAAGACAAATTAGAAACGGTATTTCCTTTTTTACCTGCAGCTTTTTCCGATGGACTTCTTTTATTTAATACATATTCAGCGCATGCAACCAATGTGTATTCTTCCCCAAACATTTCACCATCTTCACATACTAAAGCCAGGCGGTCAACGTCAGGATCAACAACTATTCCAAGGTCAGCGCCCTCTTTTTTTACAGCCTTTGCAATATCTCTTAAGTTCTCAGGTAAAGGTTCCGGATTGTGAGGAAATTCCCCGGTCGGATCGCAGTAAAGCTCAACTATCTTATCTACACCCAAGGCATTTAACAATTGAGGAAGTACAATTCCGCCTGTTGAATTGACACAATCGATCACTACTTTAAAGTCAGCCTTTTTTATTGCATCAACATCAACTAATGAAAGTGCGAGAATTTTATCGATGTGTTTTCTGAAGTAAGAATCATTCTTGGTTACTTTCCCGAGTAAATTAACATCAACAAACGTATACTTTTCCCCATCAGCTATTTCAAGCACTTCTGCTCCATCTTTCTCATTTATAAACTCACCTTTGGCATTTAACAGTTTAAGAGCATTCCATTGTTTTGGATTGTGGCTTGCTGTTAATATGATTCCACCGTCCGCGTTTTCTTCAGGTACAGCAATTTCAACAGTCGGTGTTGTAGATAAACCAATATCAACAACATCCACGCCCATACCTTGTAAAGTTCCCAAAACCAGATTGTTGACCATTTCTCCAGAAATACGCGCATCACGCCCAACTACAATTTTAATACGGGTATTTGTGGAGCTTTTTGCAATAAACGTGGCAAAAGCAGCCGTAAATTTCACAACATCAACAGGACTTAATCCTTCACCTGGTTTTCCCCCGATTGTCCCCCTGATTCCCGAAATCGATTTAATTAGCGTCATATTAATTGTTTGTCTTACTTTGTTTTAAGAATTTAGCTTACAAATATAAGGTTTTGCCTTCTTATTTTTGTATTAATATTCGAAACAATCAACCATTATCTGTTCAAAACTATAGTTCATTTTTGAGCATTTTTCACTACATTCGCTTAAATTTTGAGAACAACAGACCTGTTCGACTTGATTGTTAGAATAAAAAATCTAAATTTCAGAAAGATGAGTAGCGAAGAATTTGGCGGTAACGAAAATAAAGGTGCACAATATGTCTTAATATTGGTAGATCGTTTTGAGGAGATGATTTCCAATAACAAACAATATTTTTTTGATGCGGAAGAGTTGGAAGAAATAATTGATTATTATTTCGAAAAAAATAATTCCAAAAGGGCTTTGTCTGCAATTGAATTTGCAATCGGACAATATCCTTTTTCGAGTGTATTTCTTCTTAGAAAAGCGCAGATCTATGCAGCTACCAACCAAAGTCAAAAAGCCTTGGAAATACTTTCATATGTAGAAAGTATGGAGCCATCCAACACGGAGTTATACATGACAAAAGGGTCAATCTATAGTCAGATGGGACTAACGGATCAGGCGATAGAAAACTTTAAAAAGGCTGCTGAAAATGCTGAAGAAATTGATGAGATATATTTAGCGATGGCATTTGAATTTGAGAATACAGCAAAGTTTGATGATGCAATCTTTTATCTAAAAAAAGCGTTGGTAGCAAATCCTGAAAACGAAGTTGCACTATACGAATTGGCCTTTTGCTATGAACTGAATGGTCAATCAGAAGAGAGTATTAAATACTATTCTGATTTTGTTGATATGCATCCCTATACTTCTACAGCCTGGTTTAATTTAGGAGTCTCTTACAATAAGGTTGGTATGTATGAAAAGGCGATAGATGCATATGATTTTTCAATTGCAATCCAAGACGATTTCGCTTCCGCTTATTTTAATAAAGCTAATTCCCTTGCAAATCTGAATCGCTTGGATGAAGCAATTGAAGTATATAAAGAAAACTTAAAAGTTGAAGATCCAGATGCAATCACCTTTTATTACATTGGTGAATGTTATGAAAAGAAAGAGGATTTTGATCATGCCTTGGTTTATTATAATAAAGCAATTAAATTAAATCCTCAGCTGGCAGATGCGTGGCTCGGCATTGGTATTGTCCTTGATTCACAGAACAAAACAGGTGAGGGACTTCACTACGCAAAAAAAGCATTGAGTATTGAAACTACCAATGCTGAATACTGGTATATTTATGGTGAGATGCAGCAAAAGATGCAGTTCTATGAAGATGCTGAAATTTCATTCAAAAAAGTAATTGAACTGGATCCTGAAAACGCTGAAATATGGTTGGATTATGCAAATTTACTTTTTGAACAAGAAAATAAAAACGGTTCTTTAGAAATACTTGCTGAAGGGATTAAACATCATCCTCAGAATGCAGAGTTACACTACCGTATTTCTGCTTGCTTAATGAGCATCGGTCAAAAGCAGGAAGCATTGAGTTTTTTGCAAAATGCATTAAAATTAAACTATGAAAAGCATAATGAATTATTTGAGTATTTACCTCAATTAAAAGAAAATAGCAGTATCACGGAATTAATTGAATCATATAAAAAATAAGATATAGCTTATGAATTTCACACTCCCGCATATTCCTGTTCGCGAAGAAAAGCCACGAAGTAAAGGCTTAACAATGATGATGGATAAAGGATTAAGTATTCGTCAAGCCGAAGACTTTTTAAGTGTAAGCGGATACTTAACTGATATCATTAAACTTGGATTCGGAACATCTTTTGTAACTCCTAACCTGGAAGAAAAAATAAAATTGTACAAAAGTGCGGGCATGAAAGTCTATGTTGGTGGAACACTTTTTGAAGCCTTCATTGTTAGAAACATGTTTGATCAATATCAAAAATTGATTGATAAATTAAAGTTGGATTGCGCAGAGGTTTCTGATGGATCGATTGTTATGCCGCACGATAAAAAATGCGAGTACATCAATAAACTTTCAAAAAATTTCACCGTATTTTCTGAAGTAGGTTCCAAAGAAGCAGGTATTATTATTCATCCTGCTATGTGGATTTCTATGATGAACAAAGAATTACAAGCGGGCTCTTGGAAAGTAATTGCAGAAGCTCGTGAAAGTGGAAATGTAGGAATTTACCGTGCAAATGGAACTGCCCACACCCTTTTAATAAATAAAATATTAGCAAAAGTTGATAGAGATAGTATTTTATGGGAAGCACCCATCAAAACACAGCAAGTTTGGTTCTTGAAACTTTTGGGTTCTGATGTAAATCTTGGAAACATTTCCTATGATGATGTGATCCCTTTGGAAACTTTACGATTAGGTTTACGTGGCGATACATTTTTTAGCCATTTGCCTGCAGAATTAAAACAACCGAACGAATAAATAAAAATAAAAAATGAAAGAAATATCTGTATCCGAATTTAAAAAACTAAAAGACAGCAATGCTGATTTTCAATTGATAGATGTCCGCGAAGAACATGAATTAGAGATTTGTGAAATTGGCGGTGTACATATTGCCATGGGTGAAGTAATGGATAATTTAGATAAAATATCTAAAGACAAACAAGTAGTTATTCATTGTAGAAGTGGTGCCCGTTCTGGTGCAATTTGTCAAGCATTGGAAGCGAATGGATTCACAAATGTGTATAATTTGAAAGGCGGTATCATTGCTTGGTCAACTGAAATCGACCCTTCAATCACAAAGTATTAATTTTATTGACACCTTCATTTTTTCTAATAAGCCGGATCTGATCCGGCATTTTTTTAACATAAAACGAACTGATTATGATTGAACTATTTAAACATATTCTACATCTTGACTTTGATTGGCTGTTTCAAAATTACAGCGACATCGTTTATATTATATTGTTTCTTGTTATTTTTATTGAAACAGGATTGGTGATCATGCCATTTCTTCCTGGTGATTCGCTGCTGTTTACTGCCGGATTATTTGCCCGCCTTGGTTATTTAAATATGACATACCTGCTAATTCTGCTATTTATAGCAGCTGTTTTGGGTGATAATGTTAATTATTGGATTGGTAGGAAAATCGGACTCAAAATATTGCAGGTTAAGTTCAAAGGAAAGAAGATCATTAAGGAAGAGTACCTGTCAAAGACACATACTTTCTTTGAAAAATATGGCCCTAAAACAATTATTATGGCTCGTTTCGTTCCGATCGTTAGGACCTTTGCGCCTTTTGTAGCTGGTGTTGCAGAAATGAATTATAAGAAGTTTTTGTCATTCGATATTCTTGGGGGAGCAATCTGGATAGGCAGTCTAATTTTTGCAGGTTATTTTCTGGGTGAAATTCCTTGGATCAGAGAGAATATTGAAAAGGTAGCTTTGGGTATTGTTTGCTTGTCGGTTCTCCCAATCGGTATAGAGATCATCAAGGCAAAAATTAGCAAAACAAAGCAATAAAAATTTGTTTTATCTAAATATTTTATCCTTTAAGGTATAATACTATTTAGTATAAAAATAAAAGACACACGATTTATCTAAGGAACTACTGTTCGCGTTAATTCCTTTACGAATAGGGAAAAAGAGGCGGAAAAACTGGGAAGTTATCTTGTCTATGGATCTTATTTAAAATAAATATAATGAATACATACGGTTTGATTGGATATCCTCTCTCCCACTCCTTTTCTAAAAAATACTTTTCTGAAAAATTTGAAAGAGAAAATATTTCAGATGCTGAATACCATGCATTTCCTATTGAACAGATTGAGTTATTGCCACAATTGATAAAAGATAATCCGTCGCTAAGAGGACTAAGCGTTACCATACCGTACAAAGAAACGGTAATTCCTTTTTTGGACGAACTAAATGAAACAGCAAAGAAAATTGGAGCTGTTAATTGTATTAAAATTTCAAACGGCAAAATGATTGGATACAATACGGATGCTTTTGGGTTTAAACAATCTATTAAACCGTTTCTAGCATCTCAGCATGAAAGAGCTTTGATACTAGGAACTGGTGGAGCTTCTAAAGCAGTTGAATATATTTTAAAAGAAATTGGCATCAATTGTTTTTTCGTCACAAGAAATAAAACGGCAGAAAATCAATTTATATACGAGGAAGTAAATGAAAACATGCTGAATGCCTTTAAACTCATCGTAAATGCAACACCATTGGGAATGTTTCCTAATATTAATGCTTGCCCCGCAATTCCATATCAGTTTATTACTTCATCTCATCTTTTGTATGACTTGATATACAATCCTACAGAAACAGAATTTTTAAAAAAAGGAAAATTAAAAGGAGCTGCTGCTGTCAATGGGTTTTCGATGCTTCAACATCAAGCAGAAGAAGCTTGGAGAATTTGGAACTAATAATTTTTGCATATACCGAATACGTTTCCATTTTAAATCCTAAAGAAATCTCTCTCAATAAAAAGTCATTTTAAATCATAACAATCATAACAAATCTTCGTTCTTATTGCATGCTATTCAGTAACTTTACAACTCATGGAATTTAAAATCACTTCCGATTTTCAGCCAACTGGTGATCAACCAATCGCTATCAAACAATTGGTGGATGGTGTAAACCAAAAAGTGCCTGCTCAAACATTATTGGGAGTTACAGGTTCTGGAAAAACATTTTCAATTGCAAATGTGATTCAACAAACCGGAAAGCCAACATTAATTCTAAGTCATAATAAAACACTTGCTGCTCAATTATACGGAGAATTTAAACAATTCTTTCCTAACAATGCAGTAGAATATTTTGTAAGCTATTACGATTACTATCAGCCCGAAGCATTTATTCCAAGCACAAACACATATATCGAAAAGGATCTTGCAATTAACGATGAAATTGAAAAATTAAGATTAAGTACAACTTCCTCACTGCTCTCCGGCAGACGTGACGTGATTGTTGTTTCTTCTGTATCCTGCATTTATGGAATAGGAAATCCAGTTGAGTTCAGAAGTAATGTTATTACAATAAAAAAAGCTGAAGTCATTTCGAGAAATAAATTCCTTCATCGCTTAGTAGAAAGTCTATATTCTCGTACAACAGAAGATTTTCTTAGAGGTAATTTTCGTGTTAAAGGCGATACTGTCGATATCAATTTAGCATATGCCGATTTTTCTGTCCGTGTTTCCTTTTGGGGAGACGAGATTGAAGAAATAGAATATTTTGAGACAAGCACAGGGAAAAGTATTGAGAAACTTGACAATGTTACCATTTATCCTGCAAACATCTTTGTAACCAGTCCGGATACCCTAAAAAGTGCCATTCATCAGATACAGGACGACATGGTGAAGCAGGTAGATTATTTTAAAGAAATAGGAAAACAGTTAGAAGCTAAGAGGTTGGAAGATCGTGTGACTTATGACCTTGAAATGATGCGTGAATTGGGATACTGCTCCGGCATAGAAAACTATTCCCGCTATTTTGACAATCGTTCTCCCGGATCTCGTCCCTTCTGTTTATTGGATTATTTCCCCGATGATTTTTTAATGGTCATCGATGAAAGTCATGTTACACTTCCTCAGATACGAGCGATGTATGGCGGTGACCGCTCCCGAAAAGTGAATCTGGTTGATTTTGGTTTCCGACTGCCTGCAGCTATGGATAATCGTCCTCTTAAATTTGATGAATTTGAATCACTCCTGAATCAGATCATATATGTGAGTGCAACTCCTGCAGAATACGAATTAGAAAAATCTGAAGGTATTGTTGCTGAGCAGGTTATCAGACCTACAGGCTTACTTGATCCAATCATTGAAGTCCGCCCAAGTATCAATCAGATTGATGATCTGCTTGAAGAAATTGATAAAGTTGCAAAAAGAGATGAGCGTATTCTTGTTACAACTTTAACAAAACGGATGTCTGAGGAGCTTCAGAAGTACATGCTGAATATCGGGATTCGATGCCGTTATATTCACTCCGAAGTGGATACGCTGGAGCGCGTTGAAATATTAAGAGACCTGCGCCTTGGGAAATTTGATGTGTTGATCGGTATCAATCTGCTTCGCGAAGGATTAGATCTTCCTGAAGTTTCGCTGGTTGCAATATTAGATGCCGATAAGGAAGGATTTCTTCGCTCCGACAGAGCACTCACTCAAACAGCAGGAAGAGCAGCAAGAAATATCAATGGACGCGTGATCATGTATGCCGACAAAATTACGGGATCGATGCAGCGGACAATTGATGAAACAGAAAGAAGAAGACAAAAACAGATCGCCTATAATCTTGCACATAACCTCGTACCTACCGCTTTAAATAAATCAAAAGCATCTATCATGGGACAAACAACTGTGATTGTAGATTCAAAAGGACAATTGGCAAGACCATATGTTGAGAATGAGCAAATCAATTATGCAGCCGATCCTGTTGTTCAATATATGAGCAAAGAAGAACTGCAGAAAGCGATCAATCGCACACGCAAAGCCATGGATGTAGCGGCCAAAGAATTTGATTTTGCTGAGGCTGCAAGATTAAGAGATGAAATGTTTGCCCTAGAGAAACTATTTGCAAACAAATAATTAGGATTAATTTTTTGGCTCAAAATCGTTTTTTTTGAAAAAAAACATTGATTTTCTTAAAGAATAAAAGAATAACAAAATAATCATATTTATTAGAATGGCTTAAAAGAATGGTGATCTTGTGCAAACAATTTCCCTTCCAGTGTGCTATTGCATATTGATACTCATGAAGTCCGAGTCTAAAATAGTTGAGTGGCCTATTTGATAAAGAAAAACCCTCCTCCTCCGAAACCAAAATACAAAGCCAAAATTTTCCCTCTGGAATTTATAAAAGTTTTTTCAGTTTTTTTCTTTTTTCACCAAACGATGGTCACGACTTTACAAAGGCTAAAACCTTATGGCGATTCATTAGATGAGTAATTGACGCAAAAGCCTAATATTTTCGTAAATTCGTATTTTAATGCCAGTTATTCACGAAATATTAGAAAAGTATTGGGGCTATCGCTCCTTTCGCCCATCACAGGAAGAAATTATTAATTCTGTTTTGAACGGAACAGACGCTCTTGCATTATTGCCAACAGGTGGTGGTAAATCGATTTGCTTCCAGGTTCCCGGATTGGCGATGGATGGAATCTGTGTCGTTGTCTCACCATTAATTGCCCTGATGAAAGATCAGGTGGAAAATCTTACAAAAAAAGGAATAAAGGCTATTGCAATTACTTCAGCAATGCATAAGAGAGAAATAGATATTGCACTCGACAATTGTGTGCATGGCAATGTTAAATTTCTTTATTTATCTCCGGAACGATTAGAAACAGAGATTGTTAAAGTCCGTTTACAAAAAATGAATGTAAACCTGATTGCTATTGATGAGTCTCATTGTATTTCTCAATGGGGATATGACTTCCGACCTAGTTATTTGAAAATTGAATTGCTCCGCGAAATCCTTCCTAAAGTACCATTTTTAGCGCTTACAGCAACAGCAACAAAAGAGGTTGTTGTCGATATTCAGGAGAAATTACGGTTTAAAAAAAAGAATGTTATCCAGCAAAGTTTTGAGCGAAAAAATATCGCATATATTTTGTTGAATGAAGAAGATAAATTGGCCCGTTTGCTGAAGATAGCCCAAAAAGTATCAGGTTCCGGAATTGTTTATGTCCGCAATCGTAAGAAAACACAAGACATTGCTAATTATTTAAGAAGCAATAAGATCTCCGCAGATTTTTATCATGCTGGCTTGGATTCGAAAACAAGAGATATTAAACAGAGCGAATGGGTCAATAACAAAACACGCGTTATTGTTTGTACCAATGCATTCGGAATGGGCATTGATAAACCGGATGTACGTTTTGTTGTTCATATTGATCTACCTGATTCATTGGAAGCCTACTTTCAGGAAGCCGGTCGTGCCGGAAGGGATGAGCAAAAAGCATTTGCCATTTTGCTTTACAACAATGGCGATAAAATCGAATTGAACAGAAATGTGGAAAATAGTTTTCCGGAAATGGATGCGATACGCCAAACTTATCAGGCATTGGCTAATTATTATCAGATACCTTCAGGTTCAGGATTAGGAACCACCTTTAGCTTTGACATATCAGCATTTTGTGATAATTATAAGTTGCAAGCGATTACCGTATTCAATAGCTTAAAATTCATTGAACGTGAGGGATATATTCTTCTTTCAGATGCTTTTTTTCAAGCAGCTCGACTCAAGCTGGAGGTAAGCAGGGATGATCTCTATAAGTTTCAGATCTCTAATCCAGCTTTTGATGTTTTTATTAAATTACTTCTGAGAAATTATGCTGGACTATTTGACAATTTTGAAAAAATAAATGAATATGATCTTGCTAAAAAACTGAAGTTAAAACAAACTGAAGTTATTAAAAAGCTCAACTTACTTCATCAGCAAAAGGTCATTACATATTCTCCTCAAACTGAATTGCCGCAACTAACTTTTACAATGCCCAGGGTAGATACAAAAGACTTATCGCTTTCTAAAGAAAATTTTTCCTCTTTAAAAAAAAGAGCGATCGAACGAATGGATGCTGTATTAAATTACACCGCAAGTTCGCATAAATGTAGAAGTCAACTCCTCCTCGCTTACTTTGGGGAAATTGAAACAAGCTCTTGCGGTCAATGTGATATTTGTTTGGAGCAAAAAAGAAAAGTATTGTATTCTGATGAATTTGACACGATTAGCATTCAAATAAAACAATTACTGTCGCTACACCCAATGGAATTAAAAATGCTAGTAAATTCAATTACCAATATGCATGAAGACAAGATCATTCATACAATCCAATGGATGATAGACAACGACCAATTACTATATAATGAGCAGAATTTACTTTGCCTTCCAAGTTAGTTTTCTTTTAGCATAAATCTGCTTCTTAATTGCCTTATCGGGACTGTAAAGAAAGTCTGGAGGATTCCACAATAAAACTTAGTACTTTTGCACCAAATACACTATTTATGAGCGATCAATTTATTAAAGTAATATTAGCAAACGGTAAAGATCATAGTGTCAAACGCTTTCATCCATGGGTATTTTCCGGCGCAATCAAAAAAATAAGTCTGCCACCCGATTATGAGGGTGACGATGTTAAAGAAGGTGATGTTGTTGTCGTCTATTCTGTTCAGGATGAATTTCTAGGTATGGGTCACTATCAAATAGGGTCGATTGCAGTAAGGATGTTTTCTTTTACTGAAGTGATCCCAAATTATGATTTCTGGAAAAGTAAGATTCAAAAAGCCTACGATTTTCGGACACAATTAAATTTGACACAGAATTCTTCGACCAATTGTTACCGCTTATGCTTTGGTGAGGGCGATGGGTTGCCGGGATTTATTATTGATTATTATAACGGTACAGCTGTTTTTCAGTCGCATTCCATCGGTTTACATTTAATAAAACATGAATTTGTAAAAGCACTTCAGGAAATTTACGGAGACGAGCTGCAAGCAGTTTATGACAAAAGTGAAGAAACAATGCCCAAAAATGCTCCGATAAAAGCACCAAATGGTTATTTGTGGAAACGTACTGACTCACCTTTAGAAACAGTTGCAGTGGAAAATAATCACAAATTTTCGGTAGATTGGGAAGGTGGACAAAAAACAGGATTCTTTTTAGATCAGAGAGAAAACAGGGAATTACTCGCTCATTATTCCAAAGATAAAGTTGTGTTAAATACCTTTTGTTACACAGGAGGCTTTTCTGTATATGCTGCGCTAGCAGGTGCTAAAGAAGTTCACTCGACTGATATTTCCAAAAAAGCAATCGAGCTAACAGACAAAAATATTGAACTCAACAACATTAAAAACCATACATCATTCGTTGCTGATACGTTTGATTTTTTGAAAAACAGAGAGAATACATACGATATCATTGTATTGGACCCTCCTGCTTTTGCAAAGCATCAAAATGTAAAACACAACGCAATCATGGGATATAAGCGGTTAAATTACGAAGCGATTAAACAAATTAAACCTGGCGGCTTATTGTTTACATTCTCCTGCTCTCAGGTGGTTGATAAAAACACATTTAATAGTACAGTTATGGCTGCGGCAATTGAAGCCGGAAGAAACGTTCGCGTTTTACATCACTTGTCGCAACCTCCCGATCATTGTGTAAATATTTTTCATCCAGAGGGAGAATATTTAAAGGGATTGGTCGTTCATGTTGAATAGCATAAAAAAACCACCTTTTAGGTGGTTTTTTTTTGATTAGAATTCAATAATGATTCCCAAGGTCGATAATGAAGTACTTGATGAATTATCAATCAGCTTCGTTTTATATGCTGCAGGATTGCTAGGGTCAGTTTGCGCGTTTCCATCGGCATCTCTATCGAGAATTAAAATTGAAGGCTGATCCGATTTTGCACGATAAACATTTTGAAGATCATAATAGATATCCAGCGACCATTTTTTAAAGAAAAACTTTTTATCGATTCGCAGATCTAATTGATGAAATGCACGCAATCTCTTTTCATTCAACTGACTGTAATCATTCAAACCTCTACTGTTAATATCCCAAACCGTTTTCTGAGATGATGTTTGTACATCTATGGGTGTGTAGGGTGTTCCTCCCTGGTAGCGCCATTTTAACCCTATCTCCCAGTTCCGTTTGATTTTTTTTCCGAATGTAGCAGATACAATATTTCCATTGTCCCAGGCGGATGGCTTATTGTTGCCTCTTTTATCCTCAAACTGGCTTTTTACCCATGTGTAAGCGATGATTCCATAAAAGCCTTTAAATAGTTTTTGTTGTATTAAAAACTCTATACCATATGCTTTCCCATCTGAGGTTGAAACAACCGGCTCATTACCAATCACGCCATAATCTCCGCCAAGATTTGCCAAGCTTAAAGAGTCTCGGAGCGCAAAGGGATAATTGGAATATACTTTATAAAATCCTTCTATAGATATTTTTGTATTTATTTTTGTCGTGTATTCAAAGCCTGCCACGAGGTGATCGTTCGTTATATACGTAACCTTGTTTTCTTTATTTGCAAGTACATTCAATGAGTCGCGATAGCCCAAAACAGTATATGTTGGTAATTGATAATACCTGCCGGTATTAAAATTAAAACTGAAGGCATCTGTTATGTTAAAAGCAAATGAGAATCGAGGTGAAAACTGATTCAACGGGTTGCTCATCTTGGAGGAATAGTCAGAGAAATCTGTTCTTGCTCCTACAGAAAGTGAAAGACGTTGATCTAAAAACACTTTACTAATTTGTCCGAAAGCAGCGTATTTATTGAAATTTAATTTTGAATCAAAGTCAATAACAGTCGTCCCAAACGGTGTTGTGATCTTATTAAACGTTGAATTGGTATACGTTACATTTTCAAATCCAAGTCCGACATTTATTTTAAATCCTTTCGAACGATACGTATTTTCTAGACGAACTTTATTTTCAATTTCCTGAGAAACATAATCCAATATCTTGTTACTCTCGAGACCTTCATCATTATTCAGATATTTATATGAACGGTTATTTAAATGATTCCGACTTACGACAAAAGTCAAATAACTTTTTTCGAAATAATGCTTATAGTTTGCACCCAAAGCGTAATTCCATTGTTTGTTGACAGGGAGATATCCAAGTATATATTTTTGTTGTTCTGTTTCATTTGCATCTAAATTCAACTTGAAATCATCGAGTGCACCTAAACCGATGAGAGACAGTTCGTTTTTTTCATTCAGCCGAATTTTCGCTTTGAATTGCGCATCATTATAAACAGGTAAAAAAGGAAGTTCCAAGAGCTTGAACAGCCATCCCAAATAAGATCTTCGAGCTGAAATAATAAATGTTGTTCTTTTACCGATTGGTCCATCAAGTGTTAAACCAATGTCTGATGATCCCAAGGTGGCAGTTGTTACCAGTTTTTCTGAATTTCCATCTTTCATCTTGAAATCAAAAACTGAACTTAATGCATTGCCTCTGTTCACTGGGAATGCTCCGGAATAAAAATCTACTTCCCTTATAAAATTTACATTAATCATTCCTACCGGTCCACCCGAACCACCTTGTGTTGCAAAGTGATTGATATTGGGCACTTCAATTCCATCCAAATAAAAACGGTTTTCGTTGGGTGCACCACCACGAATGATGATATCATTCCGGAAGGAAACTGTTGAAGCTACACCGGGTAAAGATTGTATTACTTTTGAAATATCTCTATTACCACCCGGATTTCTATCAATTTCAGAAGAACCAATTGTGCGAAGAGAAACTGGACTCTCATCGGTTTTATTAAATGGTGACGCGGTAACTTCAACAACATTCAAACTGTCAGTTTTTTCATCTAGTCCAATATTTAAAACCGTTGGTGTGAAGTTATTTACCTGTATCTCAAAAATTGTTTTTTTACTAAATCCAACAAAAGAAGCAGTGATATTGTATAAGCCCGGACTTAGATTCTTTAATTCATATCTTCCCTCAATATCAGTTGCAGCAGATGTTGTGCTGTTAATACCAACGAAGGCGAATGGAATAGGCTCGTTATTAATGGAGTTGTATACTCTCCCTTTGATAATACCATTTTGAGCAATAATTGCTATCGTAAATAGTTGTAAGGTGAAAAATAATATTCTTTTTTTCATACGTGAAGTGCTTTATTGTATAGTACAAAAGTAAACGCTTTTTGTTTACTGATGATGATTTAAAGAGAAATTGAATTCTAAAATTGGAATGAAATTATGGTACCTGCCTTCTTTTTCTAAAAAAGCTAGAGTGCTTAGATAGTAATAAATCATATATAAGGGCAACTGTAAGAAGCAAAGATGCAAGCACAAGAATGCGAAGAAATAATGAAGAATAAATAAACCCGCTTAAAACACATCCAAGAAAAAAAAGAATGATTACTAAACGTAATTTTATATTTTTCTTTAGTCTTTCTTTTTGTTTTCTTTCTGTAAAAAAAACGATTGGGATAGTTCGATGCCCATGTCGGTAAATAAACCTGTAAGATTCGTTATTCGTAAAGTTGAACTTTAAATTTAAGTAACGAGCGAGTTTTGAACACCAATTGAAAACAAGAGAATACAAGCCATTACTGTTTGTGACATACCATTCGCACCAAAAGCGTTGCCGCCTACACCAACGATAAAAAGGATAGTCATTTCAAGAAACAGAAGCCTGCTGCTAATCGCAAATTGTGCTTAAATGTTCTTGTTTTTCCTTGGTGACGAAACATGGGGTATGGTACAAAAAAAGCCACTTGTAAAGTGGCTTTTGATTCTTTAAAATTATCCTAGCAGTGTTTTTTCTACTGCTTTTAATATTGCGAAAGCTTTTTCTGTTGTGGCTGCTTCTGCATAATTACGCAATACGGGCTCGGTTCCCGATGCACGGATCATCATCCACTCATCGTTATCGAAGAAATATTTCCAACCATCAACAGTTTCAATACGTCTAACTTTGTAAGGACCAAATTCCGAATACTTATTGTTCTTGCAGTTTTCAACGATCGCCACTTTAACTTCCTCTTTCAAATGCATGTCGCTACGTTCAAATTTGAACGGTCCAACAATCTTATAAATCTCATCGATCAACTGATCCAATGTTTTCCCTGATTTAACCATGTATTCCCAGATTGTTAAACCCATCCATATTCCATCCCGCTCAGGAATATGTCCTTTGATAGCAATGCCTCCACTCTCTTCTCCACCCAACAATACGTCCTCATTTATCATAATGGATGCAATGTACTTGAATCCTATTTTTGTTACTTTGTATTCCAAGCCATAGTGCTCACACATTTTTTTTACCCGTGGAGTCACAGAAAATGCATTTACAACTTTTCCGGTCATTTTTTTCTGAGTCACTAAATAATTGATCAGCAACAAAATGATATGGTGAGAATCAATAAACGCTCCTTTGCTGTTGTATAAGCCAATTCTATCTGCGTCACCATCAGTGGCTAATCCACAATCAAGATCTCCGCTTTCGGTGATAAGAGTCGAAAATGGAATCAGATTTTTATGAATCGGCTCTGGAGCTTGCCCTTCAAATCCAGGATTATAATCGCAATGCAAAAAAGTTATTTCAGGAAGTAATCTGCGCATCACATTTTGCCCGGCTCCATACATTGCATCGTAAGCGAAATTCATTTTTGTGTTCCGAATCGCATCCATGTCAAAATTCTTCTCCACATGATTAACATACATGGTCTCTAAGTCAACATATTCAATCAATCCCGACTTCACAAAATCAGCAATCGAGAGATTTTCAACATCAACAGAATTCGACTCAGGAATAATATCTTCGATCTTTTGAATATCGTCTGGCAATAAAGGACCACCAAAGCCACCTTTTAATTTATATCCATTATACGATGGCGGATTGTGAGATGCAGTGATAATGATACCCAACGATGTTCCTAATGTTTTTGCACCTAGAGAAATCATTGGTGTTGAAACGAAATCTTTCGCCAGATATACTTTCACTCCCGCATTTGCCAATATCTTTGCAGTTGTTTCAGCAAACAATTCACCTGCGAAACGGCAATCATGCCCTACCACTGCACTTGGTTTGTCAAAATTCTTTTTAACCCATTCTGTTGAAGCGATAGTAACTCGTGCTACATTATCAACTGTGAAATCTTTTGCGATAATCGCTCTCCATCCATCAGTTCCAAACTTAATTTTTGTCATAAAAAGTGTTTTTTTAAAATTAATAATTTTATTTAAAAGCAAAATGATTCTCTTTATTCAGATATTGCCGTGTATTTTTTAGTGAATATTTCTAGCATTTAAAGCATCTCTGTATCTTTTCGCGTATATACAATGCTGATCATAACTTTTTGAAAAATAGTGTTTTCCAGAAAGATCCTCCTTCGCACACATGTAAATGTAATCGTTTTGATCAAAATTGAGCACAGCATCAATCGATGATTGTTGAGCAAAACCAATTGGTCCGGGAGGCAATCCTTTATTCATATAAGTATTATAAGGAGAATTGATTCTTGTTTGTTCGAAGGAAACGCGCTGGATTTTAAAATCACCAACGGCATATATAACAGTTGGGTCAGATTGTAAAGGCATTCTATCCTTTAAACGATTGATATACAAGCCGGCAATAACCTTTTTTTCTTCATTGTCGCAGCATTGCTCTGCCTGAACAATTGATGCCAAGGTTGAAATTTCAGTCTGTCTGAATCCAATTGAATTTGCTTTGCTCTTCCGTTCTTGATTCCAGAATTTTTTATACTCAACTGCCATGCGCTCAAAAACCTGATCTACTGACGTGTTCCAGTAGAATTCGTAATTGCCCGGGATAAATAAAGCCTGAACATTTCCTGAATTAAAACCAAATTTATTTAAATAACCATTATCCCTTACGGCTTGATGAAGTGAAAGTGAGTCAGCTTCTATCCTCCTGCCAAGACGACTCATGAACTCATCAACGGTATGCAATCCCTTAAAATTAAATTTTATCGGTTCTTGAATTCCTGCTTTTAATAAGTTAACAAGTGCATTGTTATTCATATTGGCAAGAATTCTGTATTTGCCGGGCTTAATAGCATTTTTATATTTTTTTCTTTCTGATAAAAGCTCGAATGTTGATCGATTTTTCAAAATATTATTTTCACCTAATATGCGAATGACATCATCAAAGGTGGAGCCAGAAGGAATATATATAATTTCCGATTTTTTGTCACCTAAATTTACATTCGATTGGTAAATGGTCTTATATCCATAATAACCTCCTACTCCACCCAAAATAAGTGTAATAAATATTACCGCGACAACTATTTTCTTAAAAAATGAAGACTTTCCTTTGGACATTATTTTCTGTAAAATCGAGCTTAACAAAGATATTAATTAAATAGTATATCGCAATCTAATAAGTACAAATAGGATATAGATTTATAGGTTTTAAATAATAGATAGGATGGAAAACAAATTATTAATAATTGGAAATATAATCATGGAGATCTTTAAGCTATATGTCAATACTTTGCCAGAAGTGAAAAACGCCTTATCCAAAGTTTTTATTTGTATTTATTAAGATTGGCATTGAAAATATCATTCTAAATAGAATTTTAGGTAAATTTGCCACCCGAATGCGGCACTGCTTTTTTATAATATTCTCAGTCTTTTCAATATGCTCACTTGCGCAAAGCAAGAAAGAGCTAAAAAGCATCTGTATATATAAATCAATAGATAAAATTATTATCGATGGTGAATTAAATGAAAGCTCCTGGGATTCAGCAGAAGTAGCAGGTAATTTCAGACAAATATTTCCATTTGATACTTCCGATGCAAAATCGCAAACGATGGTACGTGTTACTTTTGATGACAATAATCTATTTATTTCTGCAGTTTGTTTTGACTCTATCGCTGGTAAGCACATCGTGCAATCCTTGAAAAGGGATTTCTCTTATCCTATTAACGATGCTTTTGCTGTTTATTTAGATTGTTTAAACGATCAGACAAACGGTTTTTGCTTTGGTGTTAATCCATTGGGTGTGCAGCGTGAAGGATTGTTGTCAAACGGCGGCGGTCAGGGTGTTACAACAATTTGGGACAATAAATGGACGTCAGAAGTTAAGATTTCTGAGAATAAATGGGTAGTCGAAATGGCTATTCCATTTAAAAGCTTGAGGTATAAAACAGGTGTTGAAACATGGAGGATTAACTTTTCAAGAAACGATCTAAAAAGAAATGAAAATTCTGTATGGGCTCCGGTTCCGAGGAATTTTAACGTGGCGTCTTTAGCCTTTACAGGGAAAATGGAATTTAATGATGCTAAGAAAAAAAGTTCTTCCAATATTTCAATTATTCCTTATCTCACCGGTGGCGTTTCAAGGGATTATATAAGTCAGAAAAAGGAACAATTCACCTACAATGGCGGATTGGATGCTAAAATTGCGATTACCTCTTCATTGAATCTTGATGTGACCATCAATCCTGATTTTTCTCAGGTTGAAGTAGATCGTCAGGTGACAAACTTATCCCGTTTTAGCATTTTTTTTCCGGAAAGAAGAACGTTCTTTATTGAAAACAGCGATCTATTTGAACGTTTTGGTTTTCGTCAAATCAGACCATTTTTCTCAAGAAATATCGGATTATATAAAGGGCAAGTTATTCCTATTCTTGGTGGATTCAGATTAAGCGGAAACATAAATAAGAACTGGAGAATCGGTTTGATGAGCATGCAAACGGAGCACAAACGTGAACTCGGACTTGAAAGCCAGAATTATTCTGTAGCCGCCGTTTCAAGGAATATTTTTAAACGGTCAAATCTATCCTTCATCTTCGTCAATAAGCAGGAAGTGACAACAAAAGGTATTTCTGATAACCGCTTTAACCGCATTGCCGGAGTTGATTTTAATTTACAATCAGCAAATAACAAATGGTTCGGTAAAATCTTTTATCATTATTCCTTTACTGCTCAAAACCTGGCAAATGCTTCTGCAAATGCTTCATTTCTTAGTTATTCAACACCTAAATTCTCATGGGAATGGAATCATGAATACGTTGAAAAAAACTTTTTAGCAGATGTGGGATTTGTTCCCCGGATTTATTTCTATGATCCACAAACCCGTTTAACCTCAAGAGAAACCTATTTAAGAATTGAACCGAGTCTGCGCTATAAATTTTATCCGAAATCCAAAATCGTCAACAATCACTTTCCGGAAGTTTATGTCAGTCATTATTTAGATTCTGCAAAGCGCTCTACCGAATATCTATATCAATTATCTTATAATTTTAGCTTTCAAAACTCCAGCACTTTTTCGGTGAAGTATAGAAAAAACTACATTAAATTAAGGATTCCAGTGGATATTTCATTTACTGGTAAAACACCAATTCCCAATGATGATTATTATTTTGAAAATGTACTTGCAACATTCACTTCCAGTTCGATAAGACCGCTTTTCGGAAACGCTACAATCGATTACGGTACTTTTTATAGCGGAACTAAACTTACGTATTCAGGAGAGTTAAATTATAGAAAACAACCCTGGGGTGTTTTTGGAATCAGCTTTTCTCAGGATGAAATAATTTTACCAAATCCATATTCGAACGCATACATCACCTTGATTGGACCCAAAATTGAATTAAGTTTTACGAAAAATATTTTCTTTACAACCTTTGCTCAATACAATACCCAGCTGAATAATACAAACATCAATTGTAGATTGCAATGGCGATTTAAGCCGATGTCGGATCTGTATATTGTCTACACCGACAACTACTACTCTATTGACATGACCAAAAAGAACAAGGCACTGGTCATTAAATTAATTTATTGGATCAGCGTATAATTAGTTCAATTTTTTTAATTGTATTAAAATGATCTTCGCTTGTTCGTTCTCCGGGTTCTTTTTTAATACACTTTTTAATACAACTTCTGCTTCTTTGTATTTTTTCTGATAGATCTTTAAACCTGCTACATTCATCAAAAGCGATTCGTAATCAGGATCCAATGCCAACGCTTTGTTGTATAGCTCTTCTGCTTTTAGCACATTCCCCGAAACAAGATTCGCATAGCCTAAATTATTTATTGCCTGTACAAATTTCGGACTTTCATTCACCACATCGTTCAAAACTGTAATTGCTTCAGGAACCCTTTTCATTGCTAATAATGAAGCACCCAACTTGTTCCTAAATTCAGGATTATATGCAGAAAGATCGCATGCCTTTTTATAAAACGTATAGGCGGAAGGTATGTCTCCCAAAATATAGTATGCCTCTCCTATCCGATATGTAGTCCATGCGTTTGCATTGTCCCACGACTTTTTATTCAATGGTTTTTTAAGCTTGTCGATATCTCCTATCTGATTTAAGTAGAATACAATTTTCTTGTAATCCATTTTTATGAAATTCAAATGAACCAGTAATTCGAAATTACGGATCACATCTTCCTTTGTTTTATCAGAAAGATAAAATTGTGCTGAATCTAAATATTCTACCTTATACTCAAACTTATCATATTGCTGGATATAGGCTTTTGCCTTGATATAATTGTCTGGATTTTTTTCGTTGATTGCACACAAACCGATAAATTCTTTTACTTTTTGTATCTCCTCCTTTTTCATTGGTTTGCGAATATAATGATCGTGAACGCTCACATGTGGAATGTCGATCGACCCTGAATTGGGCATATGACAACTCACACAATTATCATTCACTTTTACCCGTACTTCTTCTTTTTCGGAGCACAAATTGTTTTTTGTTGATGAACTATGGCAGTTTTTACAAGCAGTATTAAATATCTCTTTTCCTGTTACTTTAACGCTTAAATGCGGATTGTGACATGTCACGCAAGTAAGGGAATTCTTGTATGGCTTCAAGGACTTCTTATCCGTCTCTGGATTGAAACTTTTGATGAAACATTTGCTTTGTTTCAATCTGTCGGCATGTGAGGCCATTATGAATTCATTATCGGCATTCTTGTATCGTGGTAAAAAAGTGGTCATGTAATCAGATAACTTCATTCCCGGTTTAAAATCGAAAAATGATTTCCCCTCTTTTAAGACTGTATTCCCTTGCAGATGGCAACGCTGACAAACATCAAATTGTCTATCGATCGGTAATTTAGCCGGGTTCACAATAGAATAATCAATATACTTTGATGTATCAATTTTAGTTCCTGTTGATCGCTGCTGAACATGAATACTGCCAGGACCATGACAGCGCTCGCAGTTTACACCTTCAGGCAAGGCATTGAACTTGTTTTCTGAGCCCTCCACAAAGTCGGGCAAAGAGTTATGGCAACTCATACACTCCAATCCAATCTTTCTTGAAAATCGGGTATTAAAGCCATTTTCAAATCCTGGAGGGAAATCCCATTTTTGTTTTTGAGTATAAAAGGTCATGGGCATTTGGTGTAAATAACCATTCGAACTTGTGATGTGTGAATTGGTATGATGCCCCGAACCAACTATGTAATCTACTTTCTCAATTCGTTTGTAAACAGTATCTTTCCCCTGCAAACGAAACTCCATTATAAACAAGCTGTCCTTTTTCCAGAATGGATGATAATAAAAGTCTTTAAATTTATCATAGATAACGGTGTGCTCGGAATATTTAGCGGCACTTTTTTGTTTGCTCGCATGGTCGAAACTTTTTCCCATTCCTGTTTCGATATAGGAATTGTAAATATCCTGATGACAAAGTTTACACTGACTCATACCGACATATCGTGCCGTGTCACTGTGATTTAGGTATACCTGCTCGCTTTCAGATTTAGTATCGGCTGACTTTTGTGCTGTATCTCCACAGTACGTCAAAAACAGTATAAGTGTTAATAGCGAAATAAAAGCAACTATTTTTTGAGAAAGGATTTTCATTCAAATTTTAATTAAAAAAATCTAGCAGATTCGTTGAAGAAGAAGTTCATCTTTGAAAGATTCGCCATCACGAACCCATTGTTTTTTCATTCCTGTAATTTGAAATCCGTGTTTTTGAAAAAGTAAAATACTTGGCTCATTATCGATTGTTATATTGCAGTATAACTGATGAAGATTCAATACAGAAAAGCAATAGTCCATCAATAAACTGAGTGATTCAGAAGCATATCCTTTTTTTCGATCTGCTTTTTCTGCGATAAGAATACCAACACCTGCACGGAGATGGTTTGGGTCAAAATCGAAAAGATCGATGCTACCAATAGCTTTATTCTCTTCATTGCAAATGATCAGTCGCAGTTGCTTAACCGAATAAATATCCTGATGTGAACTTGTGATGTATTGCTCCAGCACAAAACGGGAAAAAGGTGATTGTGTATTGCTTACCATCCATGTTTCTGTATCATTTTCCCATTGATATAAAACATCAATATCTGATGGTTCAATAGCGCGGAGTTGAATGTGTTGTCCTTTTAATTTCATTGTTGATTATTGTTTCACAGCTTATATTAGAGAGGTTTTCCAAAGCATCTATTTTCAAAAATATTGTTTAGCGCGCCCTGTCTTTGTATTCATTCCTTACAGAAGCAATTCCCTCGTTTATCTCTTTGTTTGTATATATCGGCAAGTTGTAGCTGTTTTGATCTACATTCAAAGATGAAACGGAATCGATTAATCCTTCTGCATCCAGCAGAGGCAACAATTCATACAAATAGTTTATCTCTTTCAGCTGCAAATTATATACTTCTTCGAAAAATAATTTAATAGGACTGAGGCAGGTTGCCACTCCGATATCCACACGTTCAAATTGCTCAACATTGGTAATAAAATATTCCCTAAGATAGGTTTCGCTGAAAGTTGGATGAGATTTTATTTTAATGAACAGTGTAGGGATTTTCCGTAGAGAAGAATTTTTTATCAATGCCGGAACAGGTTTGTTAATATCTCGACCCTTAATAGATAAAGAGTGGTATTTTTTATCCATGATCATTCCGATATGAGGAGGAATTCGGGTGGCATGAATAAGGGCAATATAGATCCCTTTTAGCAATTCCGATTCGTTAAATTGCCTATCGATCTTTAGCTTATATGTTATTGCTTCCTGTAACATTAAATTGTTATTTCGCCTTTAAAAACGAATGTAGCAGAGCCTTCTAGCCAAATATCCGTAAATGAATTATCATCATGCTTAACGAATTTTACTTTTAAATCACCGCCCAATGTCTTGATATCACAATAATCCTGTCCGGTTGAAACACTTTTTATTGCTGCTACCAATGCAGCTGCAGTAACACCTGTTCCGCAAGAATATGTTTCGTCCTCTACTCCACGCTCGTAAGTGCGGACAAATAGGTCGTTCAATTGCTTTTCAACAAAGTTGACATTTGTACCTTCCACTTTAAATCGCTCATTCGTGCGGATGGATCGGCCTTCCTCAAAAACATTGAAATTCCTGACATCATTCACAAAAGCAACATAATGTGGTGAACCGGTATTTAAATAACAATGGTCTACATTCAATTCGACTTTGCTTACATCATTCATTTTTAAACTAATAAAAGCAGGACGCACTGATGCTTCGTGCTCACCATCGGAAGCAAGAAAATATGCTGTTGTTTTTACAAGGCCCAATGTTCTTGCAAATTCAACGATACAGCGACCTCCATTTCCACACATACTACTTTCTTTCCCATCCGAATTATAATAAATCATTTCGAAGTCATAACCAACTTTGGACTGAAGGAGCATTAATCCGTCAGCACCAATCCCGAATCTTCTGTGACAAAGCTTCGCTACTAATGCAGAATCTTCAGGATTGAATTTCAGCTCCCTGTTATCGATAATGATAAAGTCGTTTCCTGTCCCATGATATTTATAAAAGGTAAGTTGCATCTGGACTATTTTAGCTTATTGATTACAGCTTCATCAGTGATACGCTCGTAGGGTTTGAAATCTCCAGACGAATCTAAACGATATACGAAAGATGCACTTTTTAGGTAAATAACTTCGTCCAGATTATACAATTTAATTCCTTCAGCTGAAGCAATACCATATACTACTAACTTATATTTACTCATTTTGTAGCCTTTGTAGTTTAATGGGGAAGACCAGAACTCAATGTTTAAAAATTGCTTGTAATAGCTTTTGTCTTCTTTAATTCCGCTCACTTTCTGAAGTAAGGAGTCTTTTGCTGTAAGTTTTGTAACAGGATTCAGATTGATCACGTCAACGGTTTTTGTGGAAAGCAATTCGTCTTTACGAACTATAAGATTTTCAGAATTCGGATTCTCTAATATCAGGGAATCTTTTGAAACAGAGGAAGAATCAGATAAAAATACTGTTCTGTTTTCCTCGCTAATAGTGTTCTCATCCGTCTGCAGCTGTTTCGTTTTCCCTTTTTTTACAGCTGCTACCGTTTTTGTACTATCAACTTCTATTGGCTCGGCTTCTTTGTTGTTTATTGAAAATGTATTTGAGACAGATTTATAAAAATTCAATTCTTTAAAATAGTCGTCGAGCTTTAAAATAAAAAAGCCACCGGCAACAATCAGTCCGACCATTATTCCGATAATAAAACCTTGTGACTTTTCTTTAAAACTGCTCATTGAATTTTATACGATTATAAATACTTTTTGTAAATCCTGTGTAAAGTTAAACAACCTTTGCAAACCGCTGTTAAAGTATGTTAAAAATAAATGACAAAAATAATATCGGAATAAAATTTGTGTTGATAGGTACATCTAATTTCGATTTTTAACAAACAATAAAAACAGATCATATGAAAAATGCATTAGGAGTATTCGCAATTGCAAGCATCGGTGGATTAACCGCACTTGGCCTGAATCACCTTTTGAACGATGATTCGAAGGCTCAAACTTCTCAAATAAACTATCAGGCACCCATTAATTATGTAAAACTTCCAAGTTCGGGTTCAGCCGAGATGGCCCTTGATTTCACAACCGCAGCGGCCAGTTCTGTTCATTCTGTAGTAAACGTTAAAACGACATATCCCCTCGAAACTCAAAATCAATATATGTACGACCCTTTCCGCGATTTTTTTGGATACCGCGGCCAACGACAGCAACAACAAGCACCCGTTTCAACAGGTTCTGGTGTGATTATTTCTCAAGATGGATACATTGTAACAAATAACCATGTAGTTGACGGAGCTGATAAAATCGAGATAACCTTAAATGATAAACGCAGTTATACTGCTGAGGTAATCGGGAAGGATCCTGCAACCGACCTGGCTTTACTGAAAATTAAGGAAGAAGATCTTCCATTTGTATCCTATGGCAATTCGGATGATGTAAAAGTAGGCGAATGGGTTTTGGCAGTGGGCAATCCTTTTAACTTAAATTCAACAGTCACTGCAGGAATAATCAGTGCAAAGGGCCGCAACATAAATATTCTCGAAAATGATGCATCAAAAGGGCAATTTCCGATTGAATCATTTCTTCAAACGGACGCAGCAGTTAATCCAGGAAATAGCGGAGGCGCTTTGGTTAACACGAGAGGTGAATTAGTTGGGATCAACTCAGCAATCGCTTCAAATACGGGATCGTATACTGGTTATTCTTTTGCAATTCCTGTTAATATTGCAAGAAAAGTAGTCGCGGATTTGTTAGAATTCGGTGAAGTACAACGTGCTTTTATTGGTTTAAGTATTGAGGATTTGGACGGAAAATTAGCAAAGGAAAAAAGCATTACTGAGATCAAAGGTGTTTATGTAAAAGGTGTTGTCGAAGGTGGTTCTGCTGATGAAGGCGGAATCAAAGAAGGCGACGTAATTAGGAAGATAGGCGAAACAATCGTTAATAATGTGCCCGAACTTCAAGAACAGATAAGCAGATACCGTCCCGGAAATAAACTAAATGTAACGCTGAAGAGAAATAATCAGGAAAAAGTATTAACCGTGATACTAAAAAATAAGAATGGAAACACGGAAGTTGTTGCTAAACCAAAAGTTGAAGTAGTTTCCACCTTGGGTGCTTCTTTTGAGCCAGTAAGCAAAGAAGAGATGATGAAACTGAACATCGAAAACGGTATCCGCGTTTCAAAATTAGGGGCAGGAAAATTATTAAGCGCTGGAATTAAAGAAGGGTTTATCATTACAAATGTTGATAAAAAGAGAATCACCACTTTTGAAGATCTTAAAAGCTTGCTTGAAAATAAAAAAGGTGGTGTTTTAATCGAAGGGGTTTATCCGAACGGAATGCGTGCTTATTATGGATTTGGAATGTAATAAACGACTTAATTAATGGATAAAAATGAAAAAAAAGGTGATACAATTGAATAGTGTTTTTATTAATGCTAATTTCTCTTTTATAACAGCTTCATTTTAACAATTTTGTAGTTTTTATACACAGAACTTTTTTTCTTTATCGATGATATCAGCCTTTTTATAGCATTTTTTAGGCCCTCAGTCTAATATATTGTAAGTTTCTAACAATCAACTAGTTCCTAAAGTTATTTTAACATGAAATATTTGTAAAAAGAAACCGTTTTAAGCTAACTTTGTACTTGAAATAAACTCCTAAAAACTCCAATAAAGTCCATGAGACAACTCAAAATAACCAAATCGATCACCAACCGCGAAAGTGCTTCTTTAGATAAATATCTTCAGGAAATTGGTCGCGAAGAGTTGATTACTGCTGATGAAGAAGTAATTTTAGCAAAAAAGATCAGAGATGGTGATCAGGCTGCTTTAGAGAAATTAACGAAGTCGAATTTACGCTTCGTAGTTTCTGTAGCAAAGCAATACCAAAATCAAGGTTTAAGTCTGCCAGATCTAATCAATGAAGGGAATTTAGGATTAATCAAGGCAGCAAAACGTTTTGATGAAACCCGTGGATTTAAGTTTATTTCCTATGCGGTTTGGTGGATTCGTCAGTCTATTCTTCAGGCATTAGCTGAACAATCTCGTATAGTTCGTTTACCATTGAATCAGGTTGGTTCGTTGAATAAGATCAATAAAGCTTATTCCCGTTTGGAGCAACAGTTTGAACGTGAGCCAAGTGCTGAAGAATTATCGGAGATATTGGAACTTCCTCAGGATAAAGTTGCTGACACGATGCGGGTTTCAGGTCGTCACGTATCTATGGATGCTCCGTTTGTGAACGGTGAGGAAAACAGTTTATTAGATGTACTGGTAAATCATGATTCTCCGCGCGCTGATAATGAATTAATGAATGAGTCACTGCAACGCGAAATTGAACGTTCACTTTCAACATTAACTGAAAGAGAACGTGATGTTGTTAGATTATTTTTTGGCATTGGCATCAACCATGGTTTAACACTTGAAGAGATTGGTGCAAAGTTTGACCTTACACGTGAGCGCGTTCGTCAGATAAAAGAAAAAGCGATCCGTAGATTGCGTCATAACTCAAGAAGTAAATTACTGAAAACATACTTAGGATAATCTTTCCGAAAAGGTAATAAAACCGCACAAAAATCAGTTGAAAACTAAAAATAAGTTTAACTGATGTTTGTGCGGTTATTTTTTTATTTTTAGCATGATTTTTACATTGTCATTCCAATCTGAACGAAGGAATTAACCCACAAGATTGACGTTTCCTCATGATTTCGAAAGGGCAATCCAATTAATCAATAAACATAATAACACCTAAAACATAATCCGTTAAAACTTATGACAAACGAAACAATGGAGCCAACTGAAGGAAAATCAAAAAGTAACTACGAATCTGAATTGAACGATTGGATCAATCACGAAAAAGCAGCGATCGATTTGATCGGAGTAATCGGGAAGTTATGGTTTGAAAAATCGATTGAATTAATTCTTTTCAGAAATCAACTGGTCGACAGAAGTGCCAGTGAGATCATGAATCTTCACCATTACGCTAAAAACATTGTTAAAAAAGTTATAACAGTGGAAGATACGTTATCCATCGCTTCCGAAATTTCCAAAATGGATATTTGTCCCTCTCGTATTGATATCGGAAAACTTGCTTTTGAATTGCAACAGGAAGGTTCGAAATTTAAAGATGTAAATGAGTTCTTAAAAAACAAACTAATTGATTTCGTTGGTAAAAAGCATACTATCACTCCAAAGGATGTTGTATTGTTTGGTTTCGGTCGTATCGGGCGTTTGGCAGCACGTGAATTGATTGCTCAAGCTGGTAAAGGGGAACAATTAAGGTTGAAAGCAATTGTTACCCGTGGTAGCAGCGATGAAGAAATTATTAAACGTGCCGATTTATTGCGAACCGACTCTGTTCACGGAGTTTTTCCGGGTACGATTATAGAAGATCTAGAGAAAAAAGCTTTGATCATCAACGGACATACTGTTTTTATGATTGATGCGAAAAATCCGGAAGATGTGGATTATACGCACTATGGAATCAACAATGCATTACTAATCGACAATACCGGCGTTTATAGAGATAAGGCTGAACTTAGTAGACATTTAAAAGCAAAAGGAATTACGAAAGTATTATTGACTGCTCCCGCAAAAGACATCCCGAATGTTGTTCATGGTGTGAATCACCAAACGATTGATTTAAAAACGGATGATATTCTTTCTGCCGCATCATGTACAACGAATGCAATTATGCCTGTTTTACAGGTTGTTCATACTAAATTAGGAATTGTACGCGGTCACATTGAAACGGTTCACTCCTACACCAACGACCAGAATTTACTGGATAATTACCATAAAAAATACCGTAGAGGTCGCTCTGCCGCTTTGAATATGGTTATTACTGAAACAGGTGCAGAAAGCGCTTTGAAAAAAGTATTACCGCAGCTGTCTGGCAAGTTCACTGCAAATTCTGTCCGTGTCCCCACTCCAAATGTTTCGCTAGCGATTCTGAGTATGACCATCGACAAAGAAATTACAAAAGATGAATTGAATGATATTTTAAAAGATGCCGCCTTGAACGGAGCCTTGGTAGAACAAATTCAATATATGAACTCCAATGAATTGGTTTCCACAGATGTAATCGGAAACCCTTGTCCTTCTGTGTTTGATAGCCAGGCAACCATCGTTGGGCCGGATAAAAAGAATATCGTATTATATGTTTGGTATGATAACGAGTACGGTTATACCCGTCAAGTGATTCGCTTCTCTAAGTTTATTGCTGAAGTGCGAAGAATGGTATACTACTAAAAGGTATCAGGCATTTAGTATCAAGACAAAAAAAGCCTTTCCGGAATGGAAAGGCTTTTTTGTAGATATCTTTTGCAAACTATTTTTGCAGTCAGCTCTTCTTTTGACTTTTGACTTATATATTTTTGACTTCCCTTTACTTATACATTTCAACCATTTCGGTCAATGCATTTTGTGTTGCCTTGTTAACTTTTACTAAAGGCAAACGAACATTTGCTGTACAGATTTTCATCATTTCCAACACCGCTTTTATTCCGGCAGGATTTCCATCTGCGAACAACTGCTCAATGATGTCTGTTAATTTGTAATGTAATTTTTGAGCTTCTTTAACATTTCCTGCTAATATTTGTCGTGTCATTTCTGAAAAATCTTTAGGGAATGCATTCGCAACAACAGAGATGACACCATCCGCTCCAGCAGCAATCATTGGCAATGTTAACATGTCGTCACCCGAAATAACTGAAAAATCTTTTGGTTTATATTTAATAATCTTCATGCATTGTTCAAGGTTTCCTGATGCTTCCTTTATAGCGATGATATTCTTAAAGTCGTTTGCCAGTTTTAATGTTGTATCTGCGGATAAATTAGAAGCCGTTCTCCCGGGTACATTATACAAAATGATTGGCAAAGGACTTACTTCAGAAATGGCTTTATAATGCTGATAAATACCTCTTTGGTTGGGTTTATTGTAATAAGGAGAAACGGAAAGTAGTGCATCAATATGATTAAAATCTGCCGTCTTTTTTAAACTATTAACGATCTCTTGTGTATTGTTTCCTCCCAATCCCAACACGATAGGTACACGCTTATTTACATTTTCTATTACATGTGTAATAATAGATTGTTTTTCTTCTTTACTTAATGTTACAGATTCACCTGTTGTTCCAAGAACGACAATATATTCCACTCCACCTTTTATAATAAAGTCAACAAGCTTACCCAGAGACTTGTAATCAATACTGTTGTCTTTGCTGAATGGCGTAACAATTGCCACACCGGTGCCTTTGAATTTAGTATTTTTACTCATGATCGGTTTTTTGTTTTTTATTTTTTGTAAAGATAGCTTGATTTTCAAACGGGTATCCAAAAACGATATTTATTTTTTTGAATAAAAGAGGTAAGTCATTTATAATGTTTCGTCAAATTTAATGCTGATCGTGAACGTTAAAAACCGTTAAAACAGAAGATTTACCGTTTAATTAAATTTATATTTGAATAATTATAGATGGGAATGCCTATACTAGCATATGAAAAAAATCCATTTTTCTCTTCATTTTTTTCTTCTATTGCTTATTCAGCAAATTATTGGACAGGAGGATACTATAAAAGTTTTTACAACCTCTATGAAGAGGGTTATCTAATTGACAATATCAGTTACAGTTACAGTCAAAATCATGATTTTAATTTTAATGCATTCAATGTGGACATGGTTTTTCAATGGCAATTTGCACCGGGAAGTTCATTGAATTTAGTTTGGAAAAATTCGATCTACAACGAAAGTGGAGAAGTAATAAAAAGCTATAGCCAGAATTTCAACAACACGTTGGATGCAAATCAACTGAATGTTGTTTCTTTAAAAGTTTTGTATTATTTCGATTATCTTTACCTTAGAAAAAAAAGAGGATAACATGATAAAGGCATCGGGTATATTAAAATCATATGGATCACTTGAGGTATTAAAGGACGTTAGTCTTGAAATAAAAAAAGGGGAAATTATTTCGATAGTTGGTGCATCCGGTGCTGGCAAAACAACCTTGCTTCATATTATTGGCACCCTTGATCGTCCAAACAAAGGACTTTTAATGATCAATAATGAAAATATTTCAAACTTAAGTGATAAAAAGCTAGCCGCTTTTAGAAATAAAAATATCGGTTTTGTTTTTCAGTTCCATCATCTTCTTCCTGAATTCACAGCTATTGAAAATGTATGTATTCCTGCATTTATTGCTGGTACTGATAAATCTCTAGCTGAAGAACGTGCAATGGAGTTATTGACATTTTTGGGATTAACAGATAGAATAAATCATAAGCCAAGCGAACTTTCTGGTGGTGAGCAGCAACGTGTAGCTGTTGCGAGAGCTTTAATCAACAATCCTGCTGTTGTTTTAGCAGATGAGCCATCAGGAAACTTAGATTCAAATACAGCGAAGGATTTGCATCAACTATTTTTTACGTTACGAGAAAAATTCAACCAAACGTTTGTGATTGTAACACACAACGAAGAACTGGCAAATATGGCCGATCGGAAATTGGTAATGAAAGATGGAAATATTCTTTAATTAAAAATTGAATTCGAACGAATTTACAATTTATTAATTAAGTCCTTTACTCTTCTTTCTATTTCATCTCTCACCTTATTAAATTCAACTGGCTCCATATGTTTGGGATCATCTAACTTCCAGTCGTCACGGTGGAATGCCTTTACAAAAGGACATTCATCACCACAGCCCATTGTTATGGCGTAATCATACTGAATCTCAGGGATTTCATCCAATGATTTAGAATCATGCGTTGTAAGATCGTAACCTAACTCTTTCATAGCTGCAATTGCTTTCGGATTAATTAATCCGGAAGGGCGCGAACCTGAGCTGTATGCTTCCACTTTACCTTTTCCGTGAATGTTAGCAAACGCTTCAGCCATTTGACTACGGTTCGAATTTTCTACACAAACAAATAGTATTTTTTTCATTTATTAAATTTTGATAGATTGGCTGCCATAATATTTTTTTCTAAACCAAAATGCTAATCTTACAAGTGCAATTAACGCAGGGACTTCAACAAGTGGTCCAATCACTCCGGCAAATGCTTGTCCTGAATTTATGCCAAATACACCTATAGCAACAGCAATGGCTAGTTCGAAGTTATTTCCTGTAGCAGTGAATGACAATGCAACATTTGTAGGATAATCAGCACCTAATTTCTTGGACATTAAAAAAGTCACAATAAACATTACAGCAAAATAGATAACCAAAGGAATAGCAATTCGAAAAACATCAATAGGAATCTTAACAATCAGTTCTCCTTTTAAACTGAACATAACAATAATTGTGAACAATAATGCGATAAGTGTGATTGGAGAAATAAAAGGAATGAATTTTTGCTGAAACCACTCCTCCCCTTTTATTTTTATTAAAACGTAACGACTAATGATCCCTGCAAGAAATGGGATTCCTAAGTAAATAAAAACACTTTGGGCAATTTGAGAGATCGTGATTGAGATATCTAATCCTTTCATACCAAAAAACTCAGGGACAGCTGTAAGGTAAAAATAGGAATAGAAAGAAAACAGCAAAACCTGAAGGATACTATTTAAACCAACAAGTCCTGCAATGTATTCACGGTTCCCTCCTGCTAATTCATTCCAGACAATGACCATGGCAATGCAGGGAGCAATACCTATTAAGATTAAGCCGGTCATATACTCAGGATGATCTTTCAGGAAAAGATAGGATAATACAAACATAAAGAAAGGTGCAATCACCCAGGTAATAAAAAAAGACATAAATAATAGCTTCACGTTTTTAAAAACTTGAGGGATTTTCTCATACCTTACTTTCGCTAAAGGAGGATACATCATAAGTATTAATCCGATTGCCAAAGGAATGTTAGTTGTTCCTGAAGACATCGAATCAATAAATACAGCTGTTGACGGAATGAAATATCCAATAGCGATTCCGATGGCCATAGCTGAAAAGATCCAAACCGTTAAATAGCTGTCGAGAAAACCTAATCGTTTGTTTTCAAGGTTAGGAGAAATTATATTTTCTGACATATTTTAATATTTTATAAAACATCAACTAATTTGCAATTCGCTGTATTTTAAATCTAAATACGCGCATTGCTTCTTTATAAATGAAATTAATTACAGCACCCGCTATCAGGTGTGCAGCAGGCGGCTGCTGAATTTTGCAATTCAGATAAATTGATCTTAACTTTTTCTGCAGGAATTCCACATTTATCTTGAGCAAGACAGTTGGTTGTTTTGTTGGTAAGCATGAAATTGGAACCATCCGCCACTAAGCCGTATCTTCCGATTGTGTTGGTTTGGTATTCTACTTCAATTTCCAAATCACCGAGATCTAGCGCTTTTTCTGAAAGCTCAATAATGCTGATCAGCTTTTCTGCAGAGAGGCGATGATCAAAATCATTCGCTTCCCACAATTGAAAATTAACGACTTTCTCCTCGCGTAAAGTTCCGCCACAATCAATAAATTTTTTAGTTGTTAATCCTGTTTCAGTTATGTGAAAATGCAGAGGAACGATCATTCCGTTTGGCTGAATAAAGGTTAAGGTATTTAATTCTGTTAACTTGTTTTTAAATTCCGATAGTTTCATGATATTGTTTTTTATAAATATTAGCAACACTTATTTTTCATTGATTCGAAATTCATACCGAACAATTCAGTAAAAATAACTTTAGCCTTTTTCCAGTTTTCTTTATCAATACAATAACAAACGCGAGGGCCATCAATTTCACCTTTTATCAAACCTGCATTTTTCAACTCTTTTAAATGCTGCGATACGGTTGATTGCGACAAGGGGAGATGCTCTACAATATCATTGCAAATACAAGATTTTTGGACAGAAAGAAATTTAATAATGGCTATTCGAGCAGGATGAGATAAGGCTTTGGCAATTTCACTCGCCATTATCTCATCGTTCTCAAATTCTTTTTTTTTGCTATAAGCCATAATTCTTAATTATATATCGCAAATATACGATATAATAAAAGATAAAAGCAAATTTAAAGCAACTATTTTAAAATATCAAAAGAAGATTTTGATCTTATCCAAAAAAGATTGAGGTGCAGAACATGGTTTATTTGTTTTAATATTTATAAATACAAGAGTAGTATTTCCAATATTTAGCAATTCATTATTTTGATTGTATATTTCGTAGTCGAATGTAATGCGGGCAGTTGGCAATTCTTTTATAGTAGTCTTAATAACCAAAAGGTCATCGTATAATGCAGGTTTTAAATATTTTAAATTGCAGGTATATACAGGCAACATGATACCACTATCTTCCATCTCTTTATAGCTTGTACCTAATTGACGCAATGCCTCTACCCTACCCACTTCATAGTAATGTGTATAATTCCCATAATATACATAACTCATTTTGTCGGTTTCGGCATACCTTACTCGAACAATTGTTTCAGAAATATACATAGACTTATTTAGTAAATTAATCCGAATGAAAATACATTTTTTATCGATATAAAAAACAAAAATATATTTTATTTTTTATTTTTTGGCTGTGGTTTATTCTCGCAAAATTCTTAACATTGTAATGCTTTTAATTGAAACACAAAAGCACTCCCAAAATGAAATCATCCCTACTCAGCATTTTATATGCAATTATTTTATTGTCTTTAATTTCGGCATGCTCTTCGGCTCCGAAATTAAGAAAGTTAGAAACGTCAATGCTGGAATTGAATTCCCAAACAATTGTTTCTGATGATTCCAGTTTTATAAAAACAGTACAACCTTATAAATTAAAAATGGACTCGGTCATGAATGATGTTTTGGGGAGTTCGGATCAGCCTCTTTTAAAAGGATTACCTGAAGGAACACTGGGTGACTTTGTTTCTGATGCGGTTCTAAAAAAAACGAATGATGTTTATAAACCAATAGATAAAATTCCTGTAGATATTTGTCTTTTAAATAATGGTGGACTAAGAAGTCAACTGCCAAAAGGGAAGATAATATTAGGGAATGTCTATGAATTAATGCCTTTCGAAAATGCGATCGTAATTCTGACAATCAGTGGTGAAAAAATGATGCAACTTTTTGAATCATTGGTCGGAAATAACGGCGCACCTTTTTCAGGTGCCAGAGTAACAGCAAAAGGTAAAAAAATAACAACACTTTTGATAGGAGGAAAAGAAATTGATCTTGCGAAAAATTACAAAGTAGTTACCTCCGATTATTTAGCAGGTGGTGGCGACAAGTATTCTTTTTTTTCTTCCCCTTTAAAAGTGGATACCTTAAATTATAAACTCCGCGATGCAATCGTTGATTATATTAAAGATGAAACACAAAAGGGAAACACCATAAAAGTAGAAATCGATGGAAGGATCAAGTATGAATAGCCGAAGAGAATTCTTAAAAAAGACAACTTTTGCTGGAGCCGGATTAATTGCATTTAACGCAATACCTAATGATGCTCTCGCGAAAACAGAAATGGTTAAAATTACTATTTTGCATACAAATGACGTGCATAGTCACGTAGATCCTTTCCCTGATAACGATCCGAAATATGCAGGATTAGGAGGTGCTGTAAGACGAGCTGCTGTGATAAAAAAAATAAGAAGCGAAGAAAAAAATGTATTACTATTTGATGTCGGAGATATCTTCCAAGGAACTCCTTACTTTAATATGTATGGTGGAGAATTGGAATTTAAGTTAATGAGCATGATGCAATACGATGCTTCTACTATCGGGAATCACGACTTTGATAATGGTCTAGATGGATTGGTAAAACAACTACCTCATGCAAACTTTCCATTCATAAATTGCAACTATGATTTTTCTGATACACCACTTTCTGGAAAAACAATTCCACATAAAATATATTTTAAAGATGGTATTAAGATTGGCGTTTTCGGATTAGGTATAGAGCTAGATGGGCTCGTGGATAAACGAATGTCAGGAAATACAAAATATCTCAATCCTATTGAAAAGGCTGCAGAATCAGCACATTTTCTTAAAAATGAACAGAAATGTGATCTGGTTATTTGTTTGTCGCACTTGGGATATAAGTATGAAAATAAAAAAGTAAGTGATGTTGTTTTAGCAAAACAGTCAAAAAATATTGATATTATTTTAGGTGCACATACGCATACATTCCTTGATACACCAGTGTCTTACAAAAACAGTGATGATAAAGAAGTATTGGTTGCGCAAGTAGGTTGGGCAGGGATCAGACTGGGCAGGATCGATTATTTATTCGAGAAGAAAAGTAAAAAAAAGGTTTCTGAAGGGTACTCTATAAAAATTTCCAATAAGTCAATAGGTATATGAAAATATTTTTAACTTTTTTTTCATTATAAATGATGTAACTAAGGTAAAGTTCTATATATTTACAGCGCAATACCCGCAAATAGGGGTTTTAGTCAAGACTAAACAAAAAGTTCAACATATATAATTACGGATTTAGAATGGAGAAAGCATTTACAAAAGTATGGGAGAGTTGTCTGGGGATAATTAAAGACAATGTAAGTTCACAAAGTTTTAAAACATGGTTCGAGCCAATTAAACCTATCAAGTTAAGCGCTAACGTTTTAACAATACAAGTACCTAGTCAGTTTTTCTACGAATGGTTAGAAGAACACTATATTACATTATTAAAGAAAACAATAAAAAAAGAATTAGGTACTGAAGGACGATTGGAGTACAGTATTATTATGGAGAATAACTATAATAACAGCTCTAAACCTTACACAGTAAAAATACCAACAAACAATAAAAAGGAATTAAAAAATCCTTCTGTCTCGATGCCGATTGATTTAAATCAAAACAGCATTCGTAACCCATTCATTATCCCAGGATTAAAAAAAGTAAATGTAGAATCTCAATTAAATTCTAATTATTCTTTTGAAAATTTGGTTGAAGGAGATTGTAACCGTTTGGCTCGCTCTGCTGGATTTGCTGTAGCAAACAAACCTGGTGGAACTGCATTTAACCCTTTATTAATCTATGGTGGTGTTGGTCTAGGAAAAACACACTTAGCGCATGCGATTGGTATTCAGATAAAAAATGAATTTCCTAACAAAACGGTGTTATACGTTTCCTCAGAAAAGTTTACGCAACAATACATCGATTCAGTTAGAAATAACAACCAGAATGATTTCGTTCATTTTTATCAAATGATTGATGTTCTGATTATAGATGATGTTCAATATTTCGCAGGTAAAGAAAAAACACAAGATGTATTCTTCCACATTTTCAACCACTTACACCAAACAGGTAAACAATTAGTTCTAACTGCTGATAAAGCACCTGTTGAATTGCAAGGATTTGAACAACGACTATTATCGCGTTTCAAGTGGGGCTTGGCGGCTGATCTTCAAACGCCAGGACTAGAGACACGTATTGCAATTCTTGAGAAAAAGGTTTATGCAGATGGACTAGATCTTCCCAAAGAAGTCATTGAGTATTTAGCATACAGTATAACGACCAACGTTCGCGAATTAGAAGGCGCACTTATTTCATTGTTAGCACAATCCTCAATGAATAAAAAAGCGATTACACTAGAACTTGCAAAACAGATGATTGACAAATTTGTGAAAAATACTGCTCGCGAAGTGTCTATCGATTATATCCAAAAAGTAGTTTGCGATTATTTTGACCTTCCAATAGAATTATTGAAATCAAAAACCCGTAAACGCGAAGTTGTTCAAGCTCGTCAAATTGCAATGTATTTTGCAAAAAGTATGACAAAATCATCACTTGCAACTATCGGACTTCATTGTGGCGGTAAAGATCACGCAACCGTTTTACATGCATGCCGTACAGTTAATAACTTAATGGATACTGATAAGCGTTTCAAAAACTACATTGAAGAACTAAACAAAAAAATAAGCATACAATAAAAAGTTCAAAACTCTCTAATTAAAAAATAGGAATCAGTTCATCTGATTCCTATTTTTGTTTTAAACCAAACCCGCAATAAATCAACAGATTATGGTAATATCAATGTCAAGGAATATTTAAATATGACGTTTGAAAATTTAATTGAGACTGACAGCATCAACAAAGATGTAGATCTTAAATTAGAACTTGAAATACAGCTTGAAAAACCGGGAACATTCTATATTTTGAAATTCAAACAATTAAAAAATTAAGCACTGATGTCAAAAATTTTAATGGTCTGCTTGGGTAATATTTGTCGTTCTCCCCTTGCTGAAGGAATTTTAAGAGAAAAAACAAAAGAGTACAGTAAAGATATTATTATTGACTCCGCAGGAACGTCAAACTATCATATCGGTTCGCAGCCTGACAACCGTACAATTGCCAACGCATTGACACATGGTGTTGATGTATCACAACTAAAAGCACGGCAGTTTACAGTCCCAGATTTTGATGATTTTGACCATATATATGTGATGGACAGCTCTAATTATTCTGATGTGATTTCACTTGCAAGAAACGAAGGCGACAAAAAAAAGGTTGCACTACTTTTAAACAGTATATATCCAAATTCAAATATGTCGGTTCCCGACCCTTATTTCGGCGGTGAACAGGGATTTGAAAATGTATTTATACTTCTCGATAACGCCTGTGAAATAATTGCGGGATCATTAATAAATCAGATAGCTTCCAAATAACTAATTTATGACAATAACAGAAAAAGGAATTTTATATCTTATTCCAACCACTCTTGGAGATGCTTCGGAAACAGTTGATGTAATTCCTGCTAAAATAAATCAAATCATTAATACAATTGATGAATATATTGTTGAGAATGAGAAAACGGCAAGGCATTATCTTAAAAAGATTGGTATAAAAAAACCGTTACAAGAGATCATTCTGCATCCACTAAATCAGCATACAGGTGCGGTTGATGTTTCTAGTTACCTGAAATCGATTTCAATCGGAAAAAACATTGGCGTTATCTCCGAAGCGGGATGCCCCGGTGTTGCAGATCCCGGATCAGAAGTTGTACGATTAGCACATGCGAACAATATCAAGGTTGTTCCTTTGGTTGGCCCATCTTCTATTCTTTTGGCACTAATGGCTTCTGGCTTTAATGGCCAATCATTTACATTTAATGGATATCTTCCTAAGGAAAGAAGTGAACGAATTAAAAAAATAAAAGAACTCGAAAAAATTGCTGTTCAAAAAAGTCAGACTCAGTTATTCATTGAAACACCTTATAGGAATATGCACATTTTGGATGACGTGCTTAGCAGTTGCGAAGGGAAAACGCGTTTGTGTATCGCATGCGACATAACGCTGCCTACAGAATTCATTAAGACAAAAAGTATTGGCGAATGGAAAAAGCAGATTCCGGATATCGCAAAACGTCCAACAATCTTTCTGATTTATAAATAATACAAATTACTATTTTAATGCTTTCGCATGTCGGGATGATTTTCCTCAAACACTTCTCGATACGCTCCCTTCGGTCGCACTCGAAGCGACATTTGAGTAAGAGTATTTCGCTAAACGATATCTCAGTTCGAGTATTCTGCTAAACGTCCTGTCAGTTCGAGTGTTCCGCTGGAACGTATCGAGAACAGTTATAACCACAAACACTTCTCGATACGCTCCCTTCGGTCGCAGTCGAAGCGACATTTGAGTAAGAGTGTTTCGCTAAACACTAAGTCAGTTCGAGTGTTCTGCTAAACGTCATGTCAGTTCGAGTGTTCCGCAAGAACGTATCGAGAACGCTTATAACCACAAACACTTCTCGATACGCTCCCTTCGGTCGCAGTCGAAGCGACATTTGAGTAAGAGTCTTTCGCTAAACACGAAGTCAGTTCGAGTGTTCCGCAGGAACGTATCGGGATTAGAGCTTTCGTTATTAAGATACCTGAAGAAAAGATGCATTGAAATATGCGTCTGCTCTTAACGCTTTAAGGAAATATCTTAAATAAAATAAGAACATGCGCATTATCAAAGTGATCGTTTTAATTTTCGGAAAGCGCAATTAGTGATCGTTAGCCAGTGAGTATAAAAATTCGACTATTAAGTAGGAGTACTAAGCTAAAACTTTTTAGATAGTTAAAACTAAACTCGCTTTTCAATCTGATATTTATTCCTGTCCGAGGAACTGCGGGATATCAATTCTCCAAGAAAACCAGCCAGAAACAGCTGTGTACCAATTATCATTGCTACTAAGGCCAAGTAAAATAAGGGTTTGTCGGTCACATCTCTCGTTGGAATAGCATATGCTGATTTGTATACTTTTTCAGCTATTAAATAAAGGGAAAGTCCGCCTCCAAGTAAAAATGACAAGGTTCCCCAAAAGCCAAAAATATGCATTGGACGTTTTCCGAACTTTGATACGAAAGTAATAGACATCAGATCCAAAAATCCGTTGATAAAGCGCTCCAAGCCAAATTTGGTAACACCATATTTACGCTCTCTGTGCTGAACAACCTTCTCTTCTATCTTGGTAAATCCTGCCCATTTAGCAATAACAGGAATATAACGGTGCATTTCTCCATAGACTTCAATGTTTTTTACAACGTCTTTACTGTATGCTTTCAGACCACAGTTAAAATCGTGTAAGTTGTTGATTCCGCTGGCTTTACGCGTAGCCCAATTAAATAATTTTGTCGGGATTGTTTTAGAGATCGGATCGTATCTTTTTTGTTTCCATCCGGACACCAAGTCGAGTCCGTCAACAGCGATCAATTTGTACAATTCAGGGATTTCGTCAGGTGAATCTTGCAGATCGGCATCCATTGTAATGACAACATCTCCCTGAACAGCTTCAAAACCAACGTTCAGAGCTGCCGATTTGCCATAATTCCTGCGGAATTTTATTCCTCTGATATGACTATTTTTAGCTGAGAGTTCTTCAATTACCCTCCAGGACTTATCTCGGGAACCATCATCTATTAAAATTACCTCGTAAGAATAGGAAAAAGTATTCATGACTCTTTCGATCCATTCACACAGTTCGGGTAAAGACTCCTCTTCGTTAAATAAAGGTATTACAACTGAAATATTCATAGCTAGGCAAATATATATACAAAATGCGAATTCACGTGATTCTCTTAAGTTTTTTTAACAAGCCCCCTGATACTCTATTATTTCCACAACCTGAAAAATATAAAAAGAACAAACGTTTTTAAATTGAATAATCGCCAATATCTTTTTTTTACGATAAAGTTAAAGTTTCCTTGATTATACTTTAAACTTCAGAAAAAAATCATACTTTTGTGTCGGGGTAAGTCTCATACAACCAGCTCCCTTCAACCCTCCAGGTGCGGAAGCAAGCAAAGGTACTAGGTTGAGCGGTGTGCTATGAGTAGCTTACCCCTTCTTTTTTGACTTACAATATAAAATTTTATACGCTCTCTCGAGTAATAACAGAAGTTCTCTCTTCTTGTTTTCTGTAAAATTAAATCATATAACACCTCTTTAATTTTTTTATCTACTTATCAAGACTTTTCCACATTCAATTTGTGGCGCTTAGTTTTAGAATATATTTGTGAAGAATATAACCCTGCTATCTCAGAAAATGCAGAGAACTCTTTTTGGCAATCAAACAAGATTTCTTCACAATAACCGGAATGGCATAAAACTAAATACTATGAAATTTTTTATCGACACGGCAAACCTTGCACAAATCAAAGAAGCTCAAGACTTAGGCGTATTGGATGGCGTAACAACAAACCCTTCATTGATGGCTAAAGAAGGAATTAAAGGACAAAAAAACATCCTTAAACATTATGTTGACATTTGTAAAATTGTTACTGGCGATGTTAGTGCGGAAGTAATTGCTACAGATTTTGCCGGAATGGTAAAGGAAGGTGAAGCATTAGCGAAACTTCACAAGCGCATTGTTGTTAAAATACCGATGATCAAAGATGGTATTAAAGCTATCAAATATTTTTCTAAAAAAGGAATTAGAACAAATTGTACTTTGGTGTTTTCAGCCGGACAAGCATTGTTAGCGGCGAAAGCAGGTGCATCTTATGTTTCTCCTTTCATTGGAAGATTAGATGATGTTTCTACCGATGGCTTACGTTTAATAGAAGATATCCGTCTGATTTATGATAATTATGCTTATGAAACAGAGATTTTAGCGGCATCCGTTCGTCATCCGATGCATATTATCAACTGCGCTCAAATTGGTGCAGATGTAGTAACGTGTCCCTTAAGTGCAATTACGGCATTATTAAAACACCCTTTAACCGATAGTGGTTTAGCTCAGTTTTTGGCTGACGCAAAGAAATAGATGTTATAAAAAATTTTAGATATTGACTTCTGGTTAAATATCTAAAATTTTTTTCTACAAACATCCAACTTCCTAAATCATATATTCTATTGCTGTTAAGAATCAACCCCGAAAAACCAAATTACGATGAGATCGCAAAAGTGGTTGAATGCCTTCGAAATGGCGGTGTTGTTATTTACCCCACCGATACTGTTTATGGAATAGGCTGCGATATTAATAAGCAAAGAGCGGTTGAGCGTGTCTGCAAAATCAAAGGTATAGACCCTGAAAAAGCCAATTTTTCTTTTATCTGTTCTGATTTAAGTCACCTTTCCGACTTTACAAAGCCCATCAGTACTTCCGTTTATAAAGTGATGAAAAAAGCATTGCCCGGACCATTCACTTTTATTCTGGAAGCAAATAACAACGTTCCAAAGTTATTCAGAAGTAAAAAGAAGACGGTAGGAATCCGTATTCCGAAAAATAATATTTGTCTTGAAATCGTAAAACAATTAGGTAATCCAATCATGAGCACTTCCGTGCACGATGATGATGAACTAATTGAGTATACTACTGATCCAGAGTTGATTCACGATAAATACAAAGATCTAGTTGACATTGTAATTGCCGGAGGGTATGGAAACAACCAGGCTTCAACTGTTGTTGACTGCAGCGAAGGTGAATTTGATATTTTACGTCAAGGCTTGGGCGCATTGGAGGAATATCTTTAAATTCTATGATTTTTACTAGGTGAATAAAAAAATAGTTATTTTCCTAATACTATAAATTCCGTTCTTCTGTTCATATAGCGATGCGCATCAGAATCATTTGGCACCTTTGGCTTTGTATCGCCATAACCTTTGAATGTAAGGCGTTTTGCGTCAACACCATTGCTTACCAAGTAATCCAAAACGGCTTTTGCACGGTTTTGGGAAAGTACCTGATTCATTTTTTTATCACCCACATTATCAGTATGTCCACTCAATTCACCGCTGATCGTTTTATTTGCATTTAAAAATGAAACCAACTTATTTAATTCTGCTTTTGATTCAGGTTTAAGATCAAATTTAGCCGTTTCAAAAAATACGTTTTTCAACTGCATCACACCTTGTAAATCAATAGGGTCCATTGGAACATCGAGAAGGTATGGCTTCGTTTGGTCAGCCAATTCTTTCAATGAAAAGTTTTCAGAAAAAAATAAATAACCAGAATGAGAAGCGTTCAACATGTAATTCTTTTCTATCGGTAGACACATTAAAAATTCTCCGTTACCACTATTTGCATCCGATTCCATCACGAGATTGCCCGTCTCTAAATCAATCAATTCGAAATGCGCACCTAGTGGTTTCTTTGTTTTTATATCATACACTTTTCCTTTTGCATAGGTTACTTTTCCGGGGCGGGCTCCTTCATACAAATCAAATTGATATAAATCTAAGCCTCCTAATCCGCCAACTCTTGTTGATGCTAAATAGGCTAAGTTACCTGATGCGGCAACCAATATACTATTTTCGTCTCCATAAGTATTAATAGGATATCCTAAGTTTACAGGAGTTCCCCAGATCCCCTTTTCGTTTAGGCGAGAAACGAATAAATCCAATTTCCCCATGCCAACATGGCCATTCGAACCAAAGTAAAGCGTCTTGCCATCAGGATGTATAAATACGGATTCTTCCTTACCCGGAGTGTTGATCTGCGGACCGAGGTTTTTGGGAAGTCCCCAGCTTCCATCGGGTTTTAATGTTGATACATAAATATCTGTCTCACCTATCCCACCTGCACGTGCACTAACAAAATAAAGGGATTTGCCATCAGCTGAAAAAGAAGGTTGTGATTCAAACTGATTCGTGTTCACCATATTTCCCATGTTATAAGGTTTGCTCCAGTTCTCTCCTACTTTGCCGGAATAAAAAATATCACAGCTTCCAAAACCTTTTCTTCCTCCGGCATATGCTCCGACAGCATTATCCTGGCAAGCAACAAAAAACAAAAGTTGTCCATCAGCCGACAAGCAGGGTGCGCCTTCATTTCCTTCTGTATTAATGCCGTTTCCAATAAGCGAAGCACTTTCCCAAATAGTATCTTTCTTTTTGCTAATTAAGAAATCTTCCTGTAGATGAACTTTGTCTGTCCTGTTATTCCGAGTGAAAAGGAATGTTTGTTCATCCGCTGTAACTGCAGGGAAATAATCATCAAAAACTGAATTGATAGCTGGTCCCATGTTTTTAAGGTCAAAAGGCACTGGATTCTTCATTGCATTTATTGCGAAGTTGCAATTTGCTAGATTTCTTTCTGCATCTTCTTTTGTATCCGGATTAATATGTAATTTTTTCAGATAACGTTCATAATCTTTTTTTGCATCTTCATACTTACCTATACTGACTTCAAGAGTGGCCAAGTTATAGAAGTTGCCCAAATTAAATCCCGGGTTGATGGAAATGGCTTTTACATATTCATCGATTGCTTTTTCCGTTTGATTTCTATATTGAAGAATATCTGCATACAATAAATGAGGTTCAATAAAATTAGCATCTTTCTCGATGGCTTTTAATACCTCTTTTTCTGCATCAACATCCTTTCCAGCCTGATACAGCTTAACCGCACTTTCAAAAGCCGAAATTGCTTTTTTATTCGTAGAGGTATATTCACCAGGAGGCAATTGTGCTTTGCAAGAGGAAATTGCGATTGTCACTGCGAATAGGATCAAAATTTTTTTCATAAGTTGAATGTTCTAAATAAAAGGGGAAAATGCTCTTTATTTCAATATTTTTTAAAAGATTTTTTAAAACAGATCCGAAAGATGAACAATCAAATTCAATTATCATTCCAATTAGGGAATATTCATGTATTTGTGTGTTTGCAAAGAAACATTCCATTTGGGATGAGCCATAACATAATCAACAATCAGCGGCATCATTTCCTTACTCTTACTCCATTCAGGCTGCAAAAATAATTTACATTCCGGGGAAACAAATGCAGCATTTTTTTCGGCCCATTCAAAATCATTTCTATTGTGGATGATA
>CAMCYR010000025.1 GCA_945885475.1 Chitinophaga pinensis
AAAGGTTATCGTTCAAAGTGATATGGTTCAGAATAAGGGAATGTCGAAAGAGATCATTGATCATAGAGCAAAATATGATGATGAGCCATTGTGGACCAATTCGATGTTCGGTGGAATGCCTTCCTATCAGATTGCGATTACTTATCCATCCAATTTAGTGGTGCCGATCCGTAATTTTTTTATGTTCGGTTTTCCAACTCCTGCAAATATGGTTTTCTCTTATATGCTAGGCTTTTTTATTTTATTGTTGGTATTGAAGGTTGATAAATGGTTGAGTATTGTCGGTGCGATTGGTTTTGGTTTTTCAGCTTTCTTTTTCCTTATCATTGATGCAGGTCATAATACCCAGGCGTTTGCAATTGCATATATGGCACCAGTTTTTGCAGGTGTTATATTGGTTTGTAGAGGAAAATATTTATTAGGCGGAGCATTAACCGCTTTGTTCTTTTCCTTGGAGTTGGTTTGTAATCACCCTCAGATAGCATATTATCTTATTTTGTTCATGTTTATTTATGTTGCATTTGAATGGTTTGCGCGCTTCAAACAAAAGCAATACAAAGACATTTTAAAAGGATTTGCCGTCTTCGCAATAGCCGGGATATTAGCGGTTGGTGTAAACGTGAGTAACCTTTGGAATACCTACGATTATGCTAAATCGACTATTCGTGGTCCATCAGAATTAACAACAGATAAACAAGCCGGTACAAAAAATCAAACATCCGGATTGGATAAAGATTACGCGACACAATGGAGTTTAGGTAAAGCAGAAACATTAACGCTGATGATACCCGGATTTAAAGGCCGTTCTTCCAGTCTGGCAATTGGAGAAAATAAAAGTGCATTGAAAGATGTAGATCCCCAGATGCGCGAGAATATCGCTAATCTCAGACAATATTGGGGTGATCAGCCTTTTACTGACTCGCCTTATGCGGGAGCAATCATCGTGTTTTTATTCGTACTCGGTTTATTTATCATTCAGGGAAGATTAAAATGGGCGCTGCTGAGTGCAACTATTTTGTCGGTCATGCTTGCATGGGGACACAATATGATGTGGCTGACCAGTTTATTCCTTGATTATTTTCCGGGATACAATAAATTCCGTGCAGTTACAATGATATTAGTCATTGCAGAACTGTGTATTCCATTACTTGCAATTTTAGCCGTCGATAAGATACTGAAAACACCGGATATCTTTAAGCAGAAATTTAAGTTATTCTTTGGTGGAAAAGAAATCAGTTTTCAAAATACCTTCATTGTATCATTCGCATTGACGGCTGGCTTATCCTTGCTGTATTATATGATGCCAACAACATTAACCGATTTTACATGGATCCAGGATCAGCAATATTATGACCAGATTGCAAAAAGCAACGGACCGGAAATCGCACAGAAGTTTATAGACAATGTTGAGATTGCGCGTATCGCACTTTTTAAGTCTGAAGCGATCCGCAGTTTCTTGTTTATTTCCATTGCTGCAGTTTTTGTGTGGTTATTTGTGAAGTCTAAAATAAATAAGTTCATTTTGATTCCTATTTTAGGAATTCTGATTTTGTTTGACCTAGCCATGGTTGATAAAACATATCTGAATGATAAAAAATTCACAGGAAAAAAAGAAGCAGTAAATCCATTCCCGATTACAGAAGCTGACAAGGCAGTTTTAGAAGATAAAGATCCGAATTACAGAGTATTGGATATTACCGATCAGGCGAATGGTCCATTTAACAGTGCACGTGCATCCTACTATCACAAATCAATCGGTGGTTATCATGCCGCGAAATTAAGACGCTACCAGGAATTAATTGAAGCGCATATCGGTAAAGAAATGCAAAGTTTAATTACTACTTTAAGCGCTAATCCGACCGATTCAGCAATCCGCGCATCTTTTGCTCAGCAAGGTGTTTTGAATATGCTCAATATGAAATACCTGATCTATAATCCTGCAGCTTCTCCTTTGCAAAACAGATATGCACTTGGCAACGCTTGGTTTGTGAAGGAAGTGAAGATGGTTAAGAATGCTGACGAAGAATTACAAATGGTAGGAGAAATAAATCCTGCTACAGCGGTTGTTGTGGATGAACGTTATCAATCGCAACTGGAAGGCTATACCTCTAAATCTGACCCGGCAGCAACCATCAAACTGGTAAACTACAAAGCGAATCACATAACATATGAATCAAATGCTGCTTCTGAACAATTGGCTGTGTTTTCAGAAATCTATTACAAGGATTGGAATGCGTATGTTGATGGAGAGCAAAAGCCTTATTTCAGTGCCGACTGGGTATTACGTGCAATGCGAGTTCCGGAAGGAAAGCACACGATTGAATTTAAATTTGAGCCTCAGAAATATTATTTGGGTGAAAAAATTTCATTAATCAGCTGCTTGGTACTGTTCTCGTTTATCGGTGTTTCCTTATTTATGGCTTGGAAAAAGAAAGAATAATAATTAATAGATACAAAACAAATAAACGTCAGGGTTAATCTTGGCGTTTTTTTTATTTAAAGGTTTATTGAAAACCGTTTGAGATTTTTCCTGATCTTTTGATTGATCTCCGGAGTGGCTTCTGTTTTTAAAATCAAGAAGATGAAAACACCACTGATCATGATGCTTCTGATAGCGATATCGATAATTAAATTACCCAAATGAGGTAGCAAATAACCTGGAATAAAGGCAACTGCAGCAATCACAATTATTTTCAGCGTGTTTAAGTCGTAGGGCTGCATGTTGTATTTAAAATAAATAAAAAGCCATCTCATACTGTTGTATGATGCAATGGTGATAGCGGTTGCAATTGCTGATCCGATGATGCCGAATTTTGGAATTAAGAGGTAGTTTGTAAGAATGGTCGTTAATAAAATAAGGATCATGAAATAACCATCGTATTTGTAAAATTTTGAAGTTTGCATAATGATTGAATTGATTCCGGTGGCCATATCTATCAGATAACCTGCACTGATAAATAATATTACATTTCTACCTTCCGCATATTCCGCTGGTAATAATGCCATTATATTATCGATATTGCTCCAAATGCCTATGAATAATAGTAAGCCAATCGTTAGTTGGTTGTTACACGATTTGTTATAGAGTGAATGAATCGTTTTCAGGTCATCTTTTTTGAACGACTCAGCAACGATACTCGAAGCTATACGGTATAAGGAGCGTGCAGGAATCATGATGATCGTGCCGAAATAAAATGCAATTCCGTAAACACCTGTTTTGTTTAAACCGAGCATGTCGTTTACCATGATCGTGTCGATACTTGCGATCAGCGCTCCGGCACTTCCGGAAAGGATGGAATAAAAACTCAGGTGTAGGATCTCCGTTCTTAGTTTTTTTGTCATAAACCCTCTGACCGGTTTTACATGCCATTCTTTTAATTGAATGATCTTATAAAGTAATAGTCCTGTTGGAAAACAAGTGGCTACAACATATAAAAGCATAAAAACAGGGAAGTCGATGAGTTTAAAAAAGAAAAGTACCAACAAAATTAGAATCAGGATACGCTGAATAAATTCTTTTGCAAAAGAACCCATTACGGAGCTGTAGCAGGCACGAAGATAATTGTCGAACAGTCCGAAAAATAGTGTGAAAAAAGTGAGTGGCATGAGGTAAAACAAATAGTCGACCAATAATTTCGACTTTTCAATATTTTGGGCGATGATCTGTTGTTTAAATAGAAAAAATAGAAGCCAACAAATTAAAAAGCCTGCAAGAGAGATTAGTATACCGTAAAATAAAAAACCGTGATGTCCCTTTTCCTTGTTTCTGAAATAAGGGAATAAACGAACCGTTACAGATGAAAATCCCAGATTAGCGAATTGTGCCATTAGTGCTGAAACCGATATGAGAATTCGAATGAGTCCGTTTGCATCCGTACTCATTAGATAGGGCATCCAAATCACCGTCAGGAAACCAAGTCCGGCACCCAAATAAGAGTAAATTACATTTTTAGTAGCTTGAGATTCAATTATTCCCATGGTGCCAGCAAAGATAAATTAAATATTGTATACCTGCAGTATTTTACCAAGGTTGGCATTCCTCTGAATACTTTCTGAAATCGGGATAAACCTATATAGAATATCATAAAAAATCATAAATTTGTGTATTAATCAACATGAATTTATGAAAACAGTTTTAGTAACCGGAGCTGATGGATTTATTGGAAGTCATTTAGTTGAACGTTTGTTGGAAGAAGGACATAAAGTAAAAGCCTTTGTGTATTATAATTCCTTTAATTCTTGGGGCTGGTTGGATACACTTCCGAAAGAGAAACTTAATAATATTGAGATCTTTGCCGGTGATGTGCGTGATCCGAATGGAGTGCGTACCGCAGTGAAAGGTGTTGACGAAATTTATCATCTGGCTGCCCTGATCGCCATCCCATACAGTTATCATTCCCCCGACAGTTATGTCGATACAAATATCAAAGGAACATTAAATGTGTTGCAAGCGGCACGTGATTTCAATATCAGTAAGGTTCTAGTAACTTCTACTTCTGAAGTATATGGAACAGCACGTTATGTCCCTATTGATGAAAAGCATCCAAAACAAGGACAGTCGCCTTATTCTGCTTCTAAAATCGGAGCAGATGCCATGGCAGAATCGTTTTACAAAAGCTTTAATTTACCAGTGACAATTGTTCGTCCATTCAATACATTTGGTCCGCGACAAAGTGCAAGAGCGGTGATTCCAACTATTATAACTCAGCTCTTAGCTGGAAAAACAGAAATTAAGTTAGGTTCGCTCCATCCCACTCGTGATCTTTTATTTGTAAAAGATACAGCCAGTGCTTTTGTAGCAATTGCTAAATCGGAGGAAACAATCGGTGAAGAGATCAATATTGCTACAGAGCAGGAAATCTCGATTCAGGATTTGGCGCAAACAATTATTGATCTGATAAATCCGGATGCAAAGATCATCTCCGATGATGTTCGTCTGCGTCCTGAAAAAAGTGAAGTAGAACGCTTGCTGGGTTCAGCAGCTAAAATAAAATCACTTACAGATTGGAAGCATACCATCGGATTAAATGAAGGACTAAAGCAAACAATTGAATGGTTTCGCAATCCTGAAAATTCTAAAAATTACAAAGCTGATATATACAATGTATAAGCAAACGCTTGATTTTATAAAATCTCAATTCCCTTCTCAAGAATTTATTCCTCTTCATGAGCCGCGTTTTAACGGGAACGAAAAAAAATATTTGATCGATTGTATTGATTCGACTTTTGTTTCCTCTGTAGGTAAATATGTGGATGATTTTGAAAAAAAATTAGCTGATTATACCGGTGCAAAATATGCCGTAGCCTGCGTGAACGGAACAGCCGCTTTGCACATGGCGATGATTGTTGGAGGAGTGCAGAAGAATGATATTGTTATTACGCAGCCTTTGAGTTTTATCGCCACCTGTAATGCTATCGCTTATATTGGCGCATCACATTTATTTGTAGATGTTGATCTCGATACCTTGGGCTTAAGTCCCGATAAATTAAAATCGTATTTAACGGAATTCGCTGAAAAAAAATCAGATGGATATTCCTACCATAAAACGACAGGTCAGAAGATTGCTGCCGTTATTCCGATGCATACATTCGGGCATCCTTGCAGGATAGATGAAATAGAAACGATCTGCAATGACTATAATATTTCATTGATAGAAGATGCTGCTGAATCGATTGGAAGCTGGTATAAAAATAAGCATACCGGAACATTCGGAAAAGTAGGAACCTTCAGTTTTAATGGTAATAAAACAATTACATCAGGAGGCGGAGGCGCAATTGTAACCAACGATGAAGCACTTGCAAAAAGAGCGAAATATTTAACTACACAAGCAAAAGTCCCACACCGCTGGGATTTTGTGCATGAAGAGATCGGATACAATTACAGAATGCCCAATATCAATGCAGCACTCATGGTTGCTCAACTCGAACAACTGGATGGTTTTCTGAAAAGCAAACGTGAATTAGCGGCCTTGTATAAATCACATTTTGCAGGAACGGATATTCAATTTGTAAATGAACCGGAACATTCACGATCTAATTATTGGTTGTGTGCGATCTTATTAAAAGATAAAAACACCCGCGATGAATTTTTGCAGTTCACAAATGATAATGGTGTAATGACCCGTCCTGTTTGGCGGTTGATGAATAAATTGGTGATGTTTAAAGATGCGATGTATGGTAATTTAGATAATTCAGAACTGATAGAAAACAGATTAGTGAATATTCCAAGTAGTGTAAGAATCTAAGATGAAGAATGTACTGATCATAGCCGAAGCGGGAGTGAACCATAATGGGAACATGGATATGGCAAAGCAGCTTGTTGATGCTGCTGCAGATTCCGGTGCTGACTATGTTAAATTTCAGACATTCAAAACCGAAAAATTAGTGAGTGCGCTTGCAAAAAAAGCGGCATATCAAACACAAAATACGAATGCAGACTCCCAGTTCGAGATGTTAAAAAAACTCGAACTGTCGGAAGAGCAGCATCATGAACTTGTTGCGTATTGCAAACAAAAAAATATAAAGTTTCTTTCAACAGCATTCGATCTAGAAAGTATCGACCTACTAAATACGCTGAATAGCCAACTGTTTAAAATTCCTTCCGGAGAGATCACCAATCTCCCTTATCTGGAAAAAATCGGATCTTTAAAAAAGGATGTCATCATCTCAACGGGGATGTGCGTGATGTCGGAAATTGAAGATGCCATGACTGTTCTTATAAATGCAGGGACAAATAGAAATGATATATCCGTATTACATTGTACGACCGATTATCCGACAGCAATGCAGGACGTGAATCTACGGGCGATGTTAACCATTCAAAAACAGTTGAATGTGCCGATCGGATATTCTGATCATACAGCAGGCATTGAAGTTGCGATAGCAGCGGTTGCAATGGGTGCGACTATCATCGAGAAACATTTCACATTAGATAAATCATTGCCCGGTCCCGATCATAAGGCTTCATTAGAACCTCATGAATTAAAGGCGATGGTAACAGCAATCCGCAATGTAGAGAACGCGCTTGGTAAGTGGGATAAACAACCCACCGAGACGGAACAAAAAAATATGCTGGTGGCCAGAAAAAGTATTCATCTGTCACACGCACTTTCAAAAGGAGCATTGATAAAAGAAACAGATCTGAGTATGAAACGTCCAGGAGATGGTATCTCACCAATGGAAATGAAAAACGTATTGGGTAAGAAATTAAATAAAGCCCTGGAGGCGGAGCATAAGTTAAGCTGGGAGGATCTGGAATGAATATAGTTGTATTGACAAGTTCCAGGGCCGATTATGGTATTTATCTTCCGCTTTTAAAAAAACTGAAGGCAGATACTTTTTTTAATTTGAAGATTGTCGCCTTTGGAACTCATCTTTCCGAAAAATTCGGTCGGACAATGGATCAAATTGTATCAGATGGATTTGAAATAGATACCAAGATTGAAACGTTGCAGGAAGGGGATAATCCAGAAGATATTTCAAATGCAATGGGAACTACCATTCAAAAGTTTTCTCACTTTTGGGCAATTGAAAAAAAACAAATCGATTTGATTCTTTGTCTTGGCGATAGATCCGAAATGTTCGCTGCTGTTAGTGCGTCAATCCCTTTTAATATTCCTGTCGCTCATCTTCATGGTGGAGAAACAACCTTGGGTGCAATTGATAATGCATTGCGACATTCAATTACTTGTATGTCGAAAATACATTTTACATCAACCGAAAAAAATGCAAGACGGGTGGAGCAAATTCTGAATTCGAAAACCGGAGTTTATAATGTCGGTGCATTGAGTCTTGATAATCTGAAAGAAATAAAATTATTGAATGTAGCTGAATTCAAAGAGAAATTCGGAATAGAATTGAATAATCCTATTTTAGTTACCTTTCATCCGGAGACAGTTGATTATGAAAAAAATGAAGAATATGTAAACGAATTAATTACCGCATTAAATAAAATAGATAAGCAAATTTTGATTACAATGCCCAACGCTGATACGGCGGGGAATCTTGTAAGAGAAAGATTACTTTCCTTTGCAGCAAATAAGGATCATGTTTTTACTGTTGAATCGTTGGGAACTCAAGGTTACTTTTCTGCAATAGAATATTGTGAGTTTATGATTGGTAACTCTTCCAGCGGAATCATTGAAGCGGCATCCTTTGGGAAATATGTAATTAATTTAGGTAGTCGTCAGGAGGGAAGAGAAATAGGTGAAAATGTTATACATTGCACTATTAATACTGAATATATCCTTGATTCAATTCATCAAATAAAAGATCGCCCCCGTTTAAATAAAGAAAATATTTACGGTGACGGGAACGCTGCAGACAAGGTTGTTGAAATTCTGAAGAAATTTTTAAAATGAAAAACATAGCTTTAATAGGTTATTCCGGACATGCTTACGTCGCTTTTGAAATATTTTTTTCTCAGGGGCAAATTGTTAGCGCATATACTGAAAGAATAGAGAAGAGCGAGAATCCTTATGCATTAAAATGGTTGGGTAATGAAGCGGATGATGCGGTCATTGAACTCTTAAAAATTTATTCTTACTTTGTAAGTATTGGCGATAATACACTTCGTAAACGTATTTCTGAAAAATTAATTCCGGTCTTAGGTCTGCCTGAAAATGCATTGCATAAAACAGCAATCATAAGCAGAAGTATGAATTCGGGAACAGGAAATATGTTTGCTCCGCGTGTGGTAATCAATCCACTGGTAAAAATTGGTAACGGAGTGATTTGTAATACGGCTTGCGTCATCGAACACGAATGTATTATAAATGATTACGTGCACATTGCACCCGGTGCAATTTTATGCGGCAATGTGACTGTTGGTGAAGGGAGTTTTATAGGGGCAGGCGCTGTGGTAAAACAAGGTGTAACGATAGGGAAGAATGTGATTGTTGGTGCAGGTACAGTTGTTATTAAAGATATTGTTGATAATACAAAAGTGATTGGTAATCCTCAACGAATAATATGATCGATATAAAAAAATATATTCTTCCTTCCAGTGGAACAGCCCGCGAAGTGTTAGAGCTGATCAACGAGATTGCAATTCCTAATATTGCTGTATTTGTTGTAAATGAAAACAATCAATTAATTGGTTCCCTAACCGATGGAGACATAAGACGTGGCTTACTAAAAGGAGCGACCATCGATTCCTTGGTAACTATATTTTTAAATCCAAACAGTAAATATTTCGTTGCCGGTGAAGACAACTTTGAAAAAGTAATTCAATATAAATCACTCGGTATTCGTTTTGTTCCGGAAGTAAATGCTGCCAGAAATATCGTTCGTGTGATTGACCTTGAAAAACTTCGTTCGATTATTCCTGTTGATGCAATTTTGATGGCAGGTGGAAAGGGAGAACGGTTGAAACCTCTTACAGATAATATTCCTAAGCCCATGCTTGAAATTGGCGGCAAACCGATCATCTATAGAAATGTTGAGCGTCTTGTCAATTATGGTGTGAATCAGTTCCATATTTCTGTTGGACATAAAGCAGAACAAATTATTGATGGATTGAATAGTCATCCTATTGAAAATGTTACATTAGATTTCATCAAAGAAGAAAATCCTCTAGGGACAATCGGCTCCGTAAAATTGGTAAAGGAATTTAAAAATGATACTGTTCTTTTGATGAACTCGGATTTGCTTACCAATATTGATTTTGATGATTTCTACAGAAAATTTGTTGAATCGAATTCTGACATGCTAGTGGCTACAATTCCATATAAAATTGATATCCCGTATGCTGTGTTGGATATAAATGAAAATAATGAAGTACTTTCTTTTCATGAAAAACCACGTTATACTTATTATTCAAATGCCGGAATCTATTTGTTTAAAAAGGAGTTGATTGATCTTATCCCTTCGGAACAGCCATTCGATGCAACACACTTTATGGAAGTGGTTATCACAAAAAAGAAAAAGCTGTCGTCTTATCCTATTCTTGGGTACTGGTTGGATATTGGACGAATTGATGATTTTTACAAAGCTCAAGAAGACGTTAAACACATTCATTTTTAATGGAAATTTTATACATCATTCCTGCACGAGGTGGAAGCAAAGGCTTGCCCGGTAAAAACATTCGTTTGCTTGGAAATAAGCCATTGATTGCCTATTCTATTGAGGCTGCCGTAAGTTCAATATTCAAGGGGACGGTTATCGTTAGTACCGATGATGAAGAAATTGCAACTGTTGGAAAAAAATATGGTGCAGCTGTTCCTTTTATGCGTCCGGATGAACTTGCAACGGATGCTGCTTCAACCATGGACCTTGTTTTTCATGCCATCAACTTTTATAAACAACAACACGTTTTTTTTGATCTGGTAGTTGTTTTACAACCCACATCACCACTGCGAACGTCATCGGATATTGATCTGGCAATTTCTTTAATGAAAGAAAAAAAAGTGGATGCAGTAGTTTCTGTCTGTGAGTCGGAGCACCATCCATTATGGACAAACATGTTGCCACCTGATGGTTCGATGAAAAATTTTATTCGTGATGAAGTGAAAGGGAAAAACCGTCAGCAATTGCCTCTGAACTTCCGTTTGAATGGTGCACTCTATATTTCTAAATCAGAGGCCTTAGAAACCTATAAAGGATTTATTCACGAGAAAACAATTGCTTATATAATGCCAACGGACCGATCCGTCGATATCGACCATGAAATTGATTTTAAATTGGCTGAATTACTTTTGAAATAGTGTTAATTATTTATGCGGCTGTTGCGCAATAAATTCTCCTATGTTCTGAAATTGCTTTTTATTTTCTTTTAACCATTCCAGATCTTTATCCCACCATTTAAAGTCGTTTAGAAATCTGATCTGTTCTTCAGTAAAACGATATTTAATAATCTTCGCAGGGACACCTCCAACAATACTATACGGTTCTACATTTTTTGTAACAACTGCTCCGGCACCAATAATCGCTCCATCTCCAATCTTAACACCATACTTAATGATCGCATTGTTTCCAATCCAAACATCATTTCCTATTTCTGTTGATGGGAATTCCTCAAATAAATTTTTCTCCACAATCACCAATCCAGATGATTGACCTAAGGTGGAATAGAAGAGAGGATGTGTGGACACAAATTCGGAGGAAGGGTGCGCGCCCATTCCTGTATTTACATTCGGGCCGATACAAGTGAATTTACCGATCTTGGTATTGTAAATTTGTGAGTTACGTGCTACGTAACTAAAGTCACCCAATTCAGAATCTCTGAGCCGGGCATATTTGTATACGGTATTGTAGTTGTTGAATTTGCAGTTGCTTACTTCCGCCATGTATTCGAGCAACAAATGTTGTTTGCTGTATTTCAATTCAAGCGACCATTTTTTTAATAGCCAGCGAAGCCAATACGTAAAAGGATTCTGAAATAGTGCTTTCATATTTATAGTTTTTTTCGCTCGAAGGCATCAATAAATGTTACTTCACTGGTGTTGTAGATCTTGCATTTTTTGTACGCGGCATATTTTTCCAGTATGATATAACCATAAAATGTTTTTGACCAGGTCGCAAAAATTTCATGAACCTTAAATGTTTCCTTCAGATCCATCCCTTTTTTAAAGGGAACATAGTTTGTTTTTAGTTCATTATCATAAAAGTGAACATCTTTCAGGCACAGGACATTTTTTTCATCAACGTGCAAGTTTTCGTGCCATGTGTGATCTGCCCCCACAAGAAAAACTTCTTTGAACCCACTGTTGATCGCGATAAATATGGAGGCAACTAAAACATTTTGTGACTGTGGCATTCCCAGATTTTTACTGAAGAACCAATTTGAAATTCCTGTAAACCCTTTAAAGACCGTATAATTGTAATAATGTATCTGAATGTTCGGATTTGTTTTTGTAAGCATATTGAATTTACTGCTGCCCGCCGCCATTGATGGAAGATATAGTTTTAAAGGCCACCCTGTTTTTGTGTTCAACGCCTCAAGTGTATCTAAAATGATTTTTCCGTCACTTTCCCAAAAGCTATTATCCAGAATAACATATTGCTGCGGTTTAAATTCTGTATATGCTTCAGTCATTGCAAAGCTATTTACACAAAAAAGCGAATGGTTTTTTAAAAATGCTTTATGGCTGGCTATGGCTGTTTTTAGTGATGGTCCGTTTCCTAAAATAACACATGACTTCTGATCACCTTCGGGTAATTTCAAAAAGAATTTTGAACGCAAGAGTACCTTTAGTATCGAAATACAGGTGCTGGTTAATTGATTCAAAAATCCACTCGCTTCTTTATATGATTTTTCGACGGACATGCTATACAAATGTAATAAAATAATGGTTTATTGATCCGTTTTTAAAATGGTTTTAAGTGCCCTAAAATTCCCAAAACAAGTCAAAATTCATTAATATTGCAGCCTAATACTTTTTATTGAGATGAATAGTTTTGAGCGTACAACAAAAAAAATATTTCAAAATTTCGGAATTCTGATCCGCAAGTACAATGCAGCTACCAGCGAAGACCTGAGACGGATAAAACTTTTTGAACATTATAAAATCGACCTTGTTTTTGACATTGGCGCCAACAAGGGACAATATGCAATCGGAATTATGGATGCCGGTTATGATCATCAGATTGTTTCTTTTGAACCACTTTCTGATATTCACAGCATCATCGAAAAGGAAAGTAAGAAGTATAGAAATTGGACAGTTACTCCTAGATGTGCTATTGGTGCAGTAAACGAAGAAATTGAAATTAATATTTCGGCAAACTCGGTGAGTAGTACTTTGTTGAATATGCTGGATTCTCATATCGAAGGGGCTCCAGAATCGAAAATCATTGGTAAGGAAAAAGTACATGTTTTCCCGCTTGATGAGATCGCGGCAACCTATACCGAGAATGCGAAGAATATTTTCCTAAAAATTGATGTGCAAGGATTTGAACAAGAAGTATTAAAAGGTGCAAAATCAACTATCGCAGAAGCAAAAGGCATAGAAATGGAAATTTCCCTTGTTCCCTTATATGAAAATCAAACGTGGTTACTGCCCCAAACATTAGATTTTATGGAGCAAAACGGTTTTCAATTAACGAGTATTGTTCCTGCTTTTACTGATAATAAAACAGGTAAAGTCTTGCAATGTAATGGCATTTTTTATAGAAAATAAATGTATTTCAATCCGAAAATAAGTATCATCACTGTCGTTTATAATGGTCATTCATTAATTGAACGGACTATTAATAGCGTGATTGCTCAATCGTACATGAATATTGAATACATTATTATTGATGGCGGATCATCTGATGGAACTCTTGAAATCGCTGAGAGATATCAATCAAAAATTGCAGTTATCCTTTCAGGAAAGGATAATGGTATTTACGATGCAATGAATAAAGGATTAAAAATTGCAAGCGGAGAATATGTTCTTTTCTTAAATGCCGGCGATGAATTGTTTGCTGATCAAATACTTGAAAACATTTTCGCTCTTGGCGCTGCTGACGTTTACTATGGAAATACAGCTGTCGTAAGCGAAAACGGACGTATTTTGGGTGACAGACGCTTGTCGCCTCCCGAACTTTTGACATGGAAGAGTTTACAATATGGAATGTGTGTTTCTCATCAATCGTTTATTGCTAAACGTTCCTTATGCCAATCCTACGATCTCAACTATTCGATCAGTGCCGACATCGACTGGGTGATTGAGGTGTTGAAAAAGTCGAAAGTCATAATCAATACACATAGCTATATTTCCAGATTTTTGGAGGGTGGAGCATCAAACAAACGCATGAAAAAGGCCCTTAGAGAAAGGTTCTCTATTATGATAAAACATTACGGGTTTATTTATACCGTTTTAAATCATGCTTATATTTTGCTGCGTTACCCATTTCATAGGCTTTCTAAGCGGTCGATGACCTAAACAATTTTAAATAGCATTTAGCGTTTCAACTAAAATATTTCACATTGAGCTCAATAAAAAAACAAGGCATTCAAAATGCAATCATCACCTATGTGGGAGTTGCAATTGGATTTGTCAGCTTAATGTTTATTCAGCCCAATCTGCTGAAGGCGGAAGAATTGGGTTTAACGCGAATTCTTATTGCCGCAGCAAGTTTATTAGCTACCATTTTACCTCTTGGTGTGAGCAGCGTTACAACACGTTTTTTTCCATATTTCCGCAACGAAGAAAAACAACACTACGGCTACTTTGGTTTTATGATGCTGTTTCCGCTCCTAGGAACAATCCTTTGCGGAATAATCGTTTATACTTTAAAAGATCGTATTATTCAACAATATATTCAGCAATCACCTTTGTTCACTTTTTATTTTGATCTGCTTCTTCCACTGGCAACAATCATGGGTGTGAATATGGCGCTGAATGCTTATTCCTCTTCGCTTTTTAAAACTACGATCATTACTTTTCTGGAAGGTATTCTTTCACGTATTGTTTTTATTCTTTTGATTGTACTCTACTTTTATAATTGGGTAGATCTGTCTCAATTTATTTATTTATTCATCTTCAGTTATCTGCTTCAAACCATTTTGATGTGCATCTATTTATTCACGGTTGACCGTCCTTCATTCAAAATGGATACAACTTATTTTAAGTCAATCGGATTCTCTAAGTTGATCGGGTACGGTTTGTTATTGACTTTGACAAACATTTCCTCATTAAGCTTGAAACATTTGGATGCCGTGTTGATCGGGAAATATTGGGATCTTTCTTATGTGGCTGTTTTTGCAGTTTCAGCTTATATTTCGCTGATCATTGAAATTCCACTGAATTCTTTGGAAAGAATTTCTCATTCTAAGATCGCACAGGCATTCGCGAACAATGATTTGGAAAGTATCCGCAAGATCTATTATCAATCCGTAAAATACTTGATGCTGATTGGAGGATTATTGTTGGTCGGGATTCTTGTGAATGTTCAAGAACTACTGGGTCTGTTGCCGGATGAATATCAGGCAGGGGTAAATGTGACGATCATTTCTTGCTGTGCAGCATTTTTAAATGTTTCAACTGGAGTGAATACGGCCATACTTTTTAATTCCTCCAAATACCTTTCCGGAACAATCTTATTGTTTGTTTTGATGATTCTTGCTTTGGTTATGAATCTTTGGTTGATCCCTGTTTATGGTATGGTTGGAGCCGCAATTGCAACAGGTGCATTGGCGGTTATTTATAATGTGGTAAAGTTTGTAATGATACTGATATTCTTTAGAATGCAACCGTATGATCTGTCGAGCTTAAAAATTATTTTTATAATCGGAATTTCTTTTATGATTGCATTTTTGTTACCCCATTTTGAAAATGGAATTTTATCTATGCTTATAAAATCGTTCACTATTGCCACGTTTTATTTAGGAATGACTTACCTATTGAAGGTTGTTCCTGAGTTTCATAAGTATATTCCTTTTCATAAAGGCAACTAAGCAATTAATCCTTTTACCAATAAAATTAATCATTCATTCCTGAAAACAAAAGGATCTCAAAACCCGTTGAGCAGATTTTGTGATCCTATATTTTATTTCGGTGAAGGCTGTATCGGAGGGAAAGATATTTTTATGAAGCCAATATTAATTTAATTTTTTCAATAAAGCTTCGCAATCTTTTTTTGCTTTCACATCGTCATCATTTGCAGGGATTATCTCCAGCGCTTTCTTTGCCCAAAGTTTGGCTTCAACTACTTTTCCCATTTCATAATATGTTTGCGCTAATTCATATTGATGAATCATGAACTTCGGTTCAAGTGAAATGGCTTTCATAAATGATTTTATGGCATCTTCATAAGAGCCGCCAGCCGGCACGCCACCGAAGAATGAATTGATCATTGCTTTTTCTATTGCACTGAAACCTGCAATGGTTTTATGCCAGCGGCCTAAAATGTGATGTGCTCCAGAAAGTTTTGGATTTAATGCAATGGCTCTGTCGGCTTCTGCCTTGATCAATTTTGAATTCGCGATTTTTTGTTTCGAACTGGCATTTTCATTGATCCTGCCAAGTGCCATAGCATAAGCGTAGTGCGCATCAGCACTTGCCTCATTTAATTTAATCGCTTTTTTTGCAAGGTATTCTGCATTTTTATAATACTTCATTTTTTCTGCTTCCGGTGCATAATAGTATCCGTATTTTGAATAACAATAACTGGCGTATTGTAAATAATTAACATTGCCGGAATCCGATTTTACAAGTGATTGAAAAAGAGGAAATGCTTCTTTGTATTTTAATTCAGTTTTAAGCTTTAATGCTTTTGTATACTCATCCTCATTAGATTGCGCGATTGAAATGATTCCTGTAAAAAGTAAAAAGCTGATTGCGATTATTTTTTTCATTTTAATAGTATTTATTTGTTTATTTCTTTATTTATTAGAATGCCCTGCTAACACCAATCACAAAACGATATTGGATAAAACCCTGATCTGTTGCTGGTATTTTATTTAAGAACAAAGGAATATCAAACCGAATGGTCAATGGATTTACCGTTTGTAATGCCCCGAATTTTTTGATTGTTAATGCGGCTCCGATACCTGCGTCAACACGTAGATCCGACATTTTTAAAACAACATCCTCTGTTTTATTATAGTTAATGATCCCTGCATCACCAAATAAATAGGTTGTAAGTTTGAAGGTTCTGGTCAGCCAGTTTTGTTTTTTTATTTTAATGATTCCGCTGAATTCAAGTTCTGCATTTACTGCAGCACCCGTATTTCCTTTGTAAGTATATACAACACTTCCGTCACTTTGTATTTGTGGTGCCAGATAGCCGGAGTAGCCTCTTAAATTAAGTCCGCCACCATGCTGAAATATATTTGTACTTGCTCCGATTTCCGCCCATGCCGGATCAAAAAATCCTTGTGAACGGGTGTATTTATTTTCCATCATTTCTTCGGGATTCGCTCCTGCCAAAAATAAGGATGATTCATTCGCCCAATTTTTACCTGTTCCATACTGTCCATACAATCGGGTATTTAGTAATAAACGCCATATTTTCGTACGGTTGATCACGCTTAAATTCAAACTTTGATACTCGTAATCACTCATGATTGCTGATGATCGTAGTCCTAAATTTATCTTTCCGGTACCGGCTGCATAAGAATAGGTATGCTCTATTCCCAGATTAATTGTGTTGTTCAGCTGATTCGGAGTCCATTCTTTCGGTAACAACAAATAAGGCAGATCATTTAATCCTTTTCGGTACATCGATTTAAAATAAAGATACACTTTGTTTTTTCCTTTGATGTCTTTTCTGTCGAAACCAACAGTATATGCGTTTAGTCCGTCCAATGCTTTTGCGGAAAAATAAAAGGAAGAACCCTTCATGAATTTATCGGTCGCGGTTCTGTAATTGATCCGGTAGCTTACATTGTCATACAGGTCTTTTGCATAGTTTTCTGTTGCTGTGTCCAGATAGTTATGGCCAATACCAGTATTAAACCAGACAGTCGCATCAAAAATGTGTTTGTAGGCCATGTAATTTCCATTTAGATTTAATCCAACTTTAAGTCCATCATAACCGTTGTACCAAATATCTGGTCTGGCGAATAGCTCGTAGCTGGTCCAGTCGGAGGGATTATAAATTTTTGAATCGAAGCGATATTTGATAGGAAATTTCTGGTTGTTATTCAGCATATTTACATCCGCCAGGCGTGTACTCGGGTCAATGATTACGTTTGCAATTCCGCCTTGTACATTTACTGTTGCGGTATATGTTTTCTGAATGTTGTCCCAGCCGATCCAGCGGGGAAGTACTTTTGATTTTGTTTGTTTTACAAACCAGTTATTTGGAATGTGGTAATAGTATACGCTATCATTTTTTCCAACCACTGCAAAATCAACAGGCATTTGCATGCCTTTACGTTTGAAGGTGATGTTGTAAACGCCTTCTCCTGTGCCCTTTTTTACTGATTTTACAGAATAGTCAATTGTTTTAGACGTCTCCATCCATTCATCAAAAAACCAATTTAAGTCAACATGCGTATATTGAATAATCGAATTTCTAAAGTCTTCTACATAGGGGTGAGCAAATTTCCATTGATTAAAATAGTGAGACATGGATGCCTTAAATAAAGAATCACCAAGAGTGTATTGCAGGTTATACAGCATGGTTGCCGTCTTCATGTAAACCTGTGAATATCCCCCACCATGGCGAATCGCACCATTGTACATATCCGAATGTAAGCTCATGAATGTTTCCACATCTTTGGCTGCGGAATTCATATATCCATTATACACTTCGCTGTTGCGCACATAATCCGGCTCCGTAAAGCGGTTTACATAATTTGATTTGGGTACATATTTTATTCTTTCTTTTCCATCGATCCTTTCGTAGGTCCAGTTGGTAATAAATTGTGTAAATCCTTCATCTAAAGCCGGTCGATACGTTTCGTTAGAACCAACCATTCCAAAAAACCAGTTGTGACTAATTTCGTGAACAAACAGATCTCTGTAGTCGGGATCAAATCCGCCGCACAAGGTTACCATCGGATATTCCATTCCGTCTTGCGCATCGGCAACAATCATTTTTGAATAAGCATATTGTCCAAAGTCTTCCGAATTAACCCGGATGATCTTAGCTGTATATTCTGCTGCGTTCAGCCATCCGATTGCATGTGGTTCCTGAACAAGCGCAACACATCTGATGCCATTCCACTCCGCTTCTCCGATACGATAAGTCGGGTCAGCAGTAAGAGCAAAGTCGTGTACATTTTCGGCATGAAACATCCATGTTTTTGTCGTTCCATTCGGTTCAATGATTACCGACGGCTTTTCATTCCAAGGTTTTTTAGCGAAATTTTTAATATCTAATTTTGCACGCAGGTCTGCTGGTAATACTTCATCCTTATTGATTAGCATACCTGTTGCATCAAGAATGTAATTATTTGGGAAGGTGAATGCAACATCAAATGTTCCGAAATCACCATAAAATTCATGATCCAGATGTTGGTCGGTGTCCCAGCCGAATTTGCGGTCGTATACCGAAATGCGCGGATACCAGTGAACAACATCGTAGTGTTTGTATCCAAATGCATTGAACATTTTCATTCTGTTCCGTATAGAGCCGGTATCAAAATAGGTTTTGAAATTTATTTTGAACGTGATGTTTTCACCTGATTTTACAGGTGTTTTTAGATAAACCTTCAAAACGGTATTGTCCAATTCCATTTTCAGATCTTCGTTGTTAACGGTGATTTTTGATACAACCGTTCCTAAGCCTTCTTGCTGGTATTTCCCGAATTTTACTTTAATGTTGTTGTTCTTATAAAGATCTTCCAGGTAAGATCCTTTTGTCTGTGCATTATTGTATAAATGAAAATACACAAACGTTAAGTCATCCGCTGAGTTGTTGTAATAGGTCAATTCTTCCGCTCCATCGATAATGTCTGTCTTGTCATCAATAGTTGCATTTATTTTATAATGTACGTCTTGTTGCCAATAACCCTCGAAGGGTTTCCGGTTTTTCCAATAGTACTGACTGCTGCTGTTTTGGAAATTACTTTCAGGAAACTGTGCAATAGAATTCAGTGCAAATGAAAGCAATGCAAGTGTTATAATGGTTAATTTATTCATATATGTAATCGTGCTGTAAAAATCTATTGTAAATATAGTAGATTTTTTGAAAAGTTGGGCAGATTCTTAATCGAGGAAGAATTACTGGGTTATAGAGCTGGAGGTATCGGGTCAAGTATGTTTTTTCAGACTCGCCATAAATAACTTAATTGAGGTAATTTACTTTTTATAGTGAAGGCAGCGAAGCAATCTCATTCTCTTTATAAGTTCAGAAATTGCCTCGCTCCTCGCAATGATTTATTTTTGTGATCGTGATTCAGTTTTTCGTCAATTGTCAGCGCGGTCAATCTATAGCCCTCAATTGCTGTTTTGTCATTTCAACTGAATTCTCTTTTTGTTATTTCAACTTAATTACCTTTTTGTCTTTCAACTGAATTCCCTTTTTGCCATCTCAACCCAATTCCTTTTTTGTCATTTCGACCAAAGCGGAGAAATCAAAAAAACGTTTCGAAATCGGGGCGGTTTCATTATTTAAATAACCATGGCTTTGTTTATTTTTTTCTTGAAAACAGCACCCCGATTAGGAAACGATTGAAAATTTTAAGCACAAACAAAAGATTCTTTAATTTTCTGTTGCAAATGTGCAAATATATTTAGTATGTTTGTGCTAAATATATTAGCAATGTCGAAAATAGCCAAAAACATTAGTGTTCTGAGAGCACTAAAAAAACTATCTCAGAATCAATTAGCGGATGAACTGGATATTTCTCGTTCCCGTTTAGGGTCGTACGAGGAAGGAAGAGCAGAACCTCCTTATGATCTTTTGATAAAAATAGCCGATCATTTTCACATTGCTATTGATGCATTGGTGCGCGGCGATCTTGCAAAAACAGATCCTGAATCTTTATTGGAAATCGGTAAAAATCGGATCCTGTTTCCTGTCATTGTCGACCGTCAAAATCAGGATATGGTGGAAGTGGTTCCGGCAAAAGCTGTGGCCGGATACTTAACCGGATATGCCGATCCTGAATTTATGGAAGATCTGCCAATTATGAACCTGCCCTTTAAAATAGTTGGAAAACATCGCGCATTCTCCATAAAAGGTGATTCGATGCCTCCTTTAAAAGATGGAACCTTTGTCGTTGGTAAATATGTTGAATCGCTGAGTGAGGTAAAAGAGGGACAAACCTATATTGTGCTTACCAAAGAAGATGGAGTTGTTTATAAACGACTTTATCGTGAAGATAAAAAATCAACTGATATTTTTCAATTTCATTCCGACAATCCCGTGTATAGTCCGTATGCAGTTAAATCTGAAAACATTATTGAGATTTGGAGTTTTGTCTGCAGTTTAAATATTGGAGAATTCAAACCTCAGGATCTCAATCTGGAAAGTATGATTCGGTTTTTACAGTCGTTCCGCGTTGAAATGGGGAAATAGACTCACCACAGATTACACAGATTTTCACGGATTTTTTTATTTTTTGCTGTGTAGGTGAAATAAGTTTAAAAATTTTATCTGTGAAAATCTGTGTAATCTGTGGTAAAATATGTGGCGAACTGTTATCTTCGTTCAATGTTTGCAATCATCGACATAGAAACCTGCGGAGGTAAATTTAATTACCCGAACGGACGGATTACCGAAATATGTATTTTGATTCATGATGGCTTAACAGTAGTTGAAAAATTTTCAACACTCATTAATCCCGAATGTTATATTTCTCCCTTATATACCAGCATTACAGGGATTACTAATCAAATGGTGAGTAGCGCGCCCAAGTTTCATCAGATAGCAAAAAAAATTCATGAGATCACAGAAAACAAAACTTTTGTTGCGCACAATGTAAGTTTCGATTATAATTTTATAAAAGCAGAATTCGCATCCTTGGGTTTTAATTACGAAAGAGAAAAATTATGCACCGTGCAGCTCAGCAGAAAATTAATTCCTGGTCATCCATCTTATAGCTTAGGCAAATTGTGTGAGGCATTGAGAATACCCAACAATGCAAGACACAGAGCTGAAGGTGATGCAGTGGCGACAGCAAAGTTGTTTGATTTGTTGTTGCAAGCGAAATCGCTGAAGAAATAGTTGTTTCAGCTTATTTTTACATCTATAAAAATAAAGATCAATAATAAAAGTAAAAGCCGTTTTGGATCTTTAGTAATTATCTTTCTCATCACCTACCAATCGTATAAAAGAAAATTGGTGCCTCTAATTTCCTAACTTCTTCATTCCCTTCCAAACAATAGTAAGGTCATTCTCGATCTTATAATCTTTTGAATAAGCAAGGTGCAAGCGGTTGCGCGTTTCCGGAGTGATGGTAATATTATTTTTTATGGCATCGGCAGGAGAAAGAACCGAGGTACGCAGTTTCGGCAAATGCTCGTGCTTATCGTTGCCGTAGCCTACCCATGATTTTAATCCGAGTAAAACAGCAAAAATGTTTTTCAGAAATCCTGATTTTTTTTCCTGAAATAAGATAAGCAGCGGTGACAAAAGAATAAATAATCCGCTAGAGAGCACATCAAAAAGGCGTTTGTTTCTTTTATTTTTCGGCTTACCAATAGCGTTTACATCAATTATATATAGATCTCCGGCAGTATCAATAGAATTACTTCCGATGATAGATAGACTTTCCGGAGGAGCAATCTTAAAATCTACATCCGAAGAAACCAAGGTGTGCATGTAATCAATAATTCCCTGAGAGGAAATATCACGGGAACAAAAAATTACTTCGTTTACCTTATATATTTCAATTACCTCTTCGATCTGATTCATCGTCCCAACAAAATCTTTATGCGTATTCCCCTTGTCGTCTGCACTAATAAAGCCCAGAAAACTAGTGTTGATATTCGTTTGTTTCAACAATCCGCTGACACGTTCAAATTCTTCCTGCTGTCCGATAATAGCGATACGTTTGCTTTTGTCAGGATTTAAATTGAAAGACTTGAATCCTACGAAATGAAATGTTAAGCGGGAAATTAAATACGATAATATAACCCAGCCCATTCCAAATAAGATTAACGCACGCGAGAAACGATATGCTTCCGGTAATAAAGAATAGCCTATCAGGATAATGCCTGTTCCTGCTAATATTCCACGGATAATCCGGAATAAACGTACCGGCTTATCGTAGCCGCCACTTAAGTAAACGGTGAACATCCATATCGCAATGTATGCAGGAAAAGCGATGGCAACCAGGGCATCAGAATAGGAGCCTCCTTCACTGAACTTGATGTTCTTCTCGTAATAATCTTTGATCAATAATAAGCCGATCATTATTAATCCGAAATCAAATGCCGGTAATGTAATCGACTTTAAAAAACGAATAAAAATAGCCGCTCCGGCTCTTAAATAAATGGCGATGTTAATCAGAAAAGAAAAAAGCTTCGCATTGTTTTGAGAGAAATGTTTGTTTGCAAAAATGACCATCGCTTTGTAGAAAACGAAAACATAATTAACGCTACTTTTTTTTGTGCTTTCTCCTTTGTAATGAATGATGCGGGTTTCGGGGAAATAATAGTTTTTATATCCACCTATAATGATCCTGTATGAAAGATCAATATCTTCACCATACATAAAAAAAGTTTCATCGAGCAAACCTACTTTGTCGAGTGTCACTTTTCGCATCAGCATAAATGCTCCGGAAAGAATATCTACTTCATGTGTTTCATCTTTATCTAAAAAGCCAAGGTGGTAGTTGCCAAACGTTTTCGATTTTGGAAACAATCGCGAAAGTCCGAATATTTTATAAAATGCAACAGATGGAGTAGGCAAGCCTCTTTTTGATTCAGGCAAAAAATTCCCTTTTCCATCGAGCATCTTAACACCTAATCCGCCTGCATCAGGATGTGTGTCCATGAATGCAACTACCTTTTCAAACGTATCTTCCTCAACAACGGTATCCGGATTTAATAACAAAACATATTCTCCTTTTGCAATCCGCATTGCCTGATTATTTGCAAAAGAAAATCCGGTATTTTTTTTGTTTTCGATGACGTGTGCTTCCGGGAACTTTTGTTTCACCATCGCAATTGAACCATCCACAGAGTTATTATCGACCACAAAAATCTCTGTAGAGATATTTTCAGAGGCTTTGCGGACGGAGTGCAGACATTGCTCTAAAAAGTGTTGAACATTATAATTGACAATTACGATTGATAACTTCATTTGAATGACAATGAATTTTCGTACAAGGTTCTATTGACAATTGATCTTCCAAGCGTTACTTCATCCGCATACTCTAACTCGTCTCCGATAGAAATTCCGCGTGCAATAGTAGAAACCGTAAGGTTGAATTCCTTCAATCGCTTATATATGTAAAAATTGGTGGTGTCGCCTTCCATTGTTGTACTTAATGCCATTATTACTTCTTTAATCTCCCCGTTTCCTGCTTTCTGAACAAGCGTTTCAATATTCAGATCGCTTGGACCAATACCATCCATCGGAGAAATAATTCCTCCTAAAACGTGATAAACACCGCGATATTGTTGTGTGTTTTCAATAGCCATCACATCTCTTATATCTTCTACAACACAAACAAGTGAATTATCCCTGTTTGGGTTAATACAAACTTCGCATAAAGGTTTATCTGATACATTGTGACACTTTTCACAGTAACGAAGCTCTGAACGCAGCTTGATAAATGTATTGCCAAACTGATTTACTTCTGCTACATCCTGTTTCATTAAATGCAATACAAATCGCAAGGCAGTTCGCTTACCTATTCCGGGTAGTTTACTGAATTCATTAACAGCTTCTTCGATTAATTTTGAGGAGAAATTCATTGTCCCAAAAATACTATTTTTTGCCGAGTTTTTAATGCCTTTACAAAACAAGTAATGTGTATTTTTGCACATCTCATAGTTAATAGAAATGAAATTTCATAAAACGCTTGTAAATGCAGTAATAGAAACACTTCAACAAATTTTTGTTGCGGGTGTATACGCAGATAAGGCAGTAGAGCAGGTGCTCAAACAAAATTCGCGCTGGGGATCCCGCGATAGAAAGTTCATTGCAGAAACTACGTATGAGATGGTCCGCTGGTGGAGGCTAATTACTGTAAGTTCTTCATCGGAAGATACTTCTGATGCTTCTGAATTCTGGAAACTTTTTGCAACTTGGCAATTGATAAAAGGGGTAGAGTTACCCGATTGGGAAGAATTTAAAGGAGTCGACAAAAATAAAATTCTGGATGCAGCAAGTAAGGCACATAAAATCAGGAAATACCGTGAATCACTTCCCGACTGGCTCGATGTAATAGGAGCTTCGGAATTAGGTGAAACGGTATGGACAAACGAACTTGTTGAACTCAATAAGGAAGCGAACGTTGTGATGCGTGTGAATACCTTAAAATCAAATCGGATGCAATTGCAGCGCTTGTTGGAGCAGCAGTCTGTGGAAACAACCGTATTAGGTGATTATCCCGATGCATTGTTGTTGAATAAGCGTCAAAGTTTGCAACACCTTGCTGAATTCAAGCAAGGTTTGTTTGAAATTCAGGATGCTTCTTCGCAATTGATTGCTCCGTTTTTAGAATTGCAGGAGGGGATGGTTGTGATCGATGCTTGTGCCGGAGCAGGTGGAAAATCCCTGCATATTGCTGCAATGATGAATAACAATGGTAAAGTAATTTCGATGGATGTGGAAGAGCGGAAATTGACTGAATTAAAAAAACGAGCGGATAGAAATGGCCTAACCTGCATTAAAACCCAGTTGATTAATGATGCAGCGATTACAAAGTTGAAAAACACAGCTGATCGCTTATTGCTGGATGTGCCTTGCTCTGGATTAGGCGTTATCAGGCGTAATCCGGATGCTAAATGGAAATTGAGCCTCGCGTTTCTTGATCAGGTTAAACATACGCAACAGCAGATTCTCCGTAATTATTCTCCTATGGTGAAGCAGGGAGGCATTATGGTTTACGCTACTTGTAGTATCCTGCCAAGCGAAAATCAAGATCAGGTAAGTACTTTTCTTGAAAACAATAAAGATTTTGAATTTATGGATGAACGCAAGGTGCTTCCAAGTGAAGGATTCGATGGCTTTTACATGGCAAGGTTGAAACGTCTAAATTGAATGGTAGGATGAGCAATTCAGAAAATAACACTGCGATTTATTATCTGCTTGAAAGTAGCGGAAACTTGCCTGTTGATTTCACGATGGACAAAGTAATTGCATTTGAACACTATGATAATTTTTACATAATCTTTTTTTTGGCTCAAAAACGAGATTTTATCGCCTTCACTGCCCACGATTTTTTGCAGATAACAGATTCGTTACCGAATTTGTTAAATGAAATTATGGATTATTCAGTAGTTGATATTCACTCTTCAATGATTGATGTTGCGATAAAATATATTGAAAACAAAATGCACTCGAAAAACAATTCTAGGTTTTTCTTTGATGCGCATTAATGTTCAAAAACTTCAAGTTCAAAAAATAAAAATGGAAAAATAGGAAGCCATTAAAATGCAGCCAATTTTTTTGTACTAGCTAAATAAAAAAAATCCCGGAATAATTCGGGACTTTTTTATTTCTGTCATTCTATGCTGTTGAAAATGATTACATATGAATCACTTCGCCATAAGCAGCAGCAGCAGCTTCCATAATCGCTTCACTCATTGTTGGATGAGGATGAACCGTTTTAATTATTTCGTGACCTGTGGTTTCTAATTTGCGTATTGCCACAATTTCAGCGATCATTTCAGTTACGTTAGCACCAATCATGTGGGCACCCAATAATTCTCCGTATTTCGCATCAAAAATTAATTTCACAAAACCGTCTTTTGCTCCTGCAGCACTTGCCTTTCCACTTGCAGAGAATGGAAATTTACCAATTTTGATTTCTATTCCAGCTGCTTTCGCTTTCGCTTCTGTCATACCTACAGATGCAATTTCTGGCTGGCTATACGTACATCCTGGGATGTTATTATAATCTAATGGTTCAGGATGATGTCCTGCGATTTTCTCAACGCAAATAATTCCTTCTGCAGAAGCAACATGCGCCAATGATTGTCCGCCAACACAATCACCAATTGCGTAATAACCCGGTATGTTTGTCTGGTAATAAGGATTCGTTAAAATTTTTCCTTTGTCTGTTGCTATTCCTGTTTCTTCTAATCCTAAGTTTCCTATGTTTGCCTCGATACCAACTGCCGATAAAACAACTTCTGCTTCAACAATCTTTTCACCATTCTTTGTTTTAATCGTTACTTTACAATCGTTACCTTTTGTGTCAACGCTCTCAACACTGGATTCTGTCATAACATCAATGCCGATCTTTTTGAACGAGCGCTCCAATTGTTTAGATACTTCAGCATCTTCAACAGGAACAATACTTGGCATGAATTCTACCAAGGTTACTTTTGTTCCCATTGTTGCATAGAAATATGCAAACTCGCTTCCAATAGCTCCAGAACCTACAATAACCATTGTTTTTGGCATTTTCGGCAATGTTAACGCATCTCTGTATCCAATGATTTTTTTACCATCTTGCGGAAGGTTTGGTAATGCACGTGAACGGGCACCTGTAGCAATTATAATATGTTTCGCTTCGTAAGTAGTTGTTTTTCCATCGGCTGTTACATCCACTTTTTTACCTGCTTTAATTTTTCCCGTTCCGCTGATTACATCGATCTTGTTCTTTTTCAAAAGAAATTGAACTCCTTTACTCATACCTTCTGCAACATCACGACTTCTTTTTATAACTGCACTAAAATCGGCTTCTCCACCTTTTACGGTGATGCCATAATCAGCAGCATGATTTAAATATTCAAAAACCTGCGCACTTTTTAATAAAGCCTTTGTAGGGATACAGCCCCAGTTAAGACAAATCCCACCAAGGCTTTCGCGTTCTATGATGGCTGTTTTTAAACCCAGTTGTGATGCTCTGATTGCAGCCACATAACCACCCGGACCACTTCCTACTACTATTAAATCGTAATTCATTTGCTTTGAAATTATAGATTATAAATATTGAATGATCAATTTGTTTACTAGTTACGAAAGTAGCAATTTTATTTGTTACAAATAACGAATAAATGCGAATTTATGAATCCATGTAATTTATCGGTTCTAATTAGTAAATTCGTGAAAAATTAATAGTCAAATTTAACCTTAGGTATGGGTAACTTGACAAACGTATTCTTACTATGAAATACATTGTATCTTATACAGAGCCTCATCATCACTTTGTTGATATTGAATTTATTTGCGCTGTTAGTGAAAGCGAAACACTAATTCAATTGCCGGCCTGGCGTCCCGGAAGATATGAGTTAGGGAATTTCGCCAAAAACATTCAGAAATGGTCTGCCTTCGATGGCAACGGAAATGCACTTTCATTTCAAAAGGTCACAAAAGATTGTTGGAAAGTACAAACAAAAGGTGTTTCTGAACTCCATATCAAATATAATTATTATGCTGTTGATCTCAATGCAGGATCTACATTTTTGGACGGATCTCAATTATACATGAATCCCGTAAATTGTTGTGTCTATATTCCTGATCGGATAAATGACGCTTGCGAAATGCAATTGCTACTGCCCGATAATTACAAAATTGCTTGTGGCACAGCTCATGCAGATAATCTAATTTCTTGTAAGAGTTTTCACGAATTAGCCGATTCTCCTTTTATTGCGTCCGCATCGTTGCAGCACCATGTATTTTTATGTGCTGGCGTAGAATTTAATCTTTGGTTTCAGGGTGAATGCAAACCCGATTGGACAAAACTTACTACAGATTTTATGAAGTTCTGCTCGCATCAATTGGAAATGATGAAGGTGGCTCCGTTTCATTCCTATCATTTTTTATTTCAGATCCTTCCAACAAAAATGTATCATGGTGTTGAGCATACAACCTCTACTGTTTTGGCTTTGGGTCCCGGATACAACCTGATGAAAGGTGATCTGTACGAAAATGTATTGGGTGTTTGTTGCCACGAATTGTTTCATGCCTGGAATATTAAAACAATACGACCAGTTGAAATGATGCCTTATGATTATTCGAAAGAAAATTATTCGAAATTAGGATACGTCTGTGAAGGTGTTACAACCTACTACGGTGATTATTTACTTTTCAGATCAGGTGTTTTTAATGAGCAGGAATATTTTAAAACATTCTCTGAACGCCTGCAAAAACATGTTGATAATTTTGGTCGTTTTAATTTGTCGGTGGCCGATTCCTCCTTTGATACTTGGTTAGATGGATACGTGCCTGGTATTCCTAATCGTAAAACAAATATTTATGACGAAGGAAATTTATTAGCCTTTGTAACCGATATGTTTATTCGAAAAAATTCGGGTAACCGCTTTTCATTAGATGATGTGATGCGTTTTTTATATGATGAATTCGCCTTGAAAGGAAAAGGTTATTCTGATCAGGATTATAAAGGTGTGGTGGAGCATTTTTCTGATGCTTCTTTCGATGATATTTTTAATAATTATATCAATGGAACTCAAAATTATGAGCCATTGTTAAAAGATGCATTGGATCTGATCGGTTGCGATATCGTTTTCAAACAAACATTAAAGTTCCACGAACATGCACTTGGACTTAAGGTAGCGGATGTGGGTGGTGTTTGTAAAGTTGTTGGCGTGTATCCCGGATCTGTTGCTGATAGCGTAGGTATTGGTATAACTGATGAGATTGTTAGCGTAAACACTTTTCAGATAAAATCGGATGCTTCCGCAACGAACTTTACTGAATGGTGCAGCTATTTTTCATCGGATGAAATACAGATTGATTTTGCCAGCAACGGGATCGTCAAAAGTTCTAATTTAAAAGCACAGAGCGGAGCATATTATAAAATTGCTGCTGTTGAGAAAAAAACGACGGCGACTGATCTTCAAAAAAATAATTTTGAACTGTGGAGTAACACTAAATTTTAAAATATCAATGATGATGAATGAAGAAATTGAAAACATAGAACCACAAACCGCTAGACCTAAATTTTTATCTGTACTGTGTATCTTAACATTTGTATTTACCAGTTTAGGATGCCTTTCGTCACTTATTACGCCTTTATTTGCTCCTTTATTTCGGGAGTTTATTGAAAATGCTCCTAATTACGATGAGGCTGTGATGGCTGAAAGCATGCGGGTGATTGAAGCAGGCTGGGGCTATTATTTGCTGACGCTGCTTTTTAATCTGGGATCCCTTACAGGTGCAATTTTAATGTGGAAATTGAATAAGAATGGTTTTCATTTTTATGCATTGTCTAATTCCGCAATGCTTTTCTTACCAACTTTATTTTTAGGAATTTCAATAAGCTGGTTTGCGATCTTATTTACCGCCAGCTTTATCGGAATGTACGCTGTCCATCTTAAAGTTATGAAGTAAATAATTTATTTGTAGAAAAAATATAAATTTATTTATCTTGGTTTTTACTTTTCATAACAGATTATTCTTCTTGATTATTAATAAATAGCTTGGCTTTCAATGTTTTTTGTAATCCATGCTTATAACTTGTTAATAACAAATGTTAAAAGGGTTTTGGATGTACTTTATTTTTTTGTTCATTAGCCATGATATAATACTACTAATTAATAAAAAATGGAAGAAATAAATCAAGAGAATTTCATGCCGGCAAAAAAGCCGCAATTTTTAAAAGTGCTATGCATTCTAACATTCATCGGAACTGGATTAGGTTTGTTAGAAGGCCTGTATAATTTAATAAAGGCTCCAACCGCGCTTGAAGATTTTCAGCGGGATCAGGAATTGACCGGAAATATGGAAGGTATGTCCAGCGGTTTTATGGAGAATATTATGGAAGCTGCCCGTCTTTCCGCCGAAAATGCACTGCCATTAGCAATTACTGCTATAGGCGTTAACCTCTTTTGTTTGTTTGGTGCATTAATGATGTGGAAGTTGCGTAAAGTTGGTTTTTATGTTTATGTCTGTGGTCAGCTTCTTGGAATTATTGTCCCAATCATTTTAGTCGGATTCAGCGGTATCTTTGGTGGCTTAATGGTGCTGACGGCAATTTTTCCTGTCGCATTTATTATTATGTATGCTTTTAATTTGAAACACATGTCTTAATGAAAAAAAACATAATTTCTTGCTTAAACAATATGTGAGCTGAACATTTTTTTTCTTCTAATAAGATGTTTAAAAAAGTAATCAAAAATAAATTAAGAAATAGTGGAGCCCAGAAACCATTTGAAAAAACGGAACATTAATAAAACAAATGTGGCGACTACGCAAATTAAAAAATGGAAAATCAAAAATCATTCAAGGACCATTTAGTGAATTCCTTGTTACACTTTCTTTACTACTTCTTTGTTTATTTTATCTTTATTACCCCATTTAGCTTATGGCAGAAGGCTACAATTCGGCTTTCTGAACAAAGAGAAAAAGGCACTTTAAACATTTCTAATTTAACAAGTTTATGGCCTTTTCTTTCTTTCTTAAAAACCTTTTTATTAGAATTCTTGATTGATGGATTTATCTTTATAGGATATTTTGTCGGTCTAATTTTTGCGTTATACACCTTTATAGAAACTGGTGAATTTATGGCATTCGTTTCGGTACTTGCCAGCACATATTTTTCACCGATAGGATTATCACTAATTAGAGATTTTTTACAACTTTTGATATTACCTTTTAGAAAATTCTTAAGCTGGGCAACTAAACCTGCACAATATATGGACTTGAAAATAGAAAACAAATAACCAGCTCATAACAGCACATTGTAGGCCTCATAGCAAATTTGCTATGAGGCTTTTTTTGTATTGATAAGGAGATATTCGCAAGTAATTCGTAGATAAATCTCGCAACTGTTTCTTGAAACTATTTAATAGCTATCACACTTATCTCGACATTTACATTCAGTGGTAACTTAGAAACTTGCACTGTTTCTCTTGCCGGATAATCTCCTGTAAAATAGGAACCATATACTTCGTTTACCGCAGCAAAATTATTCATGTCGGTCAGAAAAATGGTTGTTTTTACAATGTGCGTAAAATCCATACCTGCATCGGTTAAAATTCCTTTCACATTCTCCATTACCTGTGTTGTCTCTGTTTTTATATCCGAAAGCATTAAGTCGCCCGTTACCGGATGTTTTCCAACCTGACCGCTAACAAATAACATGTTTCCGAATTGGACACCGTGACTATAAGGACCAATTGGTGCCGGAGCATTTTTTGATGTAATTATTTTTTTCATAGAATGATGTATTTAATTTTTATTTATAGCGACTGAAAAACAAATTTAAGAATCTAATCCTCTTAAAAGGAAAATAATTTTTTACATTATGCAAGCTGAATTTCAAAATAGCTTACTGGTAATCTTGCCAGCCTCTTCTCCGGCTTAATTTTAAGTCTTTCAGGATAGAAGATTTTACATTTATATCAATGGAAAAACTCTGACGAAATCCAAAGGGAACCCAGTTAAAACGCATTTCCCAGCAATGTAGATCTCTGTATACATTTACAGATGTTAGTGTCATTTCTTTTCGCGTAAAATCATAACCGGATGTAAGTCCAATTTTCCATTTTTTAGTAAGACTCACATCACCAGAAAATGTTGCAGATTGAGAAATTACTTCTGTAATGCCGGGCTTGCTATAATTGATGTTGTAATATACATTCAAATTCCAAGGCACATTAAAATCAACATAGGCATCGCGGTTTGAATTTATATAGTCTAATTCATCCTGAGTTCCTGCGCTGCTTGTTTTTGCTTTGTTGCCATCGCCTTCTTTGCTTCTTAAATTTGTGCTTAAGGAAACATTCGAACTTACGATTCTCCCCGCCCTTCCGTTTTTAAATTCAAATTCTTCAATCCGGGCTCCGATAGAATCAATCTGATACAGATCGAGCAAGGCGCTGGCGTTAATATCCAGGACATTAAATAGTTTTGTGCGCCCATTGATATTTATGTACGACCAGTTAAAGTTTTCTGCAGCCAAATTATAAGAGAAACCTATGTTGAAGCTTTCCAGTATACTTACTTTTTTGTCGACATTCCCCGAATCTGTTTTTTGCCTGATCTTTGCTTCAATCGAATTGTTCAGGTTAAATCCAACTAATCCTGATTTGCCTGATTGAGGTGAACCATAGATCCCGTTTTGAAAAATAGAGTATCGCTGCTCTGATCCACTTACATCGGTTTGCACACTTTCGTAATAACCGTAACCACTTCCGCCAAAATCGGGTCTGTAACTTGCACTAAGGGTAGGTGTTGCAACATGTCGTATTTGTTTAAGTCGTTTCGCTCTGAAAAAATAATCGCCATAGAGTCGAGTGCTTAAACCGGAAGAAACACTGAAATCATTCGCTATTTTAACACCGGTAACCGTATCTGTAAAAACGTAATTGATGTTCGGATCATACCTTTTTTGAATGGTCTCGAAATAGATATTACTTGCCGTATTGATTGTTGGCGTGAACGTAAAATATTTCAATACGTTAAATGAAGTGCTGATCGGCATTGTAAATCGCACTCCATTTCGCATCTGACTCAGTGTGCGGTCTGTGAATAGTAAGGTGTCATATGTATTGATGTCATTGCGCGCATTTGCTGTGGCACTCAATCCAATTTTATCATACCACTTTGTACCAACACTTTTTTTACTTTTGAATGGATAAATTCTGTTCATTGTTAAAGCAAGCTCTGGTAAACTGATGTCAACCTTCTTTGTAATTGTATTCTGACTGTGCCGAGCATTAGCCGAAAAATTGAAGGGTGTTCCTGAAAATGATTTTGAATAGGAAATATTCGATTGAAAGGTGTTGGACAAATAATCGCCTGTTACATTTCCATTGTATTTATTGTAAGAGCTACTTCCTGCATTCACATTGGCTGAAAATCGGCTATTCGGTCGTGATTTAGGATCTTGCGTGTGACTCCAGCGTACAAAAAAATCGTTACGTGTTATTGAATTCGGTAACTCCCGGTCACCTTCTATAAAACGGGAATAATTTAAACTCAATCCGCCATTGTAGCGATATCGCTTCCGATAACTACTGTTCGCTTTTGCTCCGTAACTTCCATTGGAGTATATGTCGCCTCTCAATGCTAGATCAACATATTCGTTCATTCCGAAATAAAACCCTCCATCCTTAAAAAAGAAGCCAAGGTTAGAAGACTCACCATATGTGGGAATCAAAATACCGGATGCTCTACCCTTTTTATTTGGAAAATATCCGAAAGGGATTGCTAAAGGTGTTGGTATATCAGCAATATATAATACGGCAGGACCCGTTACAATTTTATCGTTCGGAATTACTTTTATTCTTTTTGCCCCGATATAAAAGTGTGGATGTTCCAAATCGCAGGTCGTATATTTACCATGCCCAACAAAATAAACATTATTCGTGTCTTTTTTGATATCCCTTCCATGAATAAATCCTTCTCCTTGCTGCGTGATTACATCAACAATCTTCCCCTTTTTTGTATTGAAGTTATAGGTGATTTTCTGAGCGGTGAATTTTTCAGCACCCTGTTCAAAAATCGGTTTTTGAATGTCTTTTCCAGAACTGTCTTTTGTGCTAGAAGCATAAACAACGTTTTTGCCGAAATCAATTTCTATATATCCTGCTTTTAAATTTAATCCGTCATATATTACAACTGCATTGTTATAGAGGTATGCTTTTTGATTTACTTTATCAATAAGCATCGAGTCGGTGGCACTATAGATGACTTTTTCTTTTAGAAAGGATTTGCTTTCTACCGTTTTTTTTGCCGTATCGATTGGTGTTAAAGCAATAGCAGAAGCAAAGCTTGTTGCAGTTATTAACAAACAAACGAGGATAAAAAATGATTTTAAGCGAACGATACGCAATTTTAACTTGTAATTTTGGTTTGTATTTTGATGTTAAAGGTCAAAACTAAGTAAAATAATAAACAGTTAGCAGACGACAATAGCCGTTTGCCAACATTAATTTGTTGTAAATTGTTAATTACATCCAATAAAAAAGCAGTGAAAAAAATAATTTCTATCTACAGTCTCTTTGCTGTTTGCTTTTTGCTGGGCTCCTTTTCTCCAAAATTCAAGCCAGTTTTTTCCATTAAAACGGTTGTTATTGATGCCGGACACGGTGGTAAAGATCCCGGATGTCACGGTAGTAAACATAAAGAGAAAGATATCGCACTCGCAGTAGCTTTAAAACTTGGAAAATACATTGAAGAGAATTTAAAGGATGTGAAGGTTGTATATACTCGTAAAACAGATGTTTTCCTCGAATTGCAGCAGCGAGCTGAAATTGCGAATAAAGCGAAAGCTGATTTATTCATCTGTATTCACTGTAATTCAGCTTGTTTCAGAGATAAGAAATTAAAAAAAGATATTTGCAGGGATGAAGTTTCAGGTGCTGAAACCTATGTAATGGGTATTAAAAACGAGCAGGGTAAATTGGATGTTGCCAAAAGGGAGAACTCTGCCATCTTGTTAGAAGATAATTATGTTCAGAAATACGATGGTTTTGATCCGAATTCAGATGAGTCGTATATAATAATGAGTATGTTCAGTGATAATTACATTGAACAGAGTTTGAATTTTGCTTCAAAAGTGCAGAAACAGTTTGCTACAAAGGCAAGCCGTATTGATAAAGGAGTAAAGAGGGCAAGCTTGTGGGTGCTTTGGAGAACATATATGCCGAGTGTTCTGACCGAATTAGGCTTTTTGACCAATCCAAAGGAAGAGCAGTTTCTTGGTTCAAGCAAAGGACAGGATTATATGGCGTCAAGTCTCTTCAGAGCTTTCAGGGAATATAAAGATGAAATTGAAGGAACGGTAAAAAAGTATGACGATTCATTTGAAAAACAGCAATCGTATAAATTCAGTAAGGAAGATTCCCTCGAACTTACAGCTGCTAAAAACAGTGAGCCTGCCGGAAATCAAGATTCTTCAATAGTTGTTCGGAAAAATGATCCTGAAGATAAAAAAGGCAATAAAAAGGAAGAAAATGAATCAAATTCGGTAGTTGTCTATAAAGTTCAAATCACGTCATCGGATAAACAAATTCCGCTGAATTCCGATAAATTTAATGGAGTGGAAAAACCGGCTGAATATATAGATAAGGGAATATATAAATATACAGCCGGAGAGTTTAAAAGCCAGATAGATGCAAGCAGATTACAGACTATTTTGCGTAAAAGCGGATTTAAGGATGCTTTTGTTATTGCGATGCAGGACGGCAAAAGAATTCCACTTAAATAATCCCAATAATTACTTAAATTTGCAACACAACGCTCTAACGTTATAGAAAGTGAAAATATCTAAAGAAGTAAAAGTCGGAATAGTTACCTCCCTTGCCATCGCTTGTTTTATCTATGGTTTTAATTTCCTGAAGGGTAGAGATCTTTTCTCAACTCAGCGTAAATTTTATGCCGTTTATAGTAATATTGATGGTTTGGTGGAAGCAAATCCTATGTTGATCAACGGATTCAAAGTTGGGATTGTTGGTAAGATCGTTTTGGCAAATGATACTTCAGGAAGTGTGATTGTTACATTGTTGATGGATAATGAAGCGAATATTCCCAAAAATTCTATTGCAAAAGTAGTTAGCTCTGACATTCTGGGTTCTAAAGCAGTCCAATTGATTTTGGGCTCAGGGACCGTGTATGCTCAGAATGGCGATACATTAATTTCTGCACAAGAGGATGATTTGAAAACAGCCGTTAATAAAACGATTGCTCCTTTACAGGAAAAAGCGGTCGGACTGATTGCATCAATTGACTCTGTGATGGTTGTTGTGCAACAAGTTTTTAACGAAAGCGCCCGGCAGAATCTTTCCAAGAGTTTTGAAAGTATCAAGTTAGCCATTACTTCATTGGAAACAACCTCCTACAGATTGGATACCATGGTGCTTAGTGAAAAGACAAAAATTTCTAGTATCCTTTCAAAAGTCAATACCCTTGCAACAACCCTCGCTAACAATAGTGATAAGCTTGGAAATATAATTAACAACTTTTCTAATATCAGCGATTCAATCGCGAAGTCAAATTTAACTTCGGCTATCAATAATGCGGATATGGCTTTGGGTCAAGCTTCTTCGATCATGACAAAAATTAACAGCGGACAAGGAACAATGGGAATGCTGATCAACAACGATAGTTTATACCGTAAACTGGATAAGTCATCCGAAGATCTGGATAAGTTGTTGAAAGATTTGCGTATCAACCCTGAACGTTATGTACATATTTCTGTATTCGGCCGGAAGGATAGGAACAAACCTAAAGATTAATGATCCGTTCAGTTAATACCTGATACTTTATATTCTTTAAATTATGATTTCAAGCATTATTTTTATTTTACTTTTCTCAGGTGGTGCCATCTTCTTTACCAACAACGCGCTCAAAGTAAGGCGCAATATTTTATTAGGAAAAGAAATTGACAGGAAAGATCAGTTTTCTGCAAGGCTTAAAATTATGACGTTGGTTGCACTCGGACAAAAGAAAATGTTTGAACGCCCAATCCCTGCTATTTTGCATCTTTTTCTTTATGCAGCTTTTGTGATCACTCAAATCGAATTGATTGAAATCGTTGTAGACGGTGCAGTTGGAAGTCACCGTATGTTTCGCCCTTCCTTAGGTGGATTCTATACGTTCATGGTTAGTTTTATTGAAATTCTGTCGGTGCTTGCTTTCATCGGCACCATTGCCTTCCTTGCTAGAAGAAATATTTTGAAAGTGCCCCGCTTGGTAAAAAATGAATTGAATGGATGGCCAAAATTAGATGCAAACTTGATTCTGATTAGTGAAATCGTTTTGATCTGTTTTATTTTTATGATGAATGGAGCAGATGAAGTACTCTATACAATGGGATCTTCTCATGCCCAGAATTTAGGTGATGGTTCCTTGGGATTGTCAATCAGCGCGCATCTTGGCCCCCTTCTTTTTGGTGGGATGTCGGAGCACTCATTGCATATTATTGAGCGGGTAGGTTGGTGGGGACACATTGTGATGGTTCTCGGCTTTTTGAATTATTTACCCTACTCCAAACATTTTCATATTCTATTAGCGTTTCCGAATGTTTTTTATTCGAACTTGAATCCAAAAGGACAATTTACCAATATGGAATCTGTTACCAATGAGGTAAAAGCGATTTTTGATCCATCTTTTGTTCCGCCCCCTGGCGATTCAAATGTAACAATACGTTTCGGAGCAAAAGATGTTATCGATCTTTCCTGGAAACAATTATTAGATGCATATTCCTGTACCGAATGCGGAAGATGTACTTCTGCTTGTCCCGCTAATATTACAGGTAAATTATTGTCACCTCGTAAAATTATGATGGATACCCGCGACCGCTTAATGGAAGTGGGAAAAAATATGGATTCGAACAAAGGCGAATTCAAAGATGATGGCAAATCATTATTAGGTAATTATATTACTCCAGAAGAGTTGTGGGCTTGTACATCATGCAATGCTTGTGTGCAGGAGTGTCCTATAAATATCGATCCTTTGAGTATCATTATGGATATGAGAAGATATGTTGTAATGGAAGAAAGTGCTGCACCAACGGAGTTGAATGGAGTATTTACAAACATAGAAAATAACGGAGCTCCATGGCAATTTGCCCAGGCAGATAGATTAAACTGGAAGAATGATTAATTTCAATTGCTGAATTTTATCCTCTTTTTTAAGAGTGGTCTAATTTGAAAAATAATAGCAAAACAATTTTATGAAACTGATAGAAAAAGAAGAAAACGGCCAACTGATCAGTCCGATATTACCTGCAAATGTCAAAAATTATTTGATTGATATTGACGGAACTGTATGCGAAGATATCCCAAATGAACAGCCAGAGCGCATGGCTACTGCTGCTATTTATCCTGAAGCATTGATCACCTTGAATAAATGGTTTGATGAAGGACACATCATTACCTTTTTTACTTCCCGTACAGAAGCACACCGTGAATTAACTGAACAATGGCTGGCAGATAAGGGTTTTAAATACCACGGTTTACTTATGGGGAAACCAAGAGGTGGAAATTATCATTGGATTGATAATCACATGGTGCGTGCAACACGTTACGAAGGTCGTTTTACCGATTTAATACAAAAAGAAGTTACTATAGAAGTTTTTGAAAAATAATTCAATGCTATGAGCGAACCGTTAAGTGTACCAACAATGGCCGAATATCTGGCAAAAGGCGAATCACCTGAAATTTTATTCTGGGTTGGTTGTGCCGGCAGTTTTGATGATCGTGCAAAAAAAATCACGAAAGCGATTGTTAAAATTTTGAATCATGCCCATGTAAAGTTTGCAGTTTTGGGAACGGAAGAAAGCTGTACCGGTGATCCTGCAAAACGTGCCGGAAATGAATTTTTGTTTCAGATGCAGGCAATGACCAATATTAATGTAATGAATGGTTATGAAGTAAAGCGTATCGTAACTGGCTGTCCGCATTGTTTTAATACATTAAAAAATGAATACCCGGCTTTGGGCGGAAGTTACGAGGTGGTTCACCATACACAGCTATTGCAGGAATTATTAGACAGCGGCAGAATAAAGATTGAGGGAGGTTCATTTAAAGGTAAAAAAATCACCTTTCATGACCCGTGTTATTTGGGTCGTGCAAATGATGTTTACGAAGCACCACGCTCAGTAATGATCAATCTGGATGCCGAGTTGGTAGAAATGAAACGTAGTAAAGTAAATGGATTATGTTGCGGAGCGGGCGGTGCTCAAATGTTTAAGGAAGCTGAGAAAGGTAATAAAGAAGTGAATATTGAGAGAAGTGAAGAAGCATTAGCATTAAATCCGGACGTGATTGCTGTAGGTTGTCCTTTTTGTAATACTATGATGACTGATGGAGTAAAGCATTTTAATAAAGAAAAAAGCGTTAAAGTTCTTGATGTTGCAGAATTAATTGCACAGGCTAACGACTTGTAGTACAGATAAAACACTTCGATTTCGCTCAGGAAGCTGGGTTCTCTGTCCGTTGCCTCAGGGATTAATTTATTTGACAATTTACCGTTAAGCTGTGGTTTTTTTGAAAAAATAAATGAGAGTGTTTGATGGTCTAGACATCTCAGCACTGAATATAGTGGTGTAGGTTATAAGATTCCAAATCATAAAGGAGCTGTCCTTTCTATTCGTTTTATTAAGGATATTAAAAAGTAGAATGGAAAAAATTAATCTCTTTATCATTTAAAACTAATATTCATATATTTGATAAAAAATATTATTGAGACTTTTAACAATAGGGAATATTCTAAAAATACATAAGAGTCCTAAAAAATTTAATTCAAGATACAATGAAAAAGAAAAATATGTTTGTTCGTGGTGTTATTGTATTTATAATACTACTTGGCTCTTGTTCAAGAAATATGAAAAAAGAAGGATTGGTTTTTCAAAATGAGAATGGAGATTCATTTAGATTACTATTTAAGGGGGATAGTGTTTTTATTTTTAATCAACAAGGGAATAATGACGAGTATGCTTATGATAGAGGTACAATAGACGACAAAGGCAACATTTGTCTTATGACACCTTATGATTGGGTTAATGGATGGGAAAGGGTTGTTGTTAATGGTGTCGAGCTTACAGTTCAAGAAGCTGACCCTAACGATGGGAAATCTAAAAAAACCGTATTTAATTTTAATCAAGATAAATCAACTGAGAATCTCAATCAGTATTTAAAAAAATTTGGAAAATCAAATGAATCATCAGATTCTCAGAGTTCAGAAACTAGCGAAGATCAAGCGTCTTCGAGCAATGTAAATCTATCTGAGATACGTGGTATGATTATTCAGGGTGGACCAAAAACAGTTGAAAACCTTCTTGGCATTCCTAAAGAGAGAATTATTGGCCCTGATTACGCAGGAAAAGTCTTAAACTATAAACTGGGAATGAAACATGAAATGGCTATGCTTGATTATTATGTATGGGTTTATTCATCTACTGATGCAGAAGAAAATAACAGAAATAATAGAAAGTCTTTATCGCAGATTTCAGAAGAATTAAATAATCAAGAACGATATGATCTTTCGGGGGATGAACTAATTGTAGCTTTTGACAAGAATGATAAAGTTTGTAAGGTGGCATTTGCGAGGGATATAAAGGAGCCCTACGATTTAACTGAATAATAGTTCATTACATTTACAAATATCCATTTACCTAATGAGTCAAGAGTTATTTGTTCTTGTTACTTCTTCCATTATAATAATTTCGCCACTTCCAGCCAAGATAAAAAAGAGATAGTATTAAAATGAAAAATGGAAAATAATATGACCAACATTACAAATACAGATAAAACACTTCGATTTCGCTCAGTGTGATAACAAATTTTGAATCAGTTTACTTTGTTAATAGTTATGAAAGATCTATTCCCCCTTTGAAAAGGGGGCTAGGGGGATTGAGAGAATGTCAATTAAAAATAATATGACCAACATTACAAATATGCCATCTGAAGCTCGCGTTTGGGTTTATCAAAGTAACAGACTTTTATCTGAAGCTGAGGTGAAGGAAATCGAAGTGCTTGGTCAGTTGTTTATTTTAGATTGGGCTGCACACGGAGCAAGTTTAAAAGCAAGTTTTGATATATTGCACAATTTATTCATCGTAATTGCTGTTGACGAAAAACAAGCAATGGCAAGCGGTTGCAGTATCGATAAGTCTGTTCGTTTTATGAAAGAGCTGGAGCAAAAAATGAATTTGAACTTGTTTGACCGGATGCAAGTAGCATATAGGAGTCAGTCTGAAATAAAAATATGTAAATTATCTGACTTTGAAAAGTTAGCATCAGATAAAATCGTTGATGGATCTACTACTGTATTTAATAATATGGTTTCCAGTAAGTCGGCCTTTGAATTAGAATGGGAGGTTCCTTTAAAGCAGAGTTGGCAAAGTCGGGTTTTGGCTTAATCTTTCGAATTACTGCTGTCTTCCGTTTTTTTCCAACCTTCACTATTTGCAAAATTATTTAATGTTTTTTCCAGCGCAGCTAATTCTTGGGGCGCACCGCTTCTGTCTTTCACCTTTTTTGTTTTTCCATTATTCGTGTAGGTAATGTACTTTGTTGGAAAGTCGGTAATGTTTCCAAGGTATTCATCATTTAAGGCGTAAAACTGAGCTGTTTCAAATGCTATCACAAAATCATCAAGTTCTTTTGATGTTATTGGTTTTGTATAAGTGCCAATTTTTTCAGTATTCGCTGTGCCGATGAACGTTGCCATTTTTGTTTCTCCATTGATCGCTAGTGTTAAAACCGGACAACGTCCGAAGCAAACGGTTGTTTGGTAGACGATCATTACTTTGCTATTGTCCGTAGCTGTTTGCTGCGCAATTTGTTTCGATGAATTGCAGGGAGCGACAAGTAATAAAAAGGAAAACAGTAGTAGTTTCATGGTTCAGTGTTTTTGTTTATTACCAGATAAAAATAGCTTTTTGAGAAAGAGGTCTGTCTTTTTTTCTCCAGGTAAAATCTTTAAGCTTTAGCTCTTTCACTTCAACCTGATCCAATGGGAAAAGTGTTGCGTCCGGTTTAGTAATGAACGTAATACGATCAACTTTATTGTCCTTCATATATACGCGAAGGTCGCTGCAATCAGCTCTGTTTACAGCTTTTATTGCATTTTTTTCTTTTGCAAAATAAAGTGTCTGTCCATTTCCTTCCACATTTATCAATTGTAATTTATTTTTTTGAAAATACCCTTTCATAAATTTTCCGCGAATTTGATTGTATCTGATGCTATCTTCTTCCGAAACAATAAATGCAGCACCTTTTAATTCTATTGAGCGGATAGATTTATTCCCGGTAATTACTTTTATACTGTCGGCCGTTAATTGATTTTCATCTGACCACAAAACAGGTTTTCCAAACAATTGCATCGAAGAGTCGCTTACGCTGTAATATAAGGAATCACATTTTCCTTGAAGATCTCTCTTGAAGAATTTGACTTTGTGATAAGCGAAAAGTTCTTGCTTTTCAGTTTTTTCGCTTTCGTATATGAAAGTAGTATCTCTTCCGGAAATTTTCATTTCTTTTATCTTTTGCCCCGGATGAATTTTCTTTTCATTTTGTGATGCTTGAATTTCTTTATTTTGTTCGATGCTCATCGCCTTCGATTTCTTGTTTCCGCTTCCGATTGCTTTTAGTGTGTCTGCATGAAGAAATAGTGTATCTTTTTCGTATACCTGAGTGAGCAATGCGTTACCGGTAACAACGGAAAGGTTTTTAAATTCATAATGGATGGCGTATTCTCCTTTAATATTTAGATTGTGCAGCGTGTCGATGATCTGAACATTTTTTACAGCTTTCCCGATACCTTTCTTTCTATCGTAATACAAACTATCTCCGAACATTTTTTGTTCTTTCGTAACGATGTATGAGTTTTTGCTGAATCGTGACTGATCTTTAAAAGTATCATACCATCCATCCTCAGTATAGATTAGGTTATCCTTGCTTTTGATGGTTGTCGGTCCAATAAAATAGGTTATTTTAGAAGTGCTGTTATATCGCATTGTATCGCAGTTGATCACGAACTGTGGATTTGTCAGAATTACATTTTTTCTAAAGGTTAAATCGTTGCTTTTTGCAAAAAAATAACCGGTATTGCTGGTAAGTGTATTTTCTTTATTTACAATACGGGCAGGAGTATTATAATAGCCAACACTTGAAGAAACATCGTAGTTCAACTCATTTGTGCTGAGTTGCATATCTCCTTTATTCACGATCACATTTCTAGTAATCAACGCTTTTTTTGTATTCCCGTTATATTTTAGCAGATCACCGTAGAGGTGAATACTATCACCTTGTTGAATGTGAATGTGACCGAATGCATCAAGTGAATTGTCTTTGTATAGGAAGGCGCTGTCGCAAAACATTAACGTGTTATCTTGCCGAAATCTGACATCCCCGATAAGGCGCTGTGCACCCTGACCAAGATTTTTGTCGAATTTTAGCGAACCGGCATGCTCAATCATTATTTTTTTTCCACCTGATTTGGTTATACTTTGGGATAATGAAGATAAGGGAGTATAGAAAAAAAGAAAATAAAAAACAGGAAATAAAACGGATCTTACTTTTCTACTGATCGATTTTTTATTTCCTGTATGAGTCATTATTGTGGTATAAAATAGTGGTGCAACAAAGGCAATTACTATACCAATTCTTTTTTACGCATTAATGTTTGTGTACGATCCGGTCCAACAGAAACGATTGAAATAGGAACACCAACTTCTTTTTCAATGAAGGCGATATATTCATTTAACGCTTCCGGCATTTGTTCTGGACTGCTTAGTCCGGTTAGGTCTTGATTCCAGCCTTTTAGAGGAGTGTAAACAGGCGAAAGCAATTCAGGTGAACAATCGTAAGGTAAGAAATCAATTTGTTTACCTTGATAGTTATAATGAGTACATACCTGAATCGTTTCGAATCCGCTTAAAATATCAGCTTTCATCATCATCAGTTCGGTAACACCATTGATCATTACGGCATATTTCAATGCTGGAAGATCTAACCAACCTGTTCTTCTTGGTCGCCCTGTTA
>CAMCYR010000026.1 GCA_945885475.1 Chitinophaga pinensis
TGTAGAGATCCGACACAAAGACGATTGCAGCCCTATCGTATTAAATCCTGAAGCATTAAAACCTAAAGCAACATTTGAAGTTATCAATATAGATATTGACAAAAATGGAATATTGAATTGGTCAACAAAAAAAGAAATGGGTTCTATACCTTTCATTGTTGAACATTACCGTTGGAACAAATGGATTCCTGTAGGGGAAATTAAAGGGGGCGGTTCAACTGAAAATAATTCATATTCATTTCAAACCACATCCCACTCAGGGGAAAACAAATTCAGAGTAAAACAAAATGGCTATGGCGATATATCAAAAGTATCCTCCAATGTTGTATACATATGCTCCAAAGGTCAGCCAACATATACGATCGCTAAGAGCGGCAAGGAGATTGAATTTTCTTCTGAAACAAACTATGAAGTATTTGATGTCTACGGTACCGTTATTAAGCGCGGATTCGGTAACAAACTAGACATTGCAAATCTTGATAAAGGGAGTTATTATTTATGTTATGATAATATCATGACAGACTTTAAGAAAAAGTAATTCTCGACTCTTCAACAAACACATTCAATTCACTGATTATCATTGCTGTGGCTACCCATACTGTCAAACCCTCTATTTCATAATAGCGGGTTTTATTTTATTCCCGCCACTCTGAATTATTTCTTTTTCTTTTATTATGCTGACCGTTAACAATATATTTTTACAACAAAAAGAGTATTTTTTGCAAGTGTTCATCTAGCCCTACCACAGGTTTTAGAAATGCTAAATTAATGATTTTGAGCTAAAAAGCAAATCCCACCGGAAAAATATTCCGATGGGATTTATTTATTGTCGATTTGAAAACTATTTTATTCTTCCGGGGTAAACCTTCAAAGCTTTGTCCAAGCAAATCATCGCGTTCATAAGATCCTCTTTGTTTAATACATACGCTATACGAACTTCGTTCATTCCAGATCCTGGAGTAGAATAAAAGCCCGTTGCAGGAGCAAGCATTACCGTTTGCCCGACATGATCGAAAGATTCCAATAGCCACTGACAGAATATATCTGAATTATCAATTGGCAAACGGGCAATACAATAGAATGCACCACTTGGTTTCGGACAATAAACACCATCCATTTTATTTAGTGCTTCAATCACAAAATCCCTGCGTTCAACGTATTCTTTTTGCACTTTGTCAAAATAGGATTTGGGAGTGTTTAAAGCTGCTTCAGCACCAATTTGCCCAAAAGTCGGGGGACTTAATCGTGCTTGTGCAAATTTCATTGCAGCGGCCATTACCTCTTTATTTTTAGAGATCAACGCCCCGATACGCGCTCCGCAAGCGCTGTATCTTTTAGAAATTGAATCCAACAAAATCACATGATCATCAATACCTTCCAGATGCATCACGGATACATACTCTTTACCATCATAACAGAATTCACGGTACACTTCATCGCTCAATAAAAACAGATCGTACTTCATAACCAACTGCTTCAATAGTTCCAACTCTTCACGAGAGTATAAGTAGCCGGTTGGATTTCCAGGATTACAGATCATGATTCCTTTTGTTTTAGGAGTGATCAGCTTTTCGAATTCAGAGATTGGAGGCAAAGCAAAACCCGTTTCTATAAATGATTTTACAGGAACCACTTTTACATCTGCTGCACAAGAGAAACCATTATAATTTGCATAAAAAGGCTCAGGGATAATGATTTCATCACCATCATTAAAACAAGTCATCATTGCAATTGCAATCGCTTCAGAACCACCTGTAGTAATAATAATATCATTCTGATCAATATGAATATTAAATGTGCCATAATATCCCGCCAACTTCTTTCTATAGGATTCGATCCCTGCAGAGTGAGAATATTCCAACACTTTAATATCTGCATTCTTGATCGCACTCAGCATTACTTCCGGCGTTTCAATATCCGGCTGACCAATATTTAAATGGTATATTTTACGTCCTCGTTTTTTTGCAACTTCAGCAAAAGGAACAAGTTTACGAATCGGGGAAGAAGGCATCGCGTTGCCTTTAGATGATACTTTTGGCATTTTTTATGTTTTTAAAAGTGCTCAAAGTTACTATTTACTAATTAAAAGAGGAATAATTTTTACTTTTTATTAGGTTTCAGAACGACACCCTTAAAACGTAAGTCGGAGGGAGAATTTGTTGCATTAGAAAATATCTTTATGATCCGATCTTGACGATCATATTTTTCATGAGTATCGAATGTAACTTTCAGAAAATATGTTTCACCCGGAAGAATGGCCGTATTTACTTTCTCCATCACCGTGCATCCACAAGCTACTTCATAATTGGAGATCAGGAGTGGTTCATTGCCTATATTTTTCAATTCATATGAAAGTTTTACGGTATCGCCCTCATGTACAAAACCAAAATTTTGTTTTGTATCCATAAATTTTATTTCCTGAGAAAAGGCTGCTATCGTTAGCATTGAAACAATAAAAACAAGTATATATTTAAATCGGTTCATATTTAAAGATCTAAAATAATTCAGAAAAGAGCAACGTGAATTTCATCTATTTAGATTCAACAACTTCACCCTTAATTTTCAAGACAATAGTGGGCCGCTCCGGGTCATTGGAAACAACTGTTAATGTTTTTTCAAAACAGCCAACACGATTGGTATCGTAATGCGCAATGACCGAAGCGGATTTTCCGGGCGCTATCGGCTCTGAAGCCCATTTCGCCACCAAGCATCCGCAGGAAGAATTTACTGCGGTTAAAATAAGCGGTGCGTATCCACTATTCATGAATTTAAATGTTCTTTCCTGATCAGCACCTTTTTCGATAGTCCCGTAATCGATTACCTCAGTCTCAAACTTGATATTTGGAACAGCATTGCTGGTAACAACCGGGGTTGCTTGCTCGGCATAAGCTATTTGCATTGCTAATAGGAAACAACATATAAGACTTGTTTTTTATGGGTCATTTTTATTTGTAAACCATTATTTCGATCACTTACATTCCATAATTTTTATGCAAAGGGTATATAACGACAGCCTAAAAAGCAAGAAACTTTATACAAAAATCAAACCCTTTTGGAAATGAACCAAAAGGGTTTGAAATAGATACTAATAAACAAAACAAATTAGTGCTTTTGCTCTGCAGGAGCTACAGTACCGGCAGGAGTTGCAGGTGTAGGATCTGGCTTTACAACACCTTTAATTTTAATAACTTTTGAAGGTGTTTCAGCATTAGATGTTAAGGTAACTGTTTTTTCAAATTGCCCAACTCTATCCGTAGCATAATGAACCTTGATAACAGCAGAAGCTCCTGGTTTAATAGGTTCTTTTGGCCAAACAGGAGTTGTACATCCACAAGATCCAACAGCATTCGAAATAATTAAAGGTTCTTTACCAACATTTGTAAATTTAAATTCACGGTCACCGTTTGCATTGTGTTCAATTGTTCCGTAATCCACAACTTCTGACTCAAATTTAAATTTAGCAGCATTGGGGTTTACAGGATTTGGAGTTGTTGTTTCTTGTGCATTTGCACCAACTGCTACACATAGCATTAAACCGATAGAAAGAATAACTTTTTTCATTTTTTGTAATTTTTGAGATTTTTATTATTTAATTTAATTGTTTTTTAATGTTTTTCTAAAGGTGTCGCTCCATCATCTTTTTTCCCATTAGCAGGAAACGTTTCTTCAACCGGAGCAGGATCTACTTTCCCTTTGATAGTTAAAGTTTTTGTTGCTGTTTTTGCGTTAGAAGTAACAGTTACCGTTTTATTGAAATTCCCGGCCCGTTTTGTATCATACGTTACTTTAATTACTTGTGATTCACCTGGCTTGATAGGCACATTTTTAGGGTAAGTCGGAACAGTACATCCACACGAACCCTTTGCATCCGTTATAATTAAAGGCTCTTTTCCTGTATTTTTAAATTTGAATTCGTAAGTACCATTTCCGGCATAATCAATGGTTCCGAAATCATGTGTTTCTTTATCGAATGAAATTTCTGATAAACTTGTTGAAACCGGCGGAGTTGCATCTTTCTCTTGAGCTGAAGCAGCAAATACCGTTAATAAAATTGATCCAAGTGTGAACGCTAATTTTTTCATTTTCTTCTATTGTTTTAATCGAGTTTTTTAAGCTTCAATTTTCTTGTCTGATTACATCCAAAACCGTGCCATAATCAAAAAAATAAAGCAAAATTAATTTTTAGTAGATTTGTCTTCTTTTAGATTAACGAAGTAAGTAAATTATTATGGAAATTCCTAAAACCTACGACCCAAAAATAACAGAAGACAAATGGTACGCCCATTGGATAAAGCATAAATTCTTTACATCCACTCCGGACGATCGTGAGCCTTACACAATAGTTATACCACCTCCAAATGTTACAGGTGTATTACACATGGGGCATATGCTAAACAATACGATTCAGGATGTTCTGATCCGAAAAGCCCGTATGCAGGGAAAAAATGCCTGCTGGGTTCCAGGAACTGACCATGCATCAATAGCTACAGAAGCAAAAGTAGTGGCTTTGCTAGCTGAAAAGGGAATTAAGAAAACCGATCTTTCCAGGGAAGACTTCTTAAAGCATGCCTGGGAATGGAAAGAAAAATATGGTGGCATTATTCTTAAGCAACTTGAGAAGCTAGGTGCTTCCTGCGACTGGGATCGCACCCGTTTTACAATGGAAAACGATCTGAGCGAAGCGGTAATCGATGTATTCATTGACTTATATAACAAAGGTCAAATCTATAGAGGAGTCAGAATGGTGAACTGGGATCCCCAAGGCTTAACAGCTGTTTCTGACGAAGAAGTAATTCACAAAGAAGTAAATTCGAAATTATATTACGTTAAATACAAGATAGATGGAAGCGCAGATGACTGGATCACCATTGCGACTACCCGCCCCGAAACAATATTAGGAGATACGGCAGTTTGTGTTCATCCTGATGACGAGCGATACAAAAATCTGAAAGGAAAGCGCGTGATCATTCCGATGGTAAATCGATCGGTACCAATTATCTTCGATACCTATATTGACCTTGAGTTCGGAACGGGTGCCTTAAAGGTTACTCCTGCGCACGACATCAATGACTATAATCTGGGTGTAAAACATAATTTGGAAGTGATTGACACCATTGCGGCAGATGGAAAAATGAGTGCTGCAGCTCAATTTTATATTGGCGAAGATCGTTTTACTGTCCGCAAAAAAATTGCGAAGGATCTGGAAGAAATGGGACAGATCGTGAAGATCGAAGATATAAAAAATAAAGTTGGGTACAGTGAGCGGACAAATGCTGTAATCGAACCAAAACTTTCGCTGCAATGGTTTTTAAAAATGGATACCATTTCAAAACCTGCCTTGGAAAATGTGTTGAACGGAGAGATCAAGATAATTCCAGAAAAGTTTGTCAATACCTACAAACATTGGATGGAAAACGTTCACGATTGGTGCATCAGTCGCCAGTTATGGTGGGGACAACAAATTCCCGCATGGTATGATAATAAATCGAATACAGTCGTTTGTAAAACGAAAGAAGAGGCATTTGAAAAATTAAAATTAAAAAATGCTGATATAAAAATAGAGGATATTAAACAAGATGAGGATGTATTGGATACCTGGTTCTCTTCCTGGTTGTGGCCGATAAGTGTTTTCGATGGATTTAAAAATCCGGATGGAAAAGACATTAACTATTATTATCCAACGAATGATTTAGTTACTGCTCCTGAAATTTTATTTTTCTGGGTAGCAAGAATGATCATTGCGGGATATGAATACCGCGGAGCAAAACCCTTTACAAATGTTTATCTGACCGGTATCGTTCGTGATAAACAAGGTCGTAAAATGAGCAAGTCGCTTGGTAACTCACCTGATCCTATTGAATTGATTGAGAAATACGGAGCGGATGGTGTTCGTGTAGGAATGTTATTGTGCTCCCCTGCAGGAAACGATTTACCATTTGACGAAAGCATGTGTGAGCAGGGACGTAACTTCTCAAACAAAATATGGAATGCATTCCGCTTAATAAATGGTTGGGAAGTCGACAATACGGTCAAACAAACAGAAGGAAATAAAATCGCGGTACAGTGGTTCGATTCAAAATTTAACGAACAGCTTGATCTAATCAATGATCTGTATACTAAATACAGAATGAGCGAAGCACTGATGACAACCTATAAATTAGTGTGGGACGATTTCTGTGCATGGTATCTTGAAATGATAAAACCGGAATTTATTGATGGGAAATCATTGCCAATTGATAAAGAAACATTTGATGCAACAATCAATTTTTTTGAAAGAATATTAAAAGTGCTTCATCCATTCATGCCTTTTATCACCGAAGAAATATGGCATTTAATTAAAGTACGTGATGAAAAAGAATGCATCATTGTTGCAGAGTGGCCAACGACAAAAACTGAAAAGACAGATATCATAAAAGATTTTGAAATTGTGATGGAAGTGATCACGAATATCCGTAACATCCGTAAACAAAAAAATATTTCTCCAAAAGAAAAACTACAGGTATTTGAAAAAGTAAATCAAGGTGAGATTGTACAAACGTATGACCCGCTTATAATTAAACTTTGTAATTTAAGTAGTTTTGAATATGTGAATCAAAAAGTGGAAGGTGCATTTTCATTCGTATTGAAACATGCTGAATTTTATGTTCCACTTTCACAGAACATTGATGTAGCTGCCGAATTGGAAAGATTAACAAAAGACCTTGATTATAATATAGGGTTCTTAAAATCGGTTCAGGCAAAATTGGCAAATGAAAAATTTGTTGCTAATGCAAAGCCTGAAATGGTAGAAAATGAAAAGAAAAAACTAGCGGATGCCGCATCTAAAATCAAAGCTATTGAAGAACAGTTGCGTTCTTTAAGATAAAGACCATTTAAATCGTACCTTTGTTAAACAAATCATAAATATAAAAAAACATGCCAAACCGAAGAGATATTAAGAAAGACATCAACAGTGTTTTAGGAGATGTATTAGAAGAGTGTTATTCAGAGATGTTAAATCATCCGGAAACAAATGACGCTAAAATAAATGCAATTATTGACGAAGCGGTTGATCTTGCTGACGATCTTATTGCACGCGTAAACAGTTCTAAAAAATTAAAAAGCGGCAAAGAAATGAAAACAACTTTTCATACTATTTCAGAAGAATTGCAAGACAAAGCCATTAGTTTCATCGAAAAACTTAATGCGCTTTAAAGCTGAATCATTCATTCGTATAACATTCAAAAGTGTTCCAAGATAATGGAGCACTTTTGTTATTTATGTTCTATCGCAAATGAAAAAAACATTTTCATCTCTACCTATAATGATCACATTATTTATAAAAACAAAAATATTTACCACTCTTTTATTGCTGTCTGTATTTTTTTCATCTTGCGGTATACTTGGTATTCATTTAAAAGTATCCAATCCTAAAAAAGCTGGTGGCTATCCGAAAGCAACAAAACAAAACACCTTATTGGCTGAGAAAAGCCGGTATAGAGACTGTTTTGATGTACATCACAACACATTGAAAATTGAAGTTTTCCCTTCTGCAAAATTCATAAAAGGCGACGTACTCATCCGTGCAAAAGCGGTTACAGATTTCGACACGCTTCAGATCGACTTGTACAAAAACATGAAAATAAACAGTATTTCAACGGGCGGTGAAAAACTCATTTTTGTAAGAGAGGAAGGCGCTGTTTTTGTAAAAATGAATCAACCGGTTAAAGCAGGTGCAGACATTGAAATAAGAATAAATTATGAAGGTACGCCATTGGTTGCAAAACGGGCACCATGGGACGGTGGCTTTGTATGGAAAACAGACAAAGAAGGCAATCCCTGGATCGGAGTAGCATGTGAAAGCGAGGGCTCCAGCTTATGGTGGCCGAGCAAGGACATCATGAGTGATGAGGCAGACAGTACAGATGTGACAATTACGGTTCCTGAAAAATTAATAGCAGTGAGTAACGGTGTATTAAAAGACAGTAGTAGCAAAAACGGGAAAAGCACCTATCACTGGCACACCTCCTACCCGATCAACAATTACAATGTGACTATTTATGTGGGAAATTTTAAATTACTACACGATTCGTATGCAAGCACCAGCACCTGGAAAACGACATTTCTCAACCATTATGTTTTACCGTATAATTTCGAAAATGCAAAATACCATTTCCAGCAGTTAAAAAAACAGTTGGCTTTTTACGAAAAAATGTTCGGACCATATCCATGGCAGCGTGATGGTTTCAAACTTATTGAATCGCCATATGCAGGAATGGAACATCAGTCTGCAATTGCATACGGGAATGGTTACAAAAATGACTATCAGGAATTATTTGACTATATAATTTTACATGAAACGGCACATGAATGGTGGGGTAACAGTGTAACTGCGGCAGATTTATCGGATGCATGGATACATGAAGGATTTGCAACCTATTGTGAAGCATTATATGTAGAAAACATTTCGGGGTACGAAGCATATCTCAATTATATGTATTGGCAGCGAATAAGCATTTTGAATAAACGTCCGGTTGCAAGAAAAAGAGAAATCCGCTATTTCGATTCAAACGATGAAGACATCTACAACAAGGGCTCCTGGGTGTTGCATTCCTTGAGAACAACTTTAGAAAATGATTCCTTGTTTTTCGATATTTTAAAAACGTTCCGGCTTGAAAATCATCAGAAACAAATTTATACGGAAACATTCATTGATCTTATTAATACGAAAACAGGAAAAGATTACAATTGGTTCTTCCAACAATATCTATTCAGAAGAGAAGCTCCGATACTAGAATTTTGCTGGAAAAATAATTCATTCTATTTCAAATGGACACATACAAATGAAGACTTTGAATTACCAATAAAAATAAAAGTGTTTGATAAAACAATTAAGATCACTCCAACTTCAAAAACTCAAAAGATCGAACTAAGCAATAGTTATCCTGATTTTTATGACAATTCGAATGAATTGTACTATGGCACCAAAAGCAATAAAAAGCTAGAGCAAGAATTTATCCGTAACCGATAACTTTATAGGTGATATAACCAACAATTTCATGGATAAGTGTATTCCAGTCGTTGATAGAAGAAGTATTTGGAATAAATAAATGATCGAACTCGAATTTCCGTGGTCCCGCATATCTGTCTGTGCTATATGGCGCAACATCCATACCAACAGCATCAAAACAATTTAAACTTCGTCTCATGTGAAAAGCAGAAGTAATCAAAAGAAACCGTCCTTTGATCTTTTGCTCATCGATAATCTTTTTAGTGAACAATGCATTTTCTCTTGTATTCTGTGATTCGGATTCAACAATAAAATCTTTTTCAGGAATACCCATAAACAAAATATAACGTTTAATATAAGCACCTTCTTTCATTTCGGGATGAAGAATCCTTCCTGATCCACCGGTAAAAATTATTTTTTTTATAATGCCTAATTTATATAATTCAACAGCTTGTAACATACGATCAACACCTCTGTAAAATTGGGGACGCTGATAACCATCGTCATACACACTCATTCCGCCTAAGACAACTCCGACATCATATAGCTGAAGGTCTTCATATTTTGTTGCAGGAACTTCCCAAGCGCGGGAAAACTCATCGAAGATGAAACTATTTGAGAAAAATAAAAGAAAACCAAATGCCCATAAGAAACATCTTTTTCTTCTTTTTTCATTTTTAGAATAAATGGAAACGAAAAACAAAGTGACAATCCAGATAAGAGGATTGATAATGAAAACAAGCAATTTAGAGAGTATAAAAAACACGTTTTTTTTAATTAGTTATCAAATATATAAAAATTAGATGAAACAGAAGAGAAGGGTCCTAAACGCTGTCGGTTCGAGCAGAAGATCAAGCTCAAACAATCTTCTAATTATTCATACCTTTACATCATGATTAAAAGCACATTAAGGCTATTTTTTCAGTTTTTTCTCCTTGCCCTCTTCATCTTACTTTTGATAGAGTACAAAATGGCCATTTATGCTATTCTGCAAGGAAGTGGTCAGCTCGAACTTGTTTGGAAAGCCCAACCAATCGATAAAGTATTGCAGGATACTACATTTCCAGATTCATTAAAACAGAAATTAAAACTCGTTACTGAGATCAAACAATATACGATCGACAGTCTAGGAATGGCTCCTACAAAAAATTACAGTTCAGTATTTGATCAAAAAAACAAATCGCTTTTAGTAAATGTATCCGCCTGTAAACCCTTCTCATTTGAGCCCAAAGAATGGACATTCCCTTTTTTAGGAACTGTTCCATACAAAGGATTTTTTGATAAAAATGAAGCTAAAAAAGAGATACTGCATTTGAGAATGCAAGACTACGATGTGGATGTTTATAGTCCTTCAGGCTGGTCAACACTCGGCTGGTTCAATGATCCAATCCTTTCAAATATGCTAAAACGAAGTGAAGGAAGCCTATCTAATCTCATCATCCATGAATTAACCCATGGAACTCTATTTGTAAAAAACAATGTGAACTTCAATGAAAACCTTGCAAACTTTATTGGTGACAAAGGCGCTGAACAATTTTTATTGCAAAAATTTGGAAAATATTCAAAACAATATACAGCATATGAACAAGGTAAATCGGATGAAAAAACATATGATGCATACATTTTAAAAAGTACTGAACGCCTTGATAGTCTTTACAAAACAATGTCAAATAATTTAGAATATAGCATCAAAAAAAATAAAAAGAAACGATTGATTCAAGAGATTGTGCTTGGTGTATATCGATTACCGTTATTTGAGAGACAGAAATACTTCAACTATTCAAAACAAGCATTTTTTGAAGGCAATGCATTTTTCATGACATTTAAACGATACGATTCTCAATATGACATGTTTGAAAAAGAGTTCAAAGAAAAATACAATTCAGACCTAAAAAAGTACCTTTCTTCATTAAAAGAAAAGTATCCCTCATTGTAAGCCCAAAATCGCTTTAAAAAGGAGCAAAACCGATACAAATAAAGCATTTAGGTTCATTTGTTTTAATCCCTCCAAAACATTAAATTTGTTGCTTATTCAACGCAATAAATAAAAGAGATGAATACATTCGTTACAGAACCCTATAAATCAAAATATAAAATCAGGATAGTTACAGCCGCTTCCTTATTTGACGGACATGATGCTGCAATAAATATCATGCGCAGAATAATTCAAAGTAGTGGCGTGGAAGTTATTCACTTAGGACATGACAGAAGTGTTGAAGAGATCGTAAATTGTGCCATTCAGGAGGATGCGAATGCAATTGCCCTTACCTCCTATCAGGGTGGTCACAATGAATTTTTCAAATACATGTTTGATCTTTTAAAGGAAAAAGGATGTGGACATATTAAAATATTTGGTGGTGGCGGTGGAACAATCCTGCCGACTGAAATTGCTGAATTGCAAGCTTACGGGATAACCCGCATATACGCCCCTGATGATGGTCGTGCAATGGGATTACAAGGAATGATTAATGACATGTTGGAGAAATGCGACTTTCCAACAGGTAATAATTTAAACGGTGAAGCAGAGAATCTAATAAAGAAAGATATTAAATCAATTGCCCGCCTAATTTCTGCTGCTGAAAATTTTCCGGATGAATTTGCGAAGGTTCTTCCAGAAATAGCAAATCATTTACATGTAAAAACAACGCCTGTGCTTGGAATAACTGGAACGGGGGGCGCAGGAAAATCTTCTTTGGTAGATGAATTAGTACGCAGATTCTTAATTGATTTTCCTAAAAAAACAATTGCAATTATTTCCGTTGACCCATCGAAACGCAAAACAGGCGGAGCATTACTTGGTGATAGAATCCGTATGAACGCGATCCGCAACGAACGCGTTTACATGCGTTCATTAGCTACCCGTCAGAGCAATTTAGCATTATCAAAATATGTGAAAGAAGCGGTTGACATTGTTAAAGCAGCGAACTATGATCTGATCATTTTAGAAACGTCAGGAATCGGACAAAGTGATACGGAAATTACGGAGCACAGTGATATGAGTTTGTATGTTATGACACCTGAATACGGTGCCGCAACGCAATTGGAAAAGATTGACATGTTGGATTTTGCAGACATTATTGCCTTAAATAAATTTGACAAACGTGGTGCCTTGGATGCAATCCGCGATGTAAAAAAACAATACAAACGCAATCATCAATTGTGGGAAACCGATGATGAACTTCTTCCAGTATATGGAACCATTGCTTCGCAGTTCAATGATCCCGGAATGAATAAATTGTACAAGGCGATCGTGAATATGCTGGCTGAAAAAACCGGTGCAGATCTAAAATCAGACTTTGCAGTTACAGATGAAATGAGTGAAAAGATCTATATCATTCCTCCAAGTAGAACACGATACCTCGCAGAAATAGCGGAGAGCAACCGTGGGTATGATAAATGGGTGGATGAACAAAAAGACATTGCTCAAACATTATATTCCATTCAAAAATCGATTATCGCATTAAAAGAATCGAAAGTAGAAGACAAAGACCGGATCATTAAGGGATTAGAAGAAACCGCTGCTCAGATCAATCTGGGATTTGACGGTCGCAACAAAAAAATACTGGATGGCTGGGCAGACAAAGTTCAACAGTATAAAAATGAGTTCTTCATTTTTAAAGTACGCGACAAAGAAATTAAAATCCAAACACATTACGAATCGCTTTCGCATTCACAGATACCGAAGATATCCACCCCGACCTACGAAGCATGGGGGGATATTTTAAAATGGAACTTACAGGAAAATGTACCGGGAGAATTCCCTTACACCTCCGGAGTTTTTCCTTTCAAACGTGAGGGGGAAGATCCTACACGCATGTTTGCAGGAGAAGGCGGGCCCGAACGAACGAACAGACGCTTCCACTACGTAAGCCTAGGAATGCCTGCACACCGCTTGAGTACAGCGTTTGACAGCGTTACATTATATGGACAAGATCCTGCAATCCGCCCGGATATTTATGGAAAGATTGGCAACTCCGGTGTTTCTATTTGCTGTTTAGATGATGCAAAAAAACTTTATAGTGGTTTTAATCTTGCAGATGCAAAAACATCGGTGAGTATGACCATCAACGGTCCAGCGGCCATGCTAACAGGCTTTTTTATGAATACGGCTATTGATCAGCAGTGTGAAATCTATATCAAGCAAAATAGTTTAGAAAAAGAAATTGAAAAAAAGATTAGTGAAATTTTCAAAAAGAAAGAAGTTACCCGTCCACAATATCAAGGACCATTACCTGAAGGAAATGACGGTTTAGGATTAATGTTATTGGGGGTTACCGGAGATCAGGTATTACCAAAAGATGTATATGAAAAGATAAAAGCTGAAACGATCTCATTGGTCCGAGGAACCGTTCAGGCAGATATTTTAAAAGAGGATCAGGCGCAAAATACGTGTATTTTCTCTACCGAATTCGCCTTGCGTCTGATGGGCGACATGCAGGATTATTTCATTCAGCAGAATATCCGAAATTTCTATTCGGTTTCTATATCAGGTTATCACATCGCTGAAGCGGGTGCTAATCCGATCACACAGCTTGCATTAACTTTATCCAACGGTTTCACTTACGTAGAATATTATGTAAGTCGCGGCATGGATATCAATAAATTTGCTCCGAACTTATCGTTCTTCTTCAGCAACGGTATCGATCCGGAATATTCGGTTATTGGCCGTGTTGCGCGCAGAATATGGGCAAAAGCGATGAAGAACAAATACAATGCAAATGAACGTTCACAAATGTTGAAATACCACATTCAAACTTCAGGTCGTTCATTGCATGCACAGGAAATTGACTTCAATGATATCCGCACAACACTTCAGGCATTGTATGCGATTTACGACAACTGCAATTCCTTGCACACAAACGCTTACGATGAGGCGATAACTACTCCAACTGAAGAATCGGTAAGAAGAGCGATGGCGATCCAACTGATCATAAACAGGGAATTGGGGTTAGCGAAAAATGAAAACCCTTTACAGGGCTCATTTATCATTGAAGAATTAACCAACCTGGTAGAAGAAGCTGTATTATTAGAGTTCGAGCGTATCAGTGAACGCGGCGGTGTATTAGGAGCGATGGAAACGATGTATCAGCGTGGGAAAATCCAGGAAGAAAGTTTGTATTATGAAACATTAAAACATACAGGTGAATACCCGATCATTGGTGTGAATACGTTCCTATCTTCGAAAGGGTCGCCTACAATTGTTCCAAAAGAAGTGATCCGTGCAACAGAAGAAGAAAAACAATATCAGATCACGATGTTGGTCGAATTGCAAAAAGGAAACGATGATAAATCGGTACAACTTTTACGTGATCTTCAAACATTAGCCATTCAAAATAAAAATATTTTTGAAGGCTTAATGGAAGTATCTAAATATTGTTCATTAGGACAGATTACCAATGCTTTGTTTGAGGTAGGTGGGCAATACAGAAGGAACATGTAATTCAGAATTATTAAGAAAGGGGAATTGCAGTACTAATTTTAAAAATTAAAACAAAAACGAAATGAGATCAAATCATGAAATCGACTACAAAATATTGGGCGAAGAGCTACAAGCGGTAGAAATTGAACTGGATCCGAATGAAACTGTTGTTGCAGAAGCGGGCAACTTTATGATGATGGAAGATGGAATACGCATGGACACGATCTTTGGCGATGGCTCCAAAGAACAAGGTGGTTTTATGGATAAATTATTTTCTGCAGGAAAACGTTTGATTGTAGGTGAAAGTTTATTTATGACAGCATTCACCAATAGCGGAAATCTAAAAAAACGGATCACCTTTGCGTCACCCTATCCCGGCAAGATCATCCCTATGGATCTAAGCAAACTTGACGGAAAGATCATCTGTCAGAAAGATGCATTTTTGTGTGCAGCAAAAGGAGTGAGCATTGGTATTGAATTTCAGAAAAAACTCGGAACAGGTTTGTTTGGTGGTGAAGGTTTTATTATGGAAAAATTAGAAGGTGATGGAATGGCATTTGTGCATTCTGGAGGAATGATCATTGAAAAGCAATTGATGCCCGGAGAACTAATAAAAGTAGATACAGGATGTATCGTTGCATTTACACATGAAGTAGATTATGACATTCAATTTATTGGTGGCATAAAAAATACTATTTTTGGAGGTGAGGGATTATTTTTTGCAACCCTAAAAGGACCGGGAAAAGTTTGGATACAATCATTACCGGTGAGCCGCCTTGCCGGCAGACTGATGGCTTATTCAAAAGGCGGAAAAGAAGAAGGCAGTGTTTTAGGAGGCTTAGGCAGAATATTTGACGGAGATAATCATTAATCAGAAAATTTTCATTCTTGAATTATATTCACTATTTTTATACTAACTAAAAAACAAAACCATGAAAAAAATCATACTTTTATTTGTTGCGATGATCGCTTTCACAGCAACGAATGCGCAAGAAAAAAGCAAATCTCAAAAAGCTGACGCAGCAGGAAGAGCAACTACATTGACTGAAAAAATGTCAACAGTTCTTACTCTTACAGCAGATCAGAAAAATAAAGTACAAAACATTAATTTAGAGCGCATGAAATTAATGGATCTGAACCAGGAAAAATCCGGAAACAATCCGAATATTTTTGAGCAGGAAAAACAACGCATCATTAGCAGATGGGAAAGCGATCTTAGTGCTGTTTTAAGTCCTGAGCAAATGACGTCATTAAAAAAGGAGCAGGCGCAAGAAAAAGCAAAAAACAGTAAATAGAATTAACATAATTCTTTTTTAAAATTTCTTAAAAAAAGCACAACCAAACAGTTGTGCTTTTTTATTCAGCAGCAATGAACAACGCAATTCCTTATACAAACATTCACACGCATCAAGCAACAGCGGAAGATGAACTGAGTATATTTAACGCTCCTGACCACTTCGATCCCTGCACCAGCAATATTTATGTTTCGATTGGCATTCATCCATGGAACATTGAAAAGGTCAACAGTACAGAATGTCTCGATTCGATTCAGACAAATGCTTCAGCAAAAAACGTTTTGGCAATTGGTGAATGTGGGTTAGACAAACTCATTGATACCGATTTAAAAATACAGGAAGATCTTTTCAAGCAGCAGATACATATTGCAGAATCAGTAAAAAAGCCGTTGATCATACATTGTGTGAAAGCATTTGATGAATTAATCCGGATAAAAAAAGAATTAAATGTAAGCGTTCCCATGATTGTTCACGGATATAATAATAATGAACAGATTGCGGTAAAATTACTTGAAAACAAGTTTTATTTTTCATTTGGAAAAGCCTTGTTAAATGAAGACTCCAATGCTTCGAAAATAATTTCAATAATTCCGATTGGACAATTATTTTTGGAAACGGATGACACAGATATACCAATAAAAAGTATTTTTGAGAGAGCGAGTCGTTATTTACAAATAGATGAAGCAGCCTTAAAAGAAAAAATATATTTAAACTTCAAACGCATATTTACGAATGAGTGATTTACAATGGTTATCGAGGACTGAATTATTGATCGGCAAAGAACGATTGATGAAACTTCAGAATGCCCATGTTTTGGTTGTTGGAATGGGCGGAGTCGGCTCATTTGCTGCCGAATTCATCTGCAGAGGCGGCATTGGCAGCATGACCATTGTAGATGGCGATGTGGTGGATCCGAGCAACAGAAACCGTCAGTTACCTGCATTGGCAACAACACATGGTTTACCAAAAGCAGAGATTATGGCGGAGCGCTTATTATCTATCAATCCTGACTTGAAGCTTACGGTGATTAAAGAATTTATAAATCCAGACAGAGCCGTACAAATCCTATCTACACCTTACGATTATGTTGTGGATGCAATCGACAGCATCACTCCGAAAATAACCTTCTTAAAAACGGCATACGAACACAAAGTAAGAATTGTAAGTTCGATGGGCGCAGGAGCAAAATTAGATCCGACACAATTACAAGTAGTTGACATATCAAAAACACATACATGCCCGTTTGCACAATATGTGCGTAAACGATTAAGAGAAGAAGGTATAAAAGAAGGAATAAAAACAGTTTTTTCTCCCGAAGAGCCGATAAAAGAATCCTTGATGCTGACGGATGGAAGGAATTTTAAAAAATCAGCATACGGAACCATTTCATACTTACCTGCTACATTCGGAAGTGTTTGTGCTTCTGTCGTTATTAGAGATCTAATTGGTAAATGATGAACAAGCGAATAGAAAGAGAGCGATTGTATTTGCGTGAAGTTAGTTGTTAGTTAGTTGAAGTAAATGCCAATGTAAGGGATTCTGCATCGGGGAAACGAGGCAGGACTGTATCGAGAATCTTTTCAAAGATCAATTTACGTTTAATGGTTTCCTTTACAATTCATTCGCATTCAGCAGAAAGAAACATTAAAAAAGACACTCCTCTAATAAAAATAGGTAGAGGTAAAACATGCAAACTCAAAGAAAAATAATCCACATCGACATGGATGCATTTTATGCATCTGTTGAACAGCGTGATTTCCCCGAGTATATTGGCAAGCCAATAATTGTGGGCGGCAAACCGGAAGGTCGTGGCGGAGTAGTTGCAACAGCGAGTTATGAAGCCCGAAAATTCGGCATCCGTTCTGCCATGCCCTCTAAAAAAGCACAACAACTTTGTCCGGATGCTATTTTTGTTTACCCACGTTTTACTGCCTATAAAGAAGCATCAAAAAAGATCCGAGAAATTTTCGAACGCTATACCGATCTGATCGAACCACTTTCATTAGATGAAGCATTTTTAGATGTGACAGAAAATAAAAAAAACATTACTTCAGCAATTGAAATAGCAAAACAAATAAAATTAGCCATTAAAGAAGAGCTGAATTTAACAGCATCAGCAGGAGTTTCATCCGGAAAATTTGTTGCGAAGATCGCTTCCGATATGAACAAACCCGATGGCTTGACCTTTATCGCTCCGGAAAAAATCGAAGAATTTATGGAGCGGCTTCCAGTAGAAAAATTTTTTGGCGTAGGAAAAGTAACCGCTGATAAAATGAAGGGAATGGGAATTTACAAAGGTATTGACCTGAAAAAAATGTCGGAGGAAGATCTTGTGCAGCACTTCGGTAAATCGGGACGGTTTTATTATAAAATTGTGAGAGGAATTGACAACCGACAAGTACAGCCCCACCGTGAAACAAAATCAATGGGTGCCGAAGATACCTTTTCAGAAGACTTAACAACAGTTGAAGCAATGAATCAGGAGTTAGATAAAATTGCGGAGGTAGTTGTCACGCGATTGCAGAAATACAATTTGAAAGGAAGAACCATTACACTAAAAATAAAATATCACAATTTTCAGCAGATCACCCGTAATCACTCATTCAATAAAGGAATTGGTGACATCGAAACAATTATCAATACCGTAAAAGAGCTGCTTATAAAGACGAATCTTGAAAATAAAAAAGTGCGTTTATTGGGAATTTCACTTTCTAATTTTGGGAAGATAAAGGAGAAACTGAGTAAAATAGAAAACGGACAGCTAAAATTAGTATTCGATTAATCAAGATTAACCGTATACACATCCGTCCCATTCCTGACAATGGAGTTCACTTCAAAACCACCTTCCTGCGGAATAATTTCTTTCAAATCAAATACAGCACAGCTCTTGCTTAATCCCTCAAAGATCAATGTAAATTTTTGTCCCGGACTTTTAGGTGTCCATTGAGGGAAGAATGTTACATTAAAGGCGGTAATCAATTGCGCCTTTTTTCCGGTACTATGTTCAATCAGAAACGTACTCGGCCAGATTCGATAAAAAGCATCCTGACCGCAAACACAATGTACTATTGTTTGCCCTTCTTCAGCAACCATTGTTTCAGCCTGTACTTCTGTTTCAACCTGAGTTGCTATTTCTGTTTTAGTAGCCAATAGAATGATGGTTTTATAAATAAATGAAGTTTTTTCTGCAATAGAGCTAAAAACTAAGATGTCAAAGTTAACATCAATTACCTGAAAAATAACAAAAAACGAGGTATCAATTGATCAAAGGCACGATAGAATTGAGGATATTTAAGTAAATTTGTAAAATTAAACGTTTTCTGATCATGTATAAGTTTTTCACGCTAACACTTCTGCTTTTAACCGCACATCTTTTCGCTCAGGAGGTTACAGCAACACAAAAAATACCAAAAAGTGCATTACCGGGAACTGATTTTATAATTGAAACAACTGTTAACAGAGCAAGAGTTAACGGATTTATGAAATTTTTTCAGGAACTACCTGAAGGCTTTACTGCCTCTGAAATAGAAAGCAAAGGAGGAACGTTTACCTTCGTAGACGGTGGGGCAAAAATTGTTTGGATCTCTCCACCAGTAGATGATATCATTACGATCAGCTATAAAATTACAGTAAATGGTGGCGTATCCGGAATGAAGAAGCTTCCCGGAAAAATATCTTATATCAATAATAATGAACGTAAAATAGTTGACCTTCCAGTAGCAAGTATTATGATCGGTACAGCAACAGTTCCTGTAAAAAAAGAGATTCCTGTAACAAATCCAGTTCCCTTGACAACAAGCACACCAGTGAAGACAAATCCGCTCACAACGCCTGCAGCAACCACCACTCCTGCTAAAGCTACTACAGCTTCTGAAGTCAAAAAAGAAGTTCCCATTGTTACAGCAAGGCAGCCGGCAACACTTGCAAAAGTTCCTTCTAGTGCCATGCCAACATCATCCGGAAAAATGTTTCGCGTTCAGATTGGTGCATTTGCAGCAAAACCTAAGGTAGATGGGGTGCCTGAAATAACAACCGTAGTTTTGGAAAACGGGATAACAAAATATTTCAGCGGTAATTTTTCTATTTATGAAGATGCTGTAAAACGCAGAAAAGAAATGGCAGAGAAAGGTTTTAATGGCTCCTTCATTGTCTCCTTTGAGAACGGGAAAATTGTAAAATAGCAACTATAAGCTGGAACGTTTAAGTTGTTTTATTCAAATAAAAAAAGTTCAAAGCCGCCATCCGACTTTGAACTTTTTTTATTTAAACATTTAACGATTCTATAATCCCAACTTCTTAGCAATCTCTTTTTTTACACCTTCTTTATGCACCATAATACTCGTTGTTTTGTATTTTAAGTATGCTTCGGATACATAGAAATAACCATCACAATCGTTATTTTTTATACCCCATGAATTTTTCACGATATAGTATTTTGTACCATTTTGATCTTTCACCATTCCAACAATATGCATACCGTGATCATCCTGCGTTTCGTAATTATCAAAAGCCAATTGCCGCATCGCCTGAGTAATTTCTTTTTGTTTTCCGGGATTTAAAATCACTGAATCTACTTTTTCTTTTTTCACATCACTCCACTCTACATCAGGAACAATGGCAACACCATTTTTATAAGAGAACCCTTTTTCACTCACATCAGCACCCCAAGCAACTGAATATCCATTCATAATTGCATTGTCAACAACATCCATCATATCCGTCAGTGGCACATTATATAATTGATCCCAAGCCCAATTATCCTGAATTTCTAATGCAAACTTTGTATAGAACGGATGATGAGAAAAAGAAGTGATCTCAATATAATTATCCATATTTAATCCTAAAGAAGCTGCAAATGATTTAGAATCATATTTTTTTCCCTGATAGTCGAATGACAAAGGCGCTTCCCCTAAATAGGCATCTAGTGTAGAGTTGACTGCTTTAGACCAACCTGTTGAAATATTATTCGCCTTCACAAGAACATCCAATTGTGCTTTCAACATATTATCCATTTCGTTGTGATTGATTTCTTTATCACCATTCACCAAACCTAAATAAGCCGATTGCGGAACCAAACCGAAATTCTTGATCACATAGGCTGCATCGTGAAAAGCACCACCGGGACCAAAATTGATCAATCCATGCATACGAACGTATTTATCCGCTTTTGCCATATAGGCGTTTCGAACAATAAACATTTCCGACAGATTTACTTTTGGTTTTCCCATACGGATCATTTCCGATTCAAAAAACGAAAGCGATGAAAATGACCAGCAAGTACTTGACTGTGCTTGATTTTGCACTTCGGTCGCTTCTAAATTTTTTACGACCGTGAATTTATAATTACCATCTTTCTTGTTGGTAAGTGTTTGCGCAACTAATAAATCGGCAGCAATAAGTACCAATCCGAGGATAATTTGTTTTTTAATATTCATTTTTAGAGATTTTGTTTCAAGTAATTTACGTTCAAAAAACAGCTTTATATACAAATTTATGATGAGTGGTTTTTCAGAGTTATAAGGTGATTAAGAAATAGGGTAATAGGGTGTTTTACCTTATTACATTATCACCCAATCACCTTATTACATGATCACCCAATCACCTTATCACTAATTTAAGCCTGCGCTGTAGGTCCACCAAAGTTCATCGGCAATACATTTGGCATGTCTGTATCTTTTATCACACCATGTGCTTGTTCGAACTTTGAAATATTATCTTTCAAGGCTTTCATCAAACGCTTTGCATGTTGCGGAGTTAATACAATACGGGATTTCACTTTTGCTTTTGGAACTCCGGGCATCATTCTTACAAAGTCAACAACAAATTCAGAATTCGAATGTGTGATGATGGCGAGGTTTGAATAAATTCCTTCTGCGATTTCTTCGCTCAACTCAATGTTCAATTGATTGTTTTGATTTTGCTCTTCCATGATTTTTATTTTTAGGAAGGCTAAGGTAAGAAAAAACCCTTAAAAATAGGGCTTAAAATGGCAGAAATAAGTATTAAAAAGTCCTATTCTTTCACAAATTTTTGTGATAACCGCTGTTTTCCATCTTTACGAACAGCAGAAATAAAATACACACCTGAAGCGAATTCGGACACAGCTATTTTCGAATTCTCAATTTTTATTTTTTGAATTTCTCCTAAAATATTAATGATGCTTATTTCATAATCATTGATATTTTCTCCATCTATTGAAATGTTAATTTCTGAAGAAGCAGGGTTAGGATACAGAAACAATTGAGAATCTAAAATTTGTACTTCATTAACACCTACATTACAATTAGCTATTTCACAACCACTACTATCTACCTTTACTAACCATGCATCTTGTCCAGATACGTTTCCTGAACCAGTCATTACAAACCCATTATTATTGGCTAATTTTATATCATAAATATAATTTGCATTTGTTGAGTTCGCAAAATATGTTCTTAACCATTGTTGATTACCTAAGCTATCTGTTTTTATCAATAGTCCCCAAGAATCAGCAACAGTAGTTACACCCGAACAAACAATGCTCCCATCAGACAAAATTACAGGAATAGCATAAAATTGCTGATCTCCAGTTCCACCATAAGTTTGCGACCAAATAACTACACCCAACTTCGTGAGTTTTGCCATATATGCTTGATTAGATAATCCCGCAACGAATTTAGAACCAACTAAAATATATGTACTATCTTGTAATTGTTTAACAAAAGCCTGTCCTGCGGTTCCTGCATATACTTTTTCCCATTGAAAATTTCCATTACTATCTGTTTTAACAACATGTAGTTGATTATTTCTATGTCCTGAAAGTATAAATCCTCCATCCAAAGTAATTTGACCAGAAACACAATCTTCAGTCAATGTTGTACCATAAACCTGTTGCCATTGAAATACACCATTTTTATCTGTTTTTATCAAATAAAAATCAGATGCGGAACCTGTGCTAAAACTTTGCGTAACACCCATCATTACAAATCCACTGTCAGGGGTTTGACAAACAATATTTGCATTATCAAAATTTACGCCTCCATAAGTTTTTGTCCAAAGTGTATCTCCATTTTCAGTTAGCTTAACCAACAAAGCATTGAGTGCAGTAGATCCACTATCTGCATAAGCACCAGCTTGTGCGTAATTCCCATCTAAACATTTTATCAAAGAGTTTCCTATTGCAGTGTAATATCCACAATTTAATTTAGGATAGCTCTTTGTTAAAACGGTATCTCCGTTTGTATTTATACGAATGAAATGTAATGCCCCAAAGGATGGAAGAAACTTATTCCCACCAACTAGAAAGTCGCCATTAGGCAACTCTATTGCAGTAGTTGCATGATTAGAAAAAGAATTAGTTCCATCGTAATCATACAACCTATTAATATAGGTTTGTGCATTAACTTCAAAAGAAACAAGAATGCCAATGAATAATATTTTGATTGCTTTTTTCATTTAATTAGAAAAAATAACTTTTTTCTTATCTGCAAATCCTTTATCTGTGTTTAAAACAAAAAAATAGATTCCATTTGTGAAATTTTTGGTGTCTAGAATAACTGAAGATTCATTTATAATATTTTTCTTATAAACAACTGCTCCCATTACATTATAAATTATCAATTCAGCACGTGAGACTTCTTTCAAGCTAAAAACTACTTTCGTAAAATCTGAAGATGGATTAGGATATACTAAAAAATCAGAAGTCGTGCTAGAAACAAATTCTGCTTCCTCCTCATTTGCAACTGACATACTTCTGAGAGAATTCGCATCGTAAGGATATCGGGCATATTGCATACCTTTTGTTAAAGACAATATTGTTCTCGCTTCTATTGCCAACTCTGGGTTGTTTTCATAAATTTGCTTCACCATAGCATATTGACCTGTGGTCATATCGACCCAAGTCAAGTCATTTGCGGCCAAATATAAACGGATTGCACTCAATTTGCATTTATCACTATGTACTCCTTCCTCCTCTTTAGAGTGGATTTTTTGTAAGCATAATTGTGCATCAGAGAAATTACGTTGTTCTATCAGAATCTCAATTTGCTTAAATAAACCAGCAAGTGTAGAATCCTTTTGCGAAAGTGATTTTAAGCTGTCAATATTTTCAATCTCAAGATAAGCTTGCTTTAAAATCACTTCAGCCAATTGCGCTTGAAAAAAGTGATAATCTACTTCCTTTTCTTTTTCACTTCTTGGTGATGTACCAGTTTGTGCTGTCATAATATTATTAATAATACCATTTGGCAAGCCCAAGTTTATTATTTCATCTAAAACCAATTTAGTGACAGGGGAATTTGCTATTACAATTTGCTTGATGTGTCCTGATGAGAGTGAATTGGTTCTGTGTGACATAGCAATTAAAACCTCATCGCTCAAATATGGAGATTTACTTATTAATAAATTTTTCAACTGACCTGGCGACATTGAACTATTTATTTTTTCTAACAAATAATCTGTATTACCACCATCAATTAACTGACCTAGATCAATCTGCTTTTGATTAGCAATAGCCTTAGACGAATTATAGTTAGCTAATAAGCATGTTAAATCACCCGCACAAATTCCACTAAGATTTGATAAACATGAATTTAATCCAAAAGTAGGAGAACAATTATTAATTGAAGATGGTATATCTGTATAATTAAAAACTCCTGGCTGATCACTATACTGAAAGCTAGAATTATCAATTTCGGAATTATTATCAAACTCCATTTGCTCATACAAAGAACCAGGTGAATATGAATTTCCTGCTTGCTGAGTTGTAGAAATACAAGCTCCTTGATCTCTTATTAAACTTGTAAGAAATGTCCCTACTGGACCATCTGGCAAATAAACATCATTATTTTTGCGATTGATAAAACTATTACATTTATATTCTAATCCACCACCAGCAACAATAGGAGCGGCATTATCTAACTCTGGTTGTATATTTACATTTAAATTACTGAAGGTATTTTTATATGCATATCCAATTCCTGACCCATCAAAACCAAGTGGTGCAGAACCGCTACAATTATTTACGACCATTCCATAGTTATATTGATCGACAGGAAAAGAGGTAGAAGTAATTGCACCAGTGAAAACATTTTCCTGAGCAGTAAAATCAGTTACACCAATCAGATAAAGCCCAACAGGCTTATTATAGCCTCGCAAGAGTTCGTTAGTAGCAAGTATTGTGTTACCATTAGAAGCGGGTATAGTAAAATCATTGCTATTAATAGTAGTAAGTTTCGTTGCTTCTAATACAATTCCATGAATATTATTAAGAAAGTGATTACCAACAATTGTTATGTATCTGGGCCCTCCTGTTGATTTTGCTAGAACACCTTCACTAAGCCCTTTGAAAGTATTCGCATTTGAACCTCCTGTTAGATTTATGTAAGAATCAATAGAATAAATACCCGTTCCTCTTACATCCTCATCAAAGAGAGAATTTCCCATAGAGTTGATAGCATTATTTTCGAATTTATTTCCATTCAGTTTTACATTTCTAACTCCACTCAATATGATGTGTTTGTCACATGCAATTGCTCTGTCGCCAGCAGCAGCATAATGTATATCATTCAGTTTTCTAGTAGTTTCAAAATTGCAATTTTGAATTGTAGATACATAATTAAGTGGTGAAGTTCCTGTAGAAGTAACTACCAATGCGAAATATGGTTTAAATTCAATGTCTACAAAGTTATTTCTAAAGTCAGATAATGTTGAGTGAATAACTCCACCACTAAAACTGCTTGATCCATCAATTCCCATTTTCACTGCAATTCGGGCATTTTCAATAATTACTCTGTGAAAATAAACGAACCCTTGATTTGAGGAAGGTGAAGTAATACTACCTTGTGATGCGAATTTGTTTCCTAAAACTTGTATTCCTTGCCACATACTTTTATTGCAAAATTCTGCAGAAGTCAAAATCACTTCACTTCCTACACCAATTCCGTTCACAATTAATTTTGCTCCTCTTTCTACCAATATTCTACCATTTTCACCAAATTCCAATTTCAATGGACCAGTAATTGTCAAAGTACTTCCAGACTTTACAGTTATGGTTCCAGCAATTTGTATTTTTCCATCTCCTGTTGCGTCAAGTGCAGTATAAATTGTTGAAGAATTCCACGTTGTATTTACATTTAGAATCAAGTCCACAACATCGTATCTTGACACCTCAAAACAATTAAATGGACATGTAGAATATATTGGAGTTCCAACCGTTGGAAAATGAATAGTTCCTCCTGTATTTACAATATTATAGTGTCTTCCGGAAATTTCTGTTGGGTTATAATACAAGTGCGCTCCAGGTCCAACTTCAATTTGCACATCATACAATCGTACACAAGGTTCAATAACTAAAGTGCTACCACTTTTAACTCGATAATAAGAAAAATAGGTGTCAGTCGGTGAACCAATATCATCACAAGTTAAAGTACTAACAGGATTAATATCATCTTGATGAAAATATAAATTATTAGGATCACCTGCCTCAACTTCAGCAACTGTAGGATATCTTCCATTAACAGTTTTGAAAGTATATCCTGAAGGGAAAGTAAGTGTTTTACTAGCTGGTGTTATGTTAAAAGGCTGATCTAAATCAATATCAGTCTCAGATGGGTTGTAAATTATTTTTTCCGATGGATTCAATAACGTTAAATCAATAGCTCTGTCAATAATATATGTATGAGGAATTCCTGGCATTTTGTCCGAGTAATTTGGATTTGAATAACCAGCAGCAGCATTACCTGTAACATTTCCCAAAAAAGTTTGCAATAATGTTTGAGGCTGTGGGCGGACATAATCATCCGCAATCCATGTTGATGATTCAGCTGGGAAATGGCTATGACAAACAGAGGGCGTTTTTAACAATGGGTAGTAGTCTATTGTATTTAAAACAGAACCCACTGTAAGCGGGTCAGTCCACTTAGGTGAAATTGTAACATCGTGTTGAAAAGCTATTGAATTTGTATTCGTTCCAATAAATGGGTACTCCCTCATTCTTCCACGCGTATGATCCAAAACAAAAACAATACTATCAACAATTTCATCCGAAATACTGTTTCCACAATGCATATAGAAAGTATGTTTCAATATACTATGAGGATAAAACACTCTAGTAGCATGATACTCAAACCCCAATGCGTCACTATTTACAATCCCTTTGCTAGCAAGTGTAGCAAAATGAATATCTCCGCTAATTCCTGGTCCTCCAATACCGTATTGTCCCTTATACTCTCTTCTCAATAAATAATCGTTCGTGTTGGTCGCTGCTGCTGCAGGAGGAATAGGTGGCAAGGGCACAATGTTTCTTACCCAAGCATTTTGCAATGCATCGTAAGGAAATTCTCCATCTGGCATTCTTAACTCTCTTACACCAAGAGGAAGAGGTGGACTAACAAAGAAACTCTGACAGTTTAAACAATTTGGAGTAAAGGGAAATGAAACAACTTCAATTTTATATGAAATTGCATTAGTATTAAGTGCAGGAGAAGTTTTCCAAGGATGTTGATTTAAAAAAATTTGGTACTCTCCAATATAGCTTCCAAAACCACCAGAAGTAATTGGAGTAAGTGGTGGTAAAATAATATCTGGGTCAATCGCAGAATAGCTTCCACATTCGCTATTGTATATATCGTAAGTACTTTGAGCAGAAGAACAAAATGGATATAATAGAAAACAAACTATAATGACAAGTAATTTTTTCATGAGAATAATTTAAGAGATATGATTATACCAAATATAGCCCATAAAAAATCCAAATCCAAATTCACCAAAAACAAAAGAGGGAAACATTTCTGTTTCCCTCTTTTTATTATATAGCTACCACTTCGTAATTCGTATTATTCGAACAAATTAGCAATTCGCTGGCTATGCTTCTTCTTCCAAAGCAGCTTCTTTTTTAGAAGCCAATAAACGATCGTACTCTTCTTGTGAACCAACAATCATTTTGTCGTAAGCTCTTAAGCCGGTACCTGCAGGAATTAAATGTCCAACAATTACGTTTTCTTTCAATCCTAACAAATGATCTACTTTTCCGCTCACAGCAGCTTCGTTCAACACCTTCGTTGTTTCCTGGAAGGATGCAGCACTCATGAAACTATTGGTTTGCAATGATGCACGTGTGATACCTTGTAACACTTGGCTTGATGTAGCAGGAACTGCTTCACGAGCTTCGATGATCTTCATATCTCTGCGTTTCAATGAAGAATTTTCATCTCTCAATTTACGTGCACTGATAATTTGACCAGCTTTGTATAAGGTTGAATCACCTGGATCAAGAACTAAAACTTTAGCATATAAGTTATCGTTTTCTTTCATGAACTCCGCTTTGTTCACCAATTGTTTTTCTAAGAAGATTGTATCACCCGCTTCGCTGATGTCTACTTTACGCATCATCTGACGAACAATCACTTCGAAATGTTTATCATTGATTTTCACACCTTGTAAACGATATACCTCTTGTACTTCATTTACCAAGTATTCCTGAACAGCAGTTGGTCCTTTGATAGCAAGGATATCACTTGGAGTGATAGCCCCGTCTGACAATGGCTCACCAGCTTTGATGAAATCATTTTCCTGAACAAGGATATGTTTCGATAGCTGAACAAGGTATGTTTTCTTTTCACCAGTACGTGATTCAACGTATACCTCACGGTTACCACGTTTGATCTTACCAAATGAAACGATACCGTCAATTTCAGAAACAACAGCCGGATTACTTGGGTTACGAGCTTCAAACAACTCGGTAACACGTGGTAAACCTCCTGTGATATCGCCAGTTTTACCAGATGAACGAGGAATCTTAACAAGGATTTGTCCTGCTTCAATTTTTGATGAATCATTTACAATGATATGCGCTCCAACCGGAATGTTGTACGTACGCAATATTTCTTTGCTAACAACAATCTTGATAGAAGGATTCTTTGATTTATCACGACTCTCAACAATAACTTTTTCTTTAAAGCCAGTCTGTTCATCGGACTCTTCGCGGAAAGTAATACCTTCTTCAACGTTATCAAATTCGATTTTACCAGCAAATTCAGAAACGATAACAGCGTTATACGGATCCCAATCACAGATCAAATCACCTTTTTTAACTTTATCTAAATGCTTCGCATACGATTGAGAACCGTAAGGAATATTACCTGTTGTAAGAACAATTTTAGTGTTTGCATCAATGATGCGCATTTCAGCAGAACGACCAATAACAACGTCAACGGTTTTTCCATCAGAATTTTTACGCTTCACTGTTTTCAATTCGTCAATTTCCAGGATACCGTCATACTTCGCTTCCAATTTAGAAGAAGCAACAGAACCACCCGCAACTCCACCCACGTGGAATGTACGCAATGTTAACTGAGTACCCGGCTCACCAATTGACTGAGCGGCAATAACACCAACTGCTTCACCACGCTGAACCATGCGGCCTGTAGCTAAGTTACGTCCGTAACATTTTCCACAAACACCGTTTTTACTTTCGCAGGTTAATACAGAACGAATTTCAACCGCTTCGATCGGAGATTCAGAAATGATTTTTGCAAAATCTTCTGTTAACTCTTCACCTGCACCGATGATCATATCACCTGTTAAAGGATGATAAACATCATGAACAGTCGTTCTACCTAAAATTCTATCATATAAAGATTCAACCACCTCATCATTTTTCTTCAATGGTGTTGCGATCAATCCACGTAAAGTACCACAATCTTCAACAGTGATAATTACATCCTGAGCAACGTCAACTAGACGTCTTGTTAAGTATCCAGCATCCGCAGTTTTCAAGGCTGTATCTGCAAGACCTTTACGGGCACCGTGCGTAGAAATGAAATACTCAAGGATCGATAAACCTTCTTTAAAATTAGAAAGGATTGGATTCTCGATGATCTCTCCACCACCTGCACCTTTTTGCGGTTTCGCCATCAATCCACGCATACCACCTAACTGACGGATTTGTTCTTTAGAACCACGAGCTCCTGAATCCAACATCATATAAACCGGATTGAATCCCTGACGGTCAGTTGTCAATGTATTCAATACTTTCGCAGTGATGCGGGAGTTTGTATGTGTCCAGATATCGATCACCTGATTGTAACGCTCATTGTTGGTAATGAAACCCATGTTGTAGTTGGCAACTACTTCATCAATTTGCGTATTCGCGTCAGCGATCATTTTACCTTTATCCTCAGGAACCATAACGTCACCCAAGTTAAACGATAAACATCCACGGAATGCACTCATGAAACCTAATGTTTTCATTTCGTCAAGGAACTTAGCAGTTTTCGCCATACCTGTTTCCTTAACAATGTTTCCGATAATATCACGTAATGATTTCTTCGTCAACAATTCGTTGATAAAACCAACTTCTTTAGGCACAACCTGATTAAACAAGATACGACCAACAGTAGTTTCAACTAATTTGTTTACTAATTTATCACCTTCTTTCACTTCCAAACGAACTTTCACCCAAGCATGCAGGTCAACACGTTTTTCGTTATAAGCAATGATTGTTTCTTCAGGAGAATAGAAAGATAATCCTTCACCTTTAACAACATCCTCTTTTGTATTTTTCTTCCCTTTGGTCATGTAGTACAGACCAAGCACCATGTCTTGAGATGGAACGGCAACCGGAGCACCATTCGCAGGGTTCAAGATATTATGAGAAGCAAGCATCAACAATTGTGCTTCCAAGATAGCAGCATGTCCCAATGGAACGTGAACCGCCATTTGATCCCCGTCAAAATCCGCGTTAAACGCAGTACAAGTCAATGGGTGCAATTGGATTGCTTTTCCTTCAATTAATTTTGGTTGGAAAGCCTGGATACCTAATCTGTGCAATGTCGGAGCGCGATTCAAAAGAACAGGATGTCCTTTTAAAATGTTCTCTAAAATATCCCAAACGATAGGTTCTTTTTTATCAACTATTTTTTTTGCAGATTTTACAGTTTTAACAATACCACGCTCAATCATTTTACGAATGATAAACGGTTTGAATAATTCTGCTGCCATATCTTTCGGCAATCCGCACTCATGCAATTTCAATTCCGGTCCAACAACAATTACCGAACGTGCAGAATAATCGACACGTTTACCAAGTAAGTTCTGACGGAAACGACCTTGTTTACCTTTCAATGAATCAGATAATGATTTTAAAGCACGGTTTGATTCAGTTTTAACGGCATTTGATTTACGGGAGTTATCGAATAATGAATCAACCGCTTCTTGCAACATACGTTTTTCATTACGCAAGATCACTTCAGGAGCTTTGATTTCGATCAATCGTTTCAAACGGTTGTTACGGATGATAACACGTCTGTATAAGTCATTTAAATCAGACGTAGCGAAACGGCCACCATCCAATGGAACGAGTGGACGCAATTCCGGTGGAATAACAGGAACGATCTTTACGATCATCCACTCCGGACGATTTTCTACATTTTGATTTGCGTGACGGAAACTTTCAACAACTTGCAAACGCTTTAATGCTTCATTTTTACGTTGTTGAGATGTTTCAGTATTTGCTTTTAAACGTAAGTCGAAAGATAATCCATCAAGATCAACACGGCTCAAAAGCGATTGTAACGCTTCAGCACCCATCTTCGCGATGAATTTATTCGGATCAGTATCATCTAAATATTGATTGTCTTTTGGAAGCGTATCAAGGATATTCAAATATTCTTCTTCAGATAAAAAGTCAAGATAATTGATACCATCAACAGCTTTAACACCTGCGTTTACTACAACATAACGTTCGTAATAAATGATCATGTCCAACTTTTTAGTTGGTAGACCTAACAGATAACCAATTTTGTTTGGCAATGATTTAAAGTACCAGATGTGAGCAACAGGAACAACTAAATTGATGTGTCCCATACGCTCTCTACGTACTTTCTTTTCAGTTACTTCAACACCACAACGGTCACAAACAATTCCTTTGTAACGAATGCGTTTATATTTACCACAAGCACATTCCCAATCTTTAACCGGTCCAAAAATACGCTCACAAAACAAACCACCCATTTCAGGCTTGTATGTTCTGTAGTTGATGGTTTCTGGTTTTACAACTTCACCACTTGAACGCTCCAAAATTGCTTCCGGAGATGCGAGGCTGATGGTAATTTTCGAGAAGTTACTTTTTAATTTGATGTCTCTTTTGAAAGCCATTTTATTATTAGTTTAAAAAGTTCAAAGTTTAATTTTAAATTTTGGTGTTCTGTATTTCAAGAACACCAAAATTAAAATTCGTTATTAGTCAAGTGAAATGTTTAATCCTAAACCTCTCAATTCATGCAACAATACGTTGAATGATTCAGGGATTCCCGGAGTTGGCATATTTTCACCTTTAACAATAGCTTCATACGCTTTAGCACGTCCTACAACGTCATCCGACTTAATTGTAAGGATTTCCTGAAGAATGTTGGCAGCACCAAATGCTTCAAGAGCCCAAACCTCCATCTCACCAAAACGCTGACCTCCGAATTGAGCTTTACCGCCCAATGGTTGTTGCGTAATAAGAGAGTATGGTCCGATTGAACGGGAGTGCATCTTATCATCCACCATGTGACCAAGTTTCAGCATGTAGATAATACCTACAGTTGCCGGCTGATCAAACTTCTCACCTGTTCCACCATCTGTTAAATAAGTACGTCCAAAGCGAGGCAAACCTGCTTTATCAGTCCATTCATTTAATTGATCAGTAGTTGCACCATCAAAAATTGGAGTGAAGAATTTTTCACCTAATTTTTGTCCGGCCCAAGCAAGAACGGTTTCATAAATTTGTCCCAAGTTCATACGAGAAGGAACACCCAGTGGATTTAATACGATATCAACAGTAGTTCCATCATCAAGGAACGGCATGTCTTCATCACGAACGATACGAGCAACGATACCTTTATTACCGTGACGACCAGCCATCTTATCACCCACTTTCAACTTACGTTTTTTAGCGATGTACACTTTTGCAAGTTGTACAATACCAGCAGGTAACTCATCACCAATTGTAACGGCAAACTTTTTACGTTTAAATGCACCAAGTAAATCGTTGTATTTGATATTGTAGTTGTGAAGTAACATTTTAATCTGATCATTCACATCTTTATCAGTAGTCCATTTACTAGCGTTAACAGTAGAGAAATCAATTTTCTCTAAACTTTTCTGAGTAAACTTAACACCTTTAGCAATTACTTCTTCTTTCAGAATATTGATAACACCTTGAGATGTTTTACCATTCACCAGAGTGAATAATTTATCAATAAGTCTAGTTTTTAAAGCAGCAACATCTGCATTGTGTTCTTTATCGATTTTATCAAGAAGTGGTTTTTCTTCCGCTTTTGATTTTTTATCTTTAATTGCTCTTGAGAACAATTTTTTATCGATAACAACACCGCGTAATGATGGAGGTGCTTTTAATGAAGCATCTTTCACATCGCCAGCTTTGTCACCAAAGATCGCACGTAAAAGTTTTTCTTCCGGTGACGGATCCGTTTCTCCTTTCGGAGTAATTTTTCCGATCAAAATATCACCTTCTTTAACTTCAGCACCGATACGGATTAATCCGTTTTCATCCAAGTCTTTTGTAGCCTCTTCAGAAACGTTAGGAATATCAGAAGTTAATTCTTCTAAACCACGTTTTGTATCACGAACTTCCAATGCATACTCATCGATGTGAACAGATGTGAAGATATCTTCACGAGCAACGCGCTCAGAGATAACGATTGCATCTTCAAAGTTGTAACCTTTCCAAGGCATGAATGCCACTTTCATGTTACGACCAAGAGCTAATTCACCATTTTGAGTTGCATAACCATCACACAATACTTGTCCTTTAGAAACTTTTTCACCTTTCTTCACGATTGGTTTTAAGTTGATACACGTACTTTGGTTGGTTTTACGGAACTTCGTTAATTCATAACGTTTGATATCATCATCAAAGCTGATCAAACGATCTTCATCCGTACGGTTGTAGCGGATCACAATTTCATTTGCATCAACGTATTCAACAGTACCTTCACCTTCAGCATTTACCAACACACGTGAATCGTGCGCAACTAAAGGCTCAAGACCAGTACCAACAATTGGAGCTTCAGGACGCAATAAAGGAACGGCCTGACGCATCATGTTGGATCCCATCAACGCACGATTCGCATCATCATGTTCCAAGAAAGGAATCAATGAAGCAGCGATAGATGCAATTTGGTTAGGAGCAACATCCATCAAGTTGATTTTCTCAGGTTCTACAACCGGGAAATCTCCTTCATAACGCGCTTTAACTTTTTTATCTAAGAAATTACCTTTCGCATCAACCGGAGTATTTGCCTGAGCGATAATTTTTTGTCCTTCTTCTTCTGCACTTAAATAAGTAACAGATTTTTCCATATCCACTTTACCGTTTGTTACGGTCATGTATGGCGTTTCAATAAAACCTAATTTATTAATTTTCGCGAATACACACAAAGAGGAAATCAAACCGATGTTTGGTCCCTCAGGAGTTTCAATAGTACACAGACGACCATAATGCGTATAGTGAACGTCACGAACCTCGAAACCAGCACGCTCACGGGATAAACCTCCTGGCCCTAGTGCCGAAAGTCTACGCTTGTGCGTGATTTCTGCAAGAGGGTTTGTTTGATCCATAAATTGAGACAACTGATTTGTTCCGAAGAACGAATTGATTACAGACGATAATGTTTTCGCATTGATCAAATCTGTTGGAGTGAACACCTCGTTATCACGAACATTCATTCGCTCGCGGATAGTACGAGCCATACGAGCAAGACCAACACCGAACTGAGAATACAATTGTTCACCAACAGTACGAACTCGTCTGTTACTTAAGTGGTCAATATCATCCACATCTGTTTTTGAGTTGATAAGTTCAATCAAATATTTGATGATACAGATGATATCCTCTTTCGTTAAGGTCTTAGTGGTAAAAGGAGTATTGAGATTCAACTTTTTGTTGATTCTATAACGTCCTACTTCACCAAGATCATAACGTTTATCAGAGAAAAATAATTTATCGATGATACCACGAGCTGTTTCTTCATCAGGCGGTTCAGCGTTACGCAATTGACGGTAGATATGCTCCACAGCCTCTTTTTCAGAGTTGGAAGTATCTTTTTGCAATGTATTGTAGATGATCGCGTAATCACCTGCATTCACATCCTGTTTGTGGAGGATCACAGATTTAACATTCGCATCAACGATCATATCGATGTGGTTATTATCCAAGATCGTTTCGCGGTCGATGATTACCTCGTTACGTTCAATAGAAACAACTTCACCGGTATCTTCATCAACGAAATCTTCAATCCATGTTTTCAAAACACGGGCAGCCAATTTACGTCCGATAGAAGCTTTAAGGGCAACTTTACTAACTTTTACTTCATCAGCAAGTCCAAATATTTCGAGGATTTGTTTATCGCTTTCAAATCCGATAGCTCTTAATAAGGTGGTAACAGGTAATTTTTTCTTACGATCGATGTAAGCATACATCACGTTATTGATATCGGTAGAAAACTCTATCCATGAACCTTTGAAAGGTATAACCCTTGCAGAATAAAGTTTAGTACCATTTGCGTGACGGCTTTGACCGAAGAACACACCTGGTGAACGGTGCAACTGAGATACGATTACACGTTCAGCTCCATTGATAACAAAAGTACCTTTGGGAGTCATGTACGGGATAGTACCTAAGTATACATCCTGAACGATTGTTTCAAAATCTTCATGTTCAGGATCTGTACAATACAAGCGTAATTTCGCTTTAAGCGGAACACTGTATGTTAAACCACGCTCAATACACTCTTCAAGAGAGTAGCGAGGGGGATCAATAAAATAATCTAAGAATTCAAGCACGAAATTATTCCGTGCATCGGATATAGGAAAGTTCTCAGCGAAAACTTTAAATAATCCTTCGTTTTGACGATTTTCAGAAGTAGTTTCCAACTGAAAAAAGTCTTGGAACGATTGAAGTTGAATATCTAAAAAGTCAGGGTAATCGATTTGACTTTTAATAGATGCAAAACTTATTCTCTGTGTTTTTTTAATTTGAGCCAAGGTGCTTAAGTATTAAGTTTGTTAGAACATAGATGAATATAACAACAAACGAGGTTAATAAGAAAAAACGATTATAAACACTCTAAAAGCCAAGTACCTCATCGTTCCCAAATGGGAACAATGAGGATAATGACTATAAATTGTGTATTAGAAACAGCTTATTTAATCTCAACTTTTGCTCCTGCTTCTTCTAATTGTTTTTTCACTGATTCTGCTTCTTCTTTAGAAACACCTTCTTTAACTGGTTTTGGTGCACCATCAACAAGATCTTTGGATTCTTTCAAACCTAATCCTGTTAAGTCTTTTACAATTTTAACAACACCTAATTTTGCTGCACCTGCTTCAAGTAAAATAACATCAAAAGATGTTTTCACTGCTGCTGCGTCTGCTCCACCACCTGCTGCTACAACTACTGCTGCTGCTGCTGGTTCGATTCCATACTCATCTTTAAGTATTGTTGATAATTCTTGCACTTCTTTAACAGTTAAATTTACTAACTGCTCAGCAATTGCTTTTACGTCTGCCATTGTATTTGATTTTTAAATTTGTTACTAATTAATTTTTTATTTTTCGTTCTTTAAGCTGTTTGCCAATTAAGCGGCATCTTTTTTCTCTGCATTTGCTTGCAAAGCTCCGATAACGCGTTTAGCAGGGGACTGAAGCAAGGCAACCACATCTGCGATAAGCTCGTTCTTGCTTTTGATATTTGCAAGAGCTTCAAGTTCATTATCGCCCAGGTAAATGTTCTCTTCAACGAAAGCAGCTTTTAAAAGCGGCTTATCATTTTTTCTTCTGAATTCCTTAATTAACTTCGCAGGAGCATTTCCTACTTCGGTAAAGATCAATGCAGTCGCGCCTTTTAAAGCAGGAATCAAACCTGTTAAGCGGCTATCAGCAGCTTGTTCCAATGCTTTTTTAAGCAATGAATTTTTTACTACTGTGACTGAAATGTTTTTCTCGAAGCAAGATCTTCTGAATTGGTTAACTTTTTCAACAGATAAAGAAGAACAATCAGCTAAGTAGATTTTGTTATTAGCATTCAGCTTTTCTATTAGTGATTCGATGATTTTTGTTTTATCTTCTTTTTTCATTTCTATTTAGTTTTATCTGCTTAGTGGAAGCCAAGGCAGATGATGATTTTTTTAAAATTATTGCCCTAAGAATTTGCTGTCGATTTCGATACTCGGACTCATTGTTGAGCTCAAATAAATACTTCTGACATACTGTCCTTTTGCTGATGAAGGCTTTAATTTCATAATTGTTTGTAACAGTTCAGTTGCATTTTCTGCAATTTTGTTGCTATCGAAAGAAGCTTTAGCAACAAGGGCTTGAACAATCCCTGCTTTATCTACTTTAAAATCTATTTTACCGCCTTTAGAGTCAGCAACTGCTTTACCAATATCCATAGTAACAGTACCTGTTTTCGGGTTAGGCATTAAACCACGGGGTCCTAATACGCGACCCAAAGCACCCACTTTACCCATAACTGAAGGCATAGTAATGATTACGTCAACATCTGTCCAACCACCTTTGATTTTTTCAATATACTCATCCAACCCAACAAAATCAGCACCAGCAGCTTTTGCCTCTGCTTCTTTATCCGGAGTAACAATGGCAAGAACGCGCATTGTTTTACCAGAACCATGAGGCAAAGAAACAGATCCGCGAACCATTTGGTTAGCTTTACGAGGATCAACACCTAAACGAACGCTGATTTCGACAGATGAATCGAATTTTGTGTTGGTGATTTCTTTAACGATTTTAGCAGCTTCTGCTAAAGAATATGACTTTGTAGCGTCATATTTAGAAAGCGCAAGCTTTCTATTTTTGGAAATTTTTGTCATTATTATAAAATTATGATGTGCGAGCGTCTTACTTTATTCGGACTCCATCAGTTAAACTTACTACTTTTTAAGAGGAGATTCTCCTGTAATGCTTAAACCTAAACTGCGCGCAGTTCCTGCAACCATACTCATTGCTGCTTCTATTGTAAAGCAATTCATATCCGGCATTTTACCTTCAGCAATTGTACGAATCTGATCCCAAGAAACATTACCTACTTTTAAACGGTTAGATTCCTTTGAACCACCTTTTACTTTTGTTACTTCCAATAATGAAACTGCGACAGGAGTATGCTTAAGGATAAATTCAAATGTTTTATCACTATAAACAGTAATGATCACAGGAGTTACTTTTCCTGCTCTATCCTGAGTTCTAGCATTAAACTGCTTACAGAACTCCATGATATTCACACCTTTTGCACCTAATGCCGGTCCGATCGGAGGTGAAGGATTTGCTGCCCCACCCTTTATTTGCAATTTGATCATTGCACTTACTTCTTTTGCCATTTTTCTTTTTAGTTTAAAGTTTAAAGTCTGAATGTAAATTGTTATGCTAAATGCATAAACTTTATTTACTGCTTTAAACGGTATTGTTTACTTATTCTAATTTTTGATCGACCTATTCAAACTGTCACGAGCCGGTGGAAGCCAGGCTTTTTTAATGAATATTCAAATCAATATTTTTATTAATTTTCTTTTTCTACTTCCAGGTAACCTAATTCCAGTGGTGTTTTTCTACCAAAGATTTTCACCATTACCTCTAATTTTTTCTTATCTTCAATAACACGTTCAATTGTTCCAGTGAAACCATTGAAAGGTCCATTGATAACTTTTACTGTTTCACCAACAATAAAAGGGATACTGATCTGCGCATCTGTTTCTGCAAGATCATCAACCGTTCCTAAGATACGGTTTACTTCTGCCAGACGCATTGGAACTGGAGCACCACCTTTCGTTTCACCTAAAAATCCAATGACACCGGTAATTTGTTTAATAACGTGAGCAACTTCACCCACTAATGCTGCTTCAACTAATATATATCCGCCATAAAAAGGGCGTTCTTTACTTACCTTTTTTCCGTTACGGATCTGATAAATTTTTTCGGTAGGAATTAAAATCTGAGATACAAAATTGCTTAATCCCAAACGGTTAATTTCCATTTCAATATACTGCTTCACCTTTTTCTCCTGACCACTGATAGCTCTTACCACATACCATTTTTTCACAGTGTCGGTTTTTGTTTGCTCGCTCATTTTTTTTAACTCTAAAGTATTTATTAAAATAAATGGTAAATAGCTTCCATTCCTTTATTGAACGTAAGGTCCATGAACCAAACTACCAATGCAATAATTATAGAAGCAATAGCAACTACAATAGCACTGCTTTGCAATTCGCTCCAAGAAGGCCAGCTTACTTTATGAAAAAGCTCATTCGCTGTTTCATCGATGTATGTTTTGAATTTGCTCATACTTTTTAGTATTTGGTCTCGGGTTATTTGTCGTAAGACGAACTTCCTTTTGACTTTTACGTTTTAATTTTCTTTTGCACAGGTGGAGAGATTCGAACTCCCATCAAAGGTTTTGGAGACCTCTATTCTACCCTTGAACTACACCTGTAAATACTCCAAATTGTGTTATTCAAATGCCAAAAACAGCGTTTTAAGCACCACCCTTTATTAGTAGAAAACAGCAGGCAGTGTTTTCCACTACCTACTGTCTATACTAATTTTGTAATATTAATTACTTGATGATCTCAGTAACCTGACCAGCACCTACTGTTCTGCCACCTTCACGGATAGCGAAACGAAGTCCTTTGTCCATAGCTACCGGTACAATTAACTTAACAGTAATTGTTACGTTATCACCAGGCATAACCATGTCGCGTCCTGTTGGTAATTCAATTTCTCCTGTTACGTCAGTTGTACGTAAGTAGAATTGAGGACGGTATTTATTGTGGAATGGAGTGTGACGTCCACCTTCTTCTTTTTTCAATACATAGATCTCCGCTTTGAATTCAGTGTGAGGAGTGATCGTACCAGGACGAACAACAACCATACCTCTGCGAATATCTTTTTTATCGATACCACGTAATAACAAACCAACGTTATCACCTGCTTCACCTCTATCAAGGATCTTACGGAACATTTCCACACCAGTGATCGTAGATTTTAATTTCTCATCTTGCATACCGATGATTTCAACCTCATCACCTGAGTTGATAACACCTGTTTCAATTTTACCTGTTGCAACAGTACCACGACCAGTGATCGTGAAAACGTCTTCAACCGGCATTAAGAAAGCTTTATCAGTTTCACGAACAGGAATAGGAATGTATGCATCAACTGCATCCATCAATTCCATAATTTTCGGCATCCACTTTTCATCTTTATTTAAACCACCTAAAGCAGAACCTTGGATGATTGGAGTATTATCACCATCAAATTGATAGAAAGATAACAACTCACGGATTTCCATTTCAACAAGTTCTAATAACTCAGGATCGTCAACCATATCCACTTTATTCATGAATACAACGATTTTAGGCACACCAACCTGACGAGCCAAAAGGATATGCTCACGAGTTTGTGGCATAGGACCATCAGTAGCAGCAACAACAAGAATAGCACCGTCCATTTGAGCAGCACCTGTAACCATGTTCTTTACGTAATCCGCGTGACCTGGACAGTCAACGTGAGCGTAGTGACGGTTAGCAGTTGAATACTCAACGTGAGAAGTATTGATCGTGATACCACGTTCTTTTTCTTCAGGAGCATTATCGATAGAAGAGAAATCTCTTACTTCAGATAAACCTTTTTCAGCTAATACAACAGTGATTGCTGCGGTTAAGGTAGTTTTACCGTGGTCAACGTGACCAATTGTTCCGATGTTTACGTGTGGTTTGGAACGGTCGAATTTTTCTTTAGCCATTGCTAGTTATTATTTAATTGTTATTTTATATTTATTTTACTATTCAAAAATTCTTTCCAAAAAAATAGGTGATGCATATAAACATCTCCCACACGTAAATTGATTCACCTCATCAAGAGCTGTTGATGAGGATTGAACTCACGACCTCTTCCTTACCAAGGAAGTGCTCTACCACTGAGCTACAACAGCTTAATGAAGCATGTGATCGTTTAAAAGAGCGGATTTCAGGAAACCTGAAACCCAACTCCCTTAGAGCGAAAGACCGGGCTCGAACCGGCCACCCTCAGCTTGGAAGGCTGACGCTCTACCAAATGAGCTACTTTCGCGATAAAAACTTATAATTTAAAGAACTAAATACAATCCGAAACTTAAAACTTGTCGCTAACCAAATTGAGTTAATTCGCGATTAAAAACTTATAATTTAAAGAACTAAATATACCTATTTTAAAAACTTCTCTCTTTTTGTTTCTTTCCGAAACCAAGTGGGGAGAGAAGGATTCGA
>CAMCYR010000027.1 GCA_945885475.1 Chitinophaga pinensis
ACCTTTGCTTCGCCGCTTGAAACAACAACGTTCTGTGTAACAGTTACCGAATTAGGTTGTATTGATAGTTCCTGTGTAAAAGTGAATGTTGAAATCCCTTGCTCTAGCAACCGAAATTTAGGCGTTCCCAATGCATTTTCCCCTAATAATGACGGTATAAATGATCAGTTTTGTTTAGACGGTTGGTCTGATTGTGTAGATGCGTTTGAAATCCTTATTTTTGACCGTTGGGGTGAAAAAGTCTATGAATCAAAAGATCCTGATTTCTGTTGGGATGGAATTTATAAAGGAAGAGCTTTAGATCCTGCTGTGTTTGTTTATTTTATCAAAGCAACTTATGCGATTGCAGGTATTCTTCCTACAAGTCCGCAAACTTCCTTTGATGTAAACAAAACTGGAAATATATCTTTAGTTCGTTAGTTTTTTTGATAAAAGGGAAGAATATACGTTATGAAAAAAAATATTTTAATACTTGGATGTTTTGTTATTGCTGGGGTGAATGCATTTTCTCAAGATTTGCATTTTTCTCAGTTCAACGAAAATCCTTCATTGATTAATCCTGCTTTAACAGGTGTTTCTCATGTTTTGAGAGCATCTGTCATTTATAAAGATCAGTGGAGAAGTGTTACTGTGCCATATAAAACATTCGGAGCGTCATATGAAATGAAATTCAAAGCCAGCAGCTGGGATAAAGTAGATCCATTTAAAACCCGCGCGTATAAAAAATCGTTCAACAAGTTATCCGGTGGACTTTCTTTTTATAGTGATAAAGCGGGTGATGGGAATATGGGAACCAATCAGGTAAATCTTTCTTTCGCGACATTTATCAAAGCAGGGGAATATTCTTCCGTTTCTTTGGGCTTGCAAGCCGGTGTTGTTCAGAAAACAGTTGATTATTCTAAATTTGTATTTTCCAACCAGTACAATGGAAGTACCGGATATGATCAGACAATAGCAAATGGTGAGCAATATGGTGCTCAAAGTTTTATTTACCCAGATTTTGCTGCAGGCTTACTTTGGAATTATTCGAGAGAGGAAAAATCAATCGGTGAAAACAATCAGCTAAAAGCTGATTTTGGATTCGCTATGTTTCATATCAATCAGCCTAAACAAAAGTTCTTAGTCGGTACAAATGAAAAACTTTTTTCTAAATATGTCATTCACGGAAAGTTATTGATTGGAATTCCTCATTCAAATGTTGGATTGGCGCCTGCTATTTTTTGTCAGTTGCAAGGACCTACAAAGGAAATTGTTGGTGGTCTGATGATCAAATATTACCTGAAAGATGATTCGAAATACACCGGTTATATAAAACGTTCATCCATTGGATTAGGTGCTTATTATCGTTATAAAGATGCCGTTGTTGCTGCTATTATGTTAGAGGTTGGTCAATATGCGATCGGCTTCAGCTACGATATTAATACTTCCGCTTTAACGCAAGTAAGTACGCTAAGAGGTGGTCCGGAAATTATGATTCGATTCAATTCTGCAAATCCGTTCCTATTCCAAAAACGTCATTAATAAATTTTCTGTGCGCTATTCCTTTTCAAAACCTCAGATAGTTGTCTGAGGTTTTTTTGTGTTCTTACGTTTGAAGTAACAACAATAAAATTCTATCTTTGGAATTATTAATAAATCAGATCTCTTATGAAATATTCTGCCATCAACACCAATTTATTCATTGAAAACCGTAAACGATTTGCTGCGAGTTTAAAACCCAATTCGATCGCTCTTTTTACGAGTAATGATATATTGCCAACGAATGCTGATGGTTCAATAGGATTTGTTCAGAATTCTGATCTTTTTTATCTGACGGGAGTTGATCAGGAGGAAACCATGTTGTTGATCTATCCCGATGCAGCGAATGGAACGCACAAGGAAGTATTGTTTGTAAAAGAAACCAGTGAACTGATCGCGATCTGGGAAGGTGCAAAATTAAATAAAACACAAGCAACAGAAACATCCGGTATAAAAAATGTGATGTGGAATCATGGATTCGAAGCGTTTTTGAAATCCCTTATTTTTCAGGCGGAATATGTATACTTAAATAGTAATGAACATGCTCGCAGATACATCGATACAGAAACGGCAGAAATGCGTTTCAATAAAAACATTATCGCAAAATATCCATTGCATAAAGTTGAACGTGCTGCGCCGGTGATGCATAAATTACGTGCTATTAAATCGCACTATGAAGTTGAACTTATTCAACAAGCATGCAATATTACCGAAAAGGGATTACGCAGATTGTTGAGTTTTGTTAAGCCCGGTGTAATGGAATATGAGATAGAAGCAGAGCTGGTGCATGAGTTTATTTCCAATCGTTCACGTGGATTTGCTTATGGACCTATCATTGCTTCAGGTGGCAATGCCTGCGTTTTACATTATGTAGAAAACAATAAAGAGTGTAAGGCGGGTGATGTGATCTTATTGGATGTAGCTGCAGAATATGGGAACTATGCAAGTGATCTGACGCGTTGTTTGCCTGTAAGTGGGAAATTTAGTGAACGTCAAAAACAAGTTTACAATGCTGTATTAAGAGTTATGAAAGCGGCAACGGCAATGCTTACTGTTGGAAATAATATTCCGGATTACCACAAAGCGGTTGGCTTGTTGATGGAAAAAGAATTGGTAGATCTGGGTTTGATAACGATGGACGATATCAAAAAACAAAGTCCGGATTGGCCTGCGTATAAAAAATATTTTATGCATGGAACGTCCCACTTTTTAGGACTGGATGTTCATGATGTAGGAGACTTCAATCGTAAGTTGGAGGCTGGAATGGTTTTCACCTGCGAGCCAGGGATCTATATTCCTGAAGAAAATTTAGGGATCAGATTGGAGAACGATATCCTTGTTACAGCGAATGGTCCTGATGATTTGATGAAAAATATTCCTTTGGAAGCGGAAGAGATTGAATCGTTGATGGCGAAATAATTTGGAAATTTGATAATTAAGTTTTTGGAAATAATTATGCGTTTTTTTATTCTATGAAAATTGAAACATTTTCAAATTAACGAATTTTCAAATTGATTTATGTTCGCAGAATTTAAAAAGTCGAAAGTACATTATACGGATACCGGCAAAGGTCGCGTATTGGTATTTTTGCATGGATTTTTGGGTTCTCATGAAGTGTGGAGTGATTTTGTAAAAAAACTTTCTAAGAAATTTCGTGTAATTGTAATTGATCTACCTGGGCATGGTGAAACGCCATCTATTGGATATTATCACAGTATGGAACTGCTTGCGCAAAGTGTAAAAGCAGTGCTTGATAAAGTAGGGCTTAGGCGGTATATTATAACCGGACATTCCATGGGAGGCTATGTTGCTTTGGCCTTTGCTGAATTATATCCAGAAAATGTAAGCGGACTCTGTTTATTTAATTCTACTTCCTATGCCGACTCAGAAGAGAAGAAAAAGGAACGCGAAAAAGTTATCCGTTTGGTTAAAAAGGAACACCGGCATTATGTATCAGAAGTGATAACCTCCTTATTTGCTCCCGAAAATATTTCAAAGATTCCGGATGAGGTGGAGAAAGTAAAAAGGATTGCTGCAAACATTTCGCGACAATCTATTATCAATAGCTTAGAAGGTATGAAAGAGCGGAAGAGCAGGGATCTTATTTTAAAATTCGCTGAATTTCCGGTGCTGTTCATCGTTGGGAAAAAGGACGACGTCATTAATTATGAAACGATGTATTCACAGATGGCTTTGTGCAAATATCCTTCCGTATTGATGTTGGAAAATTCGGGACACATGAGTTTTTATGAATCACCCAAAGAAACAATTAAAGCGTTGGAATTATTTGCGACGCGAACCTATCGCAATCAATATTGATTATACGAAAGAGTTAATATCTCCTAAAACTGGTGTCATACGCTCAATAAAATACTAATTTTAATAAATGAGTTTTTTTATTAGACGAATCATTTGAATATTTTGATTTTATTTCCTGGGCGGAAAGCAAAGTTCAGCGTGTCCCTTTCAGAGCTATTGTGGAGGAGTCTGTCGGGATAAACAAATACTAAACGGTTGTAAAAAGTAAGAGCGGCACCTACTCTCAAAGGTGCCGCTCTCGATGGTCTAAACTAACTAAACTAAACTAAAACTAAACTAACTAAAATCTGGATCTTTAAAAAGCGTTATAGATACTGAAAAAAATGATTGATACTGTCGCAATCGCTAACAAAATTGTTACGGTTCCGATTCCATTTTGGTGGTAATGCTGCCCGTGTCGGATTGATATTTTTCTGTTCATGGCTATTGAATTTAAATTGTTAAAATCGAGTAGTGTTGTTGCCATCTTATTAAAGTTTTAAATGTCTTATTATATATGTTGTTTCCCTTTATCGGATATTTTTAATTTTTTGAGTTAAGGTGTGGGCGGTCTGCCAATTAATAAAAACAACATCCCCATGTGCCAATTAATTTTGTTGCAAACCTCCCAACACCTACTCTTAATTTATTTATAAAAATTTATGGTATAAACTTCTGAACAATAGTACGGCACAAAAGAACATAAGTATAGCCACAATGAGTAAATGGCAGGTTCACTTATTTAACGGTAGGTATTAAAATTTAAGCGGTTTGCTTATAGATGGGAAAGTTTTTCGAGAAAATCTGTTTTATTACGTCTAGAGACCTCAACCTGAGAGTTATCGCTCATTACAACGTATCCGCCTTCTCCTTTGATATATTTTTTAACGTGTTCGAGGTTGATTAGATGGGATCTATGAATCCGGAAGAAGTTGTCATCGGCAAACATTTGTTCATATTCACCAAGTGTTCTGGAAGCAATTATTTTTTTTCCGCTTGTTAGAATGAAGAACGTATAATTCCCATCAGAATCACAGCGAATAATATCAGAAAGGTTAATGAAAATTAATCCGTCACCGTCAGGAATACCCACTTTTTTAAGTTTGTTTTCGGGTCTGACATTCGAAAGAAGGGTTTTAAATTGCTTGTCGAGTGTCGCCTTTTGACCTGCACGGTCTTCAAATCGTTTAACAGCGGTAATAAGTTCTTCCGGGTCGATCGGTTTCAGGATATAATCAATTGCACTGAATTTTATTGCTTTTATAGCATAGTGGTCATAAGCGGTAGTGAATATGATATTGAAATTGATCGTTTTAAATTTTTCAAGCAGATCGAATGCGTTTCCATTGGGCATTTCAATATCCAGAAAAACCAGGTCAGGTTCCTTGTTTGTAATTGCTTCAAATGCGCTTAGCATGGAATCAACTTTCGCAACAACTTCGATTTGTTTGCAATTTTTTTCTAACATTTTTGATAATGATTCGCGTGCGCCTAATTCATCATCTACAATAATTGCTTTTATCATACTTATTCCGATTTTCTACTAATTTACAAAACTTTGCAGTATGTCTTTTTTTTTACTTTTAGTATCTGTATTCGATTTCATTCATTTTCATTTGCTTCTAATGGTATGATCAGCCTGACCTTCGTTCCGGAAGCGTTACCGTTTTCAAACATGTCAATTATTTCGGCATTGATATTACTATTTAAACTCGAATTTAAAATATCTAGTCGTTCTTTTGTTATGCTCATCCCCATTGATTTATGTTGTTGTACTCTGTTCTTCTTAAATTCCATCGATTTTTCTCTTCCTATACCATTATCTTCGATGGTGCATAATAGCGTATCATTAATTTTTTTAAGTTCAATATATATTTTACCATTTCCTTGTTTTGGTAATAATCCATGAATGATAGCATTTTCAACATATGGCTGAATGAGCATAGATGGAATTCGGTCATATGTCTCATCTATTTCGGAATCTATAATGATGTGGTATTCAAATTTTTTATCGAAGCGCATTACTTCTAGCTCTAGATAAAGATTTAAGGCATTTATTTCTTCGGCAACAGCAATCATCTGCTGCTTGGAGTTGTCCATTATTTTACGCATTAATTTTGCGAATTTCGAAAGGTATTTTAGTGCAGCATCGGTATCGTTGTTAGAAATATAATGCTGAATGGAACTTAATGTATTGAAAATAAAATGAGGATTCATTTGAGCTCTTAAGGCTTGCGATTCGATATTCGCAATTTTTTTATTTAGTTCTGTCTTTTTCTTTTCACGGTTTTTTATTCGGTGAATGCGGTATCTTATTGAAAAAACAAGGGCTAAAATAAAAAACAATGAAGTTGAGATCAGGAATGCCCATGTTCTCCAGAAGGGACGTTCAATGGTAAATGAAAATGTTGCAGGGATCTTATTCCATACACCCTCATTATTTGAACTTATTACTTTAAAGGTGTATGTTCCCGGAGGCAAATTGGAGAAGGTCGTTAGGCGGTCTTTGGAAGGTGGCGACCAGTTTTTTTCAATTCCTTCAAGAATATGAGAATACCTTACTTTCAGAGGGTTGGTTAAACAAATTCCGGAATAATTAAAAGTAATGCTGTTGTTATCATAGGGTAAGTGAATATTATCCGCTAAAGCGGTGTCTTTATAAAAAAGCCGGAAATTTGTGATGCTTATTTTCGATTCGTAAATATTCTCGATGTATTCATTCGGATCGTATTTTATGAGTCCATTGACAGTGCCAAACCATATAGAACCATCCTGTTCAATAAAAGTTCCATTACCATTACATTCAACACCTGAAAACCCCTCCTGTTTGCCAAATTGGACAATATTTTTGCTCCCATCGATTTTGTAGGCTCCGAGATTGAGCGTGTTTATACCTTGGTTTGTTCCCAGCCATAGTTCATTTTTTGAAGCACCAAAAGTGAGTGAATAAACGAGATCGGAACTCATACCATCTTTTTCGCTGAAATTTACAGGCTTCACTTTCTCGTCAGTAGGATTGATTATCCATAAACCATCCATTGTTCCCAACAGCAGATTCCCTTCGTTATCTATCAAAGACGCTAAATAGGAATCATTGGTTAATCCTACCTGCCTGCTACATTCTATAAATTTATTTCCATTTTGTTTAAATAAACCTCCCAAATAACTGCCTGCCCAAATTTTCCCGGTTTTGTCCTCTACAAATGTCCATACATCGCATTTGTCCGTCAATCCATCCAATACAAATAATGTAAAGTTTATTCCATCGTACTTATATATTCTTCTGCCACTGCCTAGCCAGATATTATTTTTTGAATCCTTATAAATGCAATTAATTGGGTTGGTCCAAACAGATGATGTATCATTTTTTTTGCTGAACGTATTGCCATTATAAATGGTTAGACCCTGATCTGTACCGAGCCAAAGAATACCCGGAGCAAACTCATAGATCATATTTACCCCATTAGCATTGAGTCCGTTTTCTTTATTAAATTGTAAAAATTCGCCATTTTCGTATTTGAATAATCCACCACCTTGCGAGCCGATCCACAAGTTATTTTTGGAATCACGTTTAATTCCGAAAATAAAATTATTACTTAATCCATCATAAATTCCGAAGGAAATAAATGGATTACCTCTGTATTTAAATAATCCAGAATAAGTTCCGATCCAGAGGTTGTGCTCAAAATCTTCAGATAAGCAACTTATCAGATTGCTATTTGGATCTCTTTTTATAGAGTACGTGGTAAATTTTCCATCAGTAAATTTCACCAATCCTTTTGATGTTCCAATCCATAAAACATTTTTATTGTCGCAAAGAAGCGAAGTAACATTATTATTTACTAAGCCCCGACTTTCGGTATAACAGGTAAATGTATTATTGCTGAGTTTACAAATTCCTTCTGATGTAGCTATCCATGTATTTTTTTGGCGGTCTTGTGTAATAGCTGTAATTGAATTGGAAAGAAGTCCGTTTGCCATGGTAATAGTTGTAAATGTTTTACCATTAAAAATGCTGATTCCATCGGAAGTACCAATCCAGATTTTATCATCAGGACCCTGATAAATGCAATTAACTGAGTTCCCGACCAAGCCATCCTTTTTAGTGAAATTGATAAATGTTCCATCGGTTAATTTACTTACTCCCTTTTCTGTTCCAAACCAAATATTCCCTTTCCGGTCTTTTAAGGAGGCGGTAATAGCATTATTTACCAGTCCGTTTTTTGTGGTATATCCCGTAAATCTTTTGCCGTCATATTTATTGATTCCAGCGATAGTACCGATCCAAAGATTTTTTTGATCATCTTCACATATTGTTTTAACAAAATGGTTGAGTAGGCCATCTTTCGTAGAAAAGTTCATAAAGGAAACACCATCAAATTTGCTCAAGCCACCGTATCCACCACTCCACAAGTTTCCTTTGCTATCTTGGAAAATGGCAGAAACATTTATAAACGGCAGTCCGTCTTCCACAGAGTAGTTCCTGAAAAAAGTAGACTGAGCAGCACCGTTAAGAGTGAGGACAATAGAAATAAGTAGAAAAAAATGTTTTGTTTTTATCATGCGTAAGCAACAAAATAATTTAGTTCGAACAGCAGGGTGATTCTTATTTTTTTTGAAGTAAGGAGTCCCATCCTTGAGCTGTTAATGGTATAGATGTTCCTCCTTTTGAAATAAGGTTTACCCCTTCTTTGTTGTTCGTTAAATGTCCGATAATGGTAATGTCAGGATTTGCTTTTATTTTCGGAAAATCAGCTTGATCAATAGTGAATAGCAATTCATAATCTTCTCCTCCGCTAAGGGCGCAAACGGTAGGATCGAGGTTGAATTCACGCGCCATGTTATAGGTTGAAGGGTCAATTGGTATTTTTTCTTCAAATAAATTACATCCAACATTTGACTGGGTTGTAATGTGAAGTATTTCGGAAGCCAATCCGTCAGAGATATCAATCATGGAAGTCGGTTTTACCTCCAGTTTTTTCAATAAACCGGGAATATCTTTTCTTGCTTCCGGTTTAAGTTGTCTTTCTAAAATATAATCATTGCCTTCCAGGTCCGGCTGTACGCCAGGTGATTCCAGGAAAATTTGTTTTTCACGCTCTAGTAGCTGTAATCCTACATAAGCGCCTCCAAGGTCACCAGTGACACAAAGTAAGTCGCCTTCTTTGGCAGTATTTCGGTATACAATCTCATCGCTGGAAGCTTCTCCGATTGCTGTTATGCTTATTACCAGCCCCGACTTCGAACTCGTCGTATCACCACCCACAATGTCTACATTGTGTTTTTTGCAGGCCATCATCATTCCTGCGTATAATTCTTCCAATGCTTCTACCGAAAAACGACTTGAAATAGCTAGCGAGATTGTGATCTGCTTTGGCATTGCATTCATTGCATAGATATCCGATAAATTTACGGAAACCGATTTAAATCCAAGGTGCTTTAGTGGCATGTAGGCTAAGTCGAAGTGAACTCCTTCTACAAGCATATCTGTTGAAACGATTGTCTGCTTCCCTTTGTAGTCAATGACTGCCGCATCATCTCCAATTCCTTTTATAGTGCTTTCATTCTTGATCTCAATGAATTGAGTCAAGTGTTTGATCAATCCAAATTCTCCTAAACTACTTAATTCTGTTCTATCGGTATTTTCTAACATTGCATTTTATATATGTAACAAAAGTAAGGCTTATCTGTGAATGCCACAAAAGATAACGATCTATTCATTGTATTATTTTGAGGTATCTATTTTTTAATTAATTTTAGGATGTAAAATACTGATGACCGAATGTCTAAAAAAGAAAAACAAACTGTAAAAGCAACTGTTATTGAAAAAAGTCCCATATCAAAAATGAATGGCAAGTCCGATCTTTTTGATAGAATAAACAGATGGTTTGAGAGGCACGAAAAAATTATATTCTACAGTCTTTTGTTTTTTTCAACGCTTTTTTCCTTTTTGTTATTTGATGCAAAAGTTTCCGATGGCGGAGATGATTCTTCCTATATAGAAAGAGCGTGGTCTCTGCTTCATGAAGGTAAATTTCCCTATTACCAGGGACCGGGTTATCCTATTTTCTTGTCAATGATTGTAAAGATATTCGGACTCAATGTTATTGCATTGAAAATGTTTTCTGTTGTTTGTCAGTTTGGTTTTGTATGGTTCGCTTATAAAGCGTTTGTAAAAAGAATCCCGTACACCGTTTTATTCGCTTTGATTTCTTTTATTTCCTTTAATCATTTCATTCAATATTATTCTGGTCAGACATTCACAGAAACATTTTTTCTGTTTCTGCAATCCATTTGTTTTTATATTGTTTTTAAGATCATCGATGGCATTAAAGAGGGGCAAGGGTTATTGGACGACTTAAAGGAGAACTATTTAAAGTGGTTGCTGTTCGGATTAATGTTTGTTCTATTGAGCATCTCTAAAAGTGTTGCTATCGTTGCTATTGTTGCCGTGATCCTGTATTTTGCATTAAACAAAAATTTCAAACAGGTAGTATTTGTTTTAGTTTCATTTTTTCTGATTCGTCTGATCTATCAATACATAACCACTTCGTTATACGGCCCTTCAAATTCTGATCAGTTTGAAATGATCTTACGGAAAGAGCTTTATAAAAAAGAGGCAGGGTATGAGGATTTTGGCGGTATGATCGATCGTTTTTTCAATAATTTTAATACGTATATGTCATTGCATATTTATCGTATTATGAAACTCCGGGGAGAAGCATATGAGTTAACCAGTATCATTCCTCAGCTGGCATACATCTCCGCATTGATCATTGGAATTTTCACATTCCTGACTTATAAAAAAAATAAATTTGTTTTTTTTACGAGTGTTTATCTGATTGTACTTTGTGGCGGAATCTTTTTTGGAATTCAGGCTGCGAATATGCAGGACCGCTTGATCATAATTGTGATCCCGTATATTTTTCTTTTATTTTTTTACGGATTCTACGAGTTGGTAAAGAAGTATTCTGGACTACAGATCATCTTTATTCTTTTCGCAGGTTTTATGTTGCTCAGAACAATTGGTACATCCATTCAAAAAGAAAATGTAAAAGCATTTAAGAAAAATTTAAGTGGTGATATTTATTATGGTTATTCCCCTGATTGGGAGAATTTCTTAAAGATGAGTAAATACTGTGCGGATAGTTTGCCCGATAGTGTAAATGTTCTTTCAAGAAAGCCTTCCATGTCTTTCCTTTATGGCAATGGAAAGAAGTTTGTCGGACAATATATGGTTACCTCAATGGATGCAGACACTGTGCTGATGAATTGGAAAAAACAAAATGTACAGTATGTGATATTGGGTAGTTTACGAATGAATCCCAAAAAGAATAACGGCAGGGTGATCAATACGATCCACAGAATGATCGGACCTTTATATCAAAAGTATCCGCAAAAGATCCGGCTCGTAAAAACGATTGGTAAGCTTGAAAAGTGTGAGTTATACGAAATTCGTTATTGATTGATGCTGTTCAATCGATAACGGATTTCAAAAGTATTTTTTATAAGTTCGATAAGTCGCTAATCCAGGCTTTTAGCAAGGTCATTTCCTCTTTCCCGATTACATTTATATCAATCAGTTTTTGATAGCAGGTAACGAGATTTTCAGAAATGTTGTCTTTGCCAGGCTTTAAATTAAGCGCTTGTAATTCTTTGCAGATATTCAGATTGTTAGAATATCCCGGAATTTCATCTTCAAAGTCCTTCATCAGGTTGTGCGCATTTCGCTCCTGCCAAACGGTCGGCTCATGATATAAGATACTCCATCCACATTCCCATGAAATGCGCTGTGCTACATAACTTCTCCATATATCAGTCATTCTGAAACTACAATAAGAAGGAAGATACATTAAAGCAAATGCTTCTTTGAACCAATGTGTATTTTGGCTATTGAAAGGGCTCCAGGCATTTTTACCAAGCGCCAATCTTTCTTTGATTTCAAAATTCATCGGTAAAGGATATGTGAGGCGGTATACTGCATCTACATCCGGATTTTCATCTGCGAGTCCTTGTTGAATAGGACAGTTGACAGGAATGTTTTTTAAAGTTGAAAGATCGATTTGTTTGTTTTGCAATTCTTCCAGGGGAAATCCACGCGGCCAGATCATGTTTTTTGTAAAGTAGTGGTATACATTCACCCAACCAGCATTTTCAAAAGCATAACTTTTGACTTCTCTACTTTTTTCAGTCCAGAATTCGGCTCTTGGTATATTATCATCATCCGTCTCAACTAATTCTTCCGCACCATTTTTAATTGCTAATAGGTATCCGAGATTTTTTCTAGAGTAATGGCGTGTTGGAGTAATTTTAGCTAATTCAAAGGGGAGTGTCAACTGACGGTCAACGCTCCAATAATCACATCCTTCCATTTTAAATTCAGAAGGTGATTTTGTATCACCAATTACAATGTAATCGACATTCCGTTCTTTGCATTCTTTTGCAAATTGTGTTAGGATCGGGTGCTTATCATCTGCTATGGAAGTGATGATCAATGTTTTTTTTACTGACATGTTAGTGCATAAATTCGTTCAACTCTTTTTTTATTTCTTCAAAACCAACATCTGGTTTATAATTAAAATCCCTTTCAGCGGCAGTAATTTCGCCTGCAATATCTTTGTGGAATTTTCCTGCAGCATGAATGGTTGCATTAAGTTTTCCAAAGAGCGCGCAAAATCTGTCAAGTATACTAAATAATTCGCACATCCATTTTGGAATATACAGCGGATTATATTTAACACCGAGTCCTGCAGCAATATAATTATAGATATCATCTACTGTATGGTCCGCTTTTTTGTCTCCGATCCAATACCATTTCCCAAAAGTGTTTTTACTTTTTTCGGCTTTTAAAAATGCTTGTATGATATTGTCTACATGTGAAATACTGCGGTAGTTTTTGCCATTCCCGAACACAATTTGTTTTTTCCAATAAAACATATTGAAAAAGTTTTTATTTCTATCGGGCATAAAAGGACCAAAGAACCAGAAGCCGCGCAAAGATGTTCCATCAATTTTTCCTTCCGATGTTTTATCTAAAATATATTTTTCAGCTAAGTATTTCGAACTGCCATAATTTTTGTAAGGATGTGCAGTTGTATTTTCATCAAATATTCTCTTTTCTCTTCCGTATCCGCAGATGCTGTCTGTTCCCATAAAAAGAACCCTGCGGATTCCTTTTTCTATGCAGGCATCAACAAGATTTTTTGTACCGATAAAATTAATGTCATTGAACGTTTTTATGCTTTTGGGATAAATAACTCCGGCCAAATGGTAGACCGTCGTTACATTTTCTAGAGCAACTTTTAAGCTTGCTACGTCAAAAATATCGCCATATACAATTTCAAAATTTTCTGGTAAAGAAATTAATCCCTTAAATTTTGGCTGAACAAGCAGCTTGATTTTTCTGCTTACGGCATTGTTTCCGAAGCGGTCACCGTTCATTAAAATATCTACCATTCTGTTGCCCAGCCAGCCGGGAAATCCAGTAATCAAGAGAACATCATTCTGATCGTATGCGTGTTTCTGAAGCTGGAGATTGTTTTTTTGGTTAAGTTGTAGCAGTCCGAGTGCTTTTTTCTTCGTATCAACAATTGCTTTTGATATTATTTCATCGCTAGGAGTAATCGAATAATTTAATTCTCTGATTGCTTTTTGCGAGTCGTACCAACTATAGTTTCCGATAACTGTTTTGATGTATTTCGGATCCACCGGGCTTTTTTTACCGAGTAGTATTTTTGCGACAACAGCTCCTAAATAAATGATCCATTTAGGTATAAAAATGGAAGGTGGTTTGTGTCCGGAATATTTTGAAAGTGTTCTATAAAAATCTTTGAAGGTAATGTTGTTACCGGCAACAATGTATTTCTCATTCGTTTTTCCTACGAGCCATGCATTGATGTGCGCTTTAGCAACATCGTGAACGGAGGCAACAGAAATCCCTCCTGCAAAATAAAAAGCCTGCCCCTTTTGAAAATAATCTTTGATGATCTTGTGCGGAGGAGTAAGTTTAAGATCGTTGTCTCCAACAACCCATGAAGGGTATAGTCTTCGGAGGTCCGCTTTGTTTTCTTTGATAAGCAAATCGCAATATTCCTCAGCTAAAAACTTTCCTTTCACATAAGGACTTTCTAAATATGTAGCTTTGTTATTTTCATTGATAAGCATTGACTGCTGGGAGGAGCGGCCAAGGACAACAACAGAACTGGTATAAATAATTGTTTTAACATGCTTACTGATAGCTGTGTCAATAACAATTTTAGAAAGCTCAAACGTATTTGCAATGACCCTTTTCTCGTCGCTGGTGTCGGTCGTATTTTCAGAAGCGATATGAAAAAGTGCATCACAATTTGCTAAAACAGCATGATAAGAATCCGGAGAAAGTAAATTTACCAAATGAATATGCGCACCTTTCTTTTTCAGATCAAGAATGTTCTGGTTTTCTTTTCTGATCAGCAATGAAGTATCAAAGCCCAATTCAAGCAATTGCATTGCAACATGATATCCAATATGACCGGATGCACCGGTAATAACAACTCGTTTTTGCATTTAATTTAAAGCTCCTTTGGTTTTGATGTCAATCGTAAAAAGAAATAATATAATAAAGTCTGATAGGCATTCTTTATTGCATTTTTTGAAACACGTGGAGAAGGTGCCTGGTAGTGGATAGGAACTTCAACTGTTCTGTGTTTTCGCAACAGATAACGTAATTCTGTTTGGTAAAAATGAGCTTTCGATTTAAATTCGTGGTTGATGATCTTTTCAACTACATCACGATGAAAACCCTGGTAACCTGAAGTCATGTCACGTAATTTTGTTCCCAATAGCATGTTTGCCAAGACGGTGCCTGTTTTAGAAAGCATTCTTCTTTTGAAAGGAGAATCACCCATTGATCCACCGTTAATAAAGCGACTTCCAAATGCGCATTCGTTCCCTTCATTCAATACACGTAAAAACATCGGAATTGCTCTTGGGTCATGAGAAAGTCCTGCGTCCATTTCAATAATTATATCATGTCCGGCTTCAAATGCCGCGCGTAATCCACGGACATATGCGTCAACTACATTTTTGTTTTCGGGAGCCCAAACGGTAATATATCTGGAGTCTCTTGCAGATAATTCCTCACAAAGTTCAAGCGTTCTGTCGTTCGAAGCTTTATCAATAACAAAGTATACGTTACCCGGATTCAGTTCATCAATAACAAAATTGAGCATTTCAATAAATGGTTTGAAATCCTGTTCTTCATTGGCCATCGGAATAACGATCGCCCAATTTTTATAATAAAACATGTTTTATAATTTTAATTATTTAGTGCACTTAAAAATTTATTCTCTCTTAATTTATCATCGTTGTGTTTGAAGTAATAGAGATAAAAGTCCTTGTAATCTTTTTGTAATTCAGCTTTTGAAGCCGTAGTTAATTTCGTTTGGATATAATTATCTACATACATTTGAAAGTCGGTGAATTTAAAACCGGCACCAAGTCGTTCTTTCAGTTGAGAAATAATCTTGTTATCGTAAGTAATAATTTCTACCCTTACCTGATAAGGCAAAACATCCATCTGAGCATATTTATATTGATCTTTTGAAATGGCACTTCTGTTAAAAATAAAATGTATTCCTTTATTCTGAAGGTATTCATAGGTTGCGTGTTTCTCGTGCCCAATTCTTCCTCGTTGAGGAACTTTCGAGTGTGCGATCAAGGTATCCGTCAGTCCGTGGTATTCCTGAGCATATTTAAAATCCGCGAAATAACCCAGGCAGGCTTGCCCACCGCGAACAAGCATTTTAGCATCGATTCCCTGGAATGTGCGGTGAAGTGCTTTTCCAAGTTTAATGTCGTTTTCAATGGGAAGGTAGGTTGTATATGCCCAGCGTTCATCGGCTACATCTCTATTAAGTGTCGTGATGATTTTTCCGTTTTTATCAGGTGCTTTAAATACGTCAAAACGAATTTTTGTTTCGATGAAAGTGGATAAAATTAAAACAGTAAAGATGACGTTCAGATTTTTCTTTGAAGCAAGTTTTAATAAAGAATAATAAATGATAAAATAAATAAAAGGAGCGATAGGGATTATAAAACGTGCATGCATAAAATCGCCGCCCACTTTTGCGACGAATACAATCAGATATGCGTAAACCATCAAAACCGAAGTCAGGAATGCAGCGTTCCAATTGTCAGAAAGGTACGCTTTCAGATTTGTAAAAAGCTTTCCTTTTAGCAGAGGCAACAAGGCAAAAGGAGGCAGAAGGATAATCAGAAACGAACTGAAGTGTGGTTTAAAATAGAGCCATATGTAATAAAAACCTTTGCTGAAAAGCGTTTCACTACCTAATTTATCGTAATAGGTATTTGGGAAAATGAATCCGAAATAGTTGTATCGCCAGATAAAATAAGGAACGTAAATAACTATGATAGCGAGATTCAGAAAAAGCAGACTAGAGATTATTTTAAGAAAACTAATTTTGTTTAAAAGGAGTTGAAATGCAAAAAAAACATTGGCAAGAAACAAGATAAGTAAAGTGTCTGGTCTCGTCATTAAAGCCAGGCAAAGGTATAATCCGGTAAACACAAGTTTTTTATTTCCTTCAATTGATGAAAAAAAGAATGTGTAAAAAGCACAGCACAGGAGGAAGCTGAAGAAAGCTGTTTCTAGACCGCTGGTTGCCCACACATTGTAATCGTAGTTTAATGCGAGCGCGACAGTAATGAATGGTAAAATGAAAACATTGTTGCGTTTCGAAATTTTATATCCGATAACAGAAAAAAGAATAAGCGTTCCAATGGAAGATAGAATGCCGAGCACTTGCGTTGTGATCAGAGGGCTAAATTTGAGCCAGGCGAGAAAACTCACCATTATCAGCCATAAAAAGTGTGTATACCCTTCCACGTGTTCACCTTTGTTGTAAACAAATCCATTGCCATCCAAAATATTCTGAACATATCTAAATGCAATAAAAATATCATCGCCTAACCATTTTAGTTTGTAGGAGTAGATAATACTTATGATAACAGCAACAATAGAAATGGCGATGAACAGACTTTTTTTGTGGGTCAGTAAGGGTAATTCAACTTTGTTTTTTTGATTTGCCATAAACGGTTATCAGGTGCATTTTTGAATAAAATATTGATTTATCAAAAATAGAAAAAGTAATCAGCACAGTGCCCATTATTTATGCTCTAAATAATTAATCGCTATTTCTTGTTTGACTACCTATTTTTAGGTATTTTTGCACTTAGATTAGATTCAATCTAAATAAAAATAAGGGTTAATTGATTCATATTCAAATACATATAAAATGATAACAGTTTCAGAGAGTGCAAAACAACATGCATTAGATTTAATTAAAAGCGAAAACCGTCCTGAAGACTCCTTCATTCGTGTAGGTGTTGATGGTGGTGGTTGTTCAGGATTGTCTTACAAACTTGAATTTGACGATCAGTTCAAAGAAGGTGATCAGGTTTTTGAAGACAAAGGAATTAAGATCGCAGTAGATAAAAAAAGTTTTCTGTACCTGATTGGAACGGAATTGGATTATAGCGGAGGTTTGAATGGAAAAGGATTTGTATTTAACAATCCGAATGCCAGCAGAACTTGTGGCTGCGGTGAAAGTTTTTCAGTTTAAAACAGCGATCAACTAGAGTTAATAGAGTTGATTGTGATTGATGTAATAGCAATCATACGATCAGCCTTCAGGTTTTAAAACCTACAAACTAAAGAAAATGGCAAACGAGATTTTAGAAGAGCAAATTAGCGGGGAATATAAGTACGGATTTGTTACCGATATTGAAGCAGATAGCGCTCCAAAAGGGTTGAATGAAGATATCATCCGTTTTATTTCAAAGAAAAAGAATGAGCCGGAATGGATGTTGGAATACCGGATGAAAGCATTCCGTTATTGGCTAACATTGGAAGAGCCACACTGGGCGCACGTTTCGTATCAAAAGCCCGACTTTCAGGATATTATTTATTACTCCGCGCCCAAACCAAAAGTACAATTGAATAGTTTGGATGAAGTGGATCCCGAATTATTAAAAACATTCGAAAAGCTTGGAATTTCAATAGAAGAACAAAAACGGCTAAGTGGTGTTGAAAGTCGTATTGCTGTTGATATTGTGATGGACAGTGTTTCTGTTAAAACAACTTTCAAGGAAACATTATCTGAAAAGGGAATTGTTTTTTGTTCATTCGGTGAAGCTGTTCAGGAGCATCCCGAATTGATAAAAAAATATATGGGATCTGTTGTTCCCTATACAGATAATTTTTATGCCGCATTGAATTCAGCCGTTTTTACGGATGGTTCATTTTGTTATATCCCAAAAGGCGTTCGCTGCCCGATGGAACTTTCAACTTATTTCAGAATAAATGCTTCTGGTACTGGTCAGTTCGAACGTACACTGATTATCGCTGATGACGATGCGTACGTGAGTTATCTCGAAGGATGTACGGCTCCGATGAGGGATGAAAATCAATTGCATGCAGCGGTGGTAGAAATAGTAACACACAAAAATGCAGAAGTAAAATACAGTACCGTTCAAAACTGGTATCCTGGAGATAAAAATGGCAAAGGCGGAATATTTAACTTTGTTACTAAGCGTGGAATTTGTTTGGAAGATAATTCAAAGATTTCATGGACACAGGTAGAAACTGGATCTGCAGTTACTTGGAAATACCCATCTGTTATTTTAAAAGGAGACAATTCCGTTGGTGAATTTTATTCTGTAGCTGTAACGAATAATTATCAGCAAGCAGATACGGGAACAAAAATGATGCATCTTGGGAAAAATACCAGAAGCACAATTATTTCAAAAGGTATTTCGGCAGGCTTTAGCAATAATAGTTACAGAGGATTGGTGCGAATCGCAAAAGGAGCGAGCAATGCGCGTAACTTTTCGCAATGCGATAGTTTGTTGATGGGAGACAAATGTGGCGCACATACGTTTCCATACATCGAAATAAAAGATAAGTCGGCTATCGTAGAACATGAGGCTACTACTTCAAAAATTGGTGAAGATCAATTGTTTTATTGTAAATCACGGGGTATCGATAATGAGAAAGCCATCGGTTTGATCGTTAACGGATATTGCAAGGAAGTATTAAATAAATTACCAATGGAATTTGCTGTTGAAGCACAAAAATTATTAGCAGTATCGCTTGAAGGATCAGTAGGATAAAAGTTCAAAGTTTAAAGTGAAAATAGATCTGAGCAAAATAGAAAGATTCGAAGATTTAAAAGTTTGGCAAAAGTCGAGGGAAATGAATCTTAAAATCTATAAGTTATCTAAACAAAGGAACTTTTACTAAGGATTTTGGATTAAGAGATCAAATAAGAAGAGCAAGTGTTTCGATTTTGGCGAACATTGCTGAAGGGTTTGAAAGAAATGGAAATAAAGAATTTGGACAGTTTTTATCAATAGCAAAAGCTTCAGCAGGACAAGCTAGAACGCAATTATATATTGCAAAAGATTTGGAATATATAAATGAAGAAGAATTTTCAGAAACTGTAAGTGGCTTGTTGGAAATAAGTAAAATGATTAATGGATTAATGAGTTATTTTAAAACCACAGAAATAAAAGGAAGTAAGTTTATGGAAGATGTCATGTCGTATGGAGAATCTCAACTTTAAACTTTCTAAATTAAACTTTAAACCTTATGTTGTCAATTAAAAATTTACATGCCTCAATAGATGGCAAAGAAATATTAAGAGGAATAAATCTCGAAATCAAAGCTGGAGAAATTCATGCGATTATGGGACCGAATGGTTCCGGCAAAAGTACTTTGTCTGCAGTACTTGCGGGGCGGGCAGAATATGAAGTAACCGAAGGTGAAGTAATCTTCAATGGGAAAAATCTATTGGAATTATCTCCTGAAGATAGAGCCAGAGAAGGTGTTTTTCTTGCATTCCAGTATCCTGTAGAAATTCCGGGTGTGAGCAATATTAATTTTTTGAAAACAGCGTTGAACGAAATTCGTGCCTATAAAGGATTGGGTCCGATAGAAGCAAAAGATTTTCTTGCATTGGTAAAGGAAAAACAAAAGTTAGTTGAGTTAGATGGTAAACTTGCAAATCGTTCTGTGAATGAAGGATTTAGCGGTGGGGAGAAAAAAAGAAATGAGATTTTCCAAATGGCAATGTTGGAACCCCAATTAGCCATCCTTGATGAAACAGATAGCGGTTTGGATATTGATGCCCTTAGAATTGTTGCAGGCGGAGTAAATAAATTAAAGTCGAAAGACAATGCAACGGTTGTGATCACACATTATCAGAGATTGTTAGATTATATTGTTCCTGATGTCGTTCATGTTTTGTATAAAGGTAAAATCGTAAAATCAGGTCCGAAAGAATTGGCCTTGGAATTAGAGGAAAAAGGGTATGATTTTATTAAAGATGAAATAGGAGCATAAGTATGGAAACATTAGCTAAGATTTCAACTACAGAAAATATTTTAAAATTGATAGAGGGAAGTGCTGTTCCTTCTTGGATGGGAATTGCTCAGCAGCGTTCGGCATTAGATGCATTTTCATTGGTTGGTATTCCTAACCGTAAAAGTGAGGAGTATAAGTATGTGAATATTGAATTGCTGCTTAAAGGAAATTTCTCTTTATCTGGTTTTGATAAAATAACAAATCAGCAACTTGAAACAGCAGCATTTTTAAAAGATGCAATTCTTATTGTTGTTGAAAATGGTGTTTATAATAAAACACATTCATCTTCTTCTTTACCAAAAGGTCTTGAAATTGTTGATATTTCTGAGGCTTCTTCAAATACTATTTTTCAGGAACATTTTGCAAAATACGCAGCTATTAATTCCGATCCATTCATCGCGCTTAATACTGCATTGGCCTTAGGTGGCGTTTTTGTTCATGTTGCGAAAAATGCAGTTATTGAAACACCGATTCACATTATTCATCTTTCTTCAATTTCCGAAAATACAATTTTGAATTATAGGAATTTAATTGTCCTTGAAGAAAATGCACAGTTAACACTAATTGAATCCTACGAAAAGATTGATTCCTCCGCAAAATTATTCGGTAATGCACTAACCGAAATTGTTGTTGCCGCGAGTGCGATTGTAGATCATTATAAGATTCAAGACGAGGGAGATTCAGGAAATCTGATTTCTACAACACAAGTAATTCAAAAGAAGCAAAGTAATTTTTCAACGCATGTTTTTACATTGAGTGGTTTGATGGTCAGAAACAATTTGACAATTGTTTTGGATGATCAACATATTGAAACACAATTGAACGGTTTGTATATAACTAATGGCAATCAGGTTGTGGATAATCATACGCTGGTTGATCACCGAAAGCCCAATTGTAACAGCACTGAACTTTATAAGGGGATTATTGAAGATAAATCCTCGGCTACGTTCAACGGTAAAATTTATGTAAGGAAAGATGCACAGAAGACAAATGCATTTCAATCCAATAAAAACATTCTGTTAAGTGACGACGGAACAATCAATACAAAACCACAATTAGAAATTTATGCAGATGATGTAAAATGTTCGCATGGCACATCTACTGGAAAGCTGGATGAGGATAAAATATTTTATCTTCGCGCGCGTGGAATAAGTGAAGCTAGCGCAAAAAAATTACTGATGCATGCCTTCGCATCTGAAGTTGTTGATACCGTTAAGGTTGAAGCACTAAAAGAATACATTGAAGCCAATATTTCTAAACGATTTGAATAGAAGCTTTTAAAATATTTTGTTATTAGGAAGGAAGCAATCTCTAAATAATGTTTCATTTAGATTGCTTCTTTTCTTTTTAATTTCTGCAAGGCGAAAAACTTGTTTAGCTGAAAATTTATGCTTTTCAAAAATAAGAATCTTCTTTTATTACATTTCATTGTTCTCATTTGGGGATGGTCACCAATTCTAGGTAAGCTTATCAACATGCAAGGTGTTGTTGCATATCAGTTAGTTTGGTTCCGGATGTTGATTACAGTTATTACTGTTGCATCTTACGTAATTCTTACAAAACAAAATATAAAACAACCGAAGAAAGATATTTTTCAGTTAGTTGGAATAGGAGCAATCATTGCTTTTCATTGGTTTTCTTTTTATCATGCCATCAATGTTTCGAATGTTTCTGTCACCTTAGTTGCTTTTGCTAGCGGAACGTTATTTACGTCCATCATTGAACCGATTTTTTATAAACGAAAGATCATTCGCTATGAGATCGCATTTGGAATGGTGATTATTGGTGCCATTGTTTTAATTTTTGAGATTGAAACACAATATACATTGGGTATTATTTTTGGGATGCTTGCTGCGGTCACTTCTTCATTTTTTACTGTATTTAATGGCTTATTGGTTAGACGAATCCCCTCTTCAATTATTGCCTTTTATGAATTAGGTGGTGGTTTTTTAGCATTAACTATTTACTTGTTTTTTAGTGGTGAATTTAATGTTGATTTTTTTAATATTACAACGGGAGCATGGGCTTGGTTAGGTGTTTTATCAGTTTTAGGAACTGCATTCCCATTTATCGCAAGCGTGAATCTCATGAAAAAAATTAGCCCCTATACCATTACACTCACTGTTAACTTAGAAACTATTTACGGAATTATTATTGCTTACATACTCTGGAAAAAAGATGAAGCCATGACTCCCGGATTTTATTTGGGTACATTAATAATTTTAGCAACTATTTTTGGTAATAGTTTATTGAAACAGTATCTGAAAAAGGAAAAGAGTTAAAAAAACTTGCCCATCATTTTGAGCAAGTTTTTTCTTCTAAATTTAAAAGTATGTTATTTACTAACGATGATTTTTTTAGTTTTAATGGTATTGTCAACTTTTAATTGAAGCAAATACATTCCTTCTGCAATATTTGATGAATAAAAGGATGTCGTATGTTCTCCGCTTACTTGGTTCCCATTTTCTAATGCAGTAACCGTATTTCCCAATAGATCTAAAATAGAGATGGACACAGTTGCATCTTTGCGAATTGTATAATTGATGGTTGTATAATCGCTAAATGGATTCGGATAATTTTCGAGTGCAGTGATTGTTAAGGCGTCTTCTGTAACACCCAACGGTAATACATTAATTGTGAATGTGCTCGACATCATCATTCCTGGAGTAATTGAATCACAGAAAGTATCCGTACAGCCTGTTCCATCAGCAATTGTTAAACATAACACAACCGGACTTGCAGTTGCATAGGTGTGCGAAGGATAAGCTCCAGTGGATGTTGTTCCATCACCGAAATTCCAAAGGTAGGAAAGTGCTGGAGCTAATGCAGTGGATGTGTTGTAAACAAAGTAATTGAAAAGGTTGGTAGAATCTTGAACAATTATAAAACTGGCGTTACAGGTTAGAGCTCCAGGAACAGTGACCGAACTGCAATACGTATCCGTGCAGGATGTACTTGTATCTGTAATAGTTAAACAAACCGTATAGGTTCCCGGACTAGTATATAAATGGGTTTCGTTACCCACAGTAGAAGAGATGCTGCCATCACCAAAATCCCAGGAATAGCTATACGTTCCAGTTCCTGTTGAGTAATCATAAAATTGAGTGAACAAGGATGAGTCATTAGAAACAAAGTAGGCATTGCAGCTTATCGTTGGAGACAAGATGGTGATTGAATCACAAAAAGTAGCGGTACAAGATGTAATAAAACTATTTACAGTCAAACAAACATAATATGTTCCTGGGGAGGAATATAAGTGAGTAATATCTCCTGTTCCGGTTGCTGATGTTCCATCACCAAAACTCCATGTACTTGTTAATCCTGTCCCAGTTGATGTGTTCCAGAAATAGCCATATCCAACCGAGTCGAAAGGCATAAAAGAAGCAATGCATTGCGCTTTTGATGTAAAGCTGATGCAAAGAAATACGGCAGAAAAGACAACCTTCATTATTTTTGAAAGGACTTTATTTTGAATTTTTTTAAATGATGCCATTTTATAAATATTTAGTAGTTTTTTTTATTTATTGCTTGTGTTCTTTGAAAAATAGGATGTCATAAATTTTTTTCGAATGGATACAAATCTTTTATTCATTAGTATAAAAATAATCCATTTTTTTGATTTTAAGCACTAAATTGTTATTTTGTAATTAAAAAAAAGAGGCAAGCTATCTCATTTATCTTAAATTTGCATTTCAATACGATCTCTATGAATACGAAACTTTATTGCAATAGTTTAACGCAATATTCCAGATATAAAACCCGCGTTGTAACGATCGGTGATGTCCCTTTGGGAGGAGATAATCCTATTCGGATTCAATCGATGACCACCACTGATACAATGAATACCATTGCAACGGTCGAGCAGAGTATCCGAATGATCGATGCCGGATGCGAATATGTGCGCATTACCGCACCGAGTATCAAAGAGGCACAGAATTTAGAATTGATAAAAAAGGAATTAAGAGCTCGTGGATACAATGCGCCGCTTATTGCAGACATTCATTTTACTCCCAATGCAGCGGAACTCGCTGCCCGCATTGTTGAAAAGGTTCGTGTGAATCCTGGAAATTATGCCGATAAAAAGAAGTTTGAAAACATAGAATATACAGATGCAACTTATGTTTCTGAATTAGATCGTATCCGCCAACGGTTCACTCCATTAGTGAAAATTTGTAAAGAATACGGAACAGCTATGCGCATTGGTACAAACCATGGTTCATTGAGTGATAGGATTTTAAGTCGCTATGGTGACACGCCTCTCGGAATGGTAGAGAGTGCTTTAGAGTTTCTGCGAATTTGCGAAGACAATAATTATTACAATATCGTTTTGTCGATGAAGGCGAGTAATCCGCAAGTGATGGTCCAGGCATATCGTTTGTTGATTTTGAAAATGCAGGAATTGAATATGAATTATCCCTTGCATCTTGGCGTTACCGAGGCCGGAGAAGGGGAAGATGGACGGATAAAATCTGCTGTGGGTATCGGAACTTTATTGGAAGATGGAATTGGTGATACCGTCCGTGTTTCATTAACGGAAGATCCAGAGTTTGAAATCCCTGTTGCTAAAAATTTGATTGAGCGTTATTCGAATCGTGTTAATCACAAAGCGATACCCGAGATAGTGCGGTTGCCATATTCACCATATGACTTTCAGAAGCGTGTTTCAAAAGATGCTCAAAATATTGGTGGATCCAATGTTCCTAGAGTGATTGCTGACTTCAGCGAAAAGCAAAAAATAACACCTGCTTCACTTTTTGCAGTTGGATATAATTATTCTGTACCATTAGATAAATGGAACTTAACAGATCAGGCTTGTGATTATATTTTTGTTGGCGACAATACGATTGATTTTCAAATTCCGGGAACCCTTGGTTTGATATTCAATGCAAGTACTTGGAATAATTTAAGTGATACAACACGATCTTATCCTTTATTTAAACTTGCTGATTTTTTAAGTGCTGATAAAAAGTCAGAGCAACTGAATTTTGTGTCTGTTTCTATTGATGATATTTTAACACTTTCAAATACGACCATTGCTTCATTTTCTGTTCCGGTTACTTTTGTTCTGGAAACATCCAATGACCATGGAATGGCAGAGCAGAGAAGAATTTTTGTAGAGTTTTTAAATAATTCGATTTCAATTCCTGTGATCATAAAAAGGAATTATTCAAATGTTCCCGAAGAAAAATTTCAATTACATGCATCCACTGATTTTGGTGCATTATTTCTGGATGGTTTTGGCGATGGAATATGGATCTCACAAACGAACTGTACTTCAGCAAAAAATATAAATGCAATTGCATTTGGCATTTTGCAGGCTACACGAACGAGAATTTCTAAAACAGAATATATTTCTTGTCCTTCTTGTGGCCGGACACTTTTCGATCTTCAGGAAACTACTGCAAAGATCCGCAGCCGGACGGATCATCTAAAAGGAATAAAAATCGGAATCATGGGTTGTATTGTAAACGGTCCTGGTGAAATGGCGGATGCCGATTACGGATATGTAGGTACCGGTATCGATAAAATTACTTTATACAAAGGACGAGAAGTGGTTGAGCGTAATGTGAATTCTGACAAAGCGGTTGATGCACTTGTCGAGCTTATCAAAAAACATGGTGATTGGGTGGAAAAGGAATTCTAGTAGTTGAGATTCAATTATGTGTGCAAAAAAGTTTTACGCAGTTCAATTTATTTGTATGAAATAATTGCCTCTCTTTTCAAATTACTTGTCTAAATTTTTGGATCGAAAATATTGAACAGCCTTACGATATTTTGATGCTTGGAATGAAAGAGGTATTCCGGAAAAATGGTTATATTTGTTATGAAAAAATAAAATTAATTCTTATGAAAAAAATATTTACGATAATTTCAATTTTGTCAGTCTCAATTACGGGTCTATTTGCCCAGGCAACTCCGAATAATGGATTCGAAACATGGACTCATAATACCTTTCCAAGTTATGATACTCCCAATAGTTGGGATAATTTAAACCCCTCAACTGGTGCACTTGGTGTTTATACGTGTTTCAAAGCTACTGCAGCAGCAGACATTCATTCAGGAGCAGCAGCGGTTAAATTAATTACAAAATCTGTTTTTGGTCAAATCGCTAACGGAATTGTAACAACTGGTTCAATTAATACAACTACTCAAACTATAGGTGGTGGCATACCTTATACTTTACGTCCTGATAGTATTATCGGTTTTTATAAATATACATCGGTTTCAGGGGATAATGGTTTTGCAGAAATTCAGTTATTAGGTGCTGGTGGAGATACTGATACTATTGGATATGCTCGTTTTTTCACCCCTAGTTCCACTATTGGTTCTTATACAAGATTTTCGGCTCATATTACCTACCGATCTTTAAATCCTATTGTTAAATCTATTTTGATCTTATCTTCAAGTAAGGATGCTGTTACTCATTTTGTTGGGAGTACAGCTTTTTTTGATGATGTCGCTTTAGTTTTTGCAACAACAACAGGTATTCCTGATCAAGCAAACATTGATATAACAGTTGGTCCTAATCCTTCTGTGGATAAATTGACAATCAAAAATGCTAATAAAAATACTTTTCTTTTATATGATGTAACCGGACGAAAAGTTGTCGAACTGAAATTGGTTGATTCATGCACTATTATTGACTTAAATCAATTCCCGGGTTTGTATATCTACGCGATAATTGATGAAAAAAATAATGTTATAAAAACCAGTAAGTTAATTATTCAGAAATAATTAAAGTAAAATAAAAGAGGCTGTCGATTAACTTTATAAGTTAATAGGCTGCTTCTTTTTAAATTTTAAATACCTTCTTGTTGCCCAACAATTTTACTACTTTGAAAAAAGATATTAGATTTCCGCTATTCCTGATTTTCCTTTTTGTAGCCTATCTGTCCAGTGCACAGAGTTATGGAGTATTAAAAGGTCTTGTCATGGATGGAGCAACAAAAGAAGCCATTGTAGGAGCTAATATTTATGATTCCAACGATTTTACCCGTGGTGCAGTGAGTGATGTGAATGGTAGTTTTGAAATCAGGTTGAATTTAGGAAAACATATAATGATTTGTTCTTTTATAAGTATGAAATCGGATACGTTTTCAATTTATATTGATTCAATGAAAGCTACTGAATTTAATGTTCTGCTTAAATCAACCGCAACCCAACTTACGACCATGGTTGTTTCTGCAGGTAAGTATGAACAAAGGTTAGAGGAAATAACTGTTTCAATGGAAGTTTTGAAACCCTCAATGATAGAAAATAAAAATTCAGCAAATATTAAAGGTGCTCTAGAGCAAACTCCAGGTTTGAATATACTTGATGGTGAGCCCCAAATAAGAGGCGGTAGCGGTTTTAGTTTTGGAGTTGGAAGTCGTGTAGCAATTTTAATAGACGGTTTACCAGCTCTTGCTGGTGATGCTGGCCGACCAGAATGGAATTTTATTCCTGTTGAAAATATAGAACAAGTGGAGATTATAAAAGGTGCATCATCCGTGACTTATGGTTCATCTGCATTAAGTGGAAGTATTAATATAAGAACAGCTTATGCAAAGGACAAACCAATCACAAAAGTCAATGTGTCATCCGGTGTTTATGATTCACCTCCTATTGAAAATGCAAAATGGTGGAAAGGCATTGCTAATTTTTCTAATCTTAGTTTTGTTCATGTAGAAAAAATAAAGCAAGTAGATTTTGGTATAGGTGGAATGGGCATCTATGATCACGGTTTTATTGGCCCACCTTCCTTTCATCCGAATTTAGGTTCAGGAAATGATACAATTTCTGAAAATCAAGTAGGAGAAAAAACAGGGCGATTAAATTTTAATCTTAGATATCGTTTCAAAAAACGACCACAATTAAACATTGGGATTAATGGGAATTTTATGAGGTCAACGAATAATTTTTCTTTGGTTTGGGATAATGATACTTCAGGTCTATATCGCGCCTTCCCCAAAACAATGACTTTACAGGATCAGACAATTCTTTATGTTGATCCATTCTTTAATTATTTTACAAAGTCTGGTTTAAAACATAGCTTGCGGACAAGATATTTTTACACAAAAAATTTACTTACAAACAATCAATCAAATGAAACGAATGTTGTTTATAGTGAATACCAGTTTACGAAACAGTTAGAAGTAATAGATGGCATTAACATCACAGGTGGTATTGTAATGAATCAAACGTATTCACATGCGGATTTATATAATAACGGCATTTCTCCTGAAAATCATTTACAGAATTATGCAGCATATACCCAGTTGGATAAGAAATTATGGAAGTTTTTAAATGCGTCTTTGGGATTTAGAGGTGAGTACTTTAAAATGAATGAGGAGGAAAATGTTGTTAAGCCTATTTTTAGATCCGGCTTAAATTTGCAATTAGCACAAGCTACTTTTCTTCGTTATTCTTATGGGCAAGGATATCGTTATCCAACCATCACAGAAAAGTTTATTAAAACAAGAACAGGCGGGTTAGATGTATTTCCTAATACAAATTTGCAACCCGAGACTAGTTGGAATACTGAAGTTGGTTTAAAACAAGGATTTAAAGTACGTAACTTTATAGGTTTTTTGGATATTGCTGCATTCTGGCAAGAGTATTCGAATACAATTGAATTCACTTATGGTTTCTGGGATAAAAATAAAGATATCTTTGGGGATGATAGTTTATCAGCAGGCTTCAAGTTTATAAATACAGGCGATACAAGGGTTCGCGGACTGGAGCTTTCAATTGCCGGTGAGGGAAAAATTACAAATAACCTGAAAGTAGAAGTGTTATGCGGATATACATATGCGCTTCCCCAATCTGTTTATCCTGATCGTGTATATGCTATAGATAGCACCCCTCAGGCAATGACATATAATTTTACAAGCACAGATACTACAGATAATGTTTTGAAATATCGATTTAAACATATCGCCAAGGGGGATGTTCAAATTTCTTATAAGTGGTTTTCGATTGGTGGAAGCTGGCGTTACTTTAGCCCAATGCAAAATATAGATAAAACGTTTTACCGTTTGGAATCTGTTTTGCATTCAGGTATTGAAAAATATCGAGACAATCACAATTATGGAACTCATATTATAGATGCCAGAATTGGTGCAGCAGTTACAAAAAGGTTAAAATTATCCTTTGTGGTTAACAATGTTTTTAATAAAAGTTATTCCCTTCGTCCCTTAAAAATTGAATCCCCCCGGACCTTTGCTTTACAACTATCGTTGAAAGTATAGACCTTATTTTAGCAACATTTTTAATGTTGATTATTCCCTCCGACCATTAAAAATTGAATCTCCAAGAACAACAGCTTTACAATATGTACTTACGTTTTAAAACTACTTGTTGAACCTTAAATTTTTCATCGCCGATAGTTCTTTATTTTGATATTTCGATGTTTAAAAATCTATTTGCTTTAATTAAGCGCGATACGCCCCCTTGTGTTGTAACAATATCAATTCTTCTAAACTATCCTTATAACGATAAATAACCTCGTAGTGCTTTTCGTTTTATTCAGAAATAGCGGGAAGAGCTGCCAGCAATTTTGATTTTTCTTTCTTTTGATTCTCTAAAAGAAAGAAACAAAGAAAAAGCGACCACAAAAACCAACTACTATTTTTTCTTTCACTCAAAAATCCTCGCATTCAGTTGCCTGAAAAAAAAGCAGTTCGCTCTTTTTGTGGACGTCCCCGCGCGGCTCCGAAAAAATATTCGTAGTTTGACAATTGCTTAGGTTATCAAATCAAGTGTTACTCACATCTATATGTCAGTTCGAGTGTTCCGCAGGAACGTATCGAGAACTATTAGAACTCCTATTGCTCCACGGAATCATATGCTTTCATTTCTATCGTTCGACTCCGGAATCGTATTTTAGATTGTAATACTATTTGGTGCTCTAAATATTCTCTTCGAACAGCTATAACTTAAATTTATATTTTTAATTGACATTTATTTGTATTTTTATACATCTTACATCCAATATTAATTATTTCATTATGTTTATTTTATCAAATATGAAGCGTTTTTTCTTTCTTCCTAAAATATCAATGCTGAGTGTTGCATTAATTATAACTTCAAGTATAATTATTGTATCCGATATGGGTTGTACTCCAAAACCCGCTTGCGGAAACAAACGCGATCATAGACGACGGAAAAAGAGTGTGAAGCGATTTGCTCCGAGTATGAGCTATATGTTTCTGAAGCCTACAGAAGAGAGGTATTCTTTTTTTGCTTAATTATTTAGTAAGCGCATTGGTTTTAGTCTCTTTCTTAAAAAGATTAAAATTTACACTTACTCCTAATCGCATATAGGCATTGTTGTAGCGATAAGGGTCAAGGTTATACGCTCCTGTTCTTAACGAAGTACTGATACCGGTTTGAATCATAAATTTTGTATGCTCTCTTCCTATTCGGAAAGTTAGAGCAGGTTCAATAGTAATTTCACTGCCATTTTTTACATTTATTAACTCTGCATACGCTAATGTAGATTTGGGCCCTGAACTATTTCTTACACGTTCCCAACGTTCATAATTGTAGTAATAATTGGTATAATACCAATACGTGCACTTTGCTGAAAAAGAAAGATCTATTTTTTCTGAAAATGCCACACCAATATTCGGCTGAATAAAAAATTTGTAGGCTGTCACATCAATTCCAAGGTATCTGTCATCGCTCGGCAATACTGGAAAATCATGATAAATGATTGAATCTTTTAATCTTCCGGTTCCAAGGCCACCGTATAGCTCTGTCACCAAAAAATTAGTAGGAGAATAAAATGCACCCGCTCCCATTTCTGTCATGTAATAACGTGTAGTCCCTTGTATGTTGGCAATAATGCCTAAGTTATTAATTGGGGCATATGCTAATTGTAGGTCAAATACCCGCAATGAATGAATAGGATTTATCCGGACTTGATTTTTTTTAGTAAACAAAGGGACATTATGTGTTTGAGGAAGAAAGGATGTTGTATAGCAGCCAGTTATGAAAAGGACAACACAAAAAGAGAAAATTTTTTGAAGGTTGTGTTTCATAGCTATTGCGTATTCCAACAAAAAACCCAAACAATCTGTTTGGGTTTTTATAATTATTTATTCGTTCTGATATCAGCTTCATTAATAGGGCGAAAGGCTGTTCTTCTGTTCTTCTGATGTTCTTCCTCCGTTGTAGCTTTCAAGATAAGCAATTTGCTTTCACCATATCCTTGAGGTAATAATCGTTGAGGTGCAATTCCTTTTGAAATTAAATAGTCTACACATGACTTCGCTCTCTCTTCTGATAATTTTAAATTGTATTTATCACTTCCGCGTTCATCGGTATGAGAATTAATTTCTACTGTTAGGTTGTTGTTCAAATTCAAGAAGTCTGTTAAGTCATCCAGTATTTTTTTAGATGCAGGACGCAAGGTCGCTTTATTCAAATCGTACTCGATTCCCGGAATTACAATGTCTCCGGAAGGAATTGGTGATAAGAAGAAATCTTTTATTAAATGAGCAGATTCGGTCAATCCCATTGTTGTTACATTCCCTGCATCACCAAAAAATTTATTTTTTTGCGCTTTTAAATATAATTCCATGCCTTCATCCAAAGCTGTAAAATAATTTCCATCTGCATCTGTAAATAAATAAAATGGCTCTCTATCACCACGGATATCTTTTATGGTAATCATGGAGTTTGCAATAACTAAGTTGGTTGCAGCATTATAAACGGTTCCTTTTAAGTCAAATATCAAAGGATCTTTTTCAATAGCATATATTTTCAAACAAGCACCACCTGAACAATCTTTGCAGTCTTCTCTGTCCGAAGTAAGGAATCCGTTTCTTTGACTACGTTCTAAGACAAAATAAGCATCGTCTTTACTGGAGTTGAAAGGAGAACCTAAATTTTTTGGTGATGACCATAATGAGTCACTGTTGTATGATGATTTAAAAATATCTAATCCGCCAAATCCAGGATGGCCATTTGAACTAAAATATAAAGTAGACGTATAATAATGAAAGAATGGTGTTACTTCATCTTCAGATGTGTTAAACAATTTACCCATATTAATTGGTGCACCTGTTGGTCTACTTTCGTCATCCAAATTTACATACCACAGATCCATTTTCCCTAAACCACCCGGACGGTTAGAAGAGAAATATAAAATACTTCCATCAGGCGAAAGTGATGGATGCATTGTTTTGTATCCTGCAAGGTTAACTTGGTCGTTTAATTTTTCTGCTCCTAACCATCTATCATTCATATTTTTTGAAAGATAAATTGCACACTCATTTTTATCTGTAGTTGACCAACGAGTGAAAAAATAATTACTTCTATCTAGTGTTAAAAATCCTGCTCCTTCATGCATTTCTGTATTTGCCGGTCCAGAAACCTTGCTTAATTCAGTCCAGCCACTGTTTGTTTTTTTTACAGTATATATATCACAAACATATTTGGGATCTTGTTTTTTAGGATCAAGAACGGTATTGCCATTACGAGCAGTTGTAAACTGCACAGTACTTGCATCACCATAATAGTTTACAGCAAAACTTGCTGTTCCAGCGTTAAATAAAGAATCTTTTATTTTGGTAACGATAACTCCTGATTTGTTATTTGCGGTATCCGCTGCTAAATAACATCCAGCAATTTTTAATTTAGCCATCTTGAACATAGCAGAATCTTTTCCTTCTGCATCTGTCATCACCGATTCAAAATTAAAAGCAGCACCGGGATAACGTTGGTTTTTCATTAAAGCATCACCTAGCCAAAATTTTTCATACGGATAAGCAGTTGGTTTAGCATCAACCGATTTTTTAAACCAGATTTCTGCATTTGCATAATCACTGTTCAAGCGATAACAATCCGCAATTTGATGAATTGCATATTGCTCTGTTGGATCAGAAGTAGTATGTTTTGATGTATCGACTGCAACTTTTGTGCTGTCCTTATTTTTTTTAGGAGGAGCGATGTATGGTTTAGTTTCGTATGGACGGGTAATGTCAACAGAAGTTCCTTTGTCAACTACCTTTAAATAGAAAGAAACAGCCGTTTTATAATCTCCGTTTTTATACGCAGCATCAGCATATTCAATCCATTCTCTTTTGCTTTGAGCAAAAGTTGATACAGTTACAAACAGAAATAATAGTGCAAAAATATTTTTCGTACTTCTCATAACTATAATCTTGGGCAATTTGCTAAAGGGTTAGGTTTGCTTCTACGAGCAACATAGGTCAATGAAATTTCAAAACCTCCACGGTAGTTTGATACTTCTTTTAATTTCGATGTGTTGATATCATAACTGATACGGGCGGTGTATTTGCCTTTTTTTAATCCGGCCTCAATAATCGCTGCATCTTTATTTCTGTAGGTTGGTCCGAAGATAATATACGTATCAGAACTTTTAAGAAAATAATGCAACAACAAGGTTGCCGTAAATTCCTGATCGTTGATCTGTTTCATATATATAAACTTAGGCAAAAGTTGTATCTTTTCGTTTATATTTACTTTCACACCACCATGAAGATAATAACGCAATGGTAATTTGTTAGAAGAAGCAAAAAAGGTTTCAGTAGGTTGCGTTAAATGGAAAGCAGAAAAACCTAAAAAAGGATTTACACGTGAATTATCTTTCGAATAATAATATAATGCACCTACATTGATATCATGGATCATAAAATTAGAATTGCTGAACGATTCACCACTTGGTAAGCCTGTATCAAATCCACCACCGTTGTTTGTTGTGTATTGATTTCCAAAAGAAAGTTGATCAACATTCACACTTTTTTGAACAATACCACCTTGCATTCCCAATGCCAAATGATGATTTTTTTCTTTATCAAAAACAACATCATATCCAACAGATAATAAAGCGCTCAACGCATTGTAACTTCCTGCACCCGCGCGATAATTAAAAATCTGTATACCGATTCCAAATTTTTTCACAGGCATATCGAATGAAATTCCTGTTGTAGTGTATGGTTTTGTTGCAACCGCCATCCATTGCGTACGGTAGTGCCCATGAATACGGTATTTCCCATCAAACATTCCGGTCATAGCCGGATTCAAAAACATCGGTGGTGCATCGTATTGCGATAAATGAAAATCCTGCGCCTTAGCAACTTTTACGGACAATAATACTATCAGTCCGAGTAAAATACTGTGCGATGAATTTATGAATGGGCTATTTAAAAAGTTTTTCATGAAACTACTATCTTCTCTATTTTTAAATATTAACGTAACAAAGTAACATCTCCGGATAACTTGTATTCCTTATCCTCTTCGGTTGTCCCGATAACGGTATAAACATATACACCGATTGCCTGATCAATGTTGTTCCGTTTACCATCCCAACCTTTTGCCTGTTCACTTGATTCGAAAATTAATTCACCCCAATTGTTGTAGATTCTGAAATCCAGTTTTTTAAACGGACCGCCATACACATAAAAAATATCATTCTCTCCATCGCCATTCGGAGTAAATCCGCTTGGAACTTCCGGCGGCATTGAAATGATCTCTGTTCTGCAAATGGTGTCGGTACAACCATTGATGTCCGTAACAATTAAGCATACGTTATAAAAACCACCTGCTCCGTAAATGTGAGTAGGATTTTGTAAGGTTGAAGTTGAATCTGTTGAGGAATCACCAAAATCCCAAAACCAAGAGATTGCACCATTTGTCGATTGGTCGGAAAATCCAATTGTCTGATTTATATTTCCAGTAAAATCATCGGCTGTAAAATTCGCTCCCGGTCCGGGTAATACGCTTACCACCTGTGAGATAGAATCAATACAACCTTGTGACGACTGAACAATTAATAAAGTAGTATAGGATCCTGCAGAAGGGAAATTATGATTCGGATTTTGTACGGTTCCGTTTGTGCTCGAATCGCCATAGTTCCAAATCCACGATGCAATGGTTGCACCACCGCCAACGGTTGACATGTCGGTATAAAGTGTTCCGTCATCCAGACAAATTCCATTTGCATTAAAATTAGCAAGCGGTTTTTCGAATACGTTTACAACTTGTGTTAACGTGTCAACACAGCCATTGCTAGAGGTAACAATTAATGATACGTTGAACGGTCCGCCTGTGCCATAAATATGTATTGGATCTTCTAGTGTACTTGTTCCTGTATCACCAAAATTCCAGTCCCAGCTCACAATTGTGCCTGTTGATGTTGTTGATCCGTTCGTAAACGTTATTGTATCTTGCGGACAGGCACTTATACTGTTGAACGCAGCTGTTGGTGAAGGAAAAATGGTAATGTTGATCGTGTCTGCATTTGAGCGGCAGCCACCATTATTCGTAGAGGTGAAGATCAACGTAACGTTTCCGGCAATGTCATCAGATGCACTTGGCGTATAGATTCCGTTTAATGTGGTGTCGTTTGGAGCAAATGTTCCGCTTCCGTTGCTAGTCCAAATTCCATTTCCGGTTGTTGAGGATGCAGTTAAGGCAATCGGATAGGTAGAACATACGCTGCTGCCAGAAGTGATTATTGAAATAGGGGTAGAAGTAAACGTTATCAAGGTCGAGTCGCTCGAGGCAATACAATTTCCATTGCCGGTAGAAGTTAAATAAAGAATCACAGATCCTGCTATTGTATCTGCAGTGCTTGGCTGATATTCGTTACACAATGTGCTCAATGGGAATAAAAATGTACCTGTACCCGTAGAAGCCCATGTTCCACCTGAAGCAACTGTAACGATTGCGCAAAGAGGAACGCTAGCTGTATCTTTACACACAAAGATATCGGCACCTGCATCAACAGTTGGGCCTGCATAGAAACTAATGATTACTTGATCGGTATCAGCCGGACAAAGCCCATTGCTAGTTGTAAGAAGTAACAGTGTATCGGATCCACTTGCTACTGCAGCTGCAGATGGTGTATATGTAGCGTTTAGCGTTGTGCTTCCAGGAGTAAAAATACTTCCTAAACTACCGATCCATTGTCCGCCACCGGCATTCAGGATTGTTCCACCCAATGTAATTGTTGAATTATTTGTACAGCTGATCGTATCGCCACCTGCATTTGCTATAGGCGATCCTTGGATATTCACCGGATAAACGATCGTATCCTTACAACCTGCCGCTGATGTTGTAATTAAGCTTACGTTGAATGAACCTCCGGCATTGTAAATGTGTGTTGGATCCTGTGATGTGGATGTAAAGCCATCACCAAAATTCCAGTCCCAATTGGTGATCGAGCTGCTCGGATCTACAGAGGATGTGTCAGTGAATACTACAGGTAACCCTTGACATTCAGGAGCATCACTAATGAAATCAGAGATCAGAATAGAGATGTTTACTGCTTGTGTTAGTGTGTCGGCACAAGGGGTTCCGCTGTTAATAATCAATGTTGCTGTATAGCTTCCAAGTGCGGGATAAATATGGGTAGGGCTCGTTAGTGTTGATGTGGGTGATGCGTCACCAAAATCCCATAAGTAGGAGTTTGCAGCTGGTGAAGTTGTATTGTTAAATGTTATTGTTGTACCGTTACATGCTCCACCGGAGTTGAAACTAGCAACAGCAAGTGGGGGACAGTTCACAACGTTGAATTGAAAGTCACGTAAAATTTCTCCGATCTTAACACCATTACGCCATTCCTCGCACTTAACACCGGCAACAAACTGACCTAAAATTGGTGGTACTCCATTGAGGATACCGGATGAACTAACGGTTAATGATCCCGGAGTTGCAGCATCTAAAGGATTATTCGCTCCATAGGTACTTGTCCATGTTACTGTTGGTGTCGAAAAAACACATCCAGGCCATGAAACCGCCAAGTCGCTGTATGGCGTGTATAATGAATAAACAAGTGAATCACCATCTGCATCAGTAGCGCTGTGATCAACATACATATTGTTACCCTGACAAACAAATACAGGAGGTGGATTTACCCATTTCGGACTGCTGTTTGAAATGACAACTCCGTTGTCAGGAATGTGTGCATACCATGTTTCCCCGGCTGATAAAGGAGCAACGATGTTCAGTAATGTTGAGTTACGGCAGCAATATTGGAAATATAAATCATATCCGCCAGCAGTCGGAGGCAAACCGCTTACTACTTTTGTGTAGATCGCCTCTTCAAGACAAATCCCCGGATTAACTGCGCATGTATCAATATTTGGAGGAACAAGACTTGCTCCAGGGAAAGGAATTACAATGTCTGCAAGAGCAACTGTTCCGCAACTCCTTCTTACTTCAATTGTAACAGGGCTTGGGAATGCTGCACTCCCAGCTTTACAGTCGCGGTATAGTTTTAATGTTACACGATAGGTAGATCCACCTAATTGCTCATAAGTCAATGATCCACCAACAATGTGAGTAGCATTTGATGCAAGTGACAGAAAGAAAACAAAAGCTAAAAGGAGTACTATTCGATTCTTCATTAAAATTCAATGTTTAGTCGTGACTGTAAATTACGGACTGTAAATGTAATAAATTTTTTTGTGTGACAATTTTTTGTAAGCATGAATGTTATATTAGTAATAAAAAAAGCTTAGTTTTGACTAAATTTATTATAGATTCATCATGAAAAAAGCACTTTTATCCATTTTCATTTCAGGAGCTTCATTTCTGGCGGTAAATGCACAAATTAACATTCAATGGCAAACACGTTATTCAAGCGCGGGGACTAATATCGATCGGGCAGAAGACATGGCAATGGATGGTGCTGGAAATGTTTATGTAACCGGACTTGGACAAGGGGTAAGTGGTAATTTCGATTATGTTACTATAAAATATGACGCAGTTGGTACTGAAATTTGGAGAACCGAATACAATGGTACCGGAAACAGCTTAGACGAAGCACATGCCATTGCTGTTGACCCTTCCGGAAATGTATATGTTACTGGCTGGAGTTATGGAGGTGCAGGCACTGGTTATGACTATGCAACTGTAAAATATAATTCTACAGGTGTTCAGCAGTGGGCTTCCCGTTATACAAATGTTGCAGGTGGTACAGATGAAGCGTGGGATATCGATGTGGATAATGTCGGAAATGTATTCGTTACAGGTAGTAGCGATGGTGCCGGAACGAACAGTGCTGCCGCAACTGTAAGATATAATTCTGCCGGTGTTCAGCAATATGCAAACCGTTTTGAAGGTGTCGGAACCTCAATCGATGCCGGTTTCGCGATTTATGTCGATTCTTTGACCGGTACAGCATATGTTACAGGTTATACTTTTCAAAGTGCAGCTGCTGATTTTGATTACATCACTTTAAAATATAACCTGGCAGGCGTTCAACAATGGGCAACTCAATATAATAGTCCTGACGGAAATTACGATGAGGCTCGTGCCATTGCTGTTGATGCTTCGGGAAATGTTTATGTTACCGGATACAGCCAAACGCTTGTTCTTACCAATTACGATTATGCAACCGTTAAATATAATTCTGCCGGGGTGCAACAATGGCAAGTGCGTTACAATGGAACTGGTAATGATTATGACCGTGCAAATGCAATTGCTTTGGATGCTGCAGGGAATGTTTATGTTACAGGGAAAAGCGTTGGAGTAGGAAGTACTGCTGAAGATGCGTTTACCATTAAATATGATAATTCAGGAGTAAGTCAGTGGACAGCCAGATACAATGGTGCCGCTAATGGATATGACGAAGCAAAAGCTCTTGCTGTGGATACTTCAGGAAATGTATACATTACAGGTTATAGTTATTCATCTGGATCAAATAATGATTACCTGACTATCAAATATGATGCTTCCGGAACACAGGAATGGATCACTAAATACAATGGGACAGCCAATAACACGGATCAGGCAGCTGCAATTGCTGTTGATGCGATCGGTAACGTTTTTATTACGGGTTTAAGTAAGGGTGCTGGCTCAAATGAAGATTTTGAAACAATCAAATATTGCCAGTTAAAGTCAGATGCCGGTGCAGATACAATCATTTGCAACGGAAGTTCAGTTCAATTAAACGCATCAGCTCCAGGTGCTGTCAGTTATTTATGGACTCCTTCAATCGGATTGTCTGCTTCAACTATTGCAAACCCAATCGCTAATCCGACTGACACTACCACTTATATTGTTGCTATTACAAATGCTAATGGATGCACGGATTTAGATACTGTTGTTGTAACAGTTGTTCCGCTTCCTTCACCAAGTATCACTCCTAGTGGTGCAACTTCTTTTTGTACCGGTGGTTCTGTAACGTTAACTTCTGGACTTGCGAGTTCTTATCTTTGGAG
>CAMCYR010000028.1 GCA_945885475.1 Chitinophaga pinensis
GAAGATACTAAAACTGTATCTCATGGTTTAGAAGTTCAATTTGAATCAGGTATCAAGGAAGCTAAAGCTCCCAAAATTGAAAGCTAAAAATTACACCTAACATAAACAGCTATGGCAATTGGTACTTTTGATTGAATTGGATTAAAAAATTGGACGACAGTATAATAGCACGACCGCATAACACGGGTTTGGCAAAAGTGGCGGTTCAGTTCACCGCAGACGACGAAAAAGAGCTTGGAATGAACCCTGTAATTGCATCCCTTAGCTTTGGCGCTTCTCGCAATTTTCAACTGCAACACCGTTTTCAAAAATCAATTCCTAAGCAGAGCATAGCATTAAATGATGCCTCTTTATTAGTTATGCAGGGCGAAACGCAACATTTTTGGAAACATCAAATACCCAAACAAAAAAACAAAGGCCCACGCATTAATTTAACTTTTAGGCAAATCATTTACTAATGTATGTCGTCAATGTAATTTGAATTTTTTACTAAGGAGTGTTTTTTATTAATTCAAAGCTAATTCATTTCTTACCATCAACAACGAAAGTATCCGTTCGTTTGTTTAATTATTTAGATTCAGAAGTTTTGTTAACCACCCCAATAATGCAAAGATTTCATTGGCGGAAAAGGTTCTTTGACGAAAATCGAAGACAAAGCGATTAACGAATTTATCAAAGGGAAAAAACTTTTGAGAGCTAAGAAAATAATTTATTTCCTTACCTCTGCCCCCGCTCCCAAACCCAATCTTTCCCTACGTTTCATCTATCTCTTTTTTACTTATCTTTGCATTAGTTCTTTAACACTTATCAAGAAAGGCGGAGGGACAGACCCATTGATGCCTTAGCAACCTTCTGAAAAGAAACGGTGCTAATTCCTGTCTTGCAATTTTTTGCCGGTCCAGATAAGTTGAGTTTATATTTTTGAAAGCACACAAATCAAAATAACTCCACTCCTCTGACTGTAAAAAGTGAGAGGATTTTTTTTTGACCTTTGTTAAAGAATAATTGGCAACAAAAAATGGAAGCCAGATAGTAAAAGCGAAACAATTTTAAAAGACACGATTAAAAATTTAAGAGTCGTTTACGTATGAGTGATATCAGAAAAGAATTAGAAAAAAGAGTATTGGTGATAGATGGTGCAATGGGTACCATGATCCAGCAGTATAAGCTAGACGAAAAAGACTACCGTGGTAAGCGGTTTTCCGATTGGCATAAAGATCTGCAGGGAAACAACGATCTGTTGTCGATCACCCAGCCCAGCATTATCAAAACGATTCACAAAGAATATTTAAAAGCGGGTGCCGATATTATTGAAACCAATACGTTTAGCGCTACAACTATTGCCATGGCGGACTACGACATGCAGGAATTTGCTTATGAACTCAATTATGAATCAGCGAAAATTGCGAAAGAAGCAATCCTTGAATTTCAAATGGAGTCGGGGGATACAACACCGAAATTTGTTGCCGGTGCATTTGGTCCTACCAACAGAACCTTGTCTATGTCGCCCAATGTGAACGATCCCGCTTACCGTGCGCTTACATTTGATGAATTGGTAAGCGCCTATTCCGAGCAGGCAAAAGGATTACTTGATGGTGGTGCCGATTTATTTTTGGTTGAAACGATATTCGATACCTTGAATGCAAAAGCTGCCTTGTTCGCGATACAAAATGTGTGTAAAGAAATAGATAGAATTATGCCTGTGATGGTTTCGGGAACAATTACCGATGCCAGTGGAAGAACATTATCCGGACAAACTACCGAAGCATTTTTAAATTCTATTTCGCATGTTGATCTATTGAGTGTAGGATTAAATTGTGCCTTGGGAGCACGTGAGATGCGTCCCTACCTGGAAGAGCTGTCGGACAAAGCACCGTTTTATGTGAGTGCTTATCCCAATGCGGGCTTGCCAAATCAGTTTGGAGAATACGATCAGGATGCACATGAGATGGGACATCAGATTGAAGATTTTTTGCAGGCAGGATTTTTAAATATCGTTGGTGGCTGCTGCGGAACAACTCCGGCACACATCAAGCGCATCGCCGAATTGGCGAAAGTAGCGCAGCCGCGTAAAAAGCCGGTGCCCGATACATTGATGCACCTGAGCGGATTGGAGCCCTTAACACTCCGCCCCGAAAGTAACTTTTTGAATGTGGGCGAACGGACAAACGTTACCGGTTCAAAAAAATTCCTTCGCCTCATCAAAGAAGAAAATTATGAAGAGGCCTTGTCGATTGCTCGCGAACAGGTGGAAGGCGGTGCACAGGTGATTGATGTAAACATGGATGAAGGGATGTTGGACAGTGAAGCGGCCATGACGAAATTTTTAAACCTCATCGCTTCTGAACCGGATATTTGTAAAGTACCCATCATGATCGACTCTTCAAAATGGACCGTGATTGAAGCCGGATTAAAATGTGTGCAGGGGAAAGCGATTGTGAATTCTATCTCTTTAAAAGAAGGTGAAGAAAAATTTATTGAGCAGGCGCTTAAAATTAAACAATATGGTGCAGCCCTTATTGTGATGGCTTTTGATGAAGTGGGACAAGCGGATACTTTGCAGCGCAGAAAAGATATTTGTAAACGCGCCTATGATGTGTTGGTTGATAAAGTTCATTTTCCTCCACAGGATATTATTTTTGATCCGAATATTTTTCCTGTTGCTACTGGCATGGAAGAGCACCGCTTGAATGCACTCGATTTTTTTAATGCTACAAAATGGATCAAGGAGAATTTGCCGTATGCAAAAGTGAGTGGTGGTGTGAGCAATGTTTCTTTTTCTTTCAGAGGTAACGATCATGTGCGCGAAGCGATTCATGGTGCATTTTTATACCATGCCGTTAAAAACGGAATGGATATGGGTATTGTAAATCCGGCACAGCTGCAGGTGTATGATGACATCGATAAAACATTGTTGGAACTGGTGGAAGATGTGTTGCTGAACAGAAGAGAGGATGCTACGGAACGCCTGGTGGATCATGCCGAATCGTTAAAAGGTGTCACAAAGGAAAAGACGGAGAAAGATGAGGCCTGGAGACGAGGAACAGTGGAAGAGCGCTTGAGTCATGCTTTGGTAAAAGGATTGGTTGAATACATTGATGTAGATACGGAAGAGGCACGTTTGAAATTAGGCCGCCCTTTGCATGTGATCGAAGGTCCCTTGATGGATGGGATGAATATTGTTGGTGATCTTTTCGGAAGTGGAAAAATGTTTTTACCGCAGGTGGTAAAGAGCGCACGTGTGATGAAAAAAGCGGTCGCTTATTTGGAACCATTTCTGCAGGCTGAAAAGGAAGCGAACAGATTAGCAGGTATTGTCGGTGACGGAAGATCAAATGCGGGTAAGATATTGATGGCTACCGTGAAAGGCGATGTGCACGATATTGGAAAAAATATTGTAGGCGTTGTATTGGCTTGTAATAATTATGAGATCATCGATCTAGGCGTTATGGTTTCTGCGGATAAAATTTTAGAGGAAGCGAAAAAACAAAATGTGGATATCATCGGTTTGAGCGGATTGATAACGCCCTCACTCGATGAGATGGTGCACGTGGCAAAAGAAATGGAGCGCTTAGGATTTAAAATTCCGCTGCTGATCGGTGGTGCTACTACTTCTAAAGTTCACACCGCGGTGAAGATCGCACAGAATTATTCTGGACCTGTTATTCATGTGAACGATGCGAGTAAGTCGGTGCCCGTTGCCAGCAGCCTTATCTCAAACGAATTGCGGGATGCTTTTATGGCTGATGTAACAAAGGATTATGACCGTGTGCGTGAACAAAACAAAAATGCGCAGTCGCAAAATAAATTTATTCCAATCGCGGAAGCACGTGAAAATAAATTTCCGATTGATTGGGAAAAAACTGAAATTACTAAACCTCCTTTTATCGGAAACAAAGTTTTTGAAAACTATTCCTTGTCAGAAATTGCGGAGTACATCGACTGGACACCCTTTTTTATTTCCTGGGAAATGAAAGGATCGTATCCGAAAATCCTGAAAGATCCAACACGCGGTGAGGAAGCACGCAAGCTGTTTGGAGATGCGCAAGCCATGTTGAAAAAGATCATTGATGAAAAATGGTTGCAGGCAAATGCGGTGATCGGCATGTATCCGGCAAATGCAGTGGAAGATGATATTGAAGTTTACGAAAATGAAACCGATAAAAAAGTGAAAACTGTTTTTCATTCGCTGCGTCAGCAAACAAAAAAACCTGCGGGACAATATAATGTTGCACTATCAGATTTTATTAAACCGAAATCCCTCTCTATTTCTTCCCGCAGGGGAGAGGATTTTAAGAGCTCCGAATTAAACACTACAAATAAAATCGATTGGCATTCGAATATTGATAATGCAAAGCAACACCGATCAGATTTAACTGTTGCAGAAAAAATAGTTTGGGAGCATTTACGAGCCAAGCAAATCGATTTAAAATTTAGAAGGCAACACTTAATTGATAAATACATCGTTGATTTTGTTTGTCTAGAGAAAAGACTAGTTGTAGAAATTGATGGAAAATATCACGAACAAAATAAAGAACAAGATGATTTTAGAACTTCTGTTTTAGAATCATTGGGTTATAAAGTAATTCGTTTTACAAATGAAGAGGTAATTGCAAATATAGATTCTGTAATTGCTAGCATAAAAGAAACATGCTTAGCACAGTCAGCCCTCTCCCCTGTGGGGAGAGCTGGAGAGAGGTCCGATTACATCGGTGCATTTGCACTTACAACAGGTATTGGTATTGATGCACGTGTAGCGAAATTTGAAAAAGAATACGATGATTATTCTGCTATTATGTTAAAAGCATTGGCGGATCGTTTGGCTGAAGCCTTTGCTGAATTGATGCACAAAAAAGTAAGAAAGGAATTTTGGGCTTATGCTTCCAACGAAGAATTACCGAATGAAGAGCTGATCAAAGAGGAATATGCAGGTATTCGTCCGGCTCCCGGTTATCCTGCACAGCCTGATCATACAGAGAAACCAACGATCTGGAAATTGTTGGATGTAGAAAAAAATACAGGAATGATCTTAACGGAAAGTATGGCGATGGTGCCTACTGCTGCTGTGAGCGGATTGTATTTTGCGCATCCCGCGTCCCATTATTTCGGTATCGGAAAAATTAAAAAAGATCAGGTGGAAGATTACGCAAGCCGAAAAGGGATGACCCTGGAGCTCGCGGAACGTTGGCTCGGACCCAATTTAGCCTATTGATAAAAACTATTATTTTTTTGTAAATTTGAATTATGAAATTACACTTGAAACATTTTTTAGTTGCATTGATCTTGCTTTTTGTTGCAACAGGTTCATTCGCTCAAAAAGGGAAATCAAAATCATCAAAATATGATTATCAGGGTCCTTATTGTGATGGCTTGGCAAGAGTAAAAACAAATCAGAAATGGGGCTTTGTTGATACCACCGGCAATGTTGTGGTGCCTCCCAAATACAACCAGGTAGAAAATTTTGTTGATGGATTAGCTAAAGTGCGCACCGGTCAGCGTTGGGGATTGGTAGATAAAACTGGAGCGGTGATCATTAAGCCAACGTTTGAATGGATCTACGATTTTAATGATGGAATTGCGAAAGTAAAAATTGATGGTGAAGAATATTACATGGACCGGAATGGGCAAAGGGTAAAATAAGGATGGATGAAATCCCCGAAGTATACACTCCGGGGATTTTTTTTAGATCTGATTCAATGCCGCACTTTCTGTAGCGATTATTCCAAGTTCAATTCTGATGATATTAAAGATAATAAGCGCAATCGGTAATTGATCAAAGTTCGATTGCTCCCAGGAAACCTCTTTTCCATACATCATAAAGTTGCCCGTATTTAATCTGTTCAAATCTGTTGACGGTGCAATTTTTTCAACGACTTGTTTGTATGATTCAATTTTGTTTTGCAACTGCTTCGCGCTGTAAGGTGATGATGGTTCTCCAAATAAAATATCTGGCAAGCCTCCGCCACCTGCAGTGCGTAATGCGTCTAATTTTATTTTTTCAGCTTCCGCTTCAGAAATGCCTTCTGTTTTTGAAATCAGAAATGCTTTCATCTTTTTGGTGTAAGTCATTAATTCGTCCGTAGCACTTTTCAATTGAAGAATGCTTTCCGATTTTCTGGATGATGAATCGGTACTGAGCTGCTTTGCTACTTTTTCATACCGCTTGTCGTTTTCCTGAATACTGAAGTTTAGCAAGTCGTTACTTTCAGTAACACCTCTCCAGAAACTATCAGAAGTTGTTCTTGGTATTCCCGATATCCATGTTTCGGTACTAAGCAAACTTACACCGGCAATGATCAGAATTACAGTAGCAGTAGAATTCAGTTTATTGGTTGTATTCTTATATATACTTATAAAATAAATAGGGAGGTAACCCAATAAAAGTAAAACACCACCGGAGATGATCATAAATTGAGCTCCCGGCCAATGCATTATTTTAAAGAATATTCCTATGCAGATAAGAAATGCGGCTACGAATCCTGTAATACTTAGTGCAACACTCCTGTTGCTTTCTGCACTTTCTTTAAATTTTAAAATAAACAGTAATGGTAAAAAAAGTACAGTAAGTAAAAATACACCAACAAGCATTAATACGTTTGCTCCCGGCCAGTGGTTAAATTTAAAGAATGCACCGGATAAGATCATCAATGATGATATGTATCCTGAAATTTTCATGGTTGAGTTCATAATATAATAGTGTTTAAATGTTAATAGTCGATTTGTCTCGTCCTGTATTTCTTTCAATCCTTTTTCTCCGAAAAGTAAAAGTGTTTCCTGATAGACGGTGTCGAAGTTCCTGTATCCATCGAGTTCATTTTCAATTACGCAGCAAATATGATCCAGCAGATCGATACTCAAGTCGGGGGACGTTATTCCCCTGACTTTAATATCGTTTTCAATAAAGGCGATTTGTTCCTCGGTTAAACTAAACATACTTTATGTTTGGCTTGAGATCAAGTAAAATGTTCATTGTATTAATGAAGTCGGCAAATTCATAAATCTTTTCTTTCGCACGCTCGTTTCCAGTTTGAGTGAGCGTATAGTATTTCCTTATACGTTTGCCAATGTTAACCGTTTCAGTTGTTACTATTCCTTCTGCTTCCAGCTGATGAAGCATAGGGTAAAGTGCACCTTCTGTAATAACAATTTTTGAGCCGGTCAACTCTTTTACTTTTTGTGTGATCTCATATCCGTACATTTTTTCTGTTTCGGACAACAACTTCAAAACGATCGTTTTTAAAGTTCCTTTTATTAGCGCTGATGAATACATAACACAAAGATACATAATAATATTATGTATTGGCAAGTTATGTAGTGCTTTATTTTATAAATACCTGATAATCAAGTAATAAAAAATACACAATTTTCATGAATTTCATTTAATCCGGAGTAAATAGTATAATTTTCAACTTATTTTATCTGTAAATTTGATTAAAATTGTACTGAATGCAAATGAATCAAATTAATACATTTTTGGCGGCTATTTCGGGCATAGGAATTACAGATGATGGAAGGATTCCGATTTCTAAACACATTAAACGTACGAACCGTTTTGCAATTAGTTCTATTTTTTTATCCTTCTTTATGCCCTATTATAATTTTAACTGATGGAACCGAATGCTGATCGATTGCAACTTTTGCGTAAACTTTTAAAAGTTGAACGTGACGAAGATTTTGCTCAATATAAACTACACTTTTCACGGAATAATATCAATCACCGAAGAGAAAACGGTGTTACCTGGTATCCGATCGTAATTTCTAATGTTGAAATTGGTATAGGAGAGTACCTTTCAATAGATATAGAACGCACTACCAATCACAATGAGCCCCATAAGTTTTCAGGTGGTAAAATTGCTTCTCTCTTTTCTAATAACAACAATACCGAATCAGGTACCTTGAACGGTACTATTAAAGTACTTGCACCGAATAAAATCCGTTTATCGTTGAATGTGGATGAGTTGCCCGATTGGTGCGATGATGGTAAGTTGGGGGTCAATCTGCTGTTCGATGAAACGAGTTATAAGGAAATGGACATCGCTTTGGAGAAAGTGATCAACGCTTCTCATAACCGCTTAGCTCATTTGCGTGATGTGATGTATAAAATTAAAGCGCCTGTCTTTGAAAAAATAGATGTCTCTATTCATATTACCGGATTAAATCAATCACAGAATGAAGCTGTCAGAAAAATAATTGCTGCAAAGGATTTGGCTATCATTCATGGTCCTCCCGGCACTGGAAAAACAACAACACTCGTTCAGGCAATCAGGCAAACGTTGCTAAACGAGAAACAAGTTCTTGTTTGCAGTTCAAGCAATACGGCTGTGGATCTGCTTACTGAAAAATTACACCGTGAAGGAATTTCTGTTTTACGCCTTGGAAATCCTGCACGTATCTCTGAAGAAGTGTTGATGAACACGCTGGACGCGAAAGTGGCGGCACATGAATCGTATAAAGATTTAAAAAGTTATCGTAAAACAGCGGAAGAGTATTTTCGTATGGCCGGAAAATACAAACGTACTTTTGGCAGAGAAGAGCGCGAACAGCGGCAATTGTTTTATCAGGAAGCTAGAAAAATATTGAAAGATGCAAAAATACTCGAGGATTATATCATCAGCGAACAGTTTAATAAAGCGCAGGTAATTGCCTGCACTCCTGTTGTTTCTTCCGGACGCATGATGCGTGATCGACAGTTTACTACAGTTTTTATTGATGAAGCAGCGCAAGCCTTGGAGCCAATGTGTTGGATTCCCATCTCACGGAGCAACCGCGTGATTTTTGCCGGTGATCATTTTCAATTGCCTCCGACCGTAAAATCTAAAAAAGCAGAAACGGAAGGATTAAAAGAAACTTTGTTTGAGAACGGCATGCACATCGAAAATGTTTCGGTCATGTTGAATACACAATACCGCATGAACCAACACATCATGAATTTCTCGAACAGGAAATTTTATAAAGGAAATTTAATTGCGGACTCTTCTGTTAAAGAAACGGTTTTGAGTTTTGACACAAACGAGTTTTTATTAAATACTCCACTCGACTTTATTGATACGGCAGGATGCGGTTACAACGAGATTGTGAATCCCGAAAGTTTGAGTATCGCCAATCCTGAAGAAGGACAATTGTTGATCAAGCATCTTAAATTAGTGTTGGAGCAACATTCAGGCGCTTCACCGGCACTTCAAATTGCTGAAAAATCTAAAAAAAGAATCACCATCGGAATTATTTCTCCCTACAAGGAACAAGTGCAGTACCTGACAAATCTGCTTGCTACTGATGAAGAATTTGAAGCGTACCGTTCTCAAATCGCAATTAAAACTGTGGATGGTTTTCAAGGACAGGAACGTGATATCATCTATATCAGTATGGTAAGGAGCAACGACCAGCGGGAGATCGGATTTTTAAATGATATCCGGAGGATGAATGTGGCACTTACCCGTGCAAAGAAAAAGTTAGTGGTGATCGGTGATAGCGCCACTATCGGAAATCATCCTTTTTACAAAGATTTTCTCGATTATGCGGAATCTGTAGGAGCGTATAAATCTGCTTGGGAGTATATCACCTGAGGAGTTAACCACAATTTTGTCGCTCTATTCTTATTTGCTGATTTATATCTAAATATCGGATTCTATTTTTAAATTTGTAACTCATTTGCCGGGTTATGAAATTTTTGAAATATAAATGTATTGGAACTTTGTTTTTGTTTATGCTTGCTGCGTTTAATGTAAACGCACAAACTCCTGCTGCAACAAATCAAACAATGACCTTGGAGCAATGTATTGAATATGCATTGAAAAATAATATTCAGATTAAACAATCGGAGTTGAATACAGAATTGTCACACATTACTTTGACTCAAAGTAAAGCGAATTTATTACCGTCCCTAAATGCAAATGCTTCTCACTCTTATAATATCGGGAGAACGATTGATAGATTCACCAACACGTTTGCGGATGCACAAGTGCTTTCTCAAAACTTTGGTGTTAGTACAGATGTAAATTTGTTTAGTGGGCTACAAAATATCAATACTATTCAGCAAAATAAATTCGCTTATTTGGCAGGAAAGTACGATATCGAAAAAATGAAAAATGATGTTTCGTTAAATATTGCTACAGCTTATTTGCAAGTATTGTTTAGCATGGAAGCTTTAGACAATTCTAAGAACCAAATGGGAATTACAGTGGCACAAGTGGATCGTACAAAAATATTGGTGGATGCAGGGTCAGTTGCACGCGGAACTTTGTTGGACATTCAATCTCAATTAGCATCAGAAGAATTGAATTTAACAAATACTCAAAATCAATTGGACATTTCGTATTTGAATTTGGCTCAACTTTTAAACATGACTTCAGCTGAAGGTTTGGCAATCGTAAAACCAGAATTAAATATCGCAGGTGATGCTTTGTTAACGGCAACACCAACTCAAATTTATAACTCCGCAGTTAGCAATTTACCAGAAATTAAAAGTGCGGAGTACAGTGTAAAGAGTGCAGAGAAATCTGTTGATGTTGCATGGGGTGGATTGAGTCCACGCTTATCGTTCAGCGCTTCTTACGGAACAGGTTATTCTGGATTGAGTCAACGTCTTACTGCATTGCCAACCTTTCAAGGATACAGTCCGAATGGAGATGTTACTTCTTCGGGTGACACCGTTTATTCCCCATTTTTTTCTTCTGGAACATTTGAAAAAACACCTTTTACAGATCAGTACAAAGACAACGTGAATAAATCGTTTGGATTCTTTTTAACGGTTCCGATTTTTAATCGTTGGCAAACAAAAACCGCTATCGACAGAGCAAGAGTTCAAAAGATGAATGCTGATTTAACGGTGGAATCAACAAAATTGCAGATTCAGAAAAATGTGCAGCAGGCTTATGCAGATGCAAGTGCCGGATTAAAAAAATACAATGCTTCCATGAAAGCGATTGAAGCAATGCAGGAATCATTTAAATATACCGAGCAGAAATTTAATGTCGGAATGCTGAATACAAACGATTATAATGATGCGAAGAATAAGTTGATCAAAGCGCAGAGCGATTTATTGCAGGCGAAATATGAATACGTTTTTAAAACTAAAGTGCTTGACTTCTATCAAGGCAAACCATTGAAATTCTAATACCGTTCACCACAGATTACTCAGATTTACAGAGAAAATTGTAAGATTCTAGTTGCTTGTGGCAAAACAAAAATAAAATGTAATAGATTAAAAGATAAGAACAGAAAAAATAATCTGTGGCAATCTGTTTTAATCTGTGGTAAAATTGAAATAAGTATGAAAAAAATAATTTGGATCATCGTTGCTGGAATTGTCTTCCTGGTTTCGATCATGCTGTTGAAAAATTGCTCTGGCAATAAATCTGTAAAAATTGCAACGGAAAAAGCAACAAAAAGAAATATTATCGAGTCGGTTTCTGCGAACGGAAAAATTCAACCGGAAGTAGAAGTGAAGATTAGTTCGGATGTTTCGGGTGAGATTGTTGAACTTTTTGTGAAAGAGGGTGATCAGGTCAAAAAAGGAGATTTACTTTGCCGCATCAATCCCTTGATCTACGAATCCAATTCCAGCAGAATGGTAGCGACTTTAAATGGCGCTAAAGCAAATTTGTCGAATTCAAAAGCCCGTCTGGAACAAATAAAAGCAGCTTTTGTAAACGCGGAAGCTTCTTTTCTCCGTAACAAAAAATTAATTGATCAAGGTGCAATTTCACAATCTGATTTTGATGCCGCTAAAGCAGCTTATGAAGGAGCAAAAGCGGATGTAAAAGGAGCAGAAGACAATGTGGATGCTTCTGCATTCAATGTAAAAAGTACGGAGGCCTCTCTAAAAGAAGCGAATGATAATTTAGCGAAAACAACGATCTATTCTCCGGTTAATGGAACTGTTTCTAAATTAAACAAAGAGAAAGGTGAGCGTGTTGTTGGTACCGCACAGATGGAAGGTACTGAAATTATGCGCCTAGCAAATTTGAATGAAATGGAAGTGAGCGTTGAAGTAAACGAGAATGATATTGTGCGTGTTCAAAATGGCGATACTTCAAACATTGAGGTGGATGCTTATTTGGGAAGAAAATTCAAAGGGATCGTTACTGAAATTGCAAACTCTGCAAATACAACTGGTGTGACGGCAGAGCAGGTGACGAACTTTGTTGTGAAGATTCGGATTTTGCAGGAGTCGTATATGGATCTGTTAACAGCGAATAATAATATCGCTCCTTTTCGACCAGGTATGAGCGCTACAGTGGATGTTCAAACAAAAAAAATGGAAAACATCATTGCTGTGCCTATTCAATCTGTTACAACCAGAAGTGATAGTACCGCTTTTAATGAGCAAAATAAACAACGTGGCGGGGAAGAGGAAAACGGTGAAATTGTTGTGAAAAATGAAAACGATAAAACACAAAATGATGATGCCCTGATTAAAATTGAAGAATGTGTTTTTGTTTATAATGCCGCTGAAGGGAAAGTGAAAGCGGTAAAGGTGAAAACTGGAATTCAAGATAACAATTTTATAGAAATTATTTCGGGACTAAAAGTAGGTGATGAAATAGTATCTGCACCTTACAGTGCAATCGCGAAAGAATTGAAAGATGGCGATGTTGTTTCGAAGGTTGATAAATCTGAATTGTTTACGATAACTAAAAAATAGATTGTTGCTTTTAATTGCGAATGCTGTTCGCAAAATGTACGTGGCAATTTCAGACGGTTTTACACTTTAAATCAACTGGCTTCATTCTGCTGAAGCGTTAACAGCAATAACGCTTCTTGATTGTTTGAAGTGTTATTATTGAATCTTTTTTTAAGCAATGGCAGTAATCCTTCATATAGAAACAGCTACTACTGTTTGCAGTGTTGCACTTGCAAAAGACGGTGTGCTGCTTTCTTTAAAAGAACAAAACGGTGATTATTCTCATGCCGAAAACCTCACTATATTTATTGAGGATGTTCTTCAACAAGCGAAAATTACTATTTCGGAAATCGATGCCGTTGCTGTGAGTAAAGGTCCCGGCTCTTATACGGGACTTCGCATTGGTGTCAGCACTGCAAAAGGATTATGCTATTCCTTGGATAAGCCTCTGATTGCTGTGGATACATTGAAATATCTTTCTCTTGCTGTTGCTTCAAGTAATTTTAATTCGAGTCTGTCGGCAAGCGAAGAGCTTCCAACACTATTTTGCCCGATGCTGGACGCTAGAAGAATGGAAGTATATTGCGCAATTTACAATGCTGAAGGAAATACCGTACATGGGATTTCTGCAGAAATTATTGATGAACATTCTTTTTCTGATATTTTAAATGCAAATCAGCTCGTTTTTTTTGGCGATGGTTCAGCCAAATGTAAAGAGGTTTTTTCAACGAATAAGAATGCTTTCTTTATTGATGACATTGTTCCTTCCGCCAAGGACATGATCGGTTTGTCGGAATACGCTTTTAATACGAATCAGTTTGAAGACGTAGCTTACTTTGAACCTTTTTATCTCAAAGATTTTGTAGCGGGTAAAAAGAAAGCTGAACTTTAATAAAAGCTATATCCAAATTTTACTATTCCAATCGAATTATGAAGATGATCGCGGGTGATTTTTGATTTTAATAAAGTGTTCGTTTCATCATACAAATAGTTCATTTCTGAAATAAGACCATCATTTTTAAATTTCTTTTCTTCCAGCACAACTCCATTGGCGTCATATTTATAGGTCATATACTCTTTTACATTTCCACTTTCATTGCTACTGTATGTCCGCTCAACGAGATTCCCATTTTTATCATATTGATAGACATTCTCTTGCCTCATCCAACTTACGATGAACTCATAATTTTCGCTTAGCTTGTTTCCCTTTTCATCATAATTAATGATTGCTTTTTTATATTCCCGGCCTTCATCATTCTTGCATATTTTCTTGATCTGCGTTGGAGTCATCGGGATGTACTCGAATGTTTCGCTGGATAAAATGTTCTGAACGCCCAATTTAAATTCATTTTTATTTTCGCTGATGTTCGTTTCTCTGAAGTGTATTTCTTTAATGATCTGCTCTTTTTCGTTGTACTCGTAATAATAGGAGTTGAAGTATGCTCCCATCTTTACTCTTTTGTTAATGATTCTGCTCTGGTCATCATAATAAATATCAGCGAAAATGGTATCGTTATAATATTTTGTAACGGTTCTCGTGCTTGCTGCTTTAACTATTTTACCATTTTTTCTTATTTCAGGAACGTCCAGCACTTCATTTTCTGCAAAATTGAGTATGGTATAAAAGTAACGGGTAATTCTTCCCTGGTCGTCAAATTCATATCCCTGACTTGCTCCCTTATCTATGATCACTTCACCATCCGGTTTATCAACAATAACGACATCAATTTTTTTTATTTTATTTAACTTGATGATCTTTGAATTAAAAGAACTAGGCCCAATGCCTATTTCCACAGGATTGTTGTTGATGATCTGCGCAAAAGAGGCAAGATTTAAAATGATAACGAGTAGGAGGCTATTGAGTATCTTCATTTAATTTGCATTTGTTTCAACGCTGCTTTAACATCTTTCACCGGCTGCAAACAGGTTTTATTCCGACAAACATAAATAAGCGTTTCATCTTTTTTAAACCTGTTGATTAATAATGGCAAAGTGCTCGTTTCAGCGCTAATTGCAAATATCTTATTTGGATAGTAATGTTTATTGAGGGATTTCCTTTTTTCATCAACAGATTTACCAACAATTGCCACTTCATAAAAGGGTTGGCTGAAAAACTGCAGCAACATCGCCCAATTGCTGTATCCGGCTCCGTAATTTTCTATCTCACCCAATACGTTATTTATCATTTTTCTGCTAGCAGCAACGTATTCTTCCTTCTCAAAGTGATGTCCTAGTATAAAGAGTGATTTCGCAATACTTGAATTCGATGCCGGTATTACATTGTCGGATAGTTCCATTTTACGACTGATCAACGCCTTGTCAATGTCGGATGTGAAGAAGAACATACTCGAATGTTCATCCTGAAAATGTGCTAGCACATACTTCATCAGGTCATCTGCTTTCAATAAATAATTTTCATCGCCGGTTGTTTCATATAAACTGATCAATGCCTCAATTGTAAAAGAATAATCTTCCAAAAAGCCATTGATGTGCGACTGCTTTTTATCAGTTCTTAAATACGCTAAATGACTTAGTTTATTTCCATTGCTAAGCGTGTTTTCTAAAAGAAAATGAACATTTTTTAATGCAATATCTAAAAAGTGCTGTTCTTCAAAAATAGAATACGCATCTGTATATGCCTTTAACATTAATGCATTCCAGGAGGTAATGATTTTATTGTCCAAGCCTGGGCGAATTCGCTTTTCTCTGAGAGGCAGTAAAATATTTTTACACGCATTGATTATAGTTTTCAATTCCTTTACACTTATCTTATTTCTTTCTGCGATACTATTATCATCATCATGTCGCAGTAAAATATAATTATCGTGTTCCCATAATCCTCTTTCATTCACATTGTAGTAGTCGGCAAATAAATTAAATTTATCGCCTAGTACTGCTGTCAAATCGTTTTTTGTCCATACATAGTATTTCCCTTCAACACCTTCAGAGTCTGCATCCAGTGCGGAATAAAATCCTCCCTCGGGAGACGTTAGTTCGCGCTCCACAAAAGCAAGTGTTTCATAAACGATCTCTTTGTACAAGGGATCATTTGTTTTTTGGAAGGCTTCGCAATAGAGTGTCACTAATTGCGCATTGTCGTAAAGCATTTTTTCGAAATGTGGTACTTTCCAAAAGTGATCGACCGAATAGCGAGCAAATCCTCCACCGATCTGGTCGTAAATGCCTCCATAAGCCATTTTTTTTAATGTAAGCGCCACATGCATTTCTACCTCTTTGTTACTATTGTAATGTGCATAGCGTAGTAGAAATTGATAGTTGTTTGGCAGTGGGAATTTGGGTGCTTTGTTGGGGCCGCCATCTTCTTCATCAAACCGCTGTTGCCATGCGATTATACTTTTGTCGAGCAGCTCAGTCGTTAATTCTTGCTCTATAGGATTGACTTTAACCAATTCCGCTAATTTTACTCCTTCGGTTAACTGTTTCGCATAGTCAAACACTTTCTCCGTTTCATGCTGATAGGCATCCGCCAAGTTTAATAATATCGTCATCCAGTTTTGTTTCGGAAAATAAGTGCCTCCATATATCGGCCTTCCATCCGGCAAGGTGAAACAATTAAGCGGCCATCCGCCTTGTCCCGTCATTAGCTGAACAGCCATCATATATACTTGATCAATATCCGGACGCTCTTCACGATCTACTTTAATGCAAATGAAATAATCATTCATTAGTTTGGCTACCTGTTCATCCTCAAAACATTCGTGTTCCATTACATGACACCAATGACAAGCCGAATAGCCAACACTAACGAGTATTAATTTGTTTTCTGCTTTCGCTTTCTCTAATGTTGCATCATTCCATGGATACCAGTTCACCGGATTGTGAGCATGTTGAAGTAAATACGGACTGCTTTCATGAATTAAAGCATTGGTGTGTTGAGATGTTGTCTCTTTCATTCTCTAAAAATACAAAGGAAAATTAGTATAATTTTTTTTATCGGGTATATTCTTTAATTTCATCTATGCTCAATAATTTATTAAAGCAAAAAAAAATTGGATTTCAAAAACATGTCTCCCAATGCATAGAAAATATATTTGCACGGCGCTAAAAATTTTATGGAAAACAAAAAGTTTAACTGACAAGAAGGAAGGGTGTGGTTACAGATGAAACAAAAAGTTAAAATTTGAGCTGCTGCAATGCTTTTGGTCAACTACTTTTATAAGTGAAGTAAACGGTTTTTATCATGCTTTTAAATTCCGTATTATTGGGATTATTAAAAAGGGAATATGTTCCTATAAACCTCCTAAATTCAAAGGAACACTTTTCACCATATCTACAGGATAACTTTTTTTTACAAATAACTTCCCGACTTTTAAATTTCCTTTTAATCCAACCTTAATACTTTTACTCATCGCTAAGGAAAATAGGTTCGGTAGTTCACCGGCACTTAACTTTGTAAAATCCGATTTGATATTAAAGGTATATCCTTGTTCTGAGTTTGCTTTAATTTTCACATTTTTTGTTATAGAAGCTTTTCCCACATTCATTCCGCTAAAACTTGCATCCAGATCAGAACGATAGATCGTGAAAGCTGTATTGTTAGGATTTTTTATTTTTGCAGTCACATCAATATCAATCCCTTGTTGAGAGACTTTATTTATTTTGATATTTTCGATCCCTATAAAAGTGACTTCTTTAAAATCTCCGCAAGAGGTCAAAAGGATAGAAGGGAGTACAAAAAGTAAAAGAATGATTTTTTTCATAAATGTATTTTATTTTTAAAACGTAAAGGCGCAATTTTTATTTTGCGCCTTTAAATCTAATCACAATATTTTTTTTGAATTTTATTACTTACTTAAATCTGTAAAGTTTTTGTAGAAATAAGGAATTGTTTCAATACCTTTTAAGTAATTGAAAACACCATAATGTTCGTTTGGAGAATGAATCGCATCTGAATCTAAACCAAAGCCCATCAATACCGAATCTAATCCCAATTCACTTTTAAACATTGCAACAATAGGAATACTTCCTCCGCTGCGAACAGGTACCGGTTTTTTACCGAATGTTGTTTCCATTGCCATGCTCGCTGCTTTGTAGGCAACAGATGTACTTGGAGTAACAACAGGCTCTCCGCCATGGTGAGGAGTCACTTTTACTTTTACCGATTTAGGAGCGATGCTCTCAAAATAATTTTTGAAAAGTTCGGTTATTTTATCACTGTTTTGGTGAGGAACTAATCGCATCGAAATTTTAGCATACGCTTTTGAAGCAATGACTGTTTTTGCTCCTTCGCCCTGATAACCGCCCCAGATGCCATTTACGTCCAATGTCGGACGGATTGAATTTCTTTCGTTGGTTGTAAATCCCTCTTCACCATGAATATCCGAAAGGTCCAGTGCTTTTTTGTATGCGTCCAAATTAAATGGTGCTTTCGCCATTTCAGCGCGCTCTTCATCAGTTAAAATTTCTACATCATCATAAAAGCCGGGTATCGTAATGTGGTCTTTATCATCTTTCATTTTTGCGATCATCTCACATAAAATGTTGATAGGGTTTGCAACTGCTCCTCCATATAATCCGGAATGTAAATCCCGGTTCGGACCTGTTACTTCAACTTCCACATAGCTTAATCCACGCAATCCAACAGTAATTGAAGGGATATCGTTTGCAATAATTCCAGTGTCAGAAATCACAATAACATCTGCTTTCAATTTTTCTTTATTCGCTTTTACGAAGATTCCAAGGTTTGTTGAGCCAACTTCTTCCTCTCCCTCAATCATGAATTTTACATTACATGGAAGAGAATTGGTTTGCATCATTAGTTCAAACGCTTTTACATGCATATACATCTGACCTTTATCATCACATGCTCCGCGCGCGTAAATTTTCCCATCTTTAATAACCGGCTCAAATGGGCCTGAAGTCCATAGTTCAATCGGGTCGGCAGGCTGAACATCATAATGACCGTAAACTAAAACTGTAGGCAATTTAGGATCAATGATTTTCTCTCCATATACGATCGGGTATCCTGCAGTTTCACAGATCGCGACATTTTCTGCTCCTGCAGCGATCAGATTTTTCTTTATCGCGTCCGCTGTCTTTATAACATCATTTTTATAAGCAGCATCAGCGCTTACTGATGGTATGCGCAGCAGTTCAAAAAGTTCGTTTATAAAGCGGTCTTGGTTTTTTTCGATGTAAGCATTAATGTCTGGATTCGTCATTTTGTATAATTTTTGAAGTGTATGAATGTGATAATGTGCAGCAATTGAATTTTCAAATACAAATTTGCAATTATTATTGATACCAAATTAATTCAGGCCTTTTTTTGGTAAAAATTATGCCTGAATATTTTAGAGTAAAAGCCAATCTGTTTATCCGGCTATAAGTACTGCTTGTTCCTCCGGCAAAGGATTGTAAGCGATTAATTGATCTGAAATACTCGTTTTAGCGACTTTTTGGCATTTCAACAGCTAAGAAATTGATCAGTCTCATTTTTAAAAACGACTAAAAAGGAGTTTTTTCGCTGTAGATTCTGATGTTGCCTTGCAACTATCTGATACGATTACACGTCTGCTTTAAGATGTGAATGAAATCAGTCCTTCTGTATCATTTGATTCTTTCGATCGATGAACACTTAAAAAAGCAGCTTAAGTAGAACTTTTTTCGATAATTTTTTTGATATATTTGTTTGATTTTCAGTTTGTAATAGATAAAAATGATTCATTTCATACAGATAAGAAATAGCCTTTTTACAGTAATAGCCTTTTGCTTTTTTTGTGGCAATACAATGGCGCAGCTTACAACTAGCACTGCACTCACACCGGCATTGATGGTTCAAAACGTACTTTTGGGTGGTGGAATTTCTGCAGCGGGCATTACTTATGTAGGAAGTACGGCTGCAAGAGGAACCTTCAACGGTGTTTCATCAAATATCGGCTTTGCCTCCGGAATTCTTCTCAGCAGCGGTGATCTTACGAATGCAATCGGTCCAAATAACATGTCTGGTGCTTCCACAATGAATGCACTACCCGGAGATCCCGACTTGAATATCATTATGGCGCCTACATTGAGTTATGACGCCACAATTATTGAATTTGACTTTGTTGCCACCTCAGACAGTATCCGTTTTAATTATGTCTTTGGTTCGGAAGAATACATGGAATTTGTGAGTACCACACCCGGTGCTATCAACGATGGTTTTGGCTTTTTTATCAGTGGGCCCGGTATTGCTGGTCCCTTTAGTGGTGGTGCTCAGAATATCGCACTTGTACCCGGAACAAGTCTGCCTGTTACAATGTTCAATCTGAGCTTAAATACCAATTCCGCCTATTATTTTGATAATGGAGATGGATTTGGAACCGGTACGGCTCCCGATGGCTTGACGGTTCAGTACGATGGATTCACGGTCCCTTTAGTTGCTGTTGCTGCTGTTCAGTGCGGACAAACCTATCATATTAAACTTGCGATAGCGGATGGAGGAGATGATATTTTGGACTCAGGTGTATTTATTGAAGAAGGTAGTTTTACAAGTACCGGAAATATATTGATGTCTTCCTCAACATCTTTTGGCGGTAGCGTTACCGGAAACGATACAACCATTTATGAAGGCTGTGGTTTTGCTACTATCTTATTCGATAGAGGGAGTACCAATCTCTCTGTTGCCGACACCTTTGCGTACTCACTTTCCGGATCTGCAACAAATGGAGCGGATTATTCTTTGATTGCTGACAGTGTCTATTTTGCTGTTGGACAGGATTCAGCATACATCAGCATCAACTCGCTGCCTGACGACTTGACCGAAGGACCCGAAACGGTTATTTTAACTGTTTATGCAAATACTCCTTGTGGTAATGATACAGCTACAATTACACTCCTGATCATTAATTCGCCTCCACTAACAATTAATCTGAATAATGATACCACATTGGTTTGCCCCTTTGTTAATCTGCCCTTAACGGCAACTGCAGCTGGTGGCGTCGCTATTGGGAATTATACTTATAGTTGGACAAATGCAACAAGTTCAACTGCATCAGCAGTTGTTAACCCTCTTGTAACAACTACCTATTATCTTACTGTAAATGATAGTTGCGGCAATACGGCTACCGACAGTGTTGTCATTAATATAAATCCGTATACGCCTCTGCAATTAACATTAACAAGTGATACAATAATTTGCGGAGGGAACAATGTTCTTCTTGATGCAGATCCTTCTTTTGGCTTGCCGGATTATATTTACAGCTGGTCGCCTTCCATCTCATTGATTGATTCAGCAGCTGTTTTACCAGGTACTTCCACCAGTTATAGTGTTATCGTTACTGACAATTGTGGATTAACTATTTCGGATACAGTAACGGTTACAGTATTCCCGATTGCTGCCGATTTTGGCTACCGCTTTATCACGAATCAAAGTGTGCACTTTCAAAATCAGTCGACTGCTGCTATTTCTTATTTTTGGAATTTTGGTGACGGATCACAGGATTCAACTTCAACGGAGGACAGTCCAATTCATAATTATATCAATGACGGAACCTATACCGTTATGTTAATCTCCACAAATAGCGAAGGCTGCAGTGATACTGTTTACCAGAGTGTAATAGTGCTTCCTGATTTTTATTTTTATTTCCCGAATGCGTTTACTCCGAATGCAAGTGGACGAAACGACCTTTTTATGGGTTACGGTGTGGGAATAAAAAAATACAATATGAAAATTTATAATCGCTGGGGAGAAAAACTTTTTGAAACAGAAGATCTGTATACCGGTTGGGATGGGACATTTATGGGGCAAAAAGCACCTTCAGCTGTTTATGCTGTCATCTTCGATCTGGAAGGATATAACTTTGAAGTTGTGAGAAGGTTCGGAAGCATTACCTTAGTTCGTTAATAATTAAAATAATAAAAAAAATCATGAAATTAATTATCAAAAAAATCTCAGCAGGTATAATTGCAGTTTTTGTTTTTAACACTGCTGCTGCTCAATTAACTGTATCTATTGCAACACCAATTTTAGCGGTAGATACTTTGCTGGGTGATGGTGTTACTGCCAGTGGAATTACTTTTTCAGGAGCTGCTAATTATTGTGGAACTTTTAATGGTGCATTTTCTAATATTGGATTTACCTCTGGTGCAATGCTAACTACTGGTGATATAAATGTGGCTCCAGGACCTAATGTTGCTGCAGGAAGTACGATGGGAGGAACGGGTGCTGTTTGTGCCGATCCCGAATTGAATGCTATTTCTTCAACTGTACTTTATGATGCCGCAATTCTTGAATTTGATTTTATTCCAACATCCGATACTGTAAAATTCCGTTATGTTTTTGCTTCGGAAGAATATCCTGAATTTGTATGTTCAAATTTTAATGATGTATTTGGTTTCTTTATTTCCGGACCAAATCCTGCAGGTGGAAGCTATACAAATCAAAATATTGCAATTATTCCTGGTTCAGGAGGATTGCCTGTTGCCATCAATACCGTTAATCCAGGAGTTGCTGGTGGTTTCGGAGCAGCTGGTTGTACGAGTCTTGCTTATTCTTCACTTTATGTGAACAACGAAACCCCTCCAGGTGCAACGGTTGCTTATGATGGATTTACTGTTCCACTTACTGCGCTTGCTGCTGTAAATTGCGGACAAACATATCACATTAAACTTGCTATTGCAGATGCTGGTGATGGTAGCTGGGATTCGGGTGTTTTTTTAGAAGCGGGTAGTTTCAGCAGCCAGGGTGTTACGATTGTCCCTGAAATTTCTTATGGTGGAGCAAACGATTCAACATTATATGAAGGCTGCGGATTGGCTTGTATCTACTTTGTAAGAACATCTAATCTTGCAAATGCCGATACAGTGAACTTAACGATCGGAGGATCGGCGGTAAATGGTGTTGATTATAACACAGGTGTCGTAGGTGTTCCTTTGCCTTCACAATTATTTTTTGCTGCGGGACAAGATTCGCTTTCTTATTGTATCAATGCTGTATCTGACACATTTTTAGAAGGCTTGGATACCATTCAATTGTCTATTCTAATTGCAGGCGCTTGCGGAGGTTCGATTACAACTGCAACTATTTATTTGAATGAATATATACCTCTTACCTTAAGCTTGAGTGATACAACATTCTGTAACCTTGGTGGAGTTTTTACGCTGAATGCGGAGGTGGAGGGTGGAGTTGAACCATACTCCTATACCTGGAGTGCCGGCTTGCCTTCCATACCAAGTCCAACGGTTACAGTATCTTCCACAACAACCTATGTAGTTACTGTGGATGATGCCTGCGATGGTGCGATTGACCCAACGCCTGCAGTAACAGATTCTGCAACCATCACGGTTGCTGTATTTGCCCCCATGGTTGTAAATGCCGGAAGCGACATGATTGTTTGTCCGGGTGATCTGCTAAACCTTAATGCACTCATCACTGGTGGCGGATCGCCTTTTACATACAGCTGGACAACATTAGCGGGATCCGATAACGTTAATTCACCAAATACAGCTGCAACTGTGGTATCTGCAAATGAAAACGGAACTTATCAGGTTACCATTACAGATATATGTGGTAACATTCAAAACGACCAAATCTCGATTACTGTTGAAACAAGTTGTGTTCTTAACATTCCGAATATTATTACTCCTGATGGAAACGGTCCGTCCGTTAACGAATTTTTCTATGTAGAAAATCTAGATAAGTTCCCTGGAAGTTCTTTAGCGATTTTCAATCGTTGGGGGAATAAAGTATTCGAAAGTGATGATTATAAAAACGATTGGAACGGTTCAAAGTATGTGGATGGCGTGTATTATTATGTTTTAACAGTTCCCGTTTCCGGAATAGTATCAGCTAAATCAAACCAAGTAGATTATTCTTCTTATAAAACAAGCAGTTTGGAAAGTAACAAAGTATTTGCCGGTTTTTTTCATATCACTCGTTCGAAATAATTAAGAAGAAACCTTTTTTCAATGAGTTTTAACAATGAACTTAAAACGATTTCTCTTATTCTTTTTTATCATAATTCTGTCATCAGAAAATTTCGCAACCCACATTGTGGGTGGCGAAATTTATTATGATAATCTTGGTGGGAATAATTACCGCATTACTTTAAAAGTATACCGCGATTGTTACAATGGGGTTCCGCTCCTGGATGATCCTGCCTGCATTTTTATTTTTAACAGTGCAGGAGTATTTATCGATAGTATTGAAATTCCGCGTCCACCAACGGTTATTTTACCTCCAACAATCAATAATCCTTGTTTTATTCCTCCTACAAATATTTGTGTTGAAGAAGGTATTTATCAGGCCGTAGTTAATTTGCCGAATATACCTGGTGGATACAATTTAACTTACCAGCGTTGCTGTCGGAATGGAACGATTTTAAATTTGATTTTACCCGGTGATGTAGGTTCAACGTACATGGCACACATTCCCGATAACTCCGTTGCCCCCGGAAATAGCAGTCCGCGTTATACAAATTTCCCTCCTATTTTTTTATGTGCCGGTGTACCTTTGTTTTTTGATCATTCCGCCACCGACCCTGATGGCGACTCCTTGTATTACGAATTGTGTGATCCTTATACAGGCTTAGATCCATCTTGTCCTTCCCTTGGGCCACCTGGTGCCGCCGCAGGTTGTCCCGGTATCGGAATGCCACCACCATATGCTTTTGTTCCATGGCAGGCACCTTACAATGCAGCGTATCCGATGAGTGCTTTGCCTGTTATTTCTGTGAATCCAATTACGGGATTAATGACAGGAACGCCAAATATGGTTGGTCAGTGGGTGGTTGGCGTGTGTGTGAGCGAATACCGTGCTGGTGTTCTGATCGATGTAAACAAAAGAGATTTTCAGTTCAACGTAGTTACTTGTCCGGGTTTACCAGTTGCCTCCATTCCACAACAAACTACCTATTGCTTTGGCTACACTGTAAATTTTTCTCAAGCAAGTATTAATGCCTTTTCATACCACTGGGACTTTGGTGATCCATCTACACCATTAGATACGGCAAATATTTTATCGCCTTCTTGGACCTATGCTGATTCAGGAACCTACATTGTGACATTGATCATTAATCCGGGTACATCGTGTGCTGATACGAATTCAAATACTTTTTATATTTACCCCTTGCTAGATCCAACTTTTTCCCCTCCTCCGGGAGAATGTATTTATGAGAACAGTTTTAATTTTTCCGGCGCAGGTGCATTTTTGGGTAACGGAACTTTTTTATGGAATTTTGGTTCGCATGCTTCGCCTGTATCGAGCACGAATGTCAATCCGACAAATATTGTATTTGATTCTGTCGGAACATTTCCCATTACCTTTACAGTAACTGAAAATGGCTGCACAGAAGCATTCACCTCCAGTATAAATGTTTATCCAAAACCTGTTGCAGCTTATACCTTGGGTTCGCCTATTGCTTGTGATCTTCAACCAGTACAGTTTTTAGATGGCTCTACTGGTGATACGCCGCTCAGTTATTTTTGGACTTTTGGAGATGGCGCATCAACGAGCGAACAAAATCCAAGTCATATTTATCCTTCTATTGGACTATATCCAACTAGTTTAATCATTTCTACAGCAAATGGTTGTAAAGATACATTCGACTTACCTTCACCTGTTTCTGTTTTCCCCTCCCCTGATGCTGGATTAACAGCAGCTCCGACTGATACATCTATTTTCTATCCGGAGGTTACAGTTGCTGATATCAGTTCCGGGGCGACCGATTGCGATATTTATTGGGGCGATGGAAGCACCAGCAGCAATTGTGATACATCGCATGCATACGCAAATCCGGGAACCTTCACAATTATGCAAGTTGTTACAAACGCAGTTGGATGCAAGGATACAGCATATATCGAAGTGATCATTCGTCCCGAATTTTTATTTTGGATTCCAAACGCATTCACGCCAAATGGAAACGGCTTGAACGATATTTTTAAGCCTAAACTTTTAGGCGTTCATGACTATACGTTTTTAATTTTTGATCGCTGGGGAGAAAAAATATTTGAAACAAACAACAAAGAAGTTGGTTGGAATGGTTATTTTAAAGGTAGATTGTGTACAAACGATGTATTTGTTTACAAGATAAATTTTCGTGACGATGTAGATAATTTAGATCATCAATATATTGGAAGAGTAACATTAGTAAGATAAGTTCAGCTTTAAATTTACACCACTTTTAATTCCCTTCCTAATGCTCAATAGGTTATGAATTCCTTTCTATGATCCATTCATGAAAGGTTGTTAAATGAAAGAATGTTATTTTTTAAAAAATAAATTTAAACTAAAACGTCACCATTCATTTCATTTGGAATATCAATCCCCATTATTTTTAAGATGGTAGGAGCAATGTCCGCTAATTTTCCGGGTTTAACATTTTTGTAATCACTGTCAATTAGAATACAGGGAACAGGATTGGTTGTATGCGCGGTGTTGGGTGATCCATCCGCGTTGAGCATGAAATCGGAGTTGCCATGGTCGGCAATAATAATAAATGAATATCCTTTTTCAATTCCGGTTTCAACTACTCTTTGAGCACAAGCATCCACTGTTTCCACCGCTTTAATTACGGCATTATAGTCTCCTGTATGTCCTACCATATCCGCATTTGCGAAGTTCAAACAAATGAAATCTATTTCTCCTTTTTGCAGTTCAGGAATAATAGCATCGGTTAATTCTACCGCACTCATTTCCGGTTTTAAATCATAGGTAGCCACTTTTGGTGAGGGAACCATGATTCTTTTTTCACCATTGAATTCTTTTTCTCTTCCACCTGAAAAGAAGAAGGTAACATGCGGATATTTTTCTGTTTCTGCAATTCGTATTTGCTTCTTTCCCGCTTTTTCTAAAACTTCCGCAAGCGTATTTACAAGATTATCTTTGTCGTACAGGATGTGAATATTTTTGAACCTTGCGTCATAGGTAGTCATTGTTACATAATAAAGTGGTAACACGTTCATTCCGAATTCAGGCATATCACTTTGTGTCAATACCTCAGTGATCTCTCTGCAGCGGTCGGTGCGGAAATTAAAACAAATTACAACATCATTTTCTTTGATAACAGCAATCGGATTTCCTATAGCATCGGTACGTATAATCGGCTTAATGAATTCGTCAGTGATATTTTCAGCATATGACTCTTGGATGGCATCAATAATATTTTGTGTCTTAGAGCCTTCAGCTTTTACTAATAGATTGTAGGCGATTTTAACACGTTCCCAGCGCTTATCTCTGTCCATAGCATAATAGCGGCCAATGACACTTGCTATTTTCCCTGTCGATGTTTTTAAATGATTTTCCAGATTAGTCATGAAGCCTAATCCGCTTTTGGGATCTGTATCGCGGCCATCTGTGAAGGCATGGATAAATACATTATTTAATCCTTTTTCTTTAGCGAGGTCACACAGGTAGTGCAGATGTCCTTGCGATGAATGAACTCCACCCTCCGAAACTAATCCGATAAAATGAACTGCTTTGTTGTTTTTTTTCGCGTGTTCGAAGGCTTTTACCAATTCTGTATTGGTATCAATTGTTTTTTCTCGAACAGCTTTATTAATACGCGCAAAATCCTGATATACGATTCTGCCTGCACCAATATTTAAATGTCCTACTTCACTATTACCCATTTGTCCTGCAGGCAAACCTACGTCTTCACCGGAGGTTCGTAATGTTGAATGAGGATATTTAGCATACAAGCTATCAACAAAAGGTGTATTTGAATTTGCAATGGCATCGGATTTAGAGCCATTTCCGATACCCCAACCGTCTAATATTAATAATGCTACCTTTTTCATTCTAATTTTTATCTGTGATCAACTATCCAAATGTTATTTCAAATATACTTCCTCTCGGAGTATTTTCCTTTACTGTGATTATGCCATTGTGGTTTTCTACGATGTGCTTCACAATGAATAAACCCAATCCTGTTCCCTTTGTTTTTCTTACATCTTCGTTTCCTACACGGTAAAATTTCTGGAAAATAGTAGACTTTTCTGATGCTAAAATACCAACGCCTTCGTCGGCGACAGATAGTAGCACATTTTCATTTTGTTTTTTTAATCCAATAGTGATTGTTGAATTTTCAGGAGAATATTTCACAGCATTTTCAAATAAATTTAAAATGATGGAAGGGAAGCTTGTCCGATCAATATTTAAAGTGATATCAGGATCAATATCTAAAACAACTTTTTGTTTGTAGTTGAATGATTTGATAGTTTGATTCATCCCTTCAGTAATGTAGTTGGATAAATTGTAGGGCTCCTTATGAAAAGCGAATACACTATTTTCGATTTTAGCGGCAAGTAAAATATTTTCAACTAAATTGTTTAAACGTTCGGTATCGCTGATCGCATTGGCAATGATCTCTTTTTGCTTTTCTCTTTCAAGTTCATGTTTTTGCAAGGTTTGCAATTGAAGTTTTGTTGATGCGATAGGTGATTTTAGTTCGTGTGTAACGGAAAGTAAAAAGTTTTTTTGCTGTTGTGCCAGAGCTGTTTCTTTTTTTAAGGTTTTGCGAATTTGATAACCACCGAGTAATAGTAGAAATACAAAAACAGCACCTTCACTGGTAATCATAAGCCAGCGTTTATGAAGCTTAGCATTCATTGCATTCCCTTTCGAGATTACTTCTTCGGGATTTTCACCTTTTAAAAGATTTAATTCTGTTTTTAATCGTGTATTCTCAGAATTTAGCACGAACATTGAATAGGTCCACCACGAAAACTGCAGGAATACGTACGTTAGCAGTATATAAAACCAAAAAAGGGGTCGCGATTTTTTTGATGCAGCATTCATAGTGTAAAGGTAATAAAAAAGGCTTAATGCTTTGAGGTAAAAAGTCATCGCGAAATCGGGTGATTCAAATCACAGCTCGTTTCCTGAAGGGTCAATTTTTTGAGCACGAATTTGTGATTTCTCGGGATAAAAAAAAGATTCAGATTTATGATGTTCTTCTTCATAACTCTTTTTCATTTTTCAAATAAGTCATTCAAATTAATATTTATATTTATATTGACCAAACGATTGAACTTCTATAAGCTCATTAAAATCAATACTAACAACTAGTTAAGTAGAAGTGTTTTATTGTGATGAAGGAATGTCTTTTAACGCGAAATTAAAATTGTACGTTATTTATTGTTTTGCAATCTGTATTCAATACATTTTACACTCGGAATATTCATATAAAATGATGTCGATTTTTTATATGGTTTTTCATATGTTTTATCTCCATTTTCATCACTTTCTGTGGATTTCCCTCTGAAGTGTCTGTAATCCATTTCTTTGGCTGAGGATAAATAAAATTCATTATCAACGAAAAATATTTGTGTCGAGTTTTCTTTAAATGTAAAGGCTAAATAGTTTCTGAAACGTAATGGAGAGTTCGTCATCGTAAAGACTTCACTATAAACTGTCGTTTTCATTTTGGGCTTGTCATTTCTTGGTAGATTTGTTTTTTTACAATTCAAATCCATATTATAACCGTCACCCGGCATTAAATAAAATTGAGAACGATAATAATTAGATTTTGGCGGAATAAAAGTAATTCTTTCCAGTTTTATTGAAGAAGAAGTTGTTGTTTCAACTCCTTTATTAATAGTAAAACCAGGTTTAAGTAATGGTCCATTATAATAGTAACCGCTATAATAACTTACCATATTTGTTTGAATTTCATCAATCCAATAATTCAGTTTAGAGTCATTATAGATAAAAGATGAGTTTTTCCAGTCAATATAAATTGGCTTATCAAGTTTGTTGTAAACGGCAAATGACATAATACCATTACTTGCCCAAAAAGAATATGTTATTTTTAATGTATCTGACTCAAAGATAAAGAAGTTATCTTTGAATTCAGTGTTTGTAGTTGCAGTGTCAAATATTTGAATAAATGATTTTGCACAACTAACCAAAATAATAGATAATAAAAAGATAATTAGAATTTTTTTCATAGTCTTTGTTAATTAAATTGCAATCTTTTTCGATGTGGTTTTGTAATGCACAATAACTAATTACCTTTTCGAAAAACAAAAGGGTGTTATCGATTTTTTTGATGCAGCATTCATAGTGTAAAGGTAATAAAAAAGGCTTAATGAATATAGTGAAAAGGGCCATTCTTAAATTAGCTGATTTAGACCAACCTCTGTTTTCTGGTGGCTTATACTTTTTGAATTATGTTTACAGTAAATTTTCTCAGCCATTTCGAAATGACAGAATAATTCAAATCGCTATTAATCTTTTACTAATTCTAGGTTCTCTAGATTAACTATCATTGTTAAATTTCCAAATTTTATATTTACTTTTTCGCCCCTAATTAGCTCTACTAAACCAATTTCTTTCCCATTTAATACTTTTACTTTGCTGCCCACTTTTAATTCAAGTTTTAAGCGCGAAACTTTTTTCTCTATAAAACTTTTGTTCCTTTTTTGTTTAACTACTTCCTTTTGTTTGTTATTTTCCGAGGTAATGCCATCAATAAATCGTTTGATTACAACTTTTCTATCTTTGGGGTTATCCCAATGGGTTAATAAGCGTAAATACTTTTGGCCGTATTCAGCGAGACTAACTAATTCTATTTTTCGTTCGCGTTCACTTTCAATTTTTTCATTAAAATTAGTTAATAGTGTTTCGTATTTTTCTTGTGTTTTTTTTATTAAAATAGTTTCATTTGCAGTTCTTTCAAATTCTGCATTCAATTTGGTTTTTGTTTGTTGAACTTCCGCCAATAAAACATTTAAATCTACTTTCTCCTTATCAATTTTTGCTTTCGCCCTTTCTATTAGTTCTTTTGGAAAACCAACTCTTTCTGCAACCTCAAAAGTATAGCTACTTCCTGGTTCACCCATAGTTAAAATATATTTTGGTTGCAGGGTTTCTAAATCAAACAACATACTTCCATTTGTAACGCCATCTAATTTGTTTGCTAATAATTTTACATTTGGAAAATGTGTGGTGATAATTCCAACTGTTTTTGATTTCACTAATTCCTCTAGCACAACTTCTGCCATTGCTCCGCCTAATTCAGGATCAGTTCCGCTTCCAAATTCATCCATCAGCACTAAAGTTTTCCGATTAACCTGCTTTAAAATAGTTAACATGTTTTTTAAACGCGCACTGTAAGTACTTAATTCATTTTCTATACTTTGTGTGTCGCCAATATCAATTAAAATATGCTTAAAGAAACTCATGACCGAATTTTCAGCCATACTTACTAATAAACCCGATTGCAGCATTGTTTGTAATAAGCCAACTGTTTTTAAGGTAATTGATTTACCACCTGCATTTGGTCCAGATATAATCACTAAATGATTTTCGGAATTTAAATGAATGTTAAGTGGAACCGTTTGTTTTTTTTGTTCTTTATTTTTTAAAAATAAAATAGGATGAAATGCCTTATTAAGTTTTAATTCTGAATTTGATGAAATAGCCGGCAATGATGCGTTAATGAGTGCTGCATATTTTGCTTTTGCTTTCAAAAAATCTAATTCAATCAATAATTCATAATATTGTTTTAATTGATAGGAGAAAGGTCTTATCGTCTCTGTCAGTTCTCTTAAAATGCGATTAATTTCTCTACGCTCATCAATTTCTAATTCTGAAATATCATTATTGATACTGATTGTTGCTGCTGGCTCTATAAAAATGGTTTTCTCAGTATGGCTTTTATTATGAACAAATCCACCTACTTCTGATTTATGATCTATCATTACAGCTAAGGTCCTTCTGCCATTAAAAAAACCTTCCTCGGTGTCTCTAATTATGCCAAGTTTTCGAAGTTCATTCACTTGTTTATTGAATTTACTATCGCTTTCTCTTCTTTTTTCGGATAGTAACTTTCTTATTTTTTGAAGTTCTTTTGAAGCGGAGCTTTTCACCATAGCGTCGAAATCAATTATTTGTTCAATCTCTGAAACAATAATTTTGTTTTCATTTAATCCATTTGTTAATTGGGCTAAATAAGGTAAACTTTGCGCTGTATTTTTTAAAAAACGTATAGCGGTATTGCTAATTTCGGTGGATGCTTTTAGTAACAAAAATTGTTCTTCAAGTGGCATGCTTCCTTCTAAACTTAATAAGGATACTTCCTTACGGAAATCTGTAAATTGGATATTAGGAAAGAAGGAATCGCTAAGAATAATATTTTTCAGTTCTGCAACTCGATGTAATTCAGTGGTTAATTGAACATGGTCATCAAATATGTTTATTTGCGAGGCTTTGTTTTTAGCACCTTCACTAAAACAGAAATCAGAGACATGTTTTTTGATTTTATAAAACTCTAATAATTCAAGGGATTCAGACGCTATGATTTTCATATAACAATTAAAATTAGGTCTTTATTAAACAAACAAATTTGTTTAAAGTTTATAAGGAAAAATAGAAGTTAATATCCTTTAACGATTTTATCACTAGTTTTTGTTTTCCTTTTGTTTTCCGTTGACCCTTATTCGTACTTTATATAAAAAAATTAAACAGGAATGAATTTTCGCTCAGAATAATAGAGCATGGCTTCGATTCAAAAAGAGTAAGTTCTACAGCGATTACTACTTTATAAATCCTGTAGCGCTTCAATTTCTTTGTCAGTTCTTTTTAGCATGGAACTTATTTATCAACGATGAGCAAAATGTTTAATTAATTTTTAAGTCAGTACTCATAATGATGGTTAGCACATTCTATCTAATTTTCATTACAAATAAGTCTTTCAAGGGGAATAAAAAAAGGGATAAACTCAAAAATATTAGTTTGTCCCTTTGGTTTGAGTCGGATGGATTATTCGCTCCGCTCATGATCCCTCCTAACTGAGAGTCAAAATGTAAAATCAGCTGCTGCGCATTGATTTTTTAGTTTAAACATATTCTTTCGAAAGCACGCTTGCATCGTTTCGATATAAACAAAAAAAATCCCACACTAGGTATGGGATTTTGCATTCATCTGTGGACTTCACAGACAAAATCTCGAACCAGTTACTAAAGGACATTGAAATACTTTCGGAATTAAAACGATATATTTCAAGCCATTAGTTGCCAAATCTTGACCTTTAACCATTGGTCTTTTTGTTTTGTATTTTATATGCCTGAACAAAGTCAAAGATGAGACTGACATCTTTTTTTTCTTTCACAACGCGACTATTTTATAAATCACATTTATTTTGTCTTTATTCCTTTGCTTATATGCAACAAATACATTCTTTTCATCAACTGGTTTAATAACTGCAAATTCTGCTAAAGCATCTTCTACGGAAACAAATTTTGTAGTGATAATTTTTCCTTCGGGGTCTCTTTCTTGCAATCCAATCCGGGCATTAAATTTATCACCTTTCTTTACAGTCTGATCCCAAACAATAACAATGTTTCCATTTGGAAGGCTTGTAATCTGTGGATGTTTTGCAGAAGGATTAGTTGATACACTATCCCTTTGGGAAAAAGTTTTTCCTAAATCTTTGGAATTGCAATAAAACACACCTTCACCGCCTCCCATAGTGTACCATGCAAAGTGCATACCTATTTTGTTTTGTGTTTCAGTTGGTCCGGTATGCGGACAGCCATTAATTACCCAATTGTCGGCACTAATTCTTACAGGCGAAGAGAAAGTCTGTCCTCCATCAGTTGAAACAATCTGAACCATATCACGAATAGAGTCATTTATTATATCACGGTAAGAGGCGTGGACGTTCCCTTTATCATCAATAAACAAATCAGTACGACAACATGGGCAGCATGTTTCACCAATGGCTTTCTCATTTTGAAAACCATTCTTTCCATTTGTTTCAGCGCAAAATAAAGTTGAGCCTTCTTTGGTTTTATCACCCCGGTTATCAAGCCAAAGAACCATTGCTTCTCCATTGGGAAGAAGTTCCATATCGAAATAACGCTGATCATAAGCCGAAGTGTCTTTAACAAGAGCAATGGGATCAGCCCATGTTTTACCTTCATCAAAAGATTGGGAATAATAAACTAAGCCTGAATATTTACTTTTAGGATTTGAATTACTAACTCCCCACATGGCAATAACTCCACCATCGGGTTTAAAAATAATTTTAGGCAGATTTTCTCCATGTGGATGAATATCCTTACTTGAAGAAATTTCAATTGGCTTTGCAAAAGTACTTCCCTTATCCTCAGATATGGCATAACACATTATTGCCACGCTGTCGTTAAGTTCCTTTACCCAACTCATAACTGTATTCCCTTTATTATCTGTTGTAAGATAAGGACATGAAGTTTTAGAAGTTGTATCGGTAGCAACAGTTTTTTCTGAATACGAATATGTTTGTTCTTTTGGTCTGTCAGTGCATGAATACATTGATGAAATCAGCACACATGCAATAAGTAGTTTTCTCATTTTATTATTTTTTTCCTGTGAAATTATACTGCAAACCAAAAACAAAAGTACGTGGAGGAGCAGGTGTAAAATTAGTACGACTGGTTGAAGCGTTACCTCTTGTAGCATTAAAAGCGTATAATTCATCAGTAGCGTTCATTACATTACAAAACACTTCAATGCCTTTCCATTGATAACCTATTCTAACGTTAAGCACACTTATTCCTTTAGCACCAAAGACACCTTTATCATCATATTTTACATTGTTAACCTGATCCTGATACCAAGAGCTCATATGCTGCCATTCTACTCCAACTCTTAATCCTTTTACATATTTGGGTTTGTAAACGATTTCGCTGTTCGCAATCCATGAGGGAGCGCTTGGCATCATTTTACCATTTACATCTTTAACAAGATCCGTTGATTTTGTACTTAATATAAATTCATCAAAACGATGCATTGCGTTTGTTCCGCTGAAACGAATCATCCACTCAGAAGTTGGACGAAAGGTTGCACCGTATTCAACACCTTGATGAGTGGTTTTTCCGGCACTCTGATAATCCGTAGAGTTATCGGGCTGGCGAATACTAAGCAATTCGTTTCTTCCAAGCAGCTGATAAAAAGTAATATCCAAATCCAGTTTATTTCTGAATAAACTTACCCAACCACCTGCTTCATAATTGGTGAACTGTGCAGGTGTTAAATTATAATAGAATTCGGCAGGATTTGTATTTGGCTTCTTAACGAAGATGGAAGTAAGTCCCGGAGGCGAAAACCCTTTTGCATAATTCGCATATATTCCTGCATTGGATGTTATTTTATAAGTAACACCTACTTTAGGAGAAAACTGCTCAAAGGATTTGATACCGGAGCTTGCATCTAAATAATTGTTGTAATCAAATGACATTACATCGTAACGTCCTCCCAAAGTTATAGATAACTTTTTTATTGGTTTTATTTCTGCCTGAGCATACGCTGCATAGTTTAAAAGTGTAGCAGAATAATCCGCTAACTTAATATCAGGTCGTTCCTTACTGATTGTGTATTTCTCAACTGATAATCCGTCCGGACGTAATTGAGCATCAAGGTCGATCTGGTAAGCGTTGTATGTGGTTGGAGAATTATCAAGACTTACACCTGCTATAATTTTTGTTCTGATTGGTTTAATATCAGCAGCATGTTGTAAAATAAAACCCTTACTTGTTAGACTGTTAACATTTACTTGTCCTGTTGCAGTTGGCTTTCCTGTTGTCCAACGAATAGAATATGCAGGGTTTTGTCCAATGGAATTATCCCTATAAAACAAATGTAATGTGGTATTATTGTTTTCATTCCATTTATGTTCAACTGAAAATCGAGTTCGGATTGATTTAACTTTTCTATAAGTAAAATCAGTTGAGCTTACGTAATTTCTTGAATAAAAAGCAACACTATCAACACTTCCTCCTGTATGAGAATAATAATCGTTAAATGAACCTGCTAAAATCAATTTTGTTTTTTTTGTTAGATCATAATCGAGACGTCCATTGATGGAATTTTTATCATAATCAGAATTAGTCATCCACCCATTGCGTTGTTGAGCATAAAAACCACCAACATAAAAACCTAATTTTTTTGTGATCAATCCTCCTGCTCCATACTGCGCTCGTTTATAACCAAAGTTGTCAACTTGAACACCAATCTTTGCAGTTAATACAGCAGTAGGTTTTTGAGTAATAAAATTGATTGCTCCTCCTACTGCTTCAGGACCATATAGTGATGAAGCAGGACCTTTAACAACTTCAATATTTGAGATTGCAAAAATATTCATCTCAATTAAAGCGTTGTGATTAAAAACTCCCATCGGTCGCATTGGAATTCCATCTTCCATGTACAAATAATAATTACTTGTACCCATCGGTTGCCTGATAGACATTCCATGCTGTTCGTTGTTCAAGTTAAGCATTGCAACTCCTGATACTTTATTAATTAGCTCTGCTATAAGAGTTGGCTTTGTATCATTTATAGTTGTTGCAGATATTTTACTGATTGCAACAGGAATGTCCGACCGTGTTTGAGCATCTCGGCTTGCTGTTACTAAGACTTCCTGCATATTAGTTGTCGAAGGTGCAAGAGCGATGTTGAGATTTTGCCCCTGCTCTGCTTTGAACCCCTCTGCTTTATAACCGATGTATCGAACCTCGATACTATCAAATGGCTGTTCATTAGAAATTGTGAACTGACCATTGCCATTAGTAGTAATACCTATTTGAGTGTTGGGAATTACAATTGTTACCCCAGCGAGTGGTTCTTTTGTTACTTTGTCAAATACTTTACCCGAAATTGTAATTTGAGCAAAGGCAATATTGATGAACATCAGTAATGATGCCATCAAACAATATATTTTTTTCATTGTCTTTTGGTTTATCTAAATAATAAATAAGTAAATACTGAAAAGAGAAAATTTCTCAATTCAGATTAAATAAAAATATGAAGCTTAAACCTTTGGGGGATGAAAAATGGAGAATGTCGGTGGGGATGTTGTTAAACTTTTGAAAGGAGTAAAATCTCTTTCCAATAATAAACTTGGTTGAAATTGAAATGACGATTTGTTCTGACAAAACATTTGAAATTCTTTAATGTCTTTTAAACTGCTTGCAGGAGATTGCTCTTTTTTTTCTTCTTCTTGCAATTGTTTTTTTAAATGACAACTTCCTTTACAGCAGTTATTTTTAACTTCCTTTTGAACGCATAGGTTTTTTGAAATATAGTCTTTGTTGATTTGAAAATTAATAAGAATCATCATCTTACTAAATGACTGGAGTATGATTCCTGTTCCAACTAATATGACAAATAGGTATTTCATTGAATGTAAATCTACTGTTTTTTTGTCTTAAAATCTTATATTTTTAGTACTTTAGTATCTAAATGCGTGTAAAATTAATACCAACTTTTATCCTTCTTGGTCTTGAGAATTATGATGAAAAGATTGATGATTGCCTTGAGTTGCTTTTAAACCTTGATAAATACTACAAAACAAAGAATACGGAGATAAAACAAAAGATAATTGGTTCGGTCTTCCCTGAAAAGTTGGTTTTTGAAAATAACGAGTATCGAACCACAAAATTGAATGATGTTGTGACTCTAATTTGCCCGACAGATAAGGGTTTTTGAAAAAAAAGGAGGGAAGAAAACTGAACTTTCAGTTTCTTCCCTCCGAGTGGTACTGAATAGGTCAACTTCGAACCAATTTGTGATTGATTTTTTTGCAGTGAAAAAGCACATTTTAGGCATTTAGCAAGGGGTTTAACGTATTTTACGGTATAAATGTTATCGTATAAATAATGCGCCTAACCCTTTTTTATTTGAATGAAAATCTTTTTCTAGGTCAAAAGTTTCAACTAATTTAAACTGGGTTTTGTTATTAATTCGAATAATTAGTTTTTCTGTAAAAGGAATATCCCTATTGTTACCAAACACATAAAGACGATCTACACCATCCTCATAAGCTTTTATGGCTCTATTTAAATGTCCATCTACTTTCATATGCGTTTGTCTTCTGGAAAGGAGGAATCTGTATGTATGAACTTCATTTTTGTACTGCCATTCACTGTCAGCGATAGCTCCCTTCCCTCCTTTGAGTTTGTCAGTGAAAAACATCATGTGCGCCATTGTGTTTTTTATTTCTTCCTCGAAAGTATTCCTTGCCTTCTTAATTCTAATTTTGCTTGCTATCGAATCAATTTCCCGAATCATCGCTCCAGTTAGAAATCCTCTATTATCTAATTCCTGAAATGGTTCGAGAAAATCTAATAACTGATTATCTTTCTGAATTTCCCGTTCCAAAATTGTATTGTTAAAAGTGCTTTCTAGAAATTGATAATTCTTACTATTTGTGATACACCTCGAACTTAACCTAAGAGATAAAGCATTTAATACTCTTTCGGGAACAACTTCGTACGTTGATGGGAACAAAGTGTGATTAAAATAATTATAAATCCCGTTAATCATATTATAGTCCTGCCTTTCTTCAGGCTCAATTCGTATAATACTACCTCCTTTTTTAAGTCGTTTTAAATTACCCTTATCGACCCATTTTAATTCCATTCTCTTAACCCAATTTTTGGGCAATTCTTTCTGCATATCAAATACAGTTGCATTAACTCGGTACTCTATTTTAGCTTTAATTGCTGTTTTTGTAAGTGAGTTGGATTTGTATTTTTTGGAAATTTTATCGACAAATCCAGCCCACCAACCAATTGCACTTGTTGATAATTTAAAAAAATTAAGCACAATTACACAACCACCAATAAATGCTAACAGTCCAATGCCAATTTGATACATTTTTTACTTGCTATTTTTTAATGTCATTTTTACAACCAGTTGAAATGCAGTAAATTCGTATTGCACCATTTTCATTTTTAACCACGCCCAAGTTTTCTCTTGTTATTGTGCAACTACATCCTGCACATTTAAATTTTCCAGCTACAATATCATCATAAAGATTCAATTGATGAAGAAGACCGTCCAAATCATTTTCGTAAACAGCCAACATTTTTTGAGATCTAAATCTCGTTACTAATAATATTAGCCGTCTTTTTAATGAGCGAATTTGCGAAACTATTCTTGTTCCTATTGAATCTTTTATTTCAATCTGATTATTCATATTCTATCCTTACTTACTAATAACAAGTTTTTTATGTTCGAGAGTTTCACCATTGATAACAATCTGATACATATACACTCCGTTAGCAAAGCCGGAAAGATCCATCTCCAGTTTGTTATCTCCGCTGTTTAGTTTATACGATTGCAATAATTTTCCACTCAGATCATACATCATAATGAAGCCGCTTTGTGCATCGGTTAATGTTGCTTCGTATGTACAAGAACTGTGTGC
>CAMCYR010000029.1 GCA_945885475.1 Chitinophaga pinensis
TTTTTTTCCAACAGGCGGTGCGGCATATGATGCAGGTGGTTTGTGTGGAATTTTATTTTGTCCAGAGACCAATAGAAGGTCAGAATCTCCAACAATTAATTGCACAGGGAAAACAACCATCACTGTTAATTTTAATTATATAGAAGGTGGTCAAACTACTTTTGATGATGCAACTTTTTATTATTTTGATGGTGCTGTATGGGCAATGTTAGATAATATGCCTAAGACGTTAACTGGTTGTGGTCCACAAGGTTTATGGGCTTCAAGGACAATTGCTCTTCCGGTTTCTGCTGATAATAATCCACTCGTAAAAATAGCTTTCAGTTGGCTGAACAATGATGATGGTGTAGGAAGTGATCCATCATTCGCCGTTGACGATATTACCTTATCAACCGTTTCTTCATTAAATACAATTACTACCGGAACAATTACCGGAAGCCCGTTTTGTGCCTGCAGTATTGTAAATGTTCCTTTTACAAGTACAGGAACGTTTACTGCAGGAAATACATATACAGCTCAATTATCTGATGCTCTTGGAAGTTTTGCAGCAGCCACAACTATTGGAACACTAGTGAGCATAGCGAATACGGGAATAATCGCCTGCACTATTCCTTGTGAGACTCCATCTGGAGCGGCCTATAGGATTAGAATAATAAGTTCAACTCCTGCAGTTATTGGAACTGATAATGGTGTAGACCTAATAATAAATGCTGTGACAGTTCCATCCGTTTCTATTACTGCTCTTCCTTCCGGACCAATTTGCGCAGGCGATGCTGTTAATTTTACTGCTACCCCGACTAACGGTGGAACAAGTCCAACTTACCAATGGCAGGTCAACGGAGTGAATGTTGGTGGTGCTACTTCATCAACTTTTACTTCATCCTCATTTGTAAATGGTGATTTGGTAACAGTTATTATGACTTCAAATGCATTGTGCGCATCACCTATAACTGACACTTCAAATACAATTACAATAATTGTTTCTGCTTCTGTTCCTGCTTCAGTAAATATTACATCAACAAGTTCGACAATTTGCGCAGGTGATGCTGTTACGTTTACCGCTGCACCAACCAATGGTGGAGCTGCTCCATCGTATCAATGGCAAGTGAATGGAGTAAATGCTGGAACAAATTCGCCTTCTTTTACTTCAACTGCATTGTCAAATGGTGATTTAGTTTCAGTCAGTATGACTTCAACTGAACCTTGCGTAACAGGTTCTCCGGCGCCCTCAAACAGTATTTTAATAACGGTCACTACTTGCTCGCCTCCGGTAGCAAATTTTTCAGCTAATGAAACAATCTTCTGTACAACTCCCGCTTGCGTTAATTTTACTGATCTAAGCACGAATTCACCAACCTCATGGTCATGGTCCTTCCCGGGTGCAAGTCCTGCAACATCCACCTCGCAGAATCCAACCAACATTTGTTATGCTGCTGATGGTTTTTATAATGTTACTTTAATTGCAACAAATGCCGATGGTTCGGATACATTAACCCAAGTAGCATACATCACGGTAGGTGATCCAATTCCTGTGACTATCATTGGTAATTTACTAATCAATGCCTGCGAAGAAACAACATTATATGCAAGTCCATCCGATGGTACATATGTTTGGGGACCTGCTGGAAGTTCTTCCGGAGCTCAAATCACTGTTTCTCCATCAGCTACAACTGATTATTTTGTGACTTATACAAGTCCGGGTGGTTGTACCGATTCGGATACGGTAACGGTAGTGGTACAAAATATTTTTTCATACTATATGCCGACGGGTTTTTCTCCGAACGGAGATGGTATCAATGATGTGATTCAGGTTCATGGCCGCGGTATCGATTATATCAATCTTCGGATTTTTGATAGAATAGGTGAGAAAGTTTTTGAAACATCCGATCCTGAAACGGCTTGGGATGGGAAATTAATCGGACTAAGGATGAATGATAATGTTTTTGTATATACGCTTGAAGTTACATTCTGTAATGGTGATACCGCCAAAGAAAACGGTAGTATCATGCTTGCCAGATAAGAATGAAACGATAAAAAATATTTTTCTTTTTAGAATTTAATATAATATAAATGAAAAAAATAACTCTTTTAACAGCAGCCGTTCTCTCCCTTTGTGTTTTCGGATTCGCACAGGATCTGCACTTTTCACAATTTTATGCTGCTCCCTTAAACGCGAATCCGGGCAATACCGGAGCGATCAATGCGGATATACGGGTGTATTCACTTTATCGCATGCAATGGTTTACTGTTACCAATCCTTACAAAACATTTAACATTGCAGCAGACGGTCCGATCTTCAAAAAAAGAATGTTGAGTGACGATTTTTTCGCAGCGGGTATTAATATTACAAACGATAATGATGGCCCTGTTCGCTTGAAAACACAATCATACAATGCGCTTGTGTCGTATACTAAATTTATTGGTGGACGTCAGAAACACAACATTACACTTGGGTATACCATTGGTTATAATATAAAATCTGTTGCATTAGGCGGAGTGATGTGGGATAGCCAGTATGATCCGAACGCGGGAACATATAATCCTGCTTATGGAACAGCTGAAGGCGGCGGAGGAATTGCCTACCTTGATATGTCAACAGGTCTTGTCTGGAATTTCAGAACAAATCATTTATTCCGAAGTGCCTTGGGTTTTTCTTTTCATCATTTTACTGCACCCCGAGTGAGTATTATCGGTGGATCAGAACGATTGATTCCGAAGTTAGGTGTACAATGGAATTTCGCATACAAATTAAGTGAGACCAGCAACACAACATTATTACCTAGTTTTATTGCATATCAGCAGGGAACATCTTTATTATTGAATGGCGGATTAAATGTGAAGTATGTTTTGGAAGAAGCATCCCGTTATACGGATAATCAAACTGATAAAGCATTTTATATAGGGGTGTTTTATCGCTTCAGAGATGCTGTATATGTTACTTTTCGTTACGATTACAAAGAATTTTCTTTCGGTGCTGCATACGATATCAATGCATCGAAACTAATTGAGGCAACGAAAACTGTTGGTGGGTTTGAGATTTTTCTTCAGTATAAAGGAATCTTTAAAAATAAATTATCGAAAACAACGAATGTCAGATTTCTATAAAGTAAATAAGTCTGTATGAAAAATCCCTTTCTGCAAATGCAGGAAGGGATTTTTTTATGATTAAATTTTTAAATAGATCAATAGAATTCATATGCACCTAGATCGGGAAGTGATGTACTTGGATTTGGCCGTGCTGCATTGTTGAGGTCAAACGGAATAAAAATTCCCGTATCACCTTTGTCAACGGCAAATGAAGTGGCATTTAAACGATAATCATTAATGCTTATATCTCTGTATCCGGGATTGTTTGTATAAACAGTATTGTAATGCACATTTGCAGTATTTCTCTGTGTTTTTAATATGCAATGATCAAACTTGTAAGAGAAATATCCCGGTCCGGCAAGGCTTAACGAATCGATTCCAATTTCTTCATCAATATCTCCGTAGATGATACAATTTCCAAAATAGGCGCTGTCTAATGGTCTAACAATGTATGCGCTACCAGAAACATAATAATTACTCAACGCAATGATCGGAGTATTTCTTTCATCTCGGTCCCAGAAATTTGCAAACGTACAATGTTCAAAACGGTATTTTCCGCCAATGGTAAGTGCTGCAACATATTGTCCGCAATTGGCAAAAACACAATTCACCGCTCTGATGTGAGCGCCTTGTCCGTATAAAGCCGCAGCCGACATGTTTTTTACAATCGTATTTGAAAGTCGAAGCGTAGGATTTGTAAGAGATGCAACCGTATCGACTTGTATTCCAATTTGTCCGTTTTTAATGATTGCCCAATCGATGATATTATTTTTACTCAATTGGGAAAGCCATATTTTACCCCATTGTCCGGGAATATCTTTGTATTCGGGCTCTAGACGGTCGCCTTGAAAACGGACTTCATTGCCATGAGTTCCTAAGATCTCAAGCGTACCTTCTTTATACACCCAAAGAACAGCACTGTTGTGCATGTATATTTTTGTTCCTGCCTGAATGGTTACTTTGCAAGCAGAATCTACTACCACATAGCCAAACATTAAATGTGGTTTATCATTAGGAAGTATTGTATCGAATCCAGAACGCCCAATAATTGAATAAAATTTTCCTGGTAAAGGTTTATGTAAATATACATCTTGTCCGATCGCAAGAAGCTTCACATCCTGAATATTTCCATTCGTTTCAAAGATGATGGAATCTTTTACAATAAGGGGAAGGCTTCCCGTAGGATTTACAAATACCTGAACAAAAACATATAAGCTATCACCGCCTAAAATTTCAATATCCGTTAAAACAGGTGCACTTGCCGTGGTAGAAACACCATCAATATTTAGCTTAAATGCTGAGCCTGTTCCGCCAGCCAGATATGCTTTTGAAATGTTTATTGGTTGATCGTAGGTATTATAAATGCGGAAAACTTTTGTAGTGGAGCCTGCAAAATGAAAAACAGTATCAAATAACACCGAATCTGTTGAAAATTGAAGCTTTGCGCTGGAGTCTGTGATTAGTTCATCCTTTTTACAAGAAGACAAAATCGTTATGATTAAGACGCAAAAAGGAATGATTCGGGAAATTTTCATGATACAAATATAAAGTATGCGACACAAGAAACGGAATTTGCCCTGAAATATTTTAAAACTATTGAAAAATCGATAATTCTATGGAATTTAGTAAAGTATAGCATCAATCAATAAAAAAACTTAAATTTGTGTAGTAGGGTGTTATACGAAAGGGGTATGTTTTTTGCAATAGATTGGATATCAGTTTTTTATTAATTATCAGTTAAAGCCATTTTCTTCCGGAATAACCGGAATACGCTATATGAACAAGCAGGTAAGGTTAATTTACTTATTGCTAATATCGTTTGCACTCAGCACGCGCTTTGCTTCTGCTCAAACTACTTTTGGTTCAGAAGAAGAGTTGAAAACACAGGCAGACAAATTATTTGATGAAGACGAGTTTGAAGAAGCCTATCCATTATATTCCCAACTCACCAGTATTTATCCAAAAGACCCTACTTACAATTACCGCTTGGGAGTTTGTATGCTTTACGCTAGCGATGATAAGGAAAAACCTGTTGCCTTTTTAGAGTTTGCTTCCAATAAACCGGATGTTGAAAAAGAAGTGTTTTTCTATCTGGCTCGTGCGTATCATTTGAACTATCGTTTCGATGATGCCATAAAACAATACTTACTTTATAAAAATGTTGCATCCGCTGCAAAAGCAGAAAAGTTGATGGTGAATCGGCAGATCGAGATGTGTAAAAGTGGTAAAAAACTACTCCGGAACTTAACTGATCTGGTAGTAATTGAAAAGAAAGAAATGAGCAAAACCGATTTTTTTCGTTCCTACGATATTTCAGATATTGGTGGAAAGCTTTTGGTAAAGCCTGATGAAAATGTTTTTAAATCAGCTTTGGACAAAAAGAAAAAAGAGAAATCGATCATTTACCTCGCAACAAATAATAATCAGGTATTTTTTTCCAGCTATGGTGATGATCCTGAAAGAGGAAAAGATATTTATATTATTCGTAAACTTCCGACAGGGGAATGGAGTAAGCCGCAGACGCTGGGGTATCCTGTAAATTCTGAATACGATGAAGATTTTCCTTTCCTTCACCCGAATGGAAAGGTTATTTATTTTTGTTCGAAAGGACATAATTCAATGGGTGGTTATGATATTTATAAAGCAACATTGAATGAAGAAACGAATACCTGGAACAAACCTGTAAACCTTGATTTTCCTATCAATACTCCGGATGATGATATCTTATATATTACTAATGAATCAGAAACTGAAGCTTACTTTTCGTCCGCTAGAGCAAGTAAAAGTGGAAAGACCGCCGTTTATCATATCAATGTTGAACGCAAACCAATTGACATTTCTATCATTAAAGGAGCAGTAGTAAAGAACCGCGACAACCAACCCTTAGATGTTAGGATCACTGTGAAGGATCTGAAAGAAAATGTGATTCTCGGCATGTTTAATTCTAAAGCCGCGAATGGTGTTTATCTAATCAATATTCCGAATGGAGGAAAGTTTTTGTTTACAGTGGAAGCAACAGGATTTGCTACACAATCAGATGTGGTGGAAGTGCCCGTTCAATATGTTTTTCGTCCGATGAAGCAAGAGATCAGTTATGAATTGGGAACGGATAAGCTTATTATTAAAAATCTATTTGATGAAGTATTAGACGATGCGAGTTATTTACTCGCTCTTAATTTTATTAAGGAAAAATCAAAAATGGAAGTTAGTGATGTAAATGCATCCTTAAATTCTTCGGCTGCCACAGTAAAAGATGTAGCATCTGAAACGGCTGTTGCTGCAACAACCAATAAAGATAAAACGACTCCTACCAGCACAAAGTTAAGCAACAATGATATAGTTAAGATTGGATACGCTGACGCTGAATATGTAGCCAAGGAAGCGAAAGATCTTCATGAGCAAGCGGATGTGGCATTGGTGCTTGCAAATCAGAAGAATGAATTATCTCTTAATAAATCAAAAGAAGCTGCTCAGCTACTTGATGATGCTTCTAAGATGGATGATTATTTGAAGAAACAGGCAACTATTGAGGAAGCAAATGCTGCAACAAAAGAGGCGGAAGAATTAAGTCAGGAAACAGTTGCAGCTTTTAATCTTGCAAAAAAAATTGAATTCAGGGCGGAGGCGAAAGAACAAGAAGCAGATTTATCTTTGCAATATGCAAAAGATTTGGAAGCGGCTGTAAAATCAAAAAATTCTGATCCAGCATTGTTCGCTAAGTTGGAAGAACAACAAAAGAAGTTAGATGCGCTGTCTGAACAAAATAACAATCCAACATTGGTGAACAGCCTGAAAATGGATGTGGATAACAAAAAACGTGAATTGGATAAAGCGCTGCAGACTTCTGCAGATATCAAACAAGAAATTACTGATAACGAAGCATTAATTATTACTACCCAGGTTGATGCGGATAAAGAGAGGAATGAAAAGGTAAAGCAAGGATTGATTGATCAGTTGACAGGGCTGAAAATGGATACGGAAGAGAGTAAAAAAGATCTTGTATTGAACGAACAAAAAGTTGTTAAATTACAAAAAGAATACAACGGTGTGGTTAATGAAAAGGCATTGGTGAGCAATGTATACGACAATGCGAAAACCGTTACAAGTGAAAAAGCTACTGCTGATCTAGCGATGATTGATAAGGTAAAATTAGAGGCACAGGTAAATGCAATTAAAAATTCTACAACTGTAAATACTTTTGCAACTAAAACGTCAGAAATCGCTTCAAATACAACTTCTAATTCAACCGATAGTAATAAAAAAACAAATGATATTGCTCTTAGTAATTCAAAAAAAGTAGATAATACAGATAGTAATTCTTCTGAAAATAATTCAGATAAAGCAACAGCTGTTGGCGTAACAAATTCGAAAACAACAGATAATGCTTCTGATAATGCTACTCAGATAAAAATTGATTATGCAAAAAAATACGCTGATGATATCGCTGCTGCTGAGAATCTGGTGAATGAAGTAGAGCGTGAGAACACAAAAGCAGCGTTGTATAAAGATTGGTCAATATCCATTTCAGAAGACATCGTGGCTAAAAAAGCAGAGGTAAAAACGGAAAAAGACAAGACAAAGAAAAAAGAGTTGACAACTGAAATTTCTTCTTTGGAGAAAGAGTTGAAAGAGAAACAAAAAACAACTGCAACAATTCTAGTTGCGATTGAGAAACTAAAGAAAGAGGAAGCCCTTGCTGTTGCTAATAAAACAAAAATAGATAATAGTAGTGCAGAGAATGCTCTAACCGAAAATACTTCCCTTAAGATTTCTAATCTAGCTGAAATCAATAAAAAATATTCAGATGAAATTGAAGCAACAAAAAGTATTGCCAATGCAAATGATCGTGAAAAGGCAAAAGCGGCTGTATTAACAAGTTGGAGCAAAGCCCTCGATGCAGATGTTGTAGAGAAAAAACAAGAAATGGATGCAAGTTCTGATCCTGAAATAAAAGCGTTGCTGGCCATTAAGATCAAACAATCTGAATCATTATCAATAGAAAAACAGAAAGAAGCGGAGCAGTGTTTGGCGAAGGCAGTGGTAGATCCGGCTATAGCAGTAAACGAAAGTGCTTCGGAGAATACTTTAAAAGTCGGAACAAATACCTTGGCTGACAAAACAACAAAAGCAACGGAAACAGAAGTAGTGAAGAATGTAGATAATTCGATTGCCGGCAATGCTTCAAAAACAAAAGACAACAATGATGTTAATGTAACAGATGAAAAAAAGGATGTAGCGATTGCTAAAACCAAAAATACAAATCCAACAGACAATGCAATCAATTCAAGTTCAGAAAAAATAAAAGATGTTGGTTCAATAAAAACGGCTGACAATTCGAATAATACCTCTCAAACAAGTGATAACTCGACTTCAAAAACACAAGAAAATTCAACTACTTTAGCAAGCAAAACTTCGGATATAGAAAGTAATTCGGCTGAAAACGGATTTACTTATACTTCCCCCTTTGCCGTTCAACAAGCAACAAAAGCAGGCGAATTATCGAAAGAGGCGGAAGAGTTAACTTCTCAGTCGAATGATTTGAAAACCAAAGCAGCAGCAGAAAATAATACTACTACAAAAAATGCAATATATGCTGAAGCAGCTGAATTTGCAAAACAAGCTGAACGCAAAGAATTAGAGTCGGCCCAACTTTTTGCTGAAGCAAATAAAACGGAATATGCTACCAATCAGTATAAGGTAGACCAATTTGTAAAATCAACCCAAGGAAATACCTCAGATGATATTTCAATTGCTGAAATGATGAAAGACGAAGCGGATAGCTATTTTAACCTCGCAGCCAAATCCAGAGTAATAGCAGCAAACGCAACCTCTTTCTACGAAAAAGAATCTGCTTTGCGCGATGCCTATAAAAATGAATTGATCGCATTAGAAAAGCAAAAGAATGCAAAAGCTATTTATTTAAAATATACTCCTGATGTTGCCTCTCAACCAATAGCCTTGGCTGATATAAAAAATACGGAAAATACCTCTTCAAAATCAACAGATTCAGCTAGTACAAAATCGGAAAACACATCAACTTCCGGAAATGCTCCGAAAAATGCCGGAAATGCAAATGTTGGAAATGCAACAAACTCGAGCGATGTTGTTGCAAAGTCATTTAATGAAACTTCTGGTAATAATAAGTCGAAAACGACTGACAACTTAGAAACAGATACTACTTTAAAAACGAACAATACAACTGAAACACAGATATTAGCAAATACAGCAAAAATAAATACGAATAATGTTGCAGGCAACAATTCAACATCGGATAATAGGGCATCAAACACAACAACAGGTTCTTTTGTGAATGACGTTTTTGTTGCAAAATCGACAGCCGCATACTCATCAGCTAAACCAATTCCTGTAAATGAAAAATTGCCGGAGGGATTGATTTTTAAAGTTCAGATAGGAGCATTCAGAAATCCTATTCCTCAGGATCTTTTTAAGGGAATGTCTCCAATAACAGGAGAAACCACCCCGCAAGGTTTTATCCGTTATACAGCCGGACTCTTTACAACGTTTGCAACAGCTGATAAAGTAAAAGAGGAAATTCAGGCAATGGGCTATAAAGACGCTTTTGTTGTCGGATTTTACAATGGAAAACGACTTGCAATGACGGAGGCAATTGCTATGGTCGCTGGAGCTGTTACATCTTTAAACAAAACAACTTCTACTCCAGATAATACAACCGAAGCATCAATATCAGATGGAGTGACTTCAGCCAATACTAGCGAAAATATTATTTCAATACCTGCAATTACAGAACCTAGCCTTTCTGTAAAAGTACAGTCTAGCATACCGGCCACTGCGGAGAGTGTTGCCAATGTAGCTGGCTTGTTTTACACGGTTCAGGTCGGTGTATATTCTCAACCTGTTTCTTCTGCAAAATTATATAATGTTCAACCATTATATACCGAAGTAGCACCGAATGGTAATCTAAGGTATAATACAGGGATCTATAACACTATCGGAAGAGCATCTGAGGCAAAGAACATGATTATCGATGCGGGCATTAAAGATGCGTTTATTGTTGCCTACATCAATGGAAAGCGTATTCCTATGACAGATGCTGCTCAGTTGATTTCCCAAGGCAGCGCTGTTTTCTCAACAGCACCTAATATGAATGCATTGCCGACTTTTTCGGCTACTGTTTCTGCTACTGTTCAAAATAATGGAACAACTTCAGCTACTGCCTTAAATTCAGTAATTGTAAAAACGAATGCTGATAAAACGAATAGTAGTGTTGAATCTAATCCGGAAATAACAACTCCGACTGTTGCAGTTACATCTACTCCAGAAAAAACGATTCAGCCCCTGTTAAATGAAATCAAAACGACAACACCGGTTGTAAGTGAGCAATTAAAGGCTGAAGCCCAAGCAAGTAATGTTTTTCAAATTGATTCAGGTGTTATTTTTAAGGTTCAGATAGGAGCTTTTAAAGATGAAGTGCCGCTGGTGATTGCTAATGAATTCCTGAAATTAGCAAACCGTGGTGTTAAGAATTATAAAGATGCGAATGGTTTAACCATATACACTGTTGGCAATTTCCGTTCATACGAAGAAGCAGGTACAGCAAAAGTAGAAATTTCGGCTGTCGCGAATATTACTGACGCATTTATTGTAGCCTATAAAGATGGATTAAAAATATCTGTGGATGAAGCAAAGACATTGTTTGGTAAGTAAGCATAAAAAAAGGAATTTAAATATGAAGATTAACGATTTCGATAAACAGCAACACGAATTGGATACGGATTCCGATGTACTTACAGCTCCTGAAGAGGTTGCAGTTGAAGATAAGCAGATTGTAGTGTACAACGATGATTTCAATACATTCGATCATGTAATCAATTCATTGATCAAAGTATGTAAACATGATCCGATACAAGCAGAGCAGTGTACCTTCTTAATTCATCATAAAGGAAAATGCTCTGTTAAAAAAGGTTCGTATGAAAAACTTGAGCCCATGTGCACCGCTTTGTTAGAAAGAGGAATTACTGCAGAAATAGAATAAACAGCTAAAAAAAATATTTTTATGAAGAAGGTTTTATTGTTTTCAGTTTTAGGATTTAGTATTCTTTTAACTGCTTGTCAGAAAGTGCCGATAACGAACCGAAAACAAGTTAGTTTAATTCCTGAATCCGAAATGATTGGTCTGAGTTTAACGAGCTACTCTGATTTTCTTTCTAAAAATCCTGCCGTAGCAGAGTCTGATGCCAATGCGAAGATGGTTTCCAGAATTGGAAAAGAGATGCAAAAGGCAGTTGAAGTTTTTATGAATGAAAGAGGATTATCCAGTAGATTAGATGGTTATCAATGGGAATTTCACATGGTAAATGAGAAGACAGTAAACGCCTGGTGTATGCCCGGAGGAAAGGTGGTTGTTTATTCGGGATTGCTTCCTGTAACTCAAACTGAAGGTGCTTTGGCTTGTGTTATGGGACACGAGATTGCACACGCAGTTGCACGTCATGGAAACGAACGGATGAGTCAGGGGCTTTTAGTTCAAGTTGGGGGCATTGCTCTTTCTGTTGCTCTTTCTCAAAAAACGCAGATGACCCAGGATATTTTTTTACAATCATACGGTATTACCTCTCAACTGGGAATGCTAAAATATTCTCGTACGCACGAAAGTGAAGCAGATAAAATGGGATTGGTATTTATGGCAATCGCAGGATATGACCCTTCCGAAGCAGTTTCTTTTTGGGAGCGAATGGAAAAAGCTAGTGCAGGAAACAAACCTCCGGAAATTTTAAGTAGCCACCCAAGTGATGCTAATCGTATCGCAGATATTAAAGCTTTTTTGCCTGAGGCAATGACGTATTATAAAAAGAAGTAATATTCTATTTATAACTTCCTCGCACAGCTCCGTAAAGATAATCTGTTTTGAAATGTTGATTAATAAATACAAATCCACTCTTTTTGTGGATAGTTAATCGTGTAGCTTAAAGATTTCTTTAAGTTGAAAATTAGTTGTTTAAAAAACCTTCCAACGTAGCAATCAGATCATTCAACAATACCTGACGCTCCGTGGTGTTATCTTTTTTGAACGCCTTTACCTTTTTTATAGCTTCGGTAATATCTTTTTCAGTAAATGGACCTTCCATGTATTCAATGGTTGTGATAGCTTCTAACGAAATTAAATAATTTTCATCGAGTGCAAGTAGGATAAAAAAAGGAAGGTATTTACTAAAGTTAATTTCTGATTCCCAACAGGCCGCAACTAATATGTTTCTTACATTAGTTGCTTTCGGACTTGCAATTGCGAGCAGCAGTGTGTCGCCTCCCTTTTCTTTTTTTAATGTAATCAAAGCTTCTTCTTTGATTTCTTTATTTGCTGGGTCGGTAAGCAAAGAAATTAAAGATGATATTTTATCTTCATTTGTTAAGGGAAAACTAACATCTTCAGTTTCGCCAACTATGGTAGTTGCATATTCTTTTGAATTGAAATATTTTTCAAGATCGTTTGATGCTTTCATATCCTTTTAATTTTTTTTTAAAGTACAAATATCACTAAATTATCAATAAGAAATTGATTGATTCTAAATTCATAATTAAAAGAATCGTTAATTATGAAAGCTTGATTTTATATTCAGGTGGACAGAACGAAAGGGGAGAAATAATTAAACGAATAATTTCAGAATTTCATCTCTCCAGATTAATACAACCACACCCGTAATCGCAATTAGCGCTCCAAGAATAGCTTTGGATGTAATTTTTTCGCGGTAAAATAGATAGGAGAGGGGCAAAACAAAAACAGGAACAAGAGAGAAAATAGTTTGGGCTACAGAAGGTTTATTATGTAATAATGAAACCGCTAACATTGATAAACTTACTCCCACCACAGGACCAAAAATTGTTCCTCCTAACGTGTAGATTAGACCATTGTTTTTATTTTCCAGAACGGGTTGTGTGATTTCTTTTAACTTACCCTGAGAAATAGTGATCATGTAGATAATTACTGTAGCGCTGATCATCCGGATCCAGGTTGCTTGAAAGAAGGGAAGATCTGAATTGTTTAGTTGTGTTTCAAATCCTTTGTTAGCTAAAACAACACCAATACCCTGACAAACAGCAGATAATACGGCAAAAACGATTCCCTTTCTTACATTTCCAATTTCATGGTCCTTCATAGCAGCTTTAGAACTTCTACTAAGCGTTAGCCAGATAACTCCCGAAATAGTGATAATAATTCCAATGATACCGATGACATTAATTCGTTCCCCGACCATGAAAAAACCAGCGAAAAGTGCAGCAGCAGGAGCAAGGGTTGTGAATATACTACCTACACGCGGACCAAGAATAACAAAGGATGTAAACCCGAAATAATCTCCTAATGCCAATCCGATAACTCCGGATGCACCAAACCAAAGCCAATGTTCGGGCATTGGACTTGTAAATAATTCAATAAAAGAAAGTGGAAGGAAAATGATTGATAATAGCGTTAAAAAAACTACGGCTAAAAATAAGCGGATGTGATTAACCGGATTTGGACCCATTCTTATGGCTGCTTCCGTAAATGGGAAAATACCAATACTCCAGGATAGCGTTGTTATCAATGCGATAAATTCTCCCAATAAGGGTATACAGTTCGGCATAATTCCGACTTTTTTTAATTATGGACAAATGTACTTAGTTTTTTGTTTTTGCCTATTTTTCTGCTTTAGTGGGTTTAATTTATAGTTTTATCGGCTATACCCTAATATCTATAGAAATACTATTGATAAATTCACACAGGTAGGTGTTCATAAATATGACTTTCCAACGCTGTTTTTATAAATAAATTAAACTCTATTTGTTAAATAAATATTAAATCTCAATAAAATGAATTTGATGAAAAGAATTTCTACTGCAGGCTTTTGTCTGTCGTTTTTAATGATTGTAGTATCAGCGGATGCACAAGACAATCAGATACCAGCAGAAAACCCTGATTTTAAAGTGTTTCCTAATCCGTATCAACCAGATGCTGATATCTATGTCAGTTTAAAAGGTTTTAAAGCGGATAATTTATTGGTTGTTGTAAATGACATGCTCGGAAGAGAAATTTATTCGAAAGTTGAAGTAATTGAAAACGATGGCTTTTTATTTACGATTACTTCGGATGGTCAACGCTTGAGTTCTGGTGTATATTTAATTAGTGCTTCTGCAAATGATAAAGTTTTTCATCAAAAACTTATTGTAAAATAATAAATGGTCTCTCTAAACAATTTCTAAACAGCTCTATTTTTTTTGAAGTGGAGCTGTTTTAGTTTCCGTGACAATGCAGCTCATTGGATTTCTCAATCCTTTGCAATCAACCAGTTTTACCTTGATTGTTCCAATAATAATAGGTGTTTCAACGTATACAGGCATCTTATTCTCATCATCAGTTACCCAGACGGTCATTCCCTCACCACCTTTAAAAATTGTTCCTTCAATCAATTTTGGGCTGAATTTAATGCAGCGAACATTTCCAAGTAAGTCAGATTTTACAGTTTCTTTTCCGAGATATCTGATGTAAGAAGGAAAAACTTCACCGTCCAAAACAAATGTGATAGGTATCGTATCTTTAGCTTTATATTTTGAGAAATCAAGGCAACGGGCATAAAATATGGCTGTCATTACATCGTTTGTGCAAGCTGTAATGTTAATGGAATCTAGTTTACTTTGTTTCTTGTTTCGCTTCGAAGAGGTATATACCTTATTTTTTTTCTGATTAAAAACATAATTATCGTAAGAATAGCTTCCACCTTCTTTTGCTTCACGGATAAAACGAAGTGGCTTCAATGAACTGGTGTCTGCATACGATTCATACTTGTCTCGTACTTTATAAAACCAATCGTATTTGGGATATGTAGCTCCTAAGCCTACAAAATGGTAAACACTTCTACCGTTCATCGTATTTAAAAATACGCTAAAGCTTGCTTCACCAGCTTCCATCCATATTGCCCCCCAGTTGTAAAATATTTTATAGTTAAATTGCTCCCCGGCCTTAAAGCTATTATTGTCAATACTACAGTTTTTCTGACCGAATGAAATAAAATAAAAAAGTAACAAGATGACAAAAGCGAGGCGTTTCATATCCGAAATGTACTAATTGTTTGAATTAAGTTCCTGAATATTTTTGTTTTTTTGTTTTTAATATACCTTTTCTTTTCTGATATTTTTAATATATTTGTTTAACATAAAACAAATCATAAAACTATTTTTAAAATGAAAAAAACAGCTACTTTACTTTTTGCATGCATCTTAAGTCTTAATTCGTTGTTTGCTCAAACAACAGGTGGACCGGATACATATGGTTATGTTTGGCGCGACAGTAATGATCCTTCCGGACCAGTTTATAATTGGATTGATGTTTTACCATTAGTTGGTGCGCAGGAAGTTCGTTTTCTAGCGGATGATAATACAGTCGGTTCGTTTCCAGTAGGTTTTCCATTTCATTACTATTGGTATGATGTCTCTCAGTTTTGGATTGGTTCAAATGGATATCTTGGATTTACAAATGGCCAGATTTCTGCTCCGTTCGGCATGATCCCGAATGTGGCCGGAGCTCAGAATTTCTTAGCCGCATTGGCAAGTGATCTATTGTTTGACATTTCAAATACAGCTGAATGCTGGAGATATACAAATCCAAGCAATGACACGTTAATTGTTTCCTGGTTAGATGTTCCTTTTTATGATGCAACAATTCCGTCAGGATCGGGATCCAATACTTTTCAAATAATTTTAAGTGCTGTTGACAGTTCTATAACGTATCAATATAAAGTTCAAACAGGTTTACCTGCTGCAGGAGCAAATGTTGTTATTGGTATCGAAAACAACTCAGGAAGCATTGGTTTACAACATTCAATGAATGTTTTTCCTCCTGTAAACTATGCTATAAAATATTCTTATCCGAGTAATACAACATTTGTTGTAAATGACGCTTCAACCGCGTATAACGATAATATAGAAACGGGTGGTTTATTTCTTTCTAAGAATGGGAATTCATTCACGATGAAAACAAATATTAAAAATACCGGGAATCAAAACTTACCGTCATTTAATGTTTTTTCAAGAGTTCTTAATTCTGTTGGTGCAACTGTTGTTTCTGACAATAAGATGAGTTTAGCGTCAACTCCCGGCCAGTCGGAAAACATTACGATGACCAATGTTTTTAATCCGACAGCAGCAGGAACGTTTCGATATGTTACTAATACTCAGTTAGCGGCTGATGCAACTCCAAGTAACGATCAGAAAATTCAGGAATTAGTTGTGTTGGATACAACAGTCGCTTCAATTCGTCTTTCTTATGATAACGGAGTAGAAGCAGGTTTAGGTGGTTTAAATTGGACAGGTGGTTCAGGTGGAGCAGCCATCTATTATGCTCCTCCTTTTTATCCTGCAAAAGTTACTGATCTTTACACATTTATTGTTGCGAACCCAATGTCGGTTGGTTATTCAATGGTTGTTTACGATGATAACGGATCGTCAGGTGCTCCTGGAACTAAACTAGATTCAATTTATGTTGCTCCGGGCGCCGTATTTATTTCAACCTGGAACACCATTGCTCTAACTGCACCTCTTACTATTCCATCAGGAGGTTTATACATTGCCTGGAAGATGAATGGGGATGGTTTAACACTCGGACAAAATCAGGTTCCTCCTTTTTCAAACAGAGTTTTTGAAATACTAGGAAATACTTGGGCTACCTATCGTTACAGAGAAACCGAAGATCTTATGATCAATATCGGAATTGAAAAGATTCCGGTTTCAGGTGCAGGTATCTATGAAAGTGAAGTGGGTAATTATTTTGGTGATTTTTATCCAAACCCTTCTTCTGATATGGCTTCCATTAATTATGATATTCCATTTAATGTTAATAATATCGTTTACCAATTATTCGATGTTCAAGGTAAACTGATCACAATTTCTGCTGCTGACGTTCAGACTAATAGTGGAAAATTGAATGTACGTTTAAGTAATCTGAATGCAGGTATTTATACTTGTAAAATAATTGTTGATGGTGATGTTTTGGTAAGAAAATTAGTAATTGCTAAATAGCTAATCAATGTTTTTAGAGAAGGCGTTCTTGTGAAAGAACGCCTTTTTTTATTTTAGCGCGTCAATAACTGAATCAATGTTTTTTGATTCAGGAAAAAAAGATATTATTTTTTGAAGTACTTCGTCAACTATCGAATCCGGACAGGAAGCGCCACTTGTTAAAATAATATCAATAGTCTTACTTGAAGGAAGAAAATCCATCGTGTGAAGATGTTTCTGATGTAAAAAATCAAAATGTTTGATCTCGTTTTTTGAAATAATTTCCCTTTCCGAAGAAATAAAATAGGTTGGAAGTTTTTGTTCACAAAGTTCAACAATGTGCGATGTGTTCGAACTGTTGTATCCGCCAACGACAATTGCAAGATCTGCTTTATTTTTTAACATGCCAAGTGTTGCCTCTTGGTTTTCATTTGTAGCATAGCACAATGTATCTCGCGTATCAGCAAAATGTTTAGTCAGATCGACAGAACCAAATTTATGCGACATTACGTTTTTGAAAAAATCTGCTATCTCCTCTGTTTCAGTCGCTAACATTGTTGTTTGATTGATCACACCAACTCTTTCGAGGTGAATTCCTGGATCGAAATTTTCGGAATATTTTCCTTTAAAAATAATATTAAACTCTTCTTTTGTGATATTTCCAAGAATGTAATCACCCAACACCCTTGATTCTGTAATGTCTTTAACGATTATTGAAGGAGCATTCTGTTCACTTCTTGAAAATGTTGCACGGGTTTCTTCATGGTTGAATTTCCCATGGATGATGATCGTATAGTTATCTTCTCCGAGTTTTTCTGATTTTTTCCAAACTCTTTCTACAAAAGGGCAGGTTGTGTCATATTTTCGGACTTCAATTCCGATTTTGTTCAACTCCGCTTCAATTTTTAATGTAGTACCAAAGGCAGGAATAATTACAATGTCGCTTGAAGTCAATTCCGTGAAAGGAATGATCTGATTTCCTGATGTATCCATTAGGAATTTCACACCCCTATTCAGCAAATCATTATTTACATCGGGATTGTGGATCATCTGACTCAATAAGAATATTTTCTTGTCAGGATTTTCCTCTATGGCTTTGTATGAAATTTCAATTGCATTTTCAACACCATAACAAAAACCGAAATGGCGGGCGATATGAAAGCGGATAGGACCAAAATCGAGAATCGTTGGATTGAAATCCTTTTTACGTGGATCATTGATCTTCCGTATCTCCTTTACCTTGGAAATAACACGACTTTTGTAAAAGTCAGGAATATTGAAGTTCTTCATTGGATAACAAAATTAAGAATTTATTTCTACTCCGATTCAATAATCTGCTTTGCAATAAATGCCGCTTGTGTTCGTATTTCGGGAACAGCAGTTGTTTCCCAGAGTACCCCGCGTAGTAATGAACCTAAAGCAAATATGTCATTTGATTCTTGGTGATCGTAATAAAGAACCTGACCTGAAATTTTCGTTTTGATCCCCATATTCAAATTATCAGAAAGGATCATTTTTTTCTTTAATAAATTCACAACCAATTCATCTTTTAACTCTCTGTAATTTGTTTGAGGACCGGTACAATTAATAACTCTGCCAACAGTCAGTTCCCGTAGCGTTGAGTTTTTTCTTAATCGGATGAAAACACGAATGACGTTTTCTTTCTCATGTATGTCTGAAATTCGTCCACCAATTATTTCCAAGCGCCCTTCTTCTTGCAGTTTAATTATTTCATCATAAATAGAAACGGGAACTCTATGTCTGGCAATTCCCCAAATATGTCGGATGTGGGAAATGAATTGCTGCTTTTCTTTTTCTGAAAAGTTTATCCATATTTTCTGAACATGTGGCCGTAAAGAATCTACTACTCCTCTCCAGGAGATATTTTTCGATTCGGCTTTTTTGAGATGCATTCTTACAGTTTGAAATATTCCCAGCAAACTTTGTCCGCTGATTTCGTCGTAAAAATCAGGATATTTCTCTATTTTTCCATGAGGTGCTGGAGTATATCCTCTTGGAGAAACGACAAAAAAATGACCCTTAAATCCTGCTTTTTTTAAAGTCAATAAACAATCAATCATTGTCAAACCAGTACCTATCAATAATATACTTCTTTCAGCGCTTATGTTTTTCGAATAGGCAGGATTCCAGGGATCTTGAAAATAGTTGTTACTCTTAAAAAAATCATCAGAATTTGATTTTGGTGAGGATGGAAGGAAATTCCCTAATGCTAAAATAATTTTTTCGGCTATAATATTTCTGCCGCTGCTTAATAGCACAGCGTATTGATTTGTTTGTTTTATTATATCGATTGCAAGCGAATCGATTATTTCTAATTGTTTATTTGAGATATACGAATTAAATACTTCTGAAATATACTTCCCATATACCATGCGTGGCTGAAATGTCTCCGAGATGTTTTCAGCAGGATAGTCATTTGCAATTAACCAATCGGTGAAATGATCAGGTAGAAGAGGATAGAGACTCATTTTTCCGGCAGTAACATTTAATAAATGCTCAGGATCATTCGTATTGTATGCAACTCCGAGTGCCGTTGGATGTTTCGTATTAATAATTTTTACAAAAACATCTTTACTCCTGTCAAGTAATTGTATTGCCGATAAAATTCCGCTTAATCCACCGCCAATAATGATTATTGTTTTCATTTGAAGTACAAAATTAGGAATTTAGTAGGTCATTAAAAATGATCTTTGTCGGTTTTATGAACAATTAAATGTGGATGTAATATTTAATTAATCCTTACGAAGTTAAGATTACTAAAGTATTTTTGTATTGATGAAAACAAAACGCCCTTTAATTTTAGTAACAAATGATGACGGAATAACAGCCCCTGGTATTGCGACACTTGTTGACGTAATGAAAACATTAGGAGATGTGGTAGTGGTTGCTCCCGATAAACCGCAGTCCGGTATGGGCCATGCAATTACTATTAATTCCACTTTGCGTATAAATAAAGTAAATATTTATGGTGTGAAAGAGGAGTACAGCTGCACAGGAACTCCTGTTGATTGCGTAAAAATTGCAATAAATAAAATTTTGAAATGTAAACCAGATTTGGTGGTATCCGGTATTAATCATGGTTCTAATATGTCTATCAATGTGATATACTCTGGTACTATGTCTGCCGCTGTTGAGGGCGCAATAGAAGGTGTTCCTTCCATCGGCTTTTCATTGATGAATGAATCAATTGATGCAGATTTTTCCGCATCTAAAAAAATCGTCAAGATCATTGCCAAACAGGTGCTTGAGAATGGTTTGCCAAAAGGAGTTTGTCTGAACGTTAATATCCCAAAAGTAAAATCAGATAAAATAAAAGGTATTAAAGTTTGTCGACAGGCGAAAGCGAATTGGATAGAAGAGTTAGATGAAAGAAAAGATCCTTCCGGAAAATCATATTTCTGGCTGACCGGGAGGTTTGAAAATTATGATAAAGGGAAAAAAGATACGGATGTTTGGGCACTTGAAAATCAATATGTATCTATCGTTCCAACACAATTCGATCTGACTGCATACGATTCGATAAAAATAATTGCAAAATGGAAATTTTAAATAGTATATAATGGAAAACGTTGATTGGGATCAGACTTGGATGGGACTTGTAATCGGATTCGCTACTCCTGTTTTAGTATACATACTCTATTATTTTTTCGTTTATGATACAGGTTTAAGGAGTATGAATGTGAGTTTATGTGTTGCCAGTAATTTGATCCCCTTTTATTTTTATCAGAAACGTGAAAAATTCAATGGTTTGAAGGGAGTTCTCATTTCCACATTTATTTGGGCTGGTTTGCTTGTCTTTTTGAGTTTTTCCACAAATTATTTACGCATCGGCTAAATGAACTACTATATTATTGCAGGAGAAGCGTCAGGTGATTTACATGCTTCAAACCTAATAAAATCATTGAAGACCTTGGATGAAGAAGCTTCCTTCCGCTGTTGGGGTGGAGATCTTATGAAAGCGCAAGGTGCTGAAATTGTGAAACACTACCGTGATCTTGCTTTTATGGGATTCACTGAAGTGCTGATGAATCTCCGTACTATTTTTAAAAATATTGATTTCTGTAAAAATGATTTGCTAGATCACAAGCCGGATGTTCTAATATTGGTTGATTATCCCGGTTTTAATTTGCGTATTGCTGAGTTTGCGAAAGTAAACGGAATAAAAGTTTTCTACTATATTTCTCCTCAGGTTTGGGCCTGGAAACAATCACGTGTTCATAAAATTAAAAAGGTAGTCGACAAAATGTTTGTGATTCTGCCCTTCGAAAAAGAATTTTATCAGCGCTTTGATTATCAGGTAGATTTTGTTGGACACCCTTTGCTAGATGCTGTAAATAATTATGCCAGTGAGTCAAATGCACTGGATGTGGAAACTGTAAAACCTATCATCGCACTTCTGCCAGGTAGCAGAAAGCAGGAAATCGCTACAATGCTTCCATTGATGCTTTCCATTCGTGTTCATTATCCGGATCATCTTTTTGTAGTTGCAGGTGCTCCCTCTCAGCCAAAAGAATATTATAATACATTTTTTTCTGGTGAAAATGTAAAAATTGTATTTGGTCAGACCTATCAATTACTTCAGAAATCGCAAGCTGCATTGGTTACCTCTGGTACTGCCACGCTTGAAACTGCATTGTTCGGTGTGCCTGAAGTTGTTTGTTATAAAGGTGGTAAAATTTCTTATACTATTGCTAAGCAGTTGATCAAAGTGAAATACATTTCATTGGTAAACCTTATTATGGATAAAGAAATTGTAAAGGAGTTGATCCAGGATGAATTAAACGAGAAAAATTTAAAGATGGAACTTGATAAATTATTGGTATCCGTTACAAGAATTAAACTATTGGCTGACTATGTTGAATTAAAAGAACGACTAGGTGGTGCCGGAGCTTCTAAAAAAACAGCTGAATTAATGATTAAGTACTTATCAAAAGATCTTTCAAGGGATGGGCAACGTATATCTTAATTAGTGCAATTAGAAATGAAAAAATACATAGTACTTCTTCTTTTTTTATTGTCATTCTCTTTATCTATTCATGCTGCGTCAATAAACGTAAGAATTCTTACTACGAAGGTGATCAAGTCCTTTATATTTTCGCCAATTATTGGAACTTACGATGTGTATGGCGATGGTGTGCTGCTTGCAAATAGTGAAGTACCCGGTATTTTTCAAATGACAATCGATAATGATTCAATCATTTTGAAAACCTTCGAAAAAACGATAGGGAAATACGTAACTCTTAAAATGATTTCTAAACAGACGGATGGTACTTTCAAAATTAAATCGGTTGCACCCGAAGGGAAAGTTCGTACTTATGAGGATAATTTATCGGTTAGTCTAGTTGCAGATAAAAAACAGTTTATGCTCGTCAATAAGGTAGAAATTGAAAAATACATTGGCGGTGTTGTTGAGTCGGAATCGGGTACCCGTGCAAGTCTGGAATATTACAAGCTGCAATCAATTTTATGCAGAACGTACTTGTTGGCACATATCACACGTCACACTCCTGAAGGATTTCAGGTATGTGATGATGTTCATTGTCAGGCTTATTTAAGCAGAACAACAGATGCTGATGTGAAAAAAGGTGTTGCTGAAACAAAGGGATTGGTTGTAGTAGATAATGATTTGAACCTTATCACTGCGGCTTTTCATTCTAACTGTGGCGGACAAACAGTTGCATCACAGGATGTTTGGTCGATGTCTACTAGCTATTTAAAATCAGTTAAAGATACTTTTTGTATTCATAAAACGCACGCAAAGTGGAAAAGGAATATTCCTTTGGAAGATTGGAGAGCCTACTTGCAATTGAAACACAAATATCCTGTTGATGATAGTTTAAAGTTGAATGATGCAACATCTTTCTCTCAGCCAAATGGAAGATCTATTTATTTTATAGATAACGAATTGAAAATCCCGCTGAAAACAATTCGTGCGGATTTTCAGTTAAAATCAACCTATTTCTCGATTGATCAACAAGGAGAATCCATTTATTTTACTGGTAGAGGATACGGCCATGGTGTTGGTCTTTGTCAGGAAGGTGCTATGCATATGGCTGAAATGAAAAAGTCATATAAAGAAATTCTAAATTTCTATTATCAGAATGTTCATCTTGTTGATCTTTCTGCCTTGAGCTATTTCATGCAAGAGTAAATTCGAAGGGCATAAGTTTATCTTCTTTTTTAAAACAGCAAGAAGACGATTCTCTTTTTTTACATTTTTTTTGATTTAGATATGCTTAATTAGCTGTAAAATCTTTCTTATCTTTAACTGTGAATTTATTCTTAAAAAAACAGCTTATCGTATCTATATCATGCTTATCTATAGGCATTTTCTCCTTTGCTCAAAAGGATACCTCGGCTTCAATTTCTTTTCTGAATAAAAAGAGGCTTGCAATTGTTGCAGGTACTGAAGCCTTCTTATATGGCGGTTCTTTAGTTGGTTTAAATGAATTGTGGTACAAAGATTATCCCCGCTCTTCCTTTCATTTATTTAATGATAATGAAGAATGGTTGCAAGTTGATAAAATCGGACATTTAACTACATCATATTACGTTGGCAGGGTAGGAGTCGGATTGTTAAAATGGAGTGGAGTAGAGCGAAAGAAAGCGATCTGGTTTGGCGGTATGTTGGGTTCCGTTTACCAAAGCACTGTTGAAATTTTAGATGGTAATTCTTCTGAATGGGGTTTTTCTATTGGAGATTTTGCGGCAAATACTGCTGGTTCTTTTTTTTGTGTCGTTCAGGAATTAGCTTGGAACGAACAGCGCATTGTTCTTAAATATTCTTTTCAACAAAGTGAATATGCTCCATTCCGTCCCACTCTTTTGGGTGATAATCTTCAAGAAAATGTATTAAAAGATTATAACGGACAAACGTATTGGCTTTCAGTAAACCCCTCTTCCTTTATGAGTAAAGAGAGCAAATTTCCCAAGTGGCTGAATATTGCTATTGGTTATGGCGCTAACGGAATGACTGGAGGACTTTTTAATCCACCATTTATTGATGAGAATGGCCTCCAAATCTATCACGAAAGATACCGGCAGTATTATTTATCACTTGATATTGATTTAACGCGTTTGAAGACGAAATCGAAATTTCTTAAGACGGTTTTTTATTCGATCGGATTTCTTAAAGTACCATTGCCTGCAATTGAATTCAGCGAAAAAGGAGTAAAAGGAAATTTATTGGGTTTTTAAATTAATGACTTATTAAGCCCGCTTTTTCTCTGATGTTATAGTCGCGTATCAGCAATACATACAATACAACGCCTATACTATACATGCCGGAAGTTATCCAAAATATATTTACATATTCAACATCTAGATGGCGCAAGATTCCAAATCCTACAGCACTAAAATAGGCTGATCCCGACCAGATTGCGGATGTTAATGCGCTTACCATTTCTCTATTTCTCTCTCCCACATATTTCATTGTGATTTCAGAAGTCATTGGAACGGCCGCACTCATCAATGGTTGTCGGAATAAATAAAACACTGCTGCAATGATGATCGAAATATTTAAGTGACTATAGTATTGTGTGGTAGCCATTATTATTAATGAGATGATGGCAAATGATTGCGTTGTAGGAATGGTTCTATGGTAGCCATAACGGTCTTTTAACATCGGAATGTAAATAGCAACAACTGTTACGGTAATGGAGGTAATCATATTTAATGTGGAAAACATTGCTGTACTCATATTGTGTACGTTCGAAAAAAATAAACTCATAAATGGAATTGTGAAGCCGGCTCCGATAGCGATAATCATTGTGGGAATAAGTGCTTTCATGATAATGACCCAATCGTAGTCTTTTAAATTTGTTCTACTTTTTTTGATGACCGGAATATGCTCCTTCTTTTCCATCTTCATCACAAAATAGATCCCCGAAAAGCATAAAAGAGTAATGACGAATAGTAAATTCCGCTCCGTAAATAAGTCCGGATTTATCCCGTTAAATACTGCTACAAGAAAACTTCCAGCTATTGTAGCGATACTCCATGTTGCAAAATTAAGTGTGATCGCCATCGTTTGCTGCTCTTTTGGAGCATTACGCATAATGTAAGGCAATATAGGAATTTGAATAAATGTGTATGCTGTCCCCCATAATAAATGAGAAATAAGTAATAATGGACTTGAGTGAATCTGAACACCAATAATAATAAGAACAGCAAAAAAAGGAACACCAATTGCTGCCACATAAAACATCGGTACAATTTTTCTTCCTTTGATATACATTCCTAAAAATACCGCTAACGCAAGCATTCCGAAGTAGCGATAGGAAGTAAAGTGAGCATATTGTGAATCGCTATATCCTTCTGATTTCATATAAAGTGGAAGAATCGCAACAAACAAAACATTGATCAACTGAACAAAAAACTCAACAGTAATTAAGTTAAGAAGTGTTTTGTTGAGTTTGTTATATTCCTTTAAAGTGCTGATCATGTTAGCTTACCACTGATGGTGTTAATAAAATTGTTTTTGCAGAAATAGCCATCAATCACATTTAACTATAATTGTGAATCTATAAATTTCAGTATTTCAGAAATTTCATTCGGTTCAAACCACTTTATTTCCTGATCTCTGCGAAACCACGTTAGTTGACGTTTTGCAAATTTTCGTGTATTTTGTTTGATGGATTCTATCGCCGTTTTTAAATCCGTTTTATTTTCCAGATAATCAAATAATTCATTGTAACCGACCGTTTGCAGAGCATTTAAGTGTTTTTGAGGATGAAGACTTCTTGCTTCTTCCAGCAATCCGCTTTCTATCATGTTATCTACCCGATTATTAATTCGTGCATATAAAATATCACGTGAAGTATTCAAACCGATTTTTATGAACTTAAAATTTCGTTGTTTTATTTTGCCTTCACGTAGAATAGAGTAGGTCTTTCCTGTTGTTAAACAAACTTCTAACGCACGACTAATACGTTGTGGATTCTGGAGATCTACTTTTGAATAGTACACAGGATCAAGTTCTTTTAAAAGTGATTGCAGCGCCTCTATTCCCTTTTCTTGAAGTAATAAGTTTATCTTTTCACGAACGGAGGGATTGGCTTCCGGAAGTTCGTCAAATCCTTTGCATACCGCATCAATATAAAGTCCTGATCCACCAACAAGGACAATTGTTTTGTTTTTTAGAAAAAGAGTATCCAAAAGTGCAATAGCTTCCGTTTCATATTTTCCAACATTTATTTCATCGTATATGGAATGTGAATCAATCATGAAATGTTGAACACCTTGCATTTCCTCCTTAGTCGGTTTTGCTGTACCAATGCTCATTTCTTTGAAGAATTGTCGCGAGTCTGCGGAGATTACTGGGCAGGATAGTTTTTTTGCAATCTGAATGCTTGCTGCTGTTTTTCCAATAGCTGTTGCACCGACGAGCACAATTAGGGTATAATCAGACATGTTTTGTACTTCGGATAAGCAAATTTAATATTGGCAAATGAATAGAAGAGCATTAGTGGTCTTCCTCTTCGAATCCACCCTCTTCATGTGCATCTTCGTCATTCGCTTCATCATTGTGCTCTTCCTCTTCTGCTTCTTCTTCGCCTTCTTCTCCTTCTAATAAAGAGGTTTCATCTTCACCATGTGCATTTGCGTACGCATCGTCATCAATATGTGGTTCATCTTCGTCATCAAAATCATCATCATCAACTGCAGCAACAATAGTTGATGTTTTATGCTGTTTGGGTGCTTCTCCGACAGATTTTATACATCTTGGAAACGTTCCTTTCGGATCGTCCAATAATATTTTCAACAACTCGATCATGAATGTCCAGCTGGTTTTTGGATCATATACGTATACAAATTTTTGATGCGGGTCATCAATCAATGATGCCATTTTGCATTTATTCATTTGTTTTTTTATCGGAAGTTCTCTCCTTTTTCTTCTTTCTACTTCTAATTCATCCATTGGCTGAAGTCCGATCTCATCTCCTTTTCTCCACAGATCATCACTGATGAAAAAAGAGGCATCATGCAAATTATCAAAACCGATTGATTGAACAATGATATTATGGAAATCCTCGAAATGCTGAGCGGATTTGATATCTATTTCGCGATATACTTCTTCGTTATCTTCAAATGTTACTCGAAAGCGATAAACAGCCATGGTAGTAGTTCGTTTGTAAATTAATAAATGTTGACCAAGTAGTAATTGCTCCTTAGTTTCCTGTGGCAAAAATACGAATTATTGCTTTATTTATATTAAATTTATTTTAAAAGTCGCTGACGGTGATTGAATGTAACGCTAAGAACTTTTTAGTCCTAGTTTTATTCCTTCTGCCATCATAAAGGCTGTCGCTTCCGAATGATTATTTTTAATAACTCCGTCTAAAATAGCTTCCCGTATTGAGTTTTTAATGATTCCTACTTCTTTTCCCGCGGGGATATTAAATGCTTTCATAATATCTTCACCGCTTATAGGTGGTTGCCAGTTTCTGATATTGTCTTTTTCTTCAACTTCTTTTAATTTTTGACGAACTAATTCAAAGTTCTTCATGTATTTCTGAACTTTATATTCGTTTTTAGAAGTGATATCGGCTTCACATAATTTCATCAGATCATCAATGTCATCGCTAGCTTCAAATAATAATCTGCGCACTGCACTATCCGTTATATCACTTTTTGCCAACACTATTGGTCGCAAATGCAATAAAACGAGTTTCTGCACATACTTCATTTTTTCATTCAGTGGCAGCTTTAAGTTCTCAAAAATTTTAGGAACCATTCGAGAACCTCTGTCTTCATGTCCGTGAAAGGTCCAGCCATGCTCCGGCTCAAACCGTTTTGTCGGAGGTTTTGCAATGTCGTGTAAAATTGCTGCCCAGCGCAGCCAAAGATTGTCGGTTGTTTTACAAATATTGTCAAGTACTTCTAATGTATGGTAGAAATTATCTTTATGTGATTTACCGTTCCGCACTTCAACACCTTGCAGTGCAACCATTTCAGGAAAAATAAAATGTAATAGACCAGTATCAAACAATAATTTGAATCCGATCGAAGGAGTTGTTGCTAGAATGATCTTATTAAGTTCATCTGTGATTCGCTCTTTTGAAATGATCTTTATTCGTTCTTTATTCTTTGCAATGCTTAATAGCGATTGTTCTTCTATTGTATAATTCAGTTGAGTCGCAAAACGTATCGCACGCATCATTCGCAAAGGATCATCTGAATAGGTAATATCAGGATTCAGAGGGGTACGAATAATCTTTTCTTGCATGTCTTTGATGCCACCAAACGGATCGAGCAAGTCGCCGTAGTTTTTTGAGTTGATGGCAATTGCCAGTGCATTTATCGTAAAATCTCTCCGATTCTGGTCGTCTTCTAATGTCCCGTTCTCTACAATTGGATTGCGGCTTTCGGATCGGTACGACTCCTTCCGAGCGCCAACAAATTCAATATCGTAATTTTCGTGTACGATTTGTGCTGTACCGAAATTTTTATAAACATTGACGTGAAATTTGTTTCCTAATTTTTTTGCGACTGCTGTTGCTAATTCGATACCGATCTTTCGTATTTCATTATGAGATCCTACGGCAACGATATCAATATCTTTGCAAGGACGGTTGAGCTGAAGGTCACGAACCCAGCCGCCAATTACGTAGGCGTCAATATTCATTTCGTCAGCACATTGCGAGATGATTTTAAAAACAGGATGTGTTAATTTTGTTTTCAATAGGCTCCGAATTGTCTCAAGTGATCATCAAAATGTTTCCATTGAAGAATGTCCCCTTCTTTTTCGGTCATTTTTTGTTTATCGTATGTGTTGTAAAAGCTTTTCATTTTTTTGAGAACTTACTATTCAGAAAATAATTAAGATTTAAATATTTTATTTTCTTAGGATCTTAATCTCTCCATTCATTGCAATTTTAATGATGGTGGAAGGTTTTGTATTGTTGGTTTCCTTCTGCCTTAGATTAACAATATAATCAACCTTATTCATGATGTCTAGTTTAATGTCGTTAAAAGAACTGGGTGAAGGTTCGCCACTTACATTTGCAGATGTTGAAACAATCGGTTTTCCGAATTTGTGAATCAGATTTTTGCAAAATTCATCTTTTACAATTCGTATTCCGACACTTCCATCAGCGGCAATAATATTTTCAGCTAACATTCTTCCATCCGGATAAATAAGTGTCAATGGCTCTTCTGTCGTTTCAATAAGATCCCAAGCAATTGCAGGGACTTCTTTCACATAGCGGTTGACCATTTTTTCGTCACTTACCAAAACAACCATACTTTTATATTCTGCTCTTTGCTTCAGCTTAAATATTTTATTAACGGCTTCTTTATTCCTTGCATCGCAGCCGATGCCCCAAACAGTATCTGTCGGGTAAAGAATCATTCCTCCTTTATGCAATACGGCAAGTGCATTTTTTATTTCTTCATCCATTTGCGGGCTGATAATGAATTTTTAATAATTTACCTCCCTCGTGTTGGCTCGGGATATCAATTCTGCGGATCTTATTCGCACAGCAACGAATATACGAATCTGTGTTTAATGATGTCCAGATTTTATTTAAAAAATGTAAACAATAATTTTTTACGAAATTCGGGCAATCAAGTCAGTCGTTTCAACTGAAAACCCGCACTTAAAATGTCCTTGCGGGCAGTTTTTGTGTCCGTGTAAACCACAAGGACGACAATCTAATGCTAATTTAGTTTCAATTATATGAGAATCATCCGCAAGCGGACCAAATCCAAAAGCAGGAACAGTGGAGCAAAAAATGGCAGTTGTTCTCGCATTCATGGCAGAAGCAATGTGCATAGGTGCCGAATCATTTACATAATTCATTTTGGCTTCCTTCATCAATGCTGCAGATTCCAAAAAGTTTAATTTTCCAGCGAGGTTAATGATGTTTTGATTCGTTGACCTGGATTTTATTTGCCCGCAAGCAATTGAATCACCCGGGGCTCCAAGTAAATAAATCATCAGGTTTTCAGGTAATTGATTACATAATTCTATCCATTTTTCTTTTGGATATTGTTTGGTGAACCAAACAGAAGTAGGAGCGAGGCAGACATACTCCGCGTTTTTGTATTTTTTAACAGATTCGAAATTTTCTGCAGTCGGATACAATTTAGGCCCGACAGCTTTATTATCTGTTAAGTGCTCAATCAGCTGTTGGTTGCGTTCAACTTCGTGTTTCCCATTTCCGATCTGGTGCTTGATTTTTTTTGAAAATAAAAAATAGAGTGGATTTTTATCGAATCCAATTATTTCATGAGCACCCGAAAATCCTGCAATTACTCCTGAGCTTGCAAAGCGATGGAGATCTATTACTGAATCGTATTTTTGTGATCGTATTTCCTGTGTTAATGAAAGTAAATTTTTGACTTTGCCTTGTTTTTTATCCCAGATATAAATAGTATTGATAAAAGGGTGATCGGCAAGAAGGGCCTCGTTTCCTTTTCTTAAAACAAAGTCAATACCCGCATCAGGATAATGCAAATGTAGCTTTTCAGCAACAGCAGTTGCCAGAATAACATCACCAATAAAGGCCGTTTGAATGATTAGAAATTTCAACTATTTTAATATAAAAGACTAAAAAATATTTCGATAAATTAGCTATACAGCTACATCGTACTCTCTCAGTGCATTGTTAAGTGATGTTTTTAAGTCGGTACTTTCTTTACGTGTGCCAATGATCAATGCACATGGAACCTGAAAATCTCCAGCAGGAAATTTTTTGGTATAAGAGCCCGGTATAACAACAGAGCGGGAAGGAACAAATCCTTTGTATTCTTTCGGTTCGCTTCCTGTTACATCAATTATTTTAGTGGATTTCGTTAAGACAACATTCGCTCCTAATACAGCTTCTTTTTGGACATGAACACCTTCCACCACAATGCATCGTGAACCAATAAAACATCCGTCTTCGATAATTACCGGTGCTGCTTGAACAGGCTCCAATACTCCGCCAATACCAACACCACCACTCAAATGCACATCTTTTCCGATTTGAGCGCACGAACCAACCGTTGCCCAAGTGTCAACCATCGTTCCGCTGTCAACAAAGGCGCCAATGTTCACGTAACTCGGCATCATAATAACACCCTTAGCCAGATAAGCACCGTAACGGGCAACCGCATTCGGAACAACACGTATTCCTAATTCAGCATAATTCGTTTTCAATTTCATTTTATCATGGTATTCAAAAATGCCCACTTCAATGGTTTCCATTTTCTGAATAGGAAAATACATAATAACCGCTTTTTTTATCCACTCATTCACTTGCCATTCTGCACCTTTTGGCTCCGCTACACGTAATTTCCCTTTATCAAGCAATTCAATAACTTCACGAATGGTTTGTTGCGTTTTTTCATCTTTTAATAATTCCCGATTCGCCCAGGCTGTTTCAATGATATTTTCCATATTGCTTCTTTTGTCTTTTGTGTTTGCAAATATATTCATTTTTTAGCGTTTAATTCTTTGCGCTTAAACACAAAAAGTCACTTTAAACATGCACATTTTTTATTACTTTTGTAGTATGGCAAGGTTAATGGCAATTGATTATGGAAGTAAACGTGTTGGAATTGCGGTAACCGATCCGATGCAGATCATTGCTACCGGTCTGACAACAGTTCATTCAAAGGACTTGATAGATTTCCTGAAGACATACACCAGCAAGGAAGAAGTAGAATGTATTGTTGTTGGTGAGCCCAAACAAATGAATAATGAACCTTCGGAATCTGCTCGTTTTATCGAACCGTTTGTGGTTCATTTAAAACGAACATTTCCTACAATAAAGGTAGAGCGTATGGACGAACGTTTCACCTCTAAAATGGCTTTTCAGACAATGATTGATAGCGGTTTGAAAAAAAAGGCAAGACAAAATAAAGAACTGGTAGATGAAATTAGTGCTACCATTATTTTGCAAAGTTATATGAATAAAATATTTTGAGTAAATGATGGCGTACTTTTCTTGTTTAACAAAAGTAATTTAGCAGTATAGTTTATAACGATCAACAATAAAAAGAATTAAAATGATATTACCGATTATAGCTTATGGCGATCCCGTATTAAGAAAAGTTGGAGTAGAAATCTCAAAAGATTATCCTGGTCTGGATCAATTAATAAAAGATATGTTTGAAACAATGCGTGCATCTGCAGGTGTTGGTATAGCCGCTCCTCAGGTTGGAAAAGCTATTCGTTTGTTTCTAGTGGACACAACACCATTTGTGAATGGGGAAAGAAATGATGATGAAGAAGATGAATATTCTCCTGAAGAGCGTGAGCAGTTGGGAAATCTTTCCAAGGCATTCATTAATCCTATAATAACTATTGAAGAAGGGGATGAATGGGTATTTAATGAAGGTTGCTTGAGCATCCCTAAAATTCGTGAGGACGTAAAACGTAAACCTAAAATTCAAATCCAGTACTATGATACTGATTTTAATTTCATTGAAGAAACATATGAAGGCATTGCTGCTCGTGTGATCCAACATGAGTATGATCACATTGAAGGGCGACTTTTTACCGACCGTATTAGTCCCTTGAGAAGAAGATTGTTGAAAGGCAAACTGTCTGATATATCTAAAGGAAAAGTTAATGTTTCTTATAAAATGCGTTTCCCTGGTAAATAAAAAGATGAAAATAGTAAATTATTTATTAGCCTCTTTTGCCCTTATTTTTATTGCTTCTTGTGGCAATGACAGTGCTGTTTCTGAAAAAAATAAAGTTGCACAAACTGATCCGAAATCAGGTTTACTGAAGCAGATCCAACAATTGGAAACGGAAATGCACACATCTGTGCAGATTGATAATATTACTGCAGGCCAAGCACTGCTTGCTTATTCTGAATATTATAACAATTACCCAAAAGATTCCATCACTCCTGATTATCTTTTTAAGGCGGGCGAAATTGCTACTGCAATAAAGCAGTATCCACAAGCAGTAGGATATTACCAAACCATCGTTGAAAAATATCCAGAATATAAGTTGGTGCAAGAAAGCCTTTTTTTGCAGGCCTCACTTCTTGATAATTATCTCAATCAGGATGAAAAAGCAAAAGTAGCGTACGAGCGACTGATGCAAAAATATCCGAAAAGTATTTATTGTAATGATGCAAGGGCGGCTATAAGTAATCTTGGGAAATCAGACGAGCAGTTGATCAAGGAATTCAAAAAGAAAAACGGAGAGAAATAGTCGATTAATGTACTTCCGATTCCAATAATTCTTTTAGCCTATCATGCGTCATTGCATGTTTTAATTCTCCTTTAATCGAATACGAAATTTCACCTGTTTGCTCAGATACCACAATCGCGATAGCGTCCGTGTTTTCTGTTATTCCAACAGCAGCTCGGTGGCGCATTCCTAGGTGTGCTGGAAAATCGGCATGCTCGGTTACCGGTAAAACGCAGCGCGCTGCAATTATTATATTGTTGGAGATAATGATTGCTCCGTCATGCAGTGGAGAGTTTTTATAAAAAATACTTTCAATCATCCTCACCGAAACTTTCGCATCAATTGCATCGCCGGTATTTGCATAAAATTTCAGATCGTTTTCTTTTGTAAGGATGATAATTGCTCCGGTTTTGTTCTCACTCATGTTTTTGCATGCTTTTACAATTGAATTGACATCCAGTGTTTGAACGGCACTTACATTCCATTTAAAGTCAAACAATCCTTTCCCTATCTTACCTTTTTTGAATAGATCCGATGTTCCTAGGAATAATAAAAATCGTCTGAGTTCAGGTTGAAAAACGATCAGCAATGCAATAAAACCAACATCAATGAACTTACTCAAGATGCTGCCAAACAATTGCATATTCGCAACTCTTACAACAATCCAAAGAACATATATCAGCATGATCCCGATGAAAATGTTTATTGCAACAGTTCCTTTCACCAAGTGGTACAGTTGGTAGATAAGAGCTGCAACTAAAAGCATGTCAACAACATCTATCCATCGAACAGTAATAAAAGCAGGTGTAAAGAGGTGAATCATATTACAAGTATACCATTTTTTTGCTAAAAAATGAGTGGGGAAGTTGCACTTCATTTTATTTAAAAATGTATAAAATACTCTAATTGTCAACTGGAATCAACTATGGAAAGAGTTTATGTAGTTAACTGAACTCGTTTAAAAAAGCTTGTAATTTTTTTTCTTTTTTCTTTTTTAGCATTTTTTTTCAAAATTATTCTTGCACGTATACTAATTTGAATTAACTTTGCAATACAAAGTACTTTTAATATCTCTAAAATGACAGAAGAAAAAGAACACTTGCAGGCAATAACAGACATTCGTTCCATGATGGAAAGATCATCACGTTGTATTTCATTAAGTGGTCTGTCCGGCGTATTTTCGGGAATATTCGCATTAATCGGAGCCTATCTTGCCATTGATAGATTTGAAACCGCTTCTGATAAGTATAGAGTAATAGGAGGGGCGGAATTGATTGATATTACCATTTTCTTTTTTGAAATTGCAGGAGCGGTGTTGGTTTCTTCTTTATTGGTAGGAACCCTCTTAACGATAAGGAATTCCAAGCGGAAGGGAATCAAGATCTGGGATAATTCAACAAAACGTTTGTTGATCAATTTAGCGATTCCATTGATAGCTGGCGGTTTATTTTGTTTGGTGCTTTTGTTTCATGGTATCATAGGCTTGGTTGCTCCCGCAACGTTAATATTTTACGGTTTGGCTTTGTTAAATGCAAGTAAATATACTTTTGATGATATTCGTTATTTGGGTTTATGTGAAATTGTATTAGGTTTGGCCGGTTCCTTTTTTATCGGTTATGGTCTTTTGTTTTGGGCCATCGGATTTGGACTGCTGCACATTATTTACGGGACAGTGATGTATTTTAAATACGAGAGAAATTAGGTAAATTTATAAATACGCTGCAGTTATTTGTATAAAAAATTTTAACGTATCTTGAAAAATTATTTACAATATTTAAATAAAGCATTTGAAAATCGAATCAGGCTAGGCATCATGTCTATTTTGATGGTAAACGATTGGGTGGAGTTTAGTACTTTAAAGGAAATGCTTGATATTACGGATGGAAATTTAGCTTCTCACATAGCTGCACTCGAAAAAATTGAATATGTAGAAGTGAAGAAACAGTTTATTGGAAAGAAACCGAATACGACTTATGCTGTCACCAAAACTGGTAAAAAAGCGTTTAATGAACATTTGGATGCCTTGGAAAATCTAATCAAAAACAGAGATTAAAATTTTTTTATACTTATACTTTGTAATTCAAAGTACTTTTAATTAATTTAAATACATAAAATGGAACTATTCATTGTCACAGCTATCGCATATGTCATTTATGCTTTATACTTTTTAGTTACCTACATTATTACTTTAGCCCACAGGGAAGAGCGTTGCCGCAATTCATTCTCAGAACGTATAATGGTTTTCTCGGAAATTGTTTACACGATCGTTGGTCCGATTGTTGGTTTTGCCCGTTTTGATGACTACGGAAGTTCTATCCCTTTTGAAAAACAATATGTGCTCAGTATTATCATTTTGGTAATTGTTTCTTCGACTTCTTATTGGATTGCGCGTTGTACATCACGATCTGAAAATCCTGTTTTAAGGATCATTGTTTCGATTGGTTTACTGCAAGGAATTGTACTATGTTTAGTAAGCACCATACATTTTATTTCAATCATTCCGCTTGGTTTGGTTTTCCCTATTATGGGCTTTGAATTGCTGTCTCCGTTCTTCGCCCTACTATTACTTTCGAGGAAGTTCTACTTTTACAACAAGCTACAAATTAAATTCGAAGATGCTTTACCTTATAAATCCGAATTTGGATTTGTGCCTTTGATGTTTAAAATTTATTCTGCCCCATTTTTTTATCGCATTCTTATTTATTGTGGATTGCTCATTCTTGTAATCGCTGCTCAAGCTTTTATTGCTTATGGCTTCGGACAAGATATTGATGCAATAATAAAAGCATTCAGGCATTCCCGTGGATTTATATTTTCAATGTAAATAAAAAGCAGTATGAAAAAGATAAAATATTTTCGTTCGAAGTTATTAGAATTATTAACGCACGGAATCGCTCTGCCAATAATTGGTAAGTTTCGGAAAAAACCGGAATTTATTCACACAATGGAGCATTTACAACTATTTGATGAAGGAACGCTCGGTAAAGATCTTGTGCTTTACCTACATAAAATGAATTTCAAACTGCTTCCTAATTACGAACAGCATGATTGTAAACACATCATACTTCAATACGAAATGGACGAAGAGGGTGAAGCACGCATGCAATTCTATTTTTTAGGCAACAGGCATTATTCTATTCCTGTTCTTAGTACCTGTTTCATTTGTTTCTTTTTAATGCCAGAATATTGGAAACAGTTTTACTGTGATTATCAACTTGGAAAGTCGGGAAAAACTTTTGATGATATCGATTACAACAGACTTGTATTTTCAAAAACATCTGAATTGCGTAAACACTACAGACCATGAAAAAAGATCTTGAATTAAAAAGAAAAATCAAAGGATTAATCATCCTGTTTATTATACTATTGGTGTTAAGCGGTATTACAGCATTTCCTATCGAAAGCGAACTCTCATTTTTATTAAAACACAGTTCTTCTTTCCCTGTTTCTCTGAAGCATTGGCTTTCAAAGATCTATCTGGAAGTAAAAAAGACAAATACTGATTTTCCACATCTTTCTTATGGGACAGACTGGCTTGCATTTGCTCACATAGTTATTGCTACAGCCTTTATCGGTCCGTTGATCGATCCAGTAAAAAATATCTGGGTAATTCAATTTGGAATGATCGCTTGTATCATGGTTTTTCCTTTAGCACTGATTGCGGGACCTATCAGGCAAATTCCATTTTTTTGGCAACTGATCGACTGTTCATTTGGTGTCCTCGGTGTAATCTTCCTTTACATGACTTATAAGAACATAAGGAAGCTTGAAATTCAAAATAAATAAGCTTAATTTTCGTTTGATAACGGAATCAGTAAATAAATCTAACTATAAAAATATATGAAAAAGAACGACTGGGCTATCCTACTATCTGTAATGCTTTACAGCATTCTGTTTTACGAACAAACTGCAGGAATCAACTTCTTACTCTTCAGTCTTTTATTAGTTGGATTATTGCTTTACAGAAGGTTAGATCTTATAAAGAATAAAATTTGGATTTCTGTTGCAGTTGGAACAATTGCCTCCTCTTTTTTTATCTTTATTTATGGAAGTGCTCTTGCAATATGGGCAAATCTATTTTCTTTATTTATTCTTTCTGCCCTGAGTATTAATCCGAAAACATCTTTTCTTACCAGTATTTTTTTAACGATTTGCGCTACCGGATCGTCAGTTGTCTTTATGTTCATCGATTGGGTTAACAGGAAGCGAAATCAGATTGCAGGTGTTTATCAGCGGCCTTTTTATGTAAAACTTTTTTTGATTGTTATTCCTCTCTTAATTACCATTTTATTTTTCTTCTTTTACCAAAGTTCAAACCCTCTTTTTTATGATTTTACAAAGGATATTAATCTTGATTTCATTTCAATCGGCTGGATCTTTTTCACATTAGGAGGATTACTTTTGCTATATGGTTTCTTTCATAATCGAATTCTTCCGGGCATTTCTGATAAAGACGAAGCAGCTGCATTAAATCTTACAACGGAATTAGCATCGGGTAAAAACTTTCTGAATGGAGTCATGCGCATTGAAAATGAGAATCTTTCCGGAATCATTTTATTTACGATGCTGAATAGCTTGCTCCTGATCCTCAATTTACTTGATATTAATTATTTTTTGTTCGATGGACTCTTGCCGAAAGGAATTAGTCATAAAGCATTTGTTCACGACGGAATAGGTACTTTGATCACATCCATTATTGTGGCTATTTTCATTATTCTTTTTTATTTCCGTGGTGAATTGAATTTTTACAAAGGCGGCAAATGGCTCAAAATAATGGCAGTTTTCTGGATTATTCAAAATGTATTTATGATATTTTCAACTGCTTACCGGAATAATTTATATATCATGGAGTCGGGGATCTCCTATAAAAAAATAGGAGTGTACGTTTATCTTATTCTCGCTATAATCGGGCTCCTTACTACATTGCTAAAAATTCTTAAATTAAAAACGAATTGGTACTTGTTCCGTGTAAATGCAGCTGTTTATTATTACTTTTTAGTTCTTTCCTGCTTTTTTAATTGGGATATGATCATTACCAATTTCAATATCAAAAAAAGCACTGAGGAGCATAAGAAATTAGAAAAATATTTACTCCTTGATCTGAGTTATAAAAATCTCCCGCAACTTTTAACGTTACCCGATTCAACTGCAAATAGTGATGATTACGATGCAAGGGATTATTATAACTCTTCTAGAGGTACCTATTACTATAATTTCAAATCCGGTTTGTCCTCTAAACTCTATGATTTTATGAAAGAATACGAACAATCGGAATGGCCTTCTTATTGTTCAGAAAAAACAAGAACT
>CAMCYR010000030.1 GCA_945885475.1 Chitinophaga pinensis
GCGGCACTGACGATCAATTTTGGAACGAAGCACAAAAAGCGACTGTTGAATCTCTTCAGAAACGTATTGACTTATGGGACGGTGCATACAGGCAAATAATGAGTAGGAAAACTACTTATAAGTAGATTTTTTTCATTTTGAAGGCCTTGCCAATAAAATATTTAATAAATATTTTTGCTGGTATTCAGTTGACAGTATCAAAAAAACAATGAAAAAATAGATCAATAAAATAAGTATCTACAAAAAATATTTTCAGTGCTTACTGAATAACATATCTAAGCTAGCAAAAAAATACGAAGCAGATAAAATTCTATTTTAGCAAGCTGACAATGCGTCTAATGGCATCTTGATTTTCTGGGAGTCGTATGGACGCAAATACTTTCTTTTTTTCTTTATTGGTTAAATGCCAGCTCAAGGAGATTCGGTCGTTCAATTCGTTTCGCAGTTGCAAATCGATTATATCAATTTGTGATTTACACCATAAGTCAGCCATTTGCATTTGTTGATTTTGATTGTAGTCCTGCACTTCAAAAAGATGTCCGTAAAAACTTCCCATTGGTCGTGTTAATGCTTTTGCCAATGTTTGTGACGGGTTCTCATCGATCGGAATATTCTTATGCTTATCGCGGATCTGTATGATCACAATACCGCTCGTATTCTCTGCGATCCAGTCGTTAAATGCTTTCACAAAACGCAGACTAGTTTCTAATCCATAGTTATCTCTTAATCCTGCATCCATGATTTCGATACGCGGTTCACTTGGTAATGAAACAATCGGTGAAATATAAGGGAAGGTCGCGCTCATCCGTAAAACACTTGAAAATAAGGTTTGCTCGGCACTTTGCTGTTGAAAGAAACGGCAATATTCAATGGCGTCAAAAAGTTTATTAAACTGTGTTTTATTTGTTTTTGAATTTTGTGTCAAGTACGAAATTCCCTGCGGAGAGATCAGCATTTTCCGGCCGTCATTTACAATAGAGGGGGAGAAAACCATCATTGGGATATAGGCATTTGCTTCGGGCTGCTTGTAAGCTATCAGACGTTTTTTTAAGATGCCATTGGTGTTTTCATCTAACTTTTGTTCAAAGGCAAATCCTCGGTCGTAAGAATAGCGGTGATTGTCTACAGTAAAACTTTTCAATGGAAAAAGCCACTCGCTTGTTGCAACTGTAAATGCAATTGGATTCAGGATGTCTTTCGACATATTGGTGCAATAGTTTTTATCGTAAAGCGATGGGATTTTGTTTTTTATCTTCAGTAACGCTAATTCTCTGAAATAGGCTGCACCAACCATTCCCCCGGATGAACCGCTGATGAGTTGTGTTTGGCTGAACAATTTACCATTTAATAAACTGTCGGTGATTTGTAAAGTATACAATGTCCATAATGAAGAACGCAAACCACCGCCACTCACATTGATCAAAACCAATTTCGGTTTCTTGTTTGGATTTGCAGGATCTGTATTTTTAACTTTCCACTTGTTTAAAATTGAAAGTGTGGCATCCAGATCTTTTGACAAAGTTGCATAGTCTTTGTCGATCTTTTTAAAATTATCATAACTGTATGACGCTTTTACCGTGCTGTAATTTAAACCGTAGGAACGATTTTGGGTAGACAGAAATTCTATTTTATGAAGGTAATTGAAAGCCACTAGGAAAAGAACGAATATGAGTGTCGACCAGCCTCTGAACCAGGTATAGAACGAACTGAATAACATAATGAACATGGTGAACAGCAGAAATAAACTAGCGCTTGCGGGAATTTCGAACGCTGCAATTTTTGAAAATAAACCCAGCGTGATCAAACTGATGATCGATAAGATCTGAAATACAAAAGCCGCTTTGTGATTTTGTTTTAAAACTGCTTTCAGCATTTCTTTTTTATAATGACGTACCGAGCGCACCAATCGTCTTTTAAAGGGATTACTGAAATAGGTTTCAACATACCAGTCGCGGGATTCTTTTATCAGATTAGGGTTTCGCTCTCCGCTATGTTCCTTTGAAGGGATGCTTTTTTTTGTAACGGGATCTGAAATATGAATTCCGTATAATTTACTGATGTCTTTGTTTGTTCCGAAGAAATAGGTGAACGCGATAAAGATGAAAAATAAATTGCCGCAAACAAATCCCATGATCAGCAATAAAATATCCTGCGTTGTAAAGTTACCTTCGCTCTTTAAGAAAAAGTAGATCTGAAAACAATAAAGAATTGTGAAGAGAGACGGTAAGAAAAAATTATTGAGGCAATAACGCATAAAAGGATTCCTGAGCGTTGCTAGGAATGGAAAGCGGAATCCGTTTTTAATATAGCTGGCAATGTTATAGGCCATAATAAATCCTCCGCAGGCAAAGCCGGTAATGAAGTAGGAGAGGAAGCTTATTTTATCAAAATATTCGGGACCCCAGAACAAATAGGCCATTCCGTAGCGGGGAGCAACATTGTTTGTGATGATTCCGAAAAATAACAGCCAAAAGATCAACAGTGTTTGATTCTTTTTTATGTCGAGGAGAATCAAGCGAAAGTGAAACGAAAAAAAGAATCTACGGAAAACGCGATGCTTCAGTAGTTGTCTTTTTATTAGCGCTACGAATGACATAGTTTATAATGTGTTTGTCTCTTTACTTTTCATCCTCTACTTTTGTTAACATTATTGCAAAATTTATCTGAAAAAAATAATCGTTTTTTGCAATTAGATCTTTCCGTTCACAATCTTTAGAATCTCTTCCTCCAAAGCATTTGTTTTATCTTCTAATACGTGTCCTTGGGAAATTAGTTTCTCTGTAAATGCTTTATCAGTTAATCCCGCTGCATTTATTTTTACATTCAGGAATGCACCCATCACCGCGGAACGGGCGCATAACGCTCCAACACCGGCGTCGGTCACTGAGTTCGGATTACCAATCTCAGCCATTGCTTTGATTACTTCCATTGAATCGTAAGAAAGTTGCATCACTTTGAATGGAACTTCAGTTGCGTATCGGGTGGCATCCTGTATAGCTTGTGTACGCGCTTTTTTCTCTTCTTCGCTCCCCTTCGGTAAACCAAATGCAGACATGATCTTATTGAAGGCATTCGTGTCCTCATCCACCATTTTCAACAGCTCATTTTTATAATATTGCCCTTTTTCTGCCCAATCCGAAAACTCTTTCCAGCGTTCTTCCCATCCCGGCTTGTGTGACGATAGGTTGGCAACCATTGTCCCTAAAGAGATTCCCAAGGAACCAATATAAGCGGATATCGAACCACCACCTGGGGCCGGACTTTCGCTTGCGGTTTCATCAGCGAATGCAACAAGATCCATTTTTATTAAACGTGATTTTGTATCATCTTTCAATAGGTATTCAATGATCCGCTCTTCCGGTTTGAATGGTGATAATTCATCCAGGCCTAAAGATTTTACTGCAATCTTGATTAATTCTTTTTCTGAAACGCCGGTTGAACGATTTTGTTTTTCCAGGAAATATTTCCCTGCATCCAACATCGATTGTAATGGAACAAGTCCGACCAACTCCGATCCTGTAACGCGTATTCCTTTTTCATTGGCTTTGTTACATACTTCGTCAAATGCTTTGTGCACTGAAGTGATATTGATGTTCGTAAGGTTCATAGAAATTTGGGCAATACCATATTCCTCGATGTACCAGCCGATCGCTTTAACCGATTTTAATGAACCGGGAATGTTAACAGGATTTCCTTTGTCATCCGTAACAATTTTTCCAGTAACCGGATTTCCTTCACGCTTTACTCTTCCTGCTTCGCGAACATCAAAAGCAATAGAATTTGCTCTGCGTGTAGATGTTGTATTCAGATTGATATTGTAAGCAACTAAAAAATCTCTCGCGCCAATCACGGTAGATCCAGCTTTGACTGAATGTTCAGCCGGACCGAAATCAGGTTTCCATTCAGGTAATTTTATTTTTTTGAAAAAACCTTCATACTCTCCAGCACGTATCAGGGAAAGATTATTTCTTTTTTTATCTACCTGGGCAGCTTCGTATAAATAAATGGCAATACTAAGTTCTTTCCCAACACGTTCACCTAACTTTTTTGCATACGCTGCAGTTTCTTCCATCGAAATGCCCGCAATGGGTATAAGCGGGCAAACATCGGTTGCACCCATGCGAGGATGTTCTCCTTTGTGTTTGCTCATATCAATTAATTCACTGGCTTTTTTTATCGCTAAAAATGCAGCATCGATAACGGCCTGTGGATTACCAACAAAGGTTACAACAGTTCTGTTAGTCGCTTTACCCGGATCGACATTTAATAATTTCACACCTTCCACCGATTCGATTTCGTTGGTAATTTGTTTGATGATGTTCATATCGTTCCCTTCAGAGAAATTCGGAACACATTCGATTAATTGATCACTCATGTTATATTTTATTTGTTTTTATATTCGTCATTGCTTTGTTCTTTTGAATAACACATTTTTTTGTTTATTTTTTTAATAGTCTATTGTCTGCCGGTAACAATTTTTCCGCTAATGATCACTGTCTCAATTAAGTTGCTTCCAAATGAATATGGAATATACGCATAGCTCGGAATTTCTTTTGTGATAAATACATTTGCTTGTTTGCCAACAGCAATGCTTCCATGAGTTTTACTAAGATCCATTGCATACGCTGAATTTATTGTTGCTGCATTGATTGCTTCTTCCGGAGTCATTTTATATTGCAAACAACAAAGGGAAAGCATAAAGTTCATATTGCCACTCGGACTGCTCCCAGGGTTATAATCGCTTGCAACAGCCAGTGCTAAGCCTGCATCCATCATTTTGCGTGCAGGCGGAAATGGTAAGTTCAAAAAGAAAGCTGCACCCGGTAAAATGGTTGGCATTGTCTTCGAATTTCTTAATGCATCAATTTCTTTATCTCCAACAAATTCTAAATGATCAACACTTAGCGCACCCACTTCAACTCCTGCTAATACTCCACCCGAATTACTTAATTGTTCAGCATGTACTTTGGGTGTCATACCGTGTTTCTTTCCAGCAGTGAGGATTTTAATAGCTTCTTCTTTTGTAAAATAATTTTGTTCACAAAAAATATCGCAATAATCTGCGAGTTGTTCTGCTTCAATTCTAGGCATCATTTCATTGATGATGATGTCGATATACGTTTGTTTATCATTTTTGTATTCGGAAGGAACAGCATGTGCACCAAGGAAAGTCGCTTTTATTGTTAGTGGTGAAATTGCTTTTAGCTTTTTAATGACACGCAGCATTTTTAATTCAGCTTCAATACTTAATCCATAGCCGCTCTTTATTTCAACCGCTCCTGTTCCTTGCAACATTATTTCATTCAAACGCTTTAAGGCACTTTCAATAAGTTCATCCTCTGTTGCGTCCGATAATTTTTTTGCGGAGTTGAGAATGCCTCCCCCACGTTCAAATATCTGTTCATAGGAAAGTCCGTTGATCCTGTCCACAAATTCTCCTTCACGGCTTCCAGCATAAACAATATGTGTATGGCTGTCGCAATAACAAGGCATCACAATTTTATCACTTGCATCTATTATTGTTAAATTGGTCCAATCTGAAATCCCTTCCCAGTCTTCCATTTTACCGAATCCCGCAATTTTATCATCTTCAATGGCAAGCCAGGCATCAGAAACAGAAGCGATATTTTTCATCTCAGCGCCTGTTACTTTAATGCGCGGAAGTTCCTCGGTTTGAACTAATTGTTTTATATTTTTAATAAGAATCTTCATTGCAGACTAATTATTGCTGAAAGATACTAAATTGAGAAGTATTTTCAATTATTTTATCTAAAAGACACCCTTTTATTTTTCTTTAGTACTTCTGAATACTTCATAATTAACTCGGTTAAATCTACTTGGTTTTAGCCCTTCAATTCTTCTCTCGATTTATTAGAAATTAGTTGCCAATAATACTATCTTTGGTAAAAATACTTTAATATGAAAAAATATATACTTATATTATTCTTGTCTATTCAATTAAACAGTTTATATATAAAAGCACAGGACAGTTGCATAACCGCATTGCCGTTTTGTACGGGTACCGCATATGATTATGATGCACCAACAGGTTTCCCTGCGCCAGGCGGACCTGATTACGGTTGTTTGGGCAGTGTTGCGAATCCTTTTTGGTTTTCCATTGAAGTGGTTGTGCCCGGTGCGATCACTATAACCGGTTCAGCGCTTGATTTCGCTACGGTTCCTACACCTATTGATGTTGATTTTATTTACTGGGGTCCTTTTTCCACCTTGTCGGGAGCATGCTATGCAATGCTTGATGCAGCGCATATTTTAGGATGTGATTATTCTGCGAGTAACCTGATCAATATTTCAATCCCGGCAGCCCTTCCCGGAGAATTTTATATTGCAATGATTTCTAATTATGCAGATGAGACAGGTAATATACATTACGAACAAACAGCAGGGTCAGGTACTACAGCATGTGGTTATTCTTGTTCATTCGTTTCACTAACAGCATCACCTTCTGTTTGTGATAGCGCTGATAATTCGTATTCAGTTTCCGGTTCTGTTACTTTTAATAACGCACCTTCTACCGGCACACTTACAATATTTGGAAGTTGCGGAGGAAGTCAAACATTTAATGCACCGTTCACAAGTCCTACCGTTTATACCTTAAGCGGATTGCCTTCAAATGCTTCCTCATGTTTTGTGGCAGCAGGCTTCTCTGCTGATGGGACTTGCAGCATCAATAAAATATATACGTCCCCGGCAGTTTGTAATTCAAATTCCATTGATGAAAAGGCGATTACAGAATTTAAATTATCTCCGAATCCTTCAAACGGAATTTTTGATTTAAGTTTCGCATCGGTTTCCCAAGATATTTCTATTTTTATTACAGATGTTTTAGGTCGTAGCATTTATCAAGAAACACATAGAAACATTTCAGGTTTTTACCAAAAACAATTGGATATTTCAGCAAATGGAAAAGGGCTTTATTTTGTAAGAATTCTTGCTGAAAATGGCTCGTATACCCAGAAAATAATTTGCAATTAAATCCTGTTTTTGCAGCCAATTTTCATTAAATTTGTCTGTTTTGTAAAAACATTTTATGGCAGGCAATACATTCGGAAAACTATTTACTTTAACCACTTTTGGCGAGTCGCATGGCGCTGCTTTGGGTGGTATTCTTGATGGCTGTCCTTCTGGCCTATTTATCGATATTGATTTTGTACAATCAGAATTGGACAGGAGGCGTCCGGGGCAATCTCACATTGTTACCCAGCGGAAAGAAAGTGATAAAGTGGAATTCCTTTCAGGGATATTTGAAGGTAAAACAATGGGGACACCTATCGGTTTTATTATCCGAAATGAAAATCAAAAGCCAACAGATTATGAGCATAACACGGATGTTTATCGTCCTTCACATGCGGATTATACATATGATGCAAAGTATGGTATGCGCGATCATCGCGGTGGCGGAAGGTCTTCTGCCCGTGAAACGGTTAGCCGTGTTGTTGCCGGGGCAATTGCAAAATTGATCCTCAGAGAATATGGAATCACTATTCAAGCTTATACTTCTCAAGTGGGCGATATTAAACTGCTAAAAGATTATCACGATATGGATCTTTCTAAGATCGATTCAAGCATTGTGCGTTGTCCGGATGCGCTTATTGCAGATACGATGATCCAAAAAATTGAACAGGTTCGAAAGTCTGGTGATACGATCGGTGGCGTTATTTCCTGTATTATCAAAGGAACACCGGTTGGATTGGGCGAACCTGTTTTTGATAAATTGCATGCGGATATCGGTAAGGCCATGTTAAGTATCAATGCAGTTAAAGGTTTTGAGTATGGTAGTGGTTTTGAAGGGGTAAAAATGAACGGTTCGCAACACAACGATTCATTTAACATTGAAAATGATAAAGTAATCACAAAAACAAATCATTCCGGTGGTATTCAAGGCGGGATCAGCAATGGTCAGGATATTTATTTTAAAGTAGCCTTTAAACCTGTTGCAACCATTATGCAAAAGCAGGAAACGGTGAATTCAAAAAATGAAAACGTTGACATGACCGGTAAAGGAAGGCATGATCCTTGTGTATTGCCGCGTGCAGTTCCTATTGTGGAAGCAATGGCTGCACTGGTGATCGTGGATCATTTATTAAGAAATAAAAGTTTGCAATTTAAATAATAAACAATATTAGAATCATCATTTGATTAACGAAGCAATCTTTCATGAAGAGGAGAATAGCAACTATTTGTTTGATATGACTTCTTTCCTCGCAATGACATATAAAGGAAATTACTAAGAGTAAAAAACGAACCACCATGACAAGCGAAACCCCCAAAAAGAAAAAAAGCGTACTTAGAAGAATCCTTAAGTGGACCGGAATAACATTTTTAGTGCTAATCATTTTTCTGATTGCTGCTCCCTTTTTGTTCAAAAAACAAATTGTACAGTTTGTAAAGGATACAGCAAACGAACAGTTGAACGCGAAGGTTAATTTTGGTGAGTTCGATCTTACGCTAATTAGTTCTTTTCCTGATTTTACTTTATCGGTAGATAGCGTGAGTGTTGCTAATGTTGGTGATTTTGAAGGTGATACCTTGTTGTACGCAAAGAATTTAACTGTGGGTTTGAATCTGATGAGTGTCATAAAAGGTGAACAATATAAGATCAATTCTATCCTGATCAATCAGCCACGGATTCACGCATTGGTATTGAAAGACGGTAAAGTCAATTGGGATATTGTAAAGCCAAGTCTGGACACAACTACTGCTGCTGTTGATACAACTAAAGCGGCTCCGTTTAAAATGACCTTAAAAAAATTCGAGATAAAAAATGCATATATCGTTTACGATGATGCATCTATGGGTTTCTATACAGAGTTATATAATATGACACATTCCCTTAGCGGTGATTTTACGTCTGATAACTTTGTGTTGGAGACATTAACCGAGATTGAACGTTTTACGATGAACTATGGTGGTGTTGTGTATATGAATAAAGTGAAAACAAGCATAAAAGCTGATCTTGATGCAGATATGCCGAAGTTCAAATTTACGTTCAAAGAAAATGAATTTTCATTGAATGAATTAACATTAGGATTAGATGGTTTTTTTGCAATGCCGGGTGATGACATGGACATGGATCTGAAGTTTAAAGCAAATCAAACCGAATTCAAAAATATATTATCCTTGGTTCCCGGTGTTTATACTGCAGATTTTAAAGATGTGAAAACATCCGGTTCGTTAGCGTTAGATGGTTTCGCGAAAGGTATTTACAATGATAAAAAAATGCCTGCATTCGGTTGTAAGCTTTTGATTAAGGATGCAATGTTCCAATATCCGGCTTTACCGAAATCTGCTACAAATATTCAGATAGATTTATTAGTTGATAATAAAATCGGTGATCCGGATGCAACAGTTATCGATTTAAATAAGTTTCATGTGGAGCTGGGAGGAAATCCAATTGATGCAACAATGCATGTTTCAACTCCAATATCTGATGCAAACATCAATGCAGCTGTATTGGCTAAAATTAATTTAGCAACTGTGAAAGATGTTATTCCTTTGGAAAAAGGAGACGATCTCAATGGTATGATTACTATTGATGTGAAAATGAAGGGTTGTATGAGCTCAATTGAAAAAGAACACTATGAGGAATTTAATGCTGCAGGTAAATTAGCCGTGTTGGATATGAATTATCAGACAAAATCATTATCTTATCCTACTCAGATTAGTGCCTTATACCTAGAGTTCAATCCCAAGACTGTTGACCTAACAAAATTTGAGGCGAAGATTGGTAAAAGTGATATTCAATTAGATGGTAAAATTGAAAATTTCCTTCAATATGCCTTGAAAGATTCTTTACTGAAAGGTTCTTTTAATTTGAATTCAGGTTTATTGGACGTAAATGAGTTAATGAGCAGTAGTGATACATCTACGTCTGCAGCTGCTGCTTCTGCTGATACGGCAGCGATGACTGTTGCGGAAGTGCCCTCTAATTTGAATGTTCGCTTGAATGCGAATATTGGAAAATTAGTATATGATAATCTTACAATCACTAAAGTTACCGGTGGGTTAGCTATTAAAGATAGTAAAATGACATTGGATAATTTAAAAATGACTTTGGATGAAGTGGAAGGAACGATGTCCCTGACCGGAGTATACAATACTCAGAATATTAAAAAACCTACCGTAGATTTTGATATTGATCTCGCGAATTTTGATATTCCTAAAACAATTAAAATGTTTAATACCGTTGAAAAACTTGCTCCAATCTCAAAATATTCAAAAGGTAAATTCGGCACCAAATTGAAATTTACTTCGCTTCTGGATGAACACATGGAACCTGTAATGAATACATTGACCGGTGGTGGTAAATTGCAAACCAACAGTGTAACTGTTGAAGGTTTTGAACCGATCAATAAATTTGCGGATGCATTGAAACAAGAGAAATATAAAAAATTAAAATTCGAAAATATAAACGCTTCCTATTCATTTAAGGATGGCAGGTTGTTTGTTGAAGAGATGCCGATCAAATTCGGAAACATTATAGGAACGGTTAAAGGTTCAACTGGTTTTGATGAGACAATTGATTACATCTGGAAATTAGAAATTCCTCGTGCTGAATTCGGATCACAAGTGAATGCTGCAGCCGGAAGTTTGATAGCTCAACTAAATGCACAGGTCGGAACAAATGTGAAACTAGGAGATAAGGTGAAAATTAAGGCATTGTTTGGTGGAACTGTTACCAAGCCAACGTTGAAGACGGATTTGTTCAACTCCGAGCAAGGCGTTAAAGAGCAAGTGAAAGAGATAATTGGTCAGGGTATAGATCTGGCGAAACAGAAAGCCCGTGAAGAGGCTGAAAAAATAATGAAGGATGCTCAGGCTCAAGCTGATAAAATAAAAGCTGAGGCAAAAGTATTGTTAGACAAAACAAAAGCAGAGGGATATGCAGCCATCGATAAAAATATCGAGGACTTGAAAAACCCTATTGCTAAAATGGCTGCAAAAGCTGCTGCACCTGCTCTTAAAAAAGAAGTAGATAAAAAAGCACAGATCATCCTGGATGAAGCAAATAAAAAAGCAGATCAGGTTTTGATCAATGCGAAAGCCGAATCGGATAAGAAATTGCAGTAAGTTGTAAGCTATTGAGTAAAATGTCGTTTCGAGTATTTCTTGACTTATAACGAAAGAAATGTATCGAGAATTTTTAGGAAAGAACGATTCCTTAAAAAAATCCTCGATATGTTTAGCTTCCTCTGTGAGAGAAGCATTCGAACTGACCTACTGTTATCGATTATTGTATATCGTTTGTTAAATTTTATAGTTTAAAAGTAAATGAAATACTTGTCAGCCATTTTTTCCTTTTTATTCTTAGCAAGTTTCATTTCCTTCGCTCAGGATGAAACGAAATGTCAGGAAATCGAAAATAAAAAGGCGAAGAAGTTATATGAACAGGGTATTGATAAGAAATACAAGAAGGAGGAACGCCTTGCTTTTTTAAAACAGGCAATGGAGCTGGAGCCTGATTATGTTGATGCCAATTTTTCGTTTGCGGCTGAACGATTGCGTACGTTAAGCATCAACGAGGAGAAATATAAACCTGTTGAGCCTTACCTCAAAAAGGTAGTTGAAATTTGTCCGAAATACCACTCTGATCCCTATTATTACTTGGGCTTTATTGCTTGGGAAGATGAAAATTACGATGACTGTATTAAATACCTGAAACAGTATCTTGATTTTAAGGATGATGATGAAAAAAAATTCAATAAAGATTACGAAGCTTTATTATCTCAATCCAAACAAATGATTCGTTATGCAAAGGTATACAGCGACTTGTTCAAGAATAAAGTTCCTTTTGATCCCAAGCCGGTAGAAGGTATCTCTACTGAAAAGGATGAATATCTGCCGATCATTACTTCGGATGATGAAATGATGTTGTTTACGAGGAAACAAGCGTATGTCAATAAAGATATGATTTATGAAACGGATAAAGAAATGGAACTATTCAGTTATGCCATCCGCAGTAAAACAACAGGATTGTTTAATAAAGGGCAACGGATGCCATATCCATTTAATAAAAATGGAAGTGAAGGTGGTGCAACCATGTCGATCGATAATAAACATGTTTTTTTTACTTCCTGCAAAGATGAAGGAGGGCCAACTATCAATTGTGATATTTATACTGCCGATAATATTAATGGGGAATGGACTGAGGCAAAAAAGGTAGAAGGAATAAATGACCCGATCTATTGGGATTCTCAGCCGAGTATTGCCTCGGATGGGAAAACATTGTATTTTGCTAGCGACAGAAAAGGTGGCAGAGGAGGAGTGGATCTATATGTAACGATCAAAGATCTTGTGACCGGAATATGGAGTAAACCTGAAAATTTAGGATCAGTTATTAATACAAATGCCGATGAAAAATCTGCCTTTATCCATTCTGATTTTCAAACTTTATATTTTTCTAGTGATGGTCATCCAGGTGTTGGCGGTTTCGATATTTTTTTCTCGAAAAAGGGAGACGATGGCAAATGGTCTGAGCCTAAAAATATTGGAATTCCTATAAATACGAATCGTGACGATTTAGGTTTTTTTGTAAGTACTGACGGACATTTAGGTTATTTTGCTTCCAACGAACCGTCCCGTTCTAACGGCAAATCTGTTGGGAAATATGATATTTTTTCTTTTGACCTTTATAAAGAAGCGCGTCCGGATGAAGTTGCATTTTTTAGAGGAAAGATCGAAGATCATGATCAGGGCGATCTCAAAGGATTTAAAGTCGAAGTAAAAGATGCTGCAACTAATAAAATCACCGAAGCAATTGTGGATACGATTACCGGAAATTATGCGGTTATTGTGAATACGAAAATAAAAAGTGATTTGATTATTACTGTTAAAAAGGATAATTATGCTTTTAGTTCACAACTGGTAAAAAAAGATTCGCTGATCAGCGCGAAACCTGTAAAAATAAATATGGCGGTTGATACTATAAAGGTTGGGAAAACATACACCTTAAATAATATTTATTACAACACTAATTCAGCAGATCTGGATCCTAGTTCAGCTTTTGTGATCAACGAGTTCGCTGATTTTTTAAAAACGAGTCCTTCATTGAAAATTGAAGTACGGGGGCATACCGATAATGTAGGAGATCAGAAATCCAATTTGGCATTATCAACCGATCGTGCATTTAGTGTCAGAGATTTATTGATTTCTAAAGGAATTGAAGAAAAACGACTGATCAATTTCAAAGGTTATGGAGCTTCTCTTCCAGTCGCTGACAATGCTACAGAGGCAGGACGAGCAAAGAACAGAAGAACGGAGTTTGTGATTGTAGAGAAGTAAAGACATCTACTTATTCTATATCATCCATATGCAATATATGCATGATCCTGTGAACGATCGGAGCAAAAAAAACCGCTGTGATGCTCAAAAAAGCAAGGCCACTGTAAAGCGCATAAAGTGAATCGAAAATTTTAGCTCCTGATGTGCGCATTTCCACAACAGGCCCCATTGCCGTCAATATCAAACAAGCCATATGAAAACTGTCGAGCCAACCAAGGTTGGCGAAATAGTGATAACCTACTACTCCAAATCCAACGGACAGAATAATCAATACGATTGCAAAAATAGAAAAGCGTAACATGCGAATAATAAATATTGAAAAGGATACTACTTTTTGTTTTCGATGCTCCAGTTTTAATTTTAGTTTCACTGTTTTATGATTTTATAATTTTTTGAATCTTTGGTGCTGATAACATTAAGAATATAAATACTATTTTCATAGTTACTCAGATCCATGTCGATAATCTCCTCCCTTATTTTTTCAATATGAAGTAACAACTTACCTTGTATATCAAATAAATTTACTGCTGTTATACTTTTGAATTCGGATCCTAATTTTATTTGTATGCTGTTGTTTGTAGGATTGGGATAAACCGAAGCAACAGGAGCCGGAAAATTGAATGAAACTGAAGTGGTAAGAGGGCTTAGCCCGCTTAGCATCACGTCTGTAATATAAATGGATCCGGCAACCGTTTTGTTGTAGAGAAATTTCACTTTTTGAATTTGAGTCAAATCAACTCCTATAAAATCTGTAAGAGGAATTTTGATGCTGTTGAAACACACTTTCGGTAATTCAAATGGTTCTGTTCCGGGAGGATAATACATAACGTTTGTGTAGTTTTTTACTTGCAGACTGCTAATCGCTCCGGATACATCGATCAACTGGATTGTATAGTTAAATGTTTGTCCCGATGTTGCTTCGGAAAAATCTACTGCTGCCCTGAACTGAAAGTTTTGATAGATCGTAAAGTTCTGATAAGAAACAGGAATTATATTCTGGTAGAAATCCGTTGCCCCGTCCCACCGCATTCCTAATTGTGGCATTCCTAATATACCGGATGTTCCGCTGTGAGGCTCTTTGTCATTCGAAAAACTTACGCTGCAATTAATTTCTGCTGCATCATCAGAACAGATATCGAATTTTAAAAGTCCACCAGAGGATACTGCTCCGCTCAATGTATTTGTCAGTTCAGAAGCTTCCACTAAGTGCCGATTGATATCAAGGCGCTTGGATGCAGGTGCATGATAAGAAACAAAAATACCATTCGTATCCAATGTCGAAGATATAGGTGGCACAATATCATCCGCTTCGAGTATAGGAGCAAAGGCTGTTTCGTTACCGATGTATAATCTGAAAAAAGCACTTGCATACGTCACTAATACTGCTTGCTGCTCTGAGGGAGTTAATCTTTTACTTTGTGTTCCGACTGTTCCGCAATGTATATCGTTGTTACCGTAATTGTCGTCCCAATCATCTGATGTTGCAGCAATATAAGAGCCTGGAGTCCATACTGTATTAAAGAAGTTGTGATTGGCACCCATCACTAAAACGGAATGCTTTGGTGATTCATCTGTTAGATCATTGTAACGGATATCGTCATAAAAATGTACACCCTGCAAATCAGAAACATCTCCATCACAATAGGGTGCAATGTTCATTAGTGGCATTCCATTTAATATTTCGCGTGAAAAATCAACAGGTGCAAGTGGTAATACCGCTTTGATCCCGTAAGGATTTCCCAATGATCTGTTTAAAAGTGCATGAGCGACAACACCTTCACCACCGCGTGAATGCCCCATTGTCCCAATATTCTGAAGATCTAATTTTCCAATAAAAGTTGTTCCGAATGGCGTCCCTCCGACAGTATTCCATGTATTCCAAAGATCCAAATGATGCTGTATGAGAGCTGCACGTGCAGGCATTCCCCGGTTCGTCAAACTATTATCATCGGCATTGATTGCATTTGCAGAGATTGAAATTACGATGTAACCGTGACTTGCCATTTGTTGTGCGAGGTAATCATAACCTTGAAAACTGGTGACAGATTGATAACCCGCAGCGCAGGGCCATGCCAATGCATCATTTGACGGATTGCTAGTTTGGTAGCAAGTTGTATGACGTCCGTGTAAAAAAACCAAAACAGGGAATGGTCCTGAACTTAACAATGTTGGATAATGAACCGAACCTCGAACTTCCATCGGATTCGGGAACGAGGGATCTGTAAATGCGAGATCTCCCAGATCATAAGAGGAGTAACTTACAGCGAATGTGCCGGGTAATCCTGGATCAGGCGTGGTTTGTGCAAAACCTGAAAATAGCTGGGTAACAAAAGCAACTACAATTAAGGATGCTCGTAGGTATTTATTTATCATTGGAAGGAGCGTTAACTTAAATGCGTTTAGTTTTCTGATAATTTTTTACTGAATTTGCCTAATGCCCAGCACGTTTTTGAATTTTTTCTGCAAAATTTTTCTGGGTCCTCAGTACTTGCGGGTGTTTTTTTAAACTTCTTTCCGTAACTCATCCAGATGTAATCACCTTCGTTAAGGCTGTTGAATTCATCAGTTGAAATATAAAAAACAATTGCTCCTCTACCATTCATATTGAGTTGTTTACTCAGCGAGAAAGACTGTTTCCCAATATGTAAAATGTGAATATTCCCGCCCACATAAAATGGTTTTTCGCCGGTAATAGTTAATTCGAATCGTTGTCCGTTTTGTATGATTTTTGAAACAACTGCTGTTGATTGTGCAAAAGAAAAATAGTAAAAGAGGATGTTCAGAATAAGTAGCAGGGATATTTTTTTCATAGTAGTTTAATAAATCCAACATTAGAAGTCCGTTTGGATACGTCTAAAGTACAGAATATATTTTAATCAAAAAAAATACCTCTAATCCATTTTACTAATGGAAACAGAGGCATTTCTTAAATGCTTATTGTAAAATTGTTATTAATCTGCTTGTAAAAACGGATATCTGTAATCTGTTGGCGGAACGAATGTTTCTTTGATTGTGCGGGGAGAAACCCAACGCAATAAATTAACCATTGCACCCGCTTTATCATTTGTGCCTGAACCGCGAGCACCACCAAATGGCTGCTGTCCGACAACTGCACCAGTACATTTATCATTGATATAAAAGTTTCCGGCAGCATTACGCAATGCCTTTGTAGCATGTTCAATCGCATACCGATCCTGTGCAATGATCGCACCTGTTAATGCATATATAGAAGTTGTATCTACGGTATGCAAGATCTCATCAAATTTTTCTGCATCATAAACATGTAATGTTAATACCGGTCCGAATAATTCTTCGCACATAGTTACATATTTCGGATCTTTTGCTACTATGACCGTTGGTTCAATGAACCATCCATTTGATTTATCGTAATTTCCACCGGCAATAATTTCTACATTTTTATCTGCCTTTGCAGCATCAATATATTTTGCTAATTTATCAAAAGACTTTTCATCGATTACTGCATTTATAAAGTTTGTGAAATCTTCTGTCGGACCCATTTTGAATGATTTTAGATCTTCGATCAACATCTTCTTAACATCATCCCATAAGTTAGAGGGAACATATGCTCTCGAACATGCTGAACATTTTTGTCCCTGATACTCAAATGCGCCTCTACTGATAGCTGTTGCAAGAATTTTCGCATCAGCAGATTTGTGAGCAAGGATAAAATCTTTACCACCAGTTTCACCCACAATGCGCGGGTAGGTTTTGTATTTATGAATATTGTTTCCGATTGTTTTCCAAATGTTTTGAAAAACTTCAGTAGAACCAGTAAAATGAATTCCTGCGAAATCAGGGTGTGAGAATACAACATCTGCAGCATCCGGTCCGCTAGGGTAGATCAAGTTGATCACTCCATCAGGAACACCTGCCTTTATAAATATTTCCATCAATACATTCGCAGCATACACTTGAGTATTAGATGGTTTCCAAACAACCACATTTCCCATCATTGCGCAAGATGTAGGTAAATTTCCGGCAATTGCAGTAAAGTTAAAAGGAGTCAAGGCATATAAAAATCCTTCTAATGGCCTTTGTTCAACCCGATTCCAAACACCAAATCCAGTTCCTGCAACTGGTGGCTGCTGTCCGTAGATTTCAGTCATATACATGACATTAAAACGAAGGAAATCAATGATCTCGCATGCTGAATCAATTTCTGCCTGAAAAGCATTTTTTGATTGTCCGAGCATGGTTGCAGCATTTAATTTAGCACGGTAAGGACCTGCAATTAACTCAGCAGCTTTTAAGAAAATACTTGCACGGTGTTCCCAAGCCAATGCTTCCCATTTTGGTTTTGCAGCCAAAGCAGCGTTGATGGCTTGTGTTACATGTTCTTTATTGCTTTTGTGAAAGTGTCCTAATGTATGTTTGTGATCATGAGGAGGAGCAAGACGAACTTTATCATTGCTGCGAACTTCTTTTCCGCCAATATACATTGGAATGTCTATTTCTTGTGCACGCAGTTCTTTTAGCATTGCTTGAAGAGATGCTCTTTCCGAACTTCCGGATGCATAACTTTTTATTGGCTCGTTCACCGGACCAGGTACAGTATAAATTCCTTTAGGCATAATGTGATGTTATTAGTGTTGAATACTAAAATGTAGACTATAAAACTGAGTTGCAAATATAAGGAAAAAAGAAATCGGATTCTCCCAGCTTTCCTAAATACCACTTGCGCTCCAAATGCTGATTCGGTAGTTTGAATGCCTTTAAAGACCGAGATTTACTGTTTAGTAGTTTTTTAGATCCGGCAACTTATCCGAATTAGAAAGAATGATTTTGTCGATTAAAAGACCATCAGTGAGTGAAAGTATGCGAATACTTTCAGAAAGTTCTGCTTGTTGTTTTAGTTCAAACGGGAATTTGATCCATTCCCAATTGTCTGTTTTTTTTGAAGAAATTAAATATTCGCTTCCTAGAATGGTTGTATTCAAACGAATCTGATTAGTACATTTTGCATAGATCATCAAAACCAGATTGTTTCCTAACTGTTCGGCATCTCTTTTAGAAAAGCTATATTCCGTCCATTCTTTTTGATCGAGTTGGATGTAAGATTCAGCAAGTGAAAAATCAATTGTTGAATTTGATTTTAAATAAACAGAATGGATGAGTTTGTTTTGTTCGGATGATGCATTATCAAACACTTCAGCTTCGCAAATCCATTCTTTTCTCCAGCGCTCCGGGTGTTCGTATTGATGCCAGCGGTCGAGTTGGAAGAACAATGCCGGTTCAACACTTTTATCGTATACATAAACACTTCCTTGTCTACGGGCATTTATTTTAATATTATCACCGGCAACAGTTAATTCAATATTCTTTTCTAAAGGAAATTTTTCATTATTTGATGACGGTTGAACAGTTGTTGCAATGACATATTTTTCTTTCGTATCCTGTTTCCGAACAGCAACCAAGACGTCTTTTTCTTTTGTAGGGAATGTGACAATAGGTTCTTTTTTTGCATCGAATAAAACATTTCCATTAAAAAAAACATCAGAATAATGTGTGGAAACGGCTTGCGCATATGCAGGCATTGCTGCTTGCCAGACATAATTTTCAGGTTTAGAGAAAGGCTTTTTAAGGTTAAAATAACCGGCATAAAAAAATTCGGCACCAACAACGGATAAACATTTCAGAAGTCCGAGCCATTGTGCAGGACGCATATCCCTTTCAGGATTAAATGCCCATCCAGCTGCGACAAAAGGTGAGAAAAAACGATCACCACTTTTTATTTCAATTTTTCTTCCGTCATTGATCCATTTCCAACCGTGCCATGCGCCTTTCCATGTTTTCCAATTGTCGGGAGTACGCGGATAAAAATCGGGGGTAGAGTAGTAGTTGCCTTTTATTTTAGAGCAGGATGCTTTACTCGTTTGCCAATCGAATCGGTTGATCGGACCGCCTTCAACATTGTAAATAGTGAACACGGTGTTTTTTAATTCCGGCATTTTCATAAATTGATCCGAATAGAGTTTCCGCATATTCTTTTTTCTGTTTGCAGCATAAATATTCCAATCGTTGATGCCTGATCTATTTTTATCGGCAATCATATCTTTGTCTTGTGAAATACTTCCTATGTGATGAGCCCCAGGAGGTTCCTCCCCATTTTCATTTATGATGTTGATAGGCCTGGTAAGGTGCGATAAAATATTGCTGATGCATATTTTTTGCAACTGTCCATCCTTTATAAAAATAGAATCAGGTGCAGCAAAATTTAAAATTCTTTTTATTACGTTTCCCGAAGCATCTTTTATATAGAAAGAATCAGGATAATCCTTTTTTAAAATCCGGGGTGTTTTGTCTGAATATCCCATCTTTGAAGGAGCCAGCTGCATCCAGAATGTAGTTAAAGCTAATGGGATTTGTGGGTATTTATTTGCCAGATCAATATAAGCCCTGAATATTCCATTTGGATTGTTATAACTATCGGAACTTGTTGCCATTCCGGAATTTTGAATTGTCAGAAAATAATTCCAATGCAGTATTAACTCTTCCTGGATCTTCATTGCATCCTTGATCGCATTTTGTTCTTTCACTTCCTTTTGACCACCACCTGCCATGTATCTTGAATTCATCCAGTTAAATAAGCGGATAAAGGAATTGTTTGCCACGTATCTTGGTGATGGATAAGATTGCAGTTGCTGTATGGCTGTTGAATGAACATTCGGGTAACCCACTTGAAATTCAAGTGTGTCAATTGCAGGAGTTACTTCTTGAGAAAAAGCAAAGGTTATAAGAACAATGAAGGCAAAAAGGGAGCTAATTATTTTTTTCATAGCAGGAGACTGATTATCCAATTCGTTTTTGAACTAGCTGTTCTACTTTTTCAAATAGTTGTGATGGAGTGGAAGTGCGCCAACCGATATCGTTCAGTTGACCTCCTGATACAATATAATAATCGATATTTGCCTTTTGAAACTCCTCCAGCACATGTTTTCTGAAATTAAGAAAAGCAATCCAACCATCTTCAATTTCATCAAACCACTCTTCATAATAACAGTCATCTGAAGCATGAAAATTTAGAACATTTTCACCAATCAGAATAAATTTATTTACACCATATTGCATAATCAATTCGATGATATCTCTTTTCAGAAGCATGATATCATTGTTGATTGCGTCATTCCATTCACCAATAAGTTCGATGATTGTAAAATTCTGATCATAATCCACGCACAGTATCTTGATATACAAAGTCGGGGAATCAATATCATCCCATTGCGGATGTATCAGATAATTATAAATAACATTGGTATACTCAAACTCACTGTATTCGCGTCCGTAAAATGGAGATTGATCATCTTCAGACGCGATATAGATATGTCGCCAATTATAAAATGGTTCTATGTCTTGCATGCGTTAATTGGAGTAATTTAGTTTGATCCGAATTGCTTCAGCAACTTAATTTACTTTTTAGGATTTACTTTTTTGTAATAATCGACAGCCTTTCTAACGCTGCCATATTTTAGCAACAATTCCTGTGCTTTTTTGTAGGGTACTTTTAATTCAGCAGCAACCATATTGGTTCCTCGATCAACGAGCTTATTGTTGCTCAATTGCATATCTACCATTTTATTTCCTTTTACTTTTCCGAGTTTAATCATCACGGAAGTAGAGATCATATTCAAAGCAAGTTTTTGAGCAGTGCCTGATTTCATTCGAGTGCTGCCTGTTACAAATTCGGGTCCGACAATAATTTCAATCTTGTGTTTGGCTACTTTGGCAACATTGCTCCCTTTATTACAAACGATACATGCCGTTAAAATTCTAATTTTGTTGCAGGCCTCCAATGCTCCAATTACGTATGGTGTTGATCCGGATGCAGCAATACCGATGACCACATCTTTTTTTGTGATCTTATATTTCTGTAGATCTTTCCATCCCTGTTCTGTGTCATCTTCAGCAAATTCAACCGCTTTACGGATGGCTTTGTCACCTCCGGCAATTATTCCGATCACTATGCCCTGAGGCACACCATAAGTTGGTGGGCATTCGCTGGCATCAACAATTCCAAGTCTCCCGCTGGTACCTGCGCCCATATAAAATAACCGGCCGCCAAGCTTCATTTGTTTAACAATAGCATTCACTAATTTTTCAATTTTAGGAATTTCTTTTTGTATCGCAAGCGGAACAGTTTTGTCTTCTTTATTGATATTATTCAATAATTCACGCACACTCATTTTTTCGAGTGAATTATATTTTGAATCTGCTTCTGTAGTTCTTTTCATATTAAAAATAAAGGGCGAAAAAATTCCGCCCTTCTGTATTAGTATATTCTTGGAAATTTATTCGGATTGCTTTCGTGCATCATTTCATAAATTGTATCGAAAACATCATCAGCACTCGGCTTAGAGAAATAATCCCCATCGGAACCATAGGCAGGACGATGATCCTTTGCAGCCAATGTGCGTGGTTCTGAATCTAAGAATTGATAAGCACCTTGTTCTTCCAAAACTTTTTGCAAAATATATGCACTTGCACCACCCGTAACGTCTTCATCCAAAACAATTAAACGATTTGTTTTCTTAACTGATTCAACAATCGAATGATCCATATCGAAGGGCAATAATGTTTGAACGTCAATTACTTCGACTGAAATATCAGCTTCTGCTAATTGTTTAACCGCTTCCATTGCAATTCTGCAGCAGGAGCCATAAGTGACAAGAGTTACATCTGCACCTTCGTTGATTGTTTCAACTACTCCCAACGGAATTTTATATTCTCCTAAGTTAGAAGGTAATTGCTCTTTTAATCTGTATCCGTTTAAAGGTTCAATGACCAATGCCGGTTCGTCTGCAGCTAACAATGTATTATAGAAACCAGCAGCTTGTTGCATGTTACGTGGCACACATACATGAATACCACGTATTGAATTAATGATCATTCCCATTGGTGAACCGCTGTGCCAAATCCCTTCTAGACGATGCCCGCGGGTTCGAATAATTACAGGCGACTTTTGTGCTCCTTTCGTACGATATTGAACAGTTGCTAAGTCGTCACTCATGATTTGCAAGGCATACAATAAATAGTCCAAGTATTGGATCTCTGCAATTGGCCGGATACCTCTCATGGCTAATCCGATTGCTTGACCCATAATAGTTGCTTCGCGGATACCGGTATCAAACACTCTGATTTCTCCGAATTTTTCCTGAAGTCCTTCTAAGCCTTGATTTACGCCTCCGATCTTTCCTGCATCTTCACCAAAAATTACAACTTCAGGATATTTCGAAAGTATCGCATTAAAATTTTCTCTTAGTAATTCTCTTCCGTCCACTAATTTTGCTTCGCCTTCAAATTCGGCTTTCACCGGTTTTGTTTTTAAGGCGTTCTGCTCCGATTCACTATGCAAATAAGAGCTGTATCGATCGTGATTTGCTAATTTGGATTCGCTGATCCACTCAACCAATTGTTTCTTCGAAGAAATATTTTCATTACGTGTTAAGCGCAATACACTTTTTGCCGCAACAATTATATCTTTACGGATCGGTTCAAGAATAGAGTAGAGGTCATTTTTAATTTTGCTAATGAATACTGCATTGCTCGATTGAGCAGCAATATTGTCCATTAGTGTACTCACTTCTTTTAGTTCAGCTTTGATCGGATTTAAGTAGGCACTCCATGCAGCAGATTTCGCTTCACGCACTACTTTTTTTGAATTCTCCTCGACCTCATTCAATTCATTTTCAGTCGCTAGTTTATTGGAAAGGATCCATTCGCGCAACTTTTTAATGCCGTCAAAATCTGATTCCCACTGCAATCGTTCTTTTGATTTGTAGCGTTCGTGGGAGCCCGATGTACTGTGGCCTTGCGGTTGAGTAACTTCTTCAACATGAACTAATACAGGAACATGTTGTTCTCTACACACCTTACTAGCCTTTTCATATGTATCGCAAAGATGAACATAATCCCATCCTTTTGTTTTAAATATTTCATATCCATTTCCGCCATTTTCACGCTGAAATCCTTTTAATATTTCGGAGATACTTTCTTTCGTTGTTTGATATTTTTTAGGAACAGAGATTCCGTGGCCATCATCCCAAACGGAGACAAGCATCGGGATTTGCATAACACCTGCAGCATTGATCGTTTCCCAGAAAAGTCCTTCAGAAGTACTCGCATCGCCAATAGTTCCAAAAGCAATCTCGGTACCTTTGTTTGAAAATTTATGAAATTGTTCTTTTTGTAATTCAGGGTTTAATTTATAATGTTTGGATGCCATTGCTAGTCCAAGCAAGCGCGGCATTTGTCCGCCAGTAGGTGAAATATCAGGAGATGAATTTTTGATTTTTGTGAGATCTTTCCAGGTACCATCAGCGTTTAAACTACGGGTTCCAAAATGTCCTCCCATTTGTCGGCCGGCACTCATTGGTTCTGCATCAGCATCTGTATGACCGTATAAACCTGCAAACCATTCTTGTAAAGTAAGGTTACCGGAAGCAAACATAAATGTTTGATCGCGGTAATATCCAGAGCGGAAGTCACCAAATTGAAAAACTTTTGCCATTGCCAGCTGAGCAATTTCTTTCCCATCACCAAATATTCCGAATTTTGCTTTCCCGGTTAACACTTCTCTTCTTCCCATTAAACTGGCTTCGCGGCTTTCATTCGCTATACGGTAATCGTTCAGTACTTCTTTGATATAGTCTGTTACTTTTACTTTACCGGTTGACATTGTTTCTTCTTTTGACATAGTAATGTAGGCATTAGGATCTCTGTTTACAAATATAAGTATTTGTAAGTGCAAAAAAGAGCGTTTTTGAAATTTGTGAAAAAAATGAGAAATGTTTGAAAGGAAATGATTTTGTTACAACTAATATTTTTCGTTGTATAGTTTTACTGCAGCTCTGTTGCAGGTTGTACGTTTTCTTTTGAAAGATGCAGATGTAATAGGGCAGGCAACAGCGGCAACCAGACAAACAGCACTACCGGTTAAATAAGTGGAGTCGAATCCTTGGGAACGGAATAAAGGTTTAGGTATACTTTTTATAAAAAGAAGTAAAGCAGCCATTCCAACTGGTATTCCTGCAAAGCCAATGTATTGCAAAGCCTTTGCATCTTTTGAACTGGATACAAGATCAACTAATTTTTTATCTTTGGTATTGATCAAGAGGTTGTGAAATTCTCTTTCATTTAAGATAACATTTTTGTGACGGAATTTACCTGCTCCCCGCTCCTCAATTTTTGTTGAAACAACGGCTGGTTCCCTATAATAATCATTGCTCTCTAAAACACGTGCTTCAATTTTTCCCCCCGGTTCCTGTTTAAATTCTTCTTTCATACCATTAGAGAAAACAATCATTTGTATATCCGATTTTTTATCAGTGAAGGTTGGACCATCAAGGAAATTGAATTTTTTATATTTAATTTCTGTTGGTGAAATTTCAAGAATTTTTGCGATGATCTTTTCGTTGTTAAACTTTGTAATTGTATCTTGTGCAAAATTTGCAGATAGAATAAAAGTAAAAAGGATAGCAAGAAAGGGATTTTTCATTTTAGGTTTGTTTTCACAAATATATAGAAATAAAGCTAAAAAAATATCTAATTGCTACAAGTTCATAAATGCAAAAAAATAGAACCGATTCTGAAAATTCTACGTAATATTGTTTAAATTTTAATTTTATGCATTTATTCCAGGATTTTAATGAGCTTTTTACGGTTGCATCGCTCATCAGTCTTCTTACTTTATCAGTTTTAGAAATTGTATTAGGTATAGACAATATTATTTTCATCTCCATAATTGCAGGGAAACTTCCGAAAGCGAAGCAGGGCAAGGCTCGTGCAATCGGTTTGATGATGGCGCTTGTAATGCGTGTTATTTTGCTTTTTAGTATTTCTTGGATCGTTGGTTTGAAAGAAGCTCTTTTTAACATTGGAGATTTTGGGGTAACAGGACGAGATCTTATTCTTTTTTCGGGTGGTGTTTTTTTGTTATATAAAACAACAATCGAACTGCACAACAAGATTCAGGGATATGGTGAAGAGGCTATGAGTGTTAAAAAGATTAGTTTTAATGCTATTGTAATGCAGATCGTATTGATTGATATTGTTTTCTCATTTGATTCGATCTTAACGGCTGTTGGTTTGGTAAGTAATTTGTTGATCATGATTCTGGCTGTAATAATTGCCATGATCATTATGATTATTTTTTCAGGTAAAGTGGCTGATTTCATCAATGACAACCCAACAATTAAGGTGCTTGCACTTTCTTTTTTATTAATGATCGGAGTAATTTTGATACTTGAATCCTTCCACGAACATGTAGATAAAAAGTTCATTTATATTTCAATAGCATTCTCTTTGTTTGTTGAAATGCTGAATATACGTATGCGAAGAAAAGGAGAGAAAGCCAGGGATTTAAATAACGATCCCCGCGATGTTATTTAATTTTTGAGCGTATTTTACGGTCAACATGGTATTTTTTTGCGCTGTGGATGCTGGCGTTCAGATCAAAGCCCAATAGCAATATCAACGAGTTGATATAGATCATCATAAGAATCACAATCAATGTTCCGATTGAGCCATACAGTTTATTGTAATTGCCAAAATTGTTTACATAATAAGTAAAACCAACAGTAGCAATTATAATAAGAACCGATGCCAACATAGAACCTGCGGAAAAGAACCGCCAACCTTGTTTTCGTTTCGGTCCTAAAAAATAATTGATAGAAACGATCGCATAACATAATCCACCAAGAACCAGCCATTTTAAAAAGGAGAGCACATAAAAGAGTATTTTGTTGCTTTTTAGGATATGTGATAATCCAAATTCTCCATAGATAAGAATGGCAACTGATGTCGAAATTAATAAGATTGTCAGAAAAAGCATATATAATGAAGTCAAGCGCTGCTCTATTGGTTTTCTTGTTTCAATTTCATGAAACGTCTCATTGAACGCATTTATCATTGCATTAAAACCATTGGTAGAAAAATACAATGCAGTGATAAAACCGAATGATAATAAACCGCCTCTTTGATTGCCGATAATATCACTTATGGTTTCTTCCGTTGCTTCAAATGCTGCCGTAGGCATAACTCTTTGCAATAGATTAAAGAGGTTATCCTGAAAGTCTTCAATAGGAATATACGGTATCAGGGTAAATAAAAAGATGATCGTTGGGAAGAGTGCAAGAAAAAAGCTGAAAGACAATGCGGCTGCACGGGTATTTAACGTTCCATTTTGAATACTCTTAAAAAAAAATTTTGTGACTACATAAAGTGATAAACCTTCAAATCCCGGAAGTACTATTTTCCGGCTTGCTTTAATAATTTTTAAAATTGGTTTTATTTTAAGTAAAAGCTTTATCGATTTACGTTGCATCTTAAATCGCTTTTAAACTAAGATCTAAACTTTTGATATGATGCGTAAGAGCTCCGACAGAAATAAAATCAACTCCACACGCTGCATATTTGCCAATGTTCTGCTCTGTGATTCCTCCAGAGGCCTCGGTTTCAAATTTACCGTTAATAAGTTTAAGGGCCTTTTTTATATCGGAAATTGAAAAGTTATCGAGCATTATGCGGTGAATTCCTCCGACAGAAAGTATTTCTTTTACCTCATTCAAATTACGGGATTCAACTTCAATTTTTAATTTTTTATTTTTTGATTTCAGGTATTTTTTTGAAGCATCAATGGCTTGTTTTATTCCTCCTGCATAGTCAATATGGTTATCTTTTATTAGGATCATATCGTATAATCCGATTCTGTGATTTGCGCCACCGCCGATGACTACCGCCCATTTTTCTAATCCGCGAACAGTAGGTGTTGTTTTTCGGGTATCAATTACTTTTGTTTTTGTTCCTTTGCAAAGTTGAACCAAGTGATTTGTTTTAGTTGCGATTCCGCTCATCCGTTGCATGCAATTCAGTACAAGTCGCTCTGCCACTAATATTGATTGAGATTTGCCTTCAACAAGCAAAACAATATCGCCAACCTTAATTTTGCTTCCGTCTTTCAGTAGTATTTTTACTTTTAATGATGGGTCTACTGTTCTGAAAATCTCCAAGGCCAAATCAACACCAGCAAGAATTCCATTTTCTTTTACAAGCAATTGTGCTTTACCTTTCGCACTAGAAGGAATACAAGCATTTGAAGTATGGTCTCCATCTCCTATATCTTCAGCCAATGCTGCAGTTATAAAATTTTGAATATTAAAATGGTATAGTTGCTCGGGGATTAATCGTTTACTCATTTTCTGTTTCTATTCTAAATTGCTGAATAAGCGTTAGCGTGCCCACTGTTTTGATAAGGAAAGAGGTTCTGAATTTTCCGTTTAGCGTTTCTAATGTGCCAATCACATATTGGGAACCTGCTTTAGTCTGGCTCTTGTGTGCGGTAGTATACGATTTTACAGGATGTTTTGTGAAAAAATCTTTCAGGATCATTTCCGCTTGTTGTTTGCTGTAAACATCTTCTTGCTCAATGACTTTCAGATCGATATTGTCAATGAAAAATTTTGAAATATTTTTAGGATTTCCCGAACGGATGGCCGTGGCGATGTCATCGATTACATCGATTTTAAATGCAAAAGCGGATAAGGATATGAGGAACAATACTATAGCTGATCTAGTTTTCATGTTAAATTTTTTTGTTTCGTCTGAAATAGACAATTATTAAGCCATTTTTAGCTTAAAATGGAATGTTCGCACATTTATGTTTTGCTATGCCACAAAAATATAGTTTTTTTGCATTGATAAACAAACGATCTATGAAAATTACGCTTATTCTTAATGGTAAAACGGAGGATGATTATCTTTTAACAGGTATTTCAGCCTATGAGAAAAGGTTAAAACATTACATTCCGTTTGAAACAGTAGTAATTCCTGCCTTAAAAAACACAAAGGCATTGAGTATTGAACAGCAAAAAGAAAAGGAAGGGGAATTACTTTTTAAGGAGATTCAAAGTACAGACCGGCTGATATTGCTAGATGAAGGGGGGAAAGAGTATAATTCTGTCGATTTTTCAGGTTTTCTTCAGCAGCAAATGAACACAGGAATCAAGAACTTAGTTTTTGTTGTAGGAGGTCCTTACGGGTTTTCTGATGAAGTATACAAAAGAGCCAATGGGAAAATATCCTTGTCCAGAATGACCTTTTCACATCAGATGGTCCGATTGTTTTTTGTTGAACAACTTTACAGAGGCATGACGATTTTGAAGAATGAGCCGTATCACCACCAATAAAATAGATTGGTCATGAATCAAATGAGCTCAACTCCTTTGTCTGTGAGCTTAACAAGTCGTTCGCGGTATAGTGCTCCAACTGCCTTTTTAAAAGCTTTTTTACTGATCTGTAATTTAGATTTTATTTCTTCGGGGCTACTGTTGTCGTTAAGTGCAAGTATCCCGTTTTGATCCTTGATCAATTTTAATATTCTCCATTTTACATCATCAACTAGCTCATAACCGCTTTTTTGGAGACTTAAATCTATTTTCTCATCCTCGCGGACGCGTTTCACATACCCTTGTAATTTATCGCCAATCCGGATGGATTCATAAATTTCATTTTTATAAATCAAACCGGAATAAAGGTTGTTTACAATAGCATTAAATCCTAGATCAGTTTCAGAATAAATCAGCAGATCAACAATATCTCCTTCCATCACATCAATGTCTTCACGGATAATAAATCTGCTGAGTTTTGTCGAACCCACTAAACGATCTGTTTCTTCATCTAAATAGACGAATACCACATAACTTTTTCCGGGTTCCATCCGCTGCGCTTGTTCACGGAAAGGAACCAAGAGATCTTTGTCCATTCCCCAATCCATAAATGCTCCAATTTCATTTACCTGTTTTGCCGTTAAGTATGCAAACGTATCTGCTATAGCAAAGGGTTTAACGGTTGTGGCAATAAGTCTGTCATCAGAATCTCTAAAGACAAATACATTTAATGTATCACCGATTTTTGTTCCTTCCGGAATCCATTTTGTAGGCATTAAAATTTCTACATCACCCTCTCGGAAATAAATCCCAAAGTCCAATTCCTTTACTACTACCAATTCGTTGTATTCGCCTACTTTCATACTATTTTTTCTAAATCCTAAATGATGATTTTACTAATAACTGAGATTCTCTCAATCTCCCTAGCTTTCTTTTCAAAGAGGGTATTGGATTTTCTCCACGACTATGTCTAAAGCAAACAATTAATATCCAAAAACTCACAACTATATATTCCCTTCGTGCTCATCACGTTTCTTTACACCTTCAAGAATAGAAGTTACAATTGATAAAATGAAGCTAAATAATAATGCATACCAGAATCCTTCTACATGAAAGCCATCAACAATTTTAGCCGCAATCAGAATCATAAGTGCATTGATCACCAAAAGAAAAAAACCAAAAGTGAAAATGGTCACCGGAATAGTAAGGATGATCATGATTGGTTTAACAACTGCATTTAAAAAAGACAATACAGCAGCAACAACTAAGGCTGTTAGGAAATTGTTCCCTTCAATACTCACTCCGGGTAGGATATAGGAAGAAATAAGCACTGCGAGGGTAACGATTACCAGTTGGATGATGAATTTCATTGTTGAATATTTTTTGCAAAGGTACTTTATTTTATAGTTGCAATTGCAATTGCGCATTTTTGCCCGTCAATAGCTGCAGAAACAATTCCTCCTGCATATCCTGCGCCTTCTCCGCAAGGGTACAAGCCTTTAATCTGCGGATGTTCTAAGGTTTCTTTATCGCGGGGAATCCTTATCGGAGAGGATGTTCGGGATTCAACACCCACAATTACAGCGTCATTACTAAGGTAACCGCGCATTTTTTTTCCGAATTCGGTAAAACCCAATTGCAAACGTTTTCCGATCTCGGAGGGAAGCAATTCATGCAATGGCGCCGATTTAATTCCGGGTTGATAAGAAACATCGGGCAGGAGGGGAGACAATTTATTATTTACAAAATCTTGCAAGCGTTGCGCGGGAGCAACTTGTCCGTTGTTTCCACCGGCATTGTAGGCCATTTTTTCCAATGCTTGCTGATAACGCAATCCTGCCAGAGGACCGTGCTCAGAAAACTTCTGATAATCTTCCGGTTCGACGGTAACAACAATTCCAGAATTAGCATACGGATTATTTCGTTTGGAAGGTGACCAGCCGTTGGTTACAATTTCTCCGGGTGCAGTTGCGCAAGGAGCGATAATTCCACCGGGGCACATGCAAAATGAATAAACTCCTCGTCCAAGTGCTTGATGCACTAAGCTATATGAGGATGCAGGGAGGTAGTCCCGTTTTTTTACGACTTCATTTAAGGAGCAGTGGTACTGCAACGAGTCGATTAATGCTTGTGGATGTTCAACACGCACTCCCATTGCAAATGTTTTTCCTTCGATCAAAATGTTCTTCGAATGCAGTAATTCAAAGATGTCGCGCGCACTGTGTCCTGTTGCTAAAATTACCGAATCGGCAATAAATTCCGTTCTTGAGTTTGTATCCGTATTATTGCAAATAACACCTTTTATTGCACTGTTTTTTATGATCAGATCATTTACATGATAATTGAAATGAACTTCTCCACCCTGTTCGATAATGGTTTGACGCATCGCTTCAATAATTTTCGGAAGTTTATTGGTTCCGATGTGCGGATGAGCTTCAATTAAAATAGTTGAATCCGCGCCATGAGCGACAAATAATTCAAGCACTTTTGTTATGTCGCCGCGTTTAGTTGAACGGGTATATAATTTGCCATCGCTATAGGTACCCGCACCACCTTCACCAAAACAATAATTAGAATGTGGATCAACAATTCCTACTTTATTGATTGCTGCCAGATCTCTTCTGCGGTCTTTCACATTTTTTCCGCGTTCAATGACAATAGGTTTAAAGCCATTTTCAATCAGTTGAAGTGCAGCAAACAATCCAGCAGGTCCGGCTCCGATAACAATCACCGGTGTTTTTGAAGAAACGTTGGAATAGTTGGGCTTATAGTCGGGTTCAGCTGGAATTTGTTCGTTTATATAGATATCGATCCTTAAATTGATTTTAATGTTCCGCGAGCGAGCATCTATAGATCGTTTGATGATCTTAACAAACGTAATGTTGTTTTCGGGAATGTGTAATTGCCTTGCAGCGATTGTTTTGATTACACTTTCATTGGCAGCCTCTTCCGGAGAGAGAACTAAGTTAAGTTCGTTTTTCATTTATAGTGGCACGTATTATCGTGCAATGTTTATACAATTGTTTCGACTTTAACTGAAGCCTTATCCTTCAAAGGTTATTGAAATCAAAAACACTTTTGAATTTAGTTTGTCAATCGAATTGGAATAGATTGTATTGTCTTTTATCAATAGATTCTTTGTTCCGATGCTCAATTTTCCTTCGATAGCGAATTTAAAATACTCGAGATAAAATTCGGCTCCGGCACCTACTTCATAGAAAAAATCATCCCTTATTAATTTAACGATCTGTTCATTTTGATCCGTGCTTGTCACCGTATTCCGTTTCGATGCGAGATCGAGATTATAACCACCACCAGCAAGAATATAGGCTCCGAAATTATTGACTCGTTTCGAACGAAGTTTCAGATTCAGTGGAAAATTAAGAAAAGTCGATTCAATGGATTTCTTTCTTACAATGGTATCGAAGCCTTCAAATGAATATTGAATGTTTCTTTCCGCAAAAGAAAGGTTAGGAATAAAACGAAGAGTAACATATTCATGCAGCATTAATTCAGAAACGATCCCGAGATTAAATCCGTATTTCGGAATTGATACAACACTTTTTAGTGTATCAAAACGTTCGAAGTGAGGAGCTGGATGAATAATAAAGTTCGCTCTGTTTACGCCAATGGTAAATCCAAAGTGCATCCGCGCCTTATAATAAGTCGGTAAGTTGCCTCGCTGCTCTTGTGCTGAAGTATAAATGGCAGCAAAAACAAAGAGGATAAGAAGTGTATGCCGATGGTTGATTTTCAAGTGTAAATTTATTTGTAAACGTAAATATCGGTTATTTATTTTCGTGCAACATAAATGGATGCAATTCCAAAGGAAACCGGAATGGCTTTTGAGTCTTTAAATCCAGATTTTCGTAACACATTTAAGAAATCTTCGCCATCAGGAAACGCTTTCACAGATTCGGGTAAATAGGTGTATGCAGAGCTGTCTTTAGAGAATGTTTTTCCTATCAAAGGAGTAACAAAACGGAAGTAAAAATGATAAATTTGTTTGATAGGGAATTTGCGAGGCTTAGAAAATTCAAGAATAGAAACCAATCCGTTCGGGCTCAATACTCTGTAAATATCGTTGATTCCTTTTTCTAGGTTCTCAAAGTTTCGCACTCCAAATCCAACGGTAATGGCATCGAATGAATTGTCAGAAAATGGCAGGTTTTCGGAATCACCAAGCTTTAATTCAATTTTGTTCTGTAGCCCTAGTTTATTGATCTTCACAACTCCGAACTTCAGCATTCCTTCTGAAATATCAACTCCCACTACTTTGTCGGGATTGAGTTTCATTGCTTCAATAGCAAAATCTCCTGTGCCTGTAGCGATGTCTAAGATGGTTTTCGGATTATTGCCTTTTAAAAGCTGAACCGCTTTTCTTCTCCAACCTTTGTGAATACCCATTGAAAGCAATTGATTCAGAAAATCATATTTCGGAGCAATATTGTTGAACATGGTTGCAACCTGTTCTTTTTTACTGGTCGTCTGATCTTTATAAGGGGTAACGTTATTGTTCATTTATATTCAGGTTCAGAATCAACTTGATCTATTTGGTTTGCTTAATAAAGCGCTTACATTTTTAATTTGAGAGCTTCTTCAAGTAATTGTTTTTTATCTATTGGAACAACGCCTACTTTTTCACAAACGAGTCCTCCAGCTAAATTAGCAAGCGTCGCTGTTTGAATAGGAGAGAGGTTTGCCGCAATGCAAAGTGCCGCAATACTTACTACCGTGTCGCCAGCTCCGGAAACATCTGCAATATTGCGAATGTGCGCAGGAACCACTGCTTTTGTTTTTGTGCTATGCGTGTACACACCTTTTTCAGAAAGTGTAATCAAAGCTGTTTGGATGTTTTGTTTTTTTATAAAACGATCCACAATTTTTTCAAGTTCTTTAATGTTGTTGTGATTGAATTCAATTTTTAATCCTTCTTTTAGTTCCTTTAAATTTGGCTTGAACAATGTAACACCGGTATAAGCCAAAAAGTTTTTCTTCTTCGGATCTACAACAGTTGGAATCCCTTTTTGTTTTGCAAAAGTAGCAACAGAATTAATTAAATCTTCATTGATGCAGCCTTTGTCATAATCTTCAAAAATGATCACATGTATCTTTTCAGATGCGATTAGTTTTTTGATTTCAGCACTGAGTGATTTAATTTCCTTACTGTCAATTGTGCTTTCAATTTCTTCATCCACACGAAGCATCTGATGATTATTGCTGATCACACGGGTTTTAACGGTTGTTATTCGGTTTTTACTTTTAAAGATTCCTTTAGAAGACAGTTTCTGCGTTTTTAATAAATTTAAAAACGTTTTTGCACCGTCATCATCACCAATTACAGAGCACAGGATCGGATTTGCGCCCATCGCCTGAATGTTCAGGGCAACATTTGCAGCACCACCCAGACGGTTTTCTTTTTTATTAACAGCAACAATAGGTACGGGAGCTTCAGGAGAAATGCGGTTTACATTCCCCCACATATATGCGTCAATCATCACATCACCAATGATAAGCACATTGATTTTGTTAAATGCTTTGAAGGTTTCCTTGAAATTTGTCATTGCCCGAAAAAATTAGTTCAATTTTGCTAAAGATTCTTTGATTCTTTTTACAGCCTCAATTAACGTTTTTTCTGCAGCAGCGTATGAAAAACGAATACAGTTGTCGTCACCAAATGCATCACCTGAAACAAGCGCAATATTGCCTTCTTCAAGCAAAAACATGCTGAGGTCGTGCGAGTTTTTTATTGTGTAGGTGTTATATGATTTTCCAAAATAGGAAGAAATATCAAAGAAAATATAGAATGCGCCATCAGGGGTATTTGTTTTTAAACCAGGAATCTCATTTAATGCAGCCAAAACAAGATCTCTGCGTTTTTTAAACGCGTCACGCATTTCGACTGTAACAGAAGGATCAGCCTTGGCTGCTTCAAGAGCGGCCATTTGAGAAATGGAAGAAGTACCGGAAGTAAATTGTCCCTGCATTTTTTCACAGGCCTGAGCAATCCATAATGGGGCACCTATGTAACCAATCCTCCATCCCGTCATTGCAAATCCTTTCGACATTCCATTAACGGTTATCACACGGTCGTATATAAAATCGAATTGAGCGATACTTTCGTGTTTGCCAATAAAATTGATGTATTCATAGATCTCATCTGAAATGATATACAGATCAGGGAATTGAATGATCACTTCAGCAAGTGCTTTTAATTCTTCCTTATTATAAACAGATCCACTTGGGTTACAAGGAGTACTGAAAACGATCATTTTAGTTTTTGGAGTGATCGCCTTTTTTAACTGTTCAGGAGAAATTTTAAAATTTGATTCAACAGAAGTTGAAATTGTAACCGGAACGCCTTCAGCGAGTTTAATAGTTTCTATGTAGCTAACCCAATAAGGGATAGGAACAATTACTTCTTCGCCTGGATTAACAAGACTTAAAATTATATTTGCGATCGATTGTTTAGCTCCCGTAGAAACAATAATTTGTTCGGGAGTATACGTTAAATGATTGTCGCGTTTAAATTTTTCAGAGATAGCCTTCCGGAGATCAAGATACCCGGCAACCGGAGAATAGCGCGTAATATTATTGTCGATGGCTGCTTTAGCCGCATCTTTAATAAATTGAGGGGTATCGAAATCGGGTTCACCAATACTCAGACTAATGATATCTTTTCCTTGTGCTTGCAATTCTCGGCTTTTTTTAGCCATTGCCAGCGTTTGTGATTCTGCTAGGTTATTTATTCTATCAGATAGTTTGCTCATAATACTTAGAGTTTATAGAACACAAATCTACTAAAATTGTGTCATTCAAGTGTGTTAAAAACGATTTATACCAAATATTAACGACTACTCCGCTGGAGGTAGATTAAATTTTGCCCAATCTTCCTTTGCAGGACCGTATACAGATGGAACCATTAGTCCGGATTGGCGCATTAAAATGGTTAATTGTCCACGGTGATGAACTTGGTGCTTTATTAAAGCAGAGAGCGTTACACCATTCTTCCAATTTTCACCATATAAGTTCACTTCATCTAGTAATGCCTTGTCATCCCAATGTTTTTCAACTTGTTCAGTTACAGATAAAGCTGACTTTTCATATGCTTCGATAATTTCTTCGATTGTTGCGGGAGCTTTGCTGTGTTCTTCCGGTCCTTCAACTGAAAGTCCGGTTCTATTCATCATTTCATTTAATGTAATGGTGATGTGCCAGCATAAATTGGCAATACTCCTTACATTTTCATGGTCTTTTTTGTTGAGTGCTTCATTTGTAATGTTTTTTAAAACACTAAGTGTAGCTTCACTTTCATTAACCCATTCTGTTAAAAAGTCTGTTGTATTTCTGAACATAAATTTAATTTTATTGTCCGCAAGTTTAGGTAAAAATATGATTGGTCGTATTCGTTTTGTGAATCTTCCCGATTGATTTAATTATGTGTTGAAAAATTGCGATATTTAGCCACTAGTTAAGATTAAATAGAAGAAGGCTAATTTGAAGATTATAGAACAATAGATTTTCTGTCAACTTTGCTATTTCATTAAAAAAATACCTAAAACAAAAAAATATGGATCCATTATTTGAGATTATGAAAATACTTTTGCCATCGGCAATTGTTTTTTTAACAGCATATTATTTAGTAAAGAATTTTTTGGATCACGAAAGCAGAAAGAGGGTGCTGGATTTAAAATTGGCGAATCAAACGGTAATCACTCCCATTCGTTTGCAGGCATATGAGCGCGTGATTCTTCTTTTAGAGAGAATCAATCCTACAAGTATGGTAATGCGACTGAATAAAGTAGGAGGCGCAGCTACATTTCAGGGAGAGTTGTTAAAAACGGTGAGAACGGAGTATGAGCATAATTTGTCGCAACAGATCTACATGAGTACAAAATCCTGGGATGCCGTTGTTAAGGCAAAAGAAGAAACAATTAAACTGATCAATGTTGCATCAACAAGAGTTACAGCAGATTCCTCCGCGATGGAATTAGCGCAGGCAATTATTACTGTTTCCGCACAATTAACTGAATTACCAACAAAAGCTGCAATTGAACTCATCAAAAAGGAAATAGGGAAAGAATTCTAAGATCAAGAAAGTTGAATTTTTAAATATGGAATTTGGAAAAGCATTCATTAACCAAATTCTCAATTGATGAATAACCTAACATTATGGAAGAAAAAGAATTAAAAGACAAGTTTTTAACAGATTCGAGCATTGAAATAAAGCGTGTTTACTCCAAACTTGATGTGGCAGATGAGCAGCCCGGTGAGTTTCCATTTACCCGCGGTGTGCAGTCTACCATGTACCGCAGTAAATTATGGACCATGCGTCAATACGCAGGATTCTCAACAGCTGAAGAGTCAAATAAACGTTACCATTACTTGTTGAATAACGGTACAACCGGTTTGTCGGTTGCTTTTGATTTGCCTACTCAAATTGGTTACGACAGCAGCCATGATTTTGCAGATGGGGAAGTAGGGAAAGCAGGAGTTGCAATTGATTCCTTGAGGGATATTGAAATATTATTTGATGGAATTAAACTGGAGAATATAACCACTTCAATGACCATTAATTCAACAGCATCCATTCTTTTGTCAATGTATGTTGCATTGGCAAAAAAGCAGGGAGCCGATTTAAAAAAGATCTCCGGAACAATTCAAAATGACATCTTAAAAGAGTATGCGGCAAGGGGAACATATATTTATCCTCCGAAACCAAGCATGCGGATCATTACTGATATTTTTGAATATTGCAGCAAAGAAGTTCCAAAATGGAATACGATCTCCATATCTGGTTACCATATCCGCGAGGCAGGTTCAACTGCAGTTCAGGAACTGGCTTTTACGCTTGCAAATGGTAAAGCATATCTAAAGGCTGCAATCGATAAAGGTTTGGATATCAATATTTTTGCTAAACGATTATCTTTCTTTTTTAATGCACATAACAATATGTTTGAAGAGGTGGCAAAGTTCAGAGCTGCTCGAAGAATGTGGGCAAAAATAACGAAAGAGCTGGGTGCGACAGATCCGAGAGCTCAAATGTTGCGTTTTCATACACAAACAGGCGGTTCTACCTTAACTGCTCAACAACCGCAAAACAATATTCCAAGAGTAACTATTCAGGCGATGTCGGCTGTTTTGGGCGGAACCCAGAGTTTGCATACGAATGGATTCGACGAGGCAATAGCATTACCAACAGAAGAAGCTGCAAGAATCGCCCTGCGAACACAGCAAATCATTGCTTTTGAAAGTGGAATTACAGATACCGTTGATCCGTTGGCGGGTTCTTATTTTGTCGAGGCCTTGACAAATGAAGTAGAAGCAGCAGCTTGGGATTATATCCATAAAATTGATGCGATGGGCGGCTCTGTCGATGCGATAGAGCAGGGGTACTTGCAAAATGAAATTGCCGCATCTGCATATAAATACCAAAAAGATATTCAAACAGGTGAAAAAGTAATTGTTGGTGTAAATAAATTCACAAGTGAGGAAGCGCCTTTAAAAGATGTTTTCACCGTAGATGATTCTATTCGTCAATTGCAAATAGATAAAATCAATAAAGTGAAGTCGGAGAGGGATAACGACAAAGTACAGAACTTGTTAAAAAAATTAGATGAGCATGCACGTGCAGATGTGAATGTGATGCCTGTAATTCTCGAATCGGCTGAGAGTTACGCAACCTTGGGAGAAATTGCAGATACCATGAGGAATGTTTTTGGGGAATATGCAGGGTAATCATAAGTTAAAAATAATCGAATAAAAATTTGGTTAATAATATTAACTAGTTTACATTTGTGATCTAATAATTTAAAAAAACAAAAAAATGGAAAATCAAAATTTAACTTCGGAAGAACAAATTTCTATCATTGAAAA
>CAMCYR010000031.1 GCA_945885475.1 Chitinophaga pinensis
AGGAACGTATCGAGAACCTTATTAAATCTAAATATCCTCCTTTTCTAAATTTGGCTTCAAAAGTTAAAGAAGTAAATTTCAATTTTCATTTTTCTTTCTTTTGATTCTCCAAAAGAAAGAAACAAAGAAAAAGCGACCACAAAAACCAACTTCTGTTTTTTCTTTCACTCAAAAATCATCGCATTCAGTCGCCTGAAAAAAAAGCAGTTCGCTCTTTTTGTGGACGTCCCCGCGCCACTCCGAAAGATTGTTATGAATTGTAACAATGAATGGAAAGATAAATAACCTCGTAGGACTTTTCGTTTTATTCAGAAATAGCGGGAAGAGCTGCCAGCAGAATTATTTATTGTTAACTATAAATCGGCTAGCAGCTATTAACCGTGGTGCTTCTGAACGATAGAGAAGAAGCAATTTCCTTATAAAACAAAAGAGCTTTTGTTACTTTTGGCTTCAAAAGTTTAAGAAGTAAATTTAAAATTGATTTTTTATAATTAGCCTATTCGTAAAATAATAAATCCAATCTCAAATTTTCTTTTTGTTCTTTTTTGCTTGATCACATCAAGTGCTATTCCCATCGCTATATCAGTTCGAGTGTTCTGCAAGTGTCTTTTAAAGCGCTATGTCAGTTCGAGTGTTCCGCAGGAACGTATCGAGAACCTTATTAAATCTAAATGCCCTCCTTTTATAAATTTGGCTTCAAAAATTAAAGAAGAGAATTTTAAATTGATTTTTTATATTCAACCCACTTGTAAAATAATAAATCCAATTTTAAATTTTCTTTTTTGTTTATTAAAATATAATAGTAATACTATCGATTATACTAATAAATAGTATTTATTTTTGCAATCTCCTGAAAATCAGACTAAAAAAATCTTCTAAATCAACCCGATTTTTACTTTATCTTTGATTATCTCATTAAACAAAAACATTTAATTTTACGTATATGAAATTATTAGAAGGAAAAGTTGCTTTAATTACCGGTGCTTCTCGTGGTATCGGTCGTGGTATTGCTTTGAAATTTGCTGAGCAAGGCGCAAACATTGCATTTACCTATTTGTCTTCTGTTGAAAAAGGGGAAGCTTTGGCAAAAGAATTGGAAGCTTATGGAGTAAAAGCAATAGGATATCGTTCGGATGCGGCGGATTTTAAAGCCTCCGAAGAACTGGTTAATAATGTAGTAACTGATTTTGGAACCGTAGATATTCTTGTTAATAATGCCGGTATCACCCGCGATACGCTGTTGATGCGGATGAGTGAACAACAGTGGGATGAAGTGATGAATGCGAATTTAAAATCTGTTTTCAATCTGACAAAAGCGGTACAAAAACCAATGCTGAAACAACGCAAAGGTTCAATCATTAATATGAGCTCTGTTGTTGGCGTAAAAGGTAATGCTGGACAATCAAATTATGCAGCCTCTAAAGCCGGAATTATTGGTTTTACAAAATCAGTTGCGCTGGAATTAGGTTCCCGTAATATCCGAAGCAATGCGATCGCTCCTGGATTTATTGAAACGGAAATGACGGATGCCTTAGACCCAAAAGTTGTTGCCGGATGGAGAGATGCTATTCCATTGAAGCGTGGTGGTACAGCGGATGATGTTGCAAACGCGACTGTTTTTTTAGCTTCCGACATGAGCGCCTATATCACCGGACAAGTTATTAATGTTTGTGGTGGAATGCTTACTTAAGTAGAAGGTACTTAATCTCAAAATAGAAAGATATAAATTATCGGCTTTTCTGCACATAAGCAATGAACATCGTATTCGATTACCCTTCCTGGTTTAGTTTTCTATGCTTGCTTAGTGGCTTTGCATATGCCTTTGTTCTTTACCGAAAGGATAAGAAATTTACCGATAGCTCCATTTGGCTGGTGCGTACAATGGCTGCTTTTCGTTTTTGTGTTGTAACCATCCTGTGTTTTCTATTGCTATCTCCCTTATTAAAAACAATCAATCGCACCGTCGAAAAACCTCTTATTATTATTGCTCAGGATGCTTCTGAATCAATTCGTGTTGGTAAGGATTCTATGTTCTATAAAAATGAATACGCAAAAAAAATTCAGAAACTTCGCGATGTGCTGAGCGAAAAATATGAGCTGAGGTCCTATTCATTTGGTGATCAAATAAAAGAACTATCTCTTTTTGATTCCTTGAAATTTAATGAAAAACAAACGGATATTTCTGCCCTTTTTGACGAGATCGAGACACGATACAGCAACAGAAATGTGGGCGCAATTATTTTAGCCAGCGATGGTCTGTATAACAAAGGTTCTAATCCTGTTTTTACTTCCGACAAAATTAAATTTCCCGTCTATGCTATTGCTTTGGGTGATACAACCGTTAAAAAAGATTTGATCCTTACAAAAGTTGATCACAACCGTCTTGCTTATCTCGGGAACGAATTTCCTTTAGAGATTGTTGTGTCTGCAAAACAATTTAAAGGAAAATCATCCACACTTTCCATCACAAAGGGGGCCTCGATTTTGTTTACACAGATTATTAATTTTAATTCTGAACTATTTACTGTCACTGTTCCCGTTTTACTGCAGGCTAAAGAAGTTGGTCTGCAGCACTATAAAGTCCGACTTGCTCCTCTTGCTGATGAAATGAGCCTTTCAAACAATACCCGCGATGTTTTTATTGATGTGCTGGATGCCAGACAGAAAATTTTAATACTTTCTGATGCACCTCACCCGGATATTTCTGCTATAAAACAGTCTATTGAAAGCAATCAGAATTATGAAGTAGAAAGTTTTACGACAGATAATTTTGATAAGCCATTGAAAAAATACAATCTTGTTATTTTGCATTCTTTATCTGCTTCAAAAACTGCTGGGTCAAAGATCATCAACGAAATAAATGCATCAGAGATTCCTGTATGGGCTTTTTCTGGATCAAATGCAATGCTACAAAACGATCTTACGGCATTCTCCAAGACAAACAAAACAAACGAAGTAGAGCCGGTTTTGGAAGAAAATTTCCCTTTATTTACAATAAGTGATGACTTAAGAAAAGCATTCAAAGACTTTCCTGCTGTTGCTTCTCCTTTCGGTTCCTTTCAGTCCGATAACAATAGTAATGTGTTGTTATACCAACGTATTGGAATCGTTGATACAGAAACACCGCTCATGATGTTTACTGAAATGGGAGCGAGGAAAATGGCAATTTTTAACGGTGAAGGAATTTGGCGCTGGCACCTGCAGGATTATGCTGCCAATGGGAATCACAACTTGTTCGATGAGTTTATTTCTAAAACGGTACAATTCTTATCTGTGAAAGTCGATAAAAGTTTTTTTAAAGTTCTTGGAAAGAATAATTTCTTCGAAAATGAAGCGATAGAATTTGAAGCAGAGGTTTATAATGCTAGTTATGAATTGATAAATGATGCTGAAGTGAGTATGATTTTCACAAATGCCGACAATAAAAAATTTAATTATTCTTTCAGTAAAACGACAAATGCATACCGATTGAATGCCGGTATGATGCCTGTTGGTGAGTATAAATTCGATGCAAAAGTGAAAGTAGGGGAGAAGATTTACACGCAACGCGGTGAATTCAGTATAACGGCTCTGCAAATAGAATTAGTAAATACCGTTGCTGATCATCAATTGCTTTTTAGTCTTACTAAAAAACACGATGGTGAATTGCTGTATCCAAATCAACTGGACGAATTAGCAGCGAAATTAATTGCTCGCAATGATATTAAATCGGTTTCCTTTTCAGAAAAAAAACTAAGCGATGTTATCAATCTGAAATGGATCTTTTTCTTATTACTTCTTTTTCTGAGTGCTGAATGGTTTATGCGTAAAAGAAATGGTGCTTACTAAAATACCAATAGCGTTTCATATCCTAACTATTTTTGTAAAAGCCTCCATTTGTAGCCAGGTATTCCTTTTCCCAATAGCCATAACGGTCTGTTTTTGAACGAGTTTCTTAAATTAGTCTTCATTCTCCCTTCATTCGTCTAAAATTAATAAATAGATTATTTGTTTAGATAAATTAAATACTTATTTTTATAAAATACATTATTCAAGAATATATGGTAACAACCGATATTACTCCAATTAAAGTTCAGAAATCGAACAACCTTCGAATCAAAGAACTTGATTATAACAACATCACATTTGGTAAGTTATTTTCTGACCATATGTTTTATGCTGACTTCAAAAATAATGAATGGAGCGATGCTCAGATTGTTCCTTATGGTCCACTTCTGATGAGTCCTGCAACTTCTGCTTTACATTACGGACAAGCAATTTTTGAAGGAATGAAAGCCTACAAAAATGAAAAAGCTGAAGTGTTTTTATTTCGCCCATTTGATAATCATAAACGTATAAATATATCTGCAGAACGTATGGCGATGGCTACCATTCCGCAGGAAGTTTTTATGGCGGGCTTAACGCAATTGGTTGATCTTGATAGAGACTGGGTGCCTGATACAGACGGTTCATCGCTTTATATCCGTCCATTCATTGTTGCAACGGATGAATTTATAGGTGTGCGTCCATCCGATAATTATCGTTTTTACATTATTACTTCTCCTGCAGGTAAATATTACAACGAACCGGTGAAAGTGTTGGTTGAAACAAATTATATCCGCGCTGTTGAAGGTGGAGTAGGGTATGTAAAAGCTTCCGGAAATTATGGACGATCTTTATTCCCCGCTAAATTAGCACAACAAAGAGGTTATCATCAGATTGTATGGACGGATGCCCGTAATCACCGTTATTTAGAAGAGTCAGGAACAATGAACCTAATGTTTGTGATTGACGATGTGTTGATCACTCCTCCTCTTGGAGATACTATTCTTGCCGGCATCACCCGTGATAGCGTTCTTACACTTGCACGTGATTGGAAAATGAAAGTACAAGAACGTAAGATTAGTATTGATGAAGTTGTCGATGCTCACAAAAAGGGAACACTGGAGGATGCTTTTGGTACTGGCACTGCTGCAACTATCGCTCAGATTGCGCAAATTGGATTCGAAGGTAAAGATTATATACTTCCACCTGCTGAAGGACGCATCTTCTCAAATCGTGTTGCAAAAGAATTGATAGATATCCGAACAGGTAAAGTGCCCGATATCCATAATTGGATGTATAAAGTTGGTTAATCTGTTTTTATTCAATTAACAAAAAAACTCCTGAAAAGAAAAGAAACAAAAGTTCAAGAACAAACGATCGCTCCACACAGGCTGCACGGCATCGCGTTTGTTCAGTCCTCACGCGCGGCTTCGCAAGATCATTCAGTTTTTGCGACAGTCATTGTAAAGTACTCCCAACCGGCATCAGAAAAAACCACATAACAAATCAAGCCGTTAAGCAAGCGCGGGCTATAGCAAGAGTCTGTGCTGTCTGAGTATAAGCGGAAATAATGGATAAATAAAATCACCCAGACGAGTTCACAGAGTCAGAGCGAAACGGTGTAGATTTTTTGTGTTTTTTTCGTAAGCCTTTATTTTTTGCTACTTTTTGATCAAGCAAAAAGGAGAAAAGATAATTTTAATTTCAAATCATTTTTGATGACTCCCAACCGGCATCAGAAAAAACCACATAACAAATCAAGCCGTTAAGCAAGCGCGGGCTATAGCAAGAGTCTGTGCTGTTTGAGTCTAAGCGGAAATAATGGATAAATAAAATCACCTAGACGAGTTCACAGAGTCAGAGCGAAACGGTGTAGATTTTTTGTGTTTTTTTCGTAAGCCTTGATTTTTTGCTACTTTTTGATCAAGCAAAAAGGAGAAAAGAGTTTTTTTATTTTCTCCTTTTCTTTTCTCTGGATGAAAATCAGGAGTTTTTTTTATTTATTCATTTTTTATTTTCTAAACCACTTTACTGTACGACTTAGAATTGTCTTTTTCCCCATAATTCCTTTCCAGCCTTCTTTGACTAATATACCTCCCGTAATGCTGATGAGTACAAATGGAAACGGCCAGTAGTTTTTTAACGTCCCCGTAATGGTTACAATAATGATAATAAATCCAAGCAGCATGCCGCATGCAAAAAACATATTGTATAAAAAAGGCGATTTTTTATAATAGTCGGCATCCGTTTTTTCCTTATAGCTGTATTTGCTAAAATTAGTATATTCGTTTTGAAAGGCTGCATTGGATGCGCTTGTAAAGCTGTCATTTTTTACAGATGAACCATAGTAGTGTTTTTTTCTTTCAGCATTTTGCTTTTCTGAATCAATATAATTTAATTTTATATCGTATAGATATCTTTTGTTTTCATCCGTCAAGATATCATATGCTTCACCAACTACAATAAATATTTCATTTGCCTTTTCTGATTTATTAATATCGGGATGTACCAGTTTAGCCTTGCTGCGATATGCTTTTTTTATATCGTTGAGGCCGGCTGTTCGCGGAATGTCTAATATTTTATAATAATCGTAAAGCATCTGTTTGATGTGCTAATTTATGGAAAATAAACCGGCATTGCGTCTATCTTTAAAAAAAGGAGGTCTATATGCGTTATGCAATACTTTTTTCAGTTGTAATACTTTATTTTTCAAAAGAACTTCAAGCTCAGCCTGCATTCGATCTGCCACAGGTAACAATTTCCGATAAAAGAGTGGTAGACACCGTTTTTGGAACCTGGAAATACAGTGTTGCCGATTATGAATTCATCGACAATAACTTATTAATACTTACTTTCGGAAGAAGTCTTGAACATGCCTCGGTCCGTTTAGTTGATGCATCTCAAAATGTACTCTCATCATTTGAGTTGCCCGATGAGGCTCAAAAATTTTATAAAGATTATATGGGATATGTAAATGTGATTTGTGCCGGACATATTTATCGTATCTCTGTTAAAGAGAATGTATTACACCTGGCCTCATTGCCTGTTGACGATTATCGGAAATTTATAATGCCCTGCATTGATAGTGCGAACAATTCCATTTATTTTTCTAATTATCAACGCGATTATCCTGAGTTTACTTATTATGCTTTTAATTCGTCTGAAAAAAGCATTGTTCCATTTAAAAAAGTGGGTGACCCGGAAGTAATGCACGGGTATAATATGGAATACTATTTTTTAAAATCCAAAGACCGTGTTTACGCTCGCAAACTTGCCGATTATTATGGGATTGACAAACATCGTGTGGCGGCTACTATTAGCGGATTGACGAGTAGTATCTATTATTCTCCTTTATATTCTCCTTTGTTTGTTTTGAATGATACCGTTTGTGTTTTTGATCACAGCAGTAATGCTATTTTTAAATTCGATGGTCAACTAAATCAACTCGACTGCATCCCGATTGATTATAATCACCCCAAAAGTTGGAGGGATTGGAAAAACGAAGTCATCGTTGATAAAGTAAAAAACAAGGCCTATGCTTTGTATCAGAGGAATGGTTTTTATTATTTGAAACATATCGATATGAAAACGGGTAAGATAATTGGGTCTTTTAAGCTTAGTAATCAATATGTTGAGAAAATAAAGATTAAGGGCGATTATGTCTATTACATCTACCGTCCTTTTGAATCCCTGCAGGAAAAATTTGTGTACAAAGAATTAATAAGTAATTGATGGATTTTTGGTTTGATTTTTGTAAATTTATGATTGTAATTTAAAAAACTATCGAAAATGAAAAAAGTGATTAACGTTTCAACAGTTCTTGCTGTTGTATTTCTCATTGCTGCAGCTTTTAAAGTAGCAGATTATACTGAATTGGAAATTGGTAAGCCAATACCAAGTGCAGATGTAAAAATGATGGATATAAGTGGAAAAGAAGTATCCTTAAACAGTGCAAAAGCTGAAAATGGCTTACTGGTTATTTTTTCATGTAATACGTGTCCGTATGTAAAGTTAAGTGAATCGCGCATCAAAGAATTATCAAAAATTACGAAAGCTAACAAAGTTGGTTTTATTTTATTGAATTCAAATGAAGCTCAACGTGGCGATGAGGATTCATTTGATGCGATGAAGAAATACGCTGCAACACAAGGATATGATTTTTACTATACATTAGATAAAAACTCATTGGTTGCAAATTCATTTGGTGCTATCAAAACTCCACATGTTTTTCTTTTTGATAAAAAAGGTTTAGCATACCGTGGAGCAATTGATGATAATATTAAATCTGCCAGCGAAGCAAAAGAACATTATCTGAAAGATGCAATTGTTGCTGTGGCTAACGGCGAAACCGTGAAAATGAGCTCAACAAAATCTATAGGTTGTTCTATTAAGCGAGTGGAATAATTCGACAAAATGAGTCAATTGTTATTTTCTTGACATTAAGAATCCCTTTCATTCATGAATGAAAGGGATTTTTGATGTTTGTATTATTTTAATTTCCAAATTGACACATTTTCAAATTTCCAAATTACCTTTTTTCAAGGTAATGATACTCAGCTAATAAAAGATCTATGTCCTTCATTAATTGATTGATTTCCGTTGAATCTGTTCCATCATAAAAACCTCTTATGCGTTTGTCTTTGTCGATCAACGCAAAGTTTTGTGTATGTATAAAATCATCCGGTCCGCCATCGCCTTCTTCTGCGTTTAAAAGATATCCTGTTCGTGCGATCTCGTATAGTGCTTTCTTTTCTCCTGTCACAAATTTCCACTGATTTGAATCTGCATTGTGCTTGATCGCGTATTTTTTCAGTTGTTCTACAGTATCAATTTCCGGGTCAACGGTGTGTGACAAAAATTTCACTTCATTATTTCCCTTGAATTTGTCTGCAATGCGTTCCATTTGTGTACTCATGATCGGACAAATACTATGGCAGGTTGTAAAAAAAAAGTCGGTTACATAAATGCTACCTTCAAAATTCTTTTCAGTTACTGTTTTCCCATCCTGATCTGTAAAGCTGAAATTTTGAATGGTATGATAGGTGGTATCCGTTGATCCGTTTTTTGATTCGTAACTTTTTTCTCCAAAAATTGCCAAATAACGAAGTGGTTTTTTGTTGTCGTAAATAATAAAAGCGTAGACAAAAACACTCGTTGCTACCACAATTAAGGCGATGTTGATAAATTTAGGTTTCATTTTATTGTTTTTCTTGTTATGTAGTTTGAACTATTTTAATTCAGCTGCTTCTATCTCTGTTTTTAAAAAGGCAAAGCTGAGTTTCTTTTCAAAAAAATGTCTGAAATTATTTTTTTGATTCAGTATTAATGTTGCAGGAATAGCACCAGACCAAGCATCAGAAATTTTTGGAATGAAATAATTCCCATTCAGTTCATCTAACAAAAGCACTTCCGAATAAAGATTTTTCGCTAAAATAAAAGGTAGCACTTTCGATTTTAGATCTTCTTTAAAATCCATGGTTACCAGTAGTACTTTCACTTTTGTATTCTTGTATACTTTCGATATGCTATCAAAATCGGGCAGTTCTTTTATGCATGGAGAGCACCATGTTGCCCAGAAATTTACAATATAGGTGGTGTCTGAATTGTTTTCAAAGCGGTTTTTTAGATCTGTTATTTTTAAAACGGGAATATTTTGAGAAAAACTATTTCTAAATAAAAGGAACAGGACGATTAATAGAAATGAAGACTTGGATGGTATGTTGATTTTATGCATAGTATAAAAAAATACTTCTATTTATTCTGATTTCACAAAAATCAGACCCTAAAAAATCAGAATATTCAGCTGAATGGTAGCGTGTCCCAAAAGTATTCATAATTCTGCTTGTTTCTCTATTTAAAAGCTGTTAATCCCAAGATATTTTATAACTTTAAGGGTCTAAACTAATAAAAAAAGGAAATTGGGTTCTGTAGAGGAATATCACATCATCACTCCTGCAATAATTACTGCAGGTGTATATTATTTTAATACGGACAGTGGCATCAATTATGAAGTTCGTTTTGGTCGCAGGCAGGATAACATTTTGCATGCTACCATCGTTTTCGGTGTTCGGAATGATGAATATGAAGGGGAGGAATATACCGTAACCAATAAGGGGGAATTATACCGTGTTATGACGACCATTGTCAAGGTTGTGAAAATGTTTATGGCGGAACACCCTAAAATGATAACCTACGATTTTACCGGTCTGGCTAAGGATGATGAACCCGAAGACAAACTGACTGCAAGGAACAATCTCTATAAACGTTATTTGCCTCGTATTTTTAATAAAGATTGGCGATTCGACTACTCACGCGGAAATACGATAAGTGTCAGCCGTATAAAATAAAAATCCCCCGAGCGTACTCAGGGGATTTTTTTATCCAATTAATAAAGTATTCTAATTTATTTTTGTGCTTTTTTTTCTTTTTCCAAGCGCTCCTTTTCAGTGAAATCGATTAGGTTGCTCAGTTGCTCTGCATCAATTCGTTTCGCTTTGATGATCTTGTTTTCATCTAATAAATAAATCACCGGAGTGCTGTAAATATCATATATTTTTTTTGTTACAGCTCTTTTGTATTGATCAGGTTGGTATACGTTTGTAAACTGCATTTCATTTTCCCTGATGAATTTTTTCCACTCCTTGGGATTGTCTTCTGTTTCCACCGCGTATACTTGAACCCCTTTTTCTTTCAGTTTTTTATGCAGTTCAACTAGCTTGGGCATTTCCTTTTTACAGTGGCCGCAGCCGTGATCCCAAAAGATTAATACGGTATATTTTGCTTTTACATCATATAAGGATACTTCTTTCCCCAATGTGTCCAGCATTGTAATTGCCGGCGTTTTTTTGCCAATTAATAATGGCTTTAATGTGTACGCACGATTCACTACTTTGTAAAGTTGAGTTGAATCGATCCAAGGTGTTTGCTGTTTAGCATGGTAACGTTCAACAATATGGACAAACACTGCATCCATTCCCATTATTTTTGAACTTTCGTAATTGTAAGTAATCCAGTTTACCAGGTATTTAAATACTTCTTCATTTGGGCGTCCTTTCTCAATCAGAATGTCTGTCGATATAGCTATTGAGTCGGGTGTTTGAGGTGTTAGTTTATCGAGGTATTGTTTTACTTTGTTTTGGAAAATAGGAGTTTTAAGAAGTCTGTCGTCACTAAAATCGATATTATCGAAAAAGTGAGTTTTGTAATAACGGTAAGCAAATGTGCTGTCTTTTTTTCCATTCGCCAATATTGGCGCTTCGGGAATCACTGGTTCTTCCATCGCTTTGAATAGCTGTGACACAAACGTTTTTGGATTGTTTTTTATAAAACTTAGCTTGTAATCAATCACCTCTTTGTCGATAACCGAAATTTTGTCGGAAACAATTTTTGCTGAGTCTTTATTGTTTTTTATTAAATTGTATTGTTCACGTAAAGGCTCTATTTGTTTTTGCTTGCTCATCATAAAAATCTGATAGTCATAAAAAAATTTGTTTTCATCAGATCCTTTTACCTTCATGTGTTTGATGTAGTCGACAGTATCTGTTTCCAAAGAAAAATTTTGTCCTGCATCCATAACAAAGTCGAAATATTTTTTACTAGGCGGAACAAAAAGATATATCCCCTGAGGGTATTTTTCTGCGGCAGCAAAAATAACTTCTCCTTTTGCGTTGGCTTTCGCTGAATCTTTGATGTAGTTTTTATCGCCATAATAGCAAGCAAGTAAACACATCGAACCTTCTTTAAGTCCTTTGGATGTTATTTTTATATTACAGCCTTGTGGGTCTGTTCCTGCACTAGAAATACCACTGAACAAAATCAGAAAAGCAGCGAGCGAAATAGTGAAAACGTTCTTCATAGAATAAATTAAAATGTTGTTTTTATTTTTTTACAGACTTTAAATCAATTTGCTTGTCTAAAAATTCGGTTTCAGCCGAAACAATCACCTGCTTTTCCGCAATTTTTACGCCACAATTTAGAGGATGGCAATAGATTTTTTTTGAGGTACCGTCCGGCATTGAAAATGCCATTTCTGTACCCATGGTCAAAGGGCCTTCAAAGATAAAGGGCGTTTCAAAATAATCGGCCAGTTCAACATCCCAAATATGCCTTTGCTTCCCTGCAAACATAATGTTTAATGGGAATAGGGCTTCGGTTATTTCAATATAAATCAGATTGGTTGTCGGTTCGTAGCAAATCTCTACAATCCCCTTCACTTTTGTCGTATAATCTAGTTTGCCGGCTGTGACATTCACATCACAGATAAAATCAGCTTTGTTACTGTGTAATTTGATCAGTGGATTGATCAATGTCCACTTATAACTTCCATCAATGAACATGAATGAATAAGTAGAGGTGCCTTTAATTTGACCAATAGCAGTGAACATTTTGTTTAGTGCAGATTCCTTTAGGACAACTATCAAATCCTGATTTTGCGCAGGAACGCATTTTGTTCCTATGAGTAAAATAGTAAAAAGAAGTATTTTTCCTGAAAAGCGCATGGCTCATTTAAAGTTTGTTCAAAAATAGGGATTTATCCGAAATGAAGAGCTTCTTTCCGCAGCATGATTGAACTAAAAAAACAGTGAAGCTGTTTTTTTTTAATATTTATTGTTATATTTGCTTCCATAACTTAAAAACCAAAAAAAATATAACGAATGAAAAAAATTTACTTTTTATTAGCAACATTCCTTTTAACGGGAAGCCTTTTGAAAGCTCAGGACACTTTGCTTTTTGAAGATTTTGAATTAGCAAGATTTTACGATACAGTTTTAATTGATTGTAATCTTACAGGTACAACACCTCCGGGAGTTGCAGGAGATGCCAATTGGTATTCATTGGATTCTGATGGAGATGTGGATGGATCTTCCGGTGGCGGTCGACCTGACGGTTGGTTTGCTGTTCAACCTTATTCTGTTGTGGATCAATACGAAACAGTATACGGTACAACAGCTGCTCCGGATACAAATACAGTTATTGCTGCAAACTCATGGACAGTAAATTTGTTTCCTCAGGTAAACTGGTTGATCACAAGTAGCATTCAATTAGGTGCTGCTGATACTTTATTCTGGAAATCTGCACCATTCCAAACACCTCGTTATTGCGATGGATACGAAGTGCGTTTATCTACCACTACAAATGCAGATAATACCGCAACGGGATTTTTCTCCAATCTACTATATACTGTTGCCGAAAATACAGTACTTGGAACAGATACGACGTATAGCACTTTTACTTTTTCTCCTCCAACTGGATTTATCCATGGATTAGATGGTAACAATATTGATGTTGCAGGAACAGGTAATGCTCACAGAGGTCAATTACGCCAGTTTTCAGTTCCCTTAAATGCGTATGCAAATCAATCAGTTTATATTGCTTTTCTTCATAACTCAACAGACGATAACTTAATCTCTATCGATGATGTAATGATCCGTGGTACAGCTGCTGCTTCTGGTATCAGCGGAAATAATGCTGCTGATCTTGGATTGAACTTGTTCCCAAATCCTGCTACTGATAATGTTCAGGTGAACTATACCTTAACTTCTGAAACAACAGTTACAATTAATTTGTATGATGTAACAGGTAAATTGCTTGCAACAGATTCTAAAGGTGAACAAGCGAAAGGACGTCACTTTGCGCACATCAATACGACTGATCTAGCAAAAGGTTTTTATACTGTTAAAGTATCAACAAACGCTGGACAAAGTACTTCTAAATTGATCGTAAGATAATTTTAGAATACTAAAATTAAAAATCCCGTCAAGAGTAATCTTGACGGGATTTTTTGTTTTTTTAATTGTCTACTTCTTGATTCGTTAATTGAATTTTCTTTGTTCTCGACTCCGCTCGAACTGACTGGCGACAAGCATTTTTCTTTGCTATATTAATCTCTTTCTCGACTCCGCTCGAACTGACTGGAATTTAATTGTCTACTGCCTACTCGTCCTTGAACTCAGAAATAAAGTGAAACTTAATATCGGGATTTTTCTCCTGCGCCATTTGTAATGCCCATGCTGATTCAGCTAAAAATACCGGTCGGCCTTCTTTATCGGTTGCCATGTGATGCGCCTTTTCAAAAATAAACGCTTCTAGTTTTCTTTGATCTTTGCAACTCATCCAACAGGCTTTATAGAGGGAGATGTGTTCAAAATTACAGGATGCGGAGTACTCGCTTTTTAAACGATGTTGGATCACTTCAAATTGCAATGCGCCAACCGTTCCTAACACCTTTCTGTTATCTGTTTTCTTTGTGAATAATTGTGCAACTCCTTCATCCGTTAATTGTTCCAACCCTTTGTTTAATTGTTTGGTTCGCAATGGATCTGCATTCACAACATACTTAAATAATTCAGGAGAAAATTGGGGAATTCCTTTGAAATTCATTTTTTCCCCTTCGGTTAGCGTATCTCCGATCTTGAAATTACTTGAATCGTATAATCCGATGATATCACCAGGAAAAGCCTCATCAACAATGTTTTTCTCTTGTGCCATGAACGCTGTAGGATTCGAGAACTTCATGTTTCTGCCGTCACGCACATGGTTGTAGTTTTTATTTCGCTCAAATTTTCCGGAAACAATTCTCAAAAATGCGATGCGGTCACGGTGTTTCGGATCTAAATTCGCATGAATCTTAAATACGAAACCAGTGAAATTTTTATCTTCAGGTAACACTTCTCTTGTATCGGTTGTTCTTCCTTTTGGACGCGGCGCTATTTCGATGAAGCTATCCAGCAATTCCCGAACTCCGAAATTATTTACTGCACTTCCGAAGAATACCGGTGAAACCATCGCTTCTGAATATTCCTCGACATCAAATTTCGGGTATCCTGCTTCTAACAATTCAACATCACTTCTTAATGTATTGGCATAATCTTCACCAATCAATTTATCTAAGGTTCCGTCTTTCAGATCTTTTATTTCAATTGAATTTTCCTCAGTCTGCTTTTCACCCGAATTAAAAAGTGTTAAACTTTTTTCATAAAGATTGTAAACACCTTTAAATGTTTTTCCGATACTGATAGGCCAGCTTAATGGACGCAGGTCGATCCGTAATTCTTTTTCTATTTCTTCCAATAGATCAAAAGGGTCTTTCCCTTCACGATCCATTTTATTGATGAAAACAATTACAGGTGTGCTTCGCATACGGCAAACTTCTAATAGTTTACGTGTTTGAGGCTCGACACCTTTAGCGCAATCGATAAGCATCACAACACTGTCTACGGCAGTCAGAGTTCGGTAGGTATCTTCGGCAAAATCCTCATGCCCTGGTGTATCCAGTAAGTTTATTTTTATGCCTTTGTATTCAAAACCCATTACAGAGGTTGCAACCGAAATTCCACGCTGACGCTCTATCTCCATAAAATCGGAGGTCGTGTGTTTCTTTATTTTATTTGATTTTACAGCACCTGCAGTTTGGATGGCACCACCGAATAGCAATAACTTTTCTGTCAATGTAGTTTTACCTGCATCGGGATGGGCAATGATGCCAAATGTTCTGCGTCGGTCTATTTCTTCTTTGATTGTCATTCGGTTAAAAAATGCTGCTTTGTTAGTGTTCGAAATGAATGAGATACTATACCCAAAATAAAAAACCCTATCCTGCAAATGCGGGAAAGGGTTTTTTCAAATATGTTCTGAAATTATTGTTTTTTCTCAGCGATACGAGCTGCTTTACCTGTCAATTCACGTAAGTAATATAAACGGGCTCTGCGAACAACACCCACTTTGTTTACTACAATACTATCAATATACGGAGAATTTACAGGGAATACACGCTCAACACCAATACTGTTGCTCATTTTTCTTACTGTGAAAGATTCTGTTGAACCAGATCCTTTGCGCTGAATTACAACACCTTGGTATTGCTGAACACGCTCTTTCTCACCTTCTTTAATTTTATAGTTTACTGTAACAGTATCACCTGCTTTGAATTTCGGGTGGTTTGCTTTTACAGATAATTGATCTTCTACGAATTTTAATAATGTGCTCATAACTCTTTGTTTTATAGTAAATTAAACAGTTTTTCCTCCAAAAAGGATTGCAAATATAGAATTTTTTTAGAATAGAAATGCAAATAGTGAAAAATATTTGTGTTTTTATTCTAAAAAAGGACTCAATTTTGTGGCTTTAGTAGCCTTCAGACTTCGCCCTTTCCTATTTCAACAGGTCCGGTCTTCGTTCCATTGTTCTCAGCAGGCTTTGTTCATGACGCCAGTTTTCAATATTGGCCGTATGTCCCGATAGTAATATTTCAGGTACTTTCAACCCCTTATAATCAGCCGGGCGGGTATACACCGGTGGTGCTAATAAATTGTCCTGAAATGAATCTGTTAAAGCGGATGTTTCATCAGACATCGCACCCGGGATAAGGCGGATGATGCTATCGCTGATAACTGCAGCGGCTAATTCTCCACCTGACAAGACATAATCTCCGATAGAAATTTCTTTGGTAATAAAATGGTCGCGCACCCGTTGGTCAACTCCTTTATAATGTCCACAGAGAATAATAATGTTTTTTAATGTTGACAGCTGATTTGATATCTTTTGGTTCAGCAGTTCTCCGTCAGGTGAGGTATAAATCACCTCGTCATAGGTACGTTCTGCTTTTAATGCAGTGATACAATTCGCAATTGGCTCAATACCCATTACCATGCCGGCTCCACCGCCGAACGCGTAATCATCCACACTTTTTTGTTTTTGCGTGGAGTAATCGCGTAGGTTTATTAAATTCACTTCAACCAATCCTTTGTCGATCGCTCGTTTCAGAATGCTGTGTTGAAAAGGACTCTCCAATAATTGTGGTAAAACGGTTATAATATCTATTCGCATAAGGCAAAGGTAATTAATGTGGTCCTTACTTGATGCGCCCGAAGGAGTATTTTTGTTTATCCAATCCGAAAAGGCTATTGGTCATAAAATTTAAACCTTTATATTTGTAGTTCATTCAGAACATTTAATTTGATTTATTATGACAACTATCCGACATAACTGGACCGCAGAAGAAATACTAGATATTTATAATATGCCATTGTTGGATCTAGTATACAAGGCTCAAACAATTCATCGTGAGTTTAACGAAGCTAGTGAAGTACAGGTTAGTTCTTTGTTATCCATAAAAACTGGTGGTTGTGCTGAAGATTGCAGCTACTGTCCACAAGCAGCCCGTTATAATACGGGTATTGAGGTACATAAATTAATGACAGTGTCACAAGTAAGTGATGCTGCAGATAAGGCAAAAGAAGGTGGAGCATCCCGCTTATGTATGGGTGCTGCATGGCGTGAAGTTCGTGATAATAGTGACTTTGACCGCGTGTTGGATATGGTAAAAACAGTTAATGAAAAAGGACTGGAAGTTTGTTGTACATTGGGTATGCTTACCGAAAGCCAGGCTCAAAAGCTTGCTGATGCAGGCTTGTATGCCTACAATCACAACATTGATACATCTGAAGAAAGTTATAAGAAGATCATTACCACCCGTAACTTTGATGATCGTTTGAATACAATAAAAAATGTCCGTAAGGCAAAAGTTTCGGTTTGTTCAGGTGGGATCATCGGATTGGGTGAAACAACTGAAGACCGAGTGAACATGTTAAAAACACTTTCATCAATGGAAGTGCATCCTGAATCTGTGCCTATTAATGCACTTGTTCCTGTTGCGGGCACACCCTTAGAAAATCAACCATTAGTTCCTATTTGGGACATGGTTCGTATGATCGCTACAACGCGTATCGTTATTCCCAAGACAGTAGTCCGTTTATCGGCAGGCAGAACACAAATGAGTTTGGAAGGTCAAGCATTGTGTTTTATGGCCGGTGCAAATTCAATTTTCGCAGGGGATAAATTATTAACCACTCCCAATCCTGATTTTAACAGCGATATGGAAATGTTTAAATTGTTCGGTTTGACTCCTCGCAAAGCGTTTAAAGGCACAACACAACCGGTCTCAAAAATAAAATCAAAGGAAGTTGAGTCGATCTAAATTTTCTGCAGATCAGTTTCTATTTAAGGCCTTGCAAAAAAGAAAGGACCAAAATGCTTTGCGCAAGTTGGTTCAACCAAATGGACTTTCTGATTTTTGCAGTAATGATTATCTTGGTTTTGCGGGATCAGCAAAATTTGCTCAAAACATTGAAAAGGCCTGTTCGAAATTAATTGACTCGAATGGATCTGCCGGCTCCCGCCTGCTAGCAGGGAATTCTTTTTTTGCAGAAAATCTGGAATCATATATCGCAAAGTTTCATAATGCTCCTTTCGGATTGATCTATAATTCTGGTTATGATGCTAACGTGGGATTATTCTCCGCAGTGGGACAAAAAGGAAATACTATTATTTATGATGAGTTGATCCATGCATCTGCTCATGATGGTATGAAGCTATCGTCCGCAACTACCTATTTATTTAAACACAACGATTTAGTTCATCTGGAAGAACGGCTGAAGATTGCCGAAGGGATTGTTTATGTTGCGGTTGAAAGTATATATTCAATGGATGGTGATCAGGCTCCCTTAAAGGAAATCGTCCGCTTGTGCAAAAAATATGAGGCCAATCTGATTGTTGATGAAGCTCATGCTACGGGGATCACGCAAAATAAAGGAAAAGGAAGGGTGCAAGAATTGAAGTTGGAAAAAGAAATATTTGCTCGGGTGCATACCTTCGGTAAAGGCTTGGGATGCCACGGAGCGGTGGTTCTGGGAGGCGAACTTCTTCGTGATTTTCTGATCAACTTTTCCCGCTCTTTTATTTATACGACCGCGCTACCTATAAGAAGTTTAGTCGCGATCCATGAAGCATACCAATTGCTTCAAAAGAGTGAATCCGAAATTACACGGCTTCATAAACATATTGGTACATTTAAAAAGCATCTTTCAAAAAAAGTAACTCTGTTTCTCATCCCTAGTAATAGTCCTATTCAGTGTTTGATAGTTGGAGGGAATGATGCTGTAAAAAAAATGGCGTTTCACCTTCAGCATAGCGGGTTTGATGTTAGACCAATTCTAAATCCGACGGTTCAAAAAGGAAAAGAACGCTTACGCATCTGTATTCATTCTTTTAACACCGGAAAAGAGATAAAAGAATTGTGTTCCCTTCTAAATGAATATTTTGAAAATAAAAAATAATGCTCAGTTAAATAAAATGTTCTATTTTCGTTTAAATGTATAATGCTCAGAAAAATTTATGCGAAAGATATTTATCACCGGAATAGGAACAGACGTAGGTAAAACGGTTGTGGCCTCAGTTCTTGTTGAAGCCCTCAAAGCAGATTATTGGAAGCCTGTTCAGACTGGAAGTTTTTTCACTACAGATACCGCCAAAGTTCAAAAGTGGGTAAGGAATACGGAAAGTAAGTTTCATCCAGAAGGATACTTATTAAAGCAATATATGTCGCCACATGCTGCTGCAGAACTGGAAGGTATCGATATTGGATTAGGCGGACTGCATATGCCCGAATCCACCAATTCTACTTTGATCATGGAAGGTGCAGGTGGCTTGATGGTTCCTTTGAACCGCAAGGAATTTATGGTGGATGTGATCACTAAATTTGATGCAGAGGTGATACTAGTAATTCAGAATTATTTAGGTAGTATCAATCATTCTTTATTATCTATTGATGTTTTGAAAGTAAGGAAGCTGAATATCCTAGGAATAATTTTTAACGGTCCTCCACACCAATTGTCAGAGGATATAATTGTTGATTATAGCGGATTGAAAGTTTTGGGTCGAATCAATAAAGAAAAAGAGTTGAATGCAGAGGTGATTTCCCGATACGCGAAAGAATTTGAATATTTAAAATAGTTTTTTCAAATAGATCTTCATAAAATAATCCCATCAAAATGTCTATTTTTGATGGGATTTTTAATTATGACACTAAAGGAAAGAGATCAACAGGCCGTATGGCATCCCTTCACGCAATTAAAAGCTGCACGTATACCAATTGCGATCGTACGTGGAGATGGTGCATGTTTTTATGACGATCAGGGAACCCGTTATATTGATGGAATTGCGTCCTGGTGGGTAAATGTTCACGGGCATGCCCATCCTTATCTGGCAAAGAAAGTTTCGGATCAGCTACAAACGCTTGAGCATGCGATCTTTTCAGGCTTTACTCATGAGCCGGCAGTTCAGCTGGCGGAAAGACTGCTAAAGCGTTTACCGGAAAATCAATCAAAAATATTTTACTCAGACAATGGTTCCACCTCCGTTGAGGTAGCCATGAAAATGGCTTTTCAATATTGGAGCAATATCAATCGCCCTAAAACAAAGATCATTGCTCTCGAAAATGCTTATCATGGCGATACATTTGGGTGTATGAGTGTTGGTGCAAGAAATGCGTTTAATCTTCCCTTTTCTAAATTGTTGTTTGATGTCATTCATATCCCCGTTCCTGTAAAAGGCAAAGAGCAAGAGTGCTTGAGGGACTTGAAAAAAGCATTGATGCTGGATGATATTGCTGCATTTATTTTTGAACCATTAATTCAGGGGGCAGGTGGAATGGTGATGTATTCTTCTGAAGTACTGAATGAATTGATCGGCCTTTGCCGCGAGAAAGAGGTGATTACCATTGCCGATGAGGTGATGACAGGATTCGGTCGGACAGGAACATTTTTTGCAAGCGATCAGTTGCTTAATAAACCGGATATTTTATGCTTAAGTAAAGGATTGACAGGTGGCGTAATGCCTTTGGGTGCTACCAGTTGTGCTCAGTTTATTTACGATGCTTTTTTGAGTGATGATAAAATGAAAACATTTTTTCATGGTCATTCTTATACTGCAAATCCTACTGCTTGCTCAGCAGCATTAGCAAGTATGGATCTGTTTGATCTTCCGGAAGTTTTTGAAAATATTGCCAGGATCGAAATGAAGCATGCGGTTTTCTTACAAAAAATTAAAGGACATAGAAGTCTTGTTGAAGTCAGACAATTGGGAACAATCATCGCATTTGAAATAAATACAAAAGAACAAACAAGTTATTTGAATTCATTGGCAGAGCAGATTTCCGATTTTTTTATTTCAAAAGGGATCATACTTCGGCCGCTTGGTAACATTGTTTATATATTGCCTCCTTATTGCATAATGAATGATGATCTTGATTATATTTATGAATGTGTCGAATTGTTTTTGGATGGCATACCAAAGAAGTAATTCTGTTTTTTTTCTCATGTGCGCGTGTAAATTTTTAATTCATCGGCCCATAGGTATAAAAGGGGAGTTGTATTGAAGTTAAATTATAGGATGCTTTTGAATCGAGTGTCTGGTAAATAAAATTGATAACCATGTTTAAAACAAAAAAAGAACTTGTATTTATTATTTTGGCGGGAATTTTTATCACCAACGCAATCGTTGCAGAGTTGATAGGAGGGAAGCTTATTTTCATGGGGCCGTTTATCATGAGTGTTGGGATTCTCCCATGGCCTGTTGTTTTTTTGGCCACCGATTTGATAAATGAATACTATGGTAGATCCGGCGTAAAAAAATTATCGCTGATCACCGCTTCCTTGATAGTTTATGCATTTGTAATTTTGTTTTTTGCGATGCAGGTGCCTGCAGCCGAAGGAATATCGGCTGTTTCAGATCAGGCGTTCAATTCGGTATTCGGACAAAGTTTATGGATAATCGTAGGAAGTGTAGTTGCATTTTTGGTATCACAGTTTATCGATGTTAGTATTTTTTGGTTGCTCAGAGATAAAACCGGAGGTAAAATGATCTGGCTGAGAAGCACGGGCTCCACAATCGTTTCTCAGTTGGTGGACACATTTATAGTTGCCGGGATTGCATTTTGGCTGCCTGGGAAGGTGGATACAGCTACATTCTTTAATATGGCACTTACAGGATATGTCGTGAAATTAATACTCGCAATAACGCTTACTCCTTTAATTTATGCAGGGCACAAAACGATTGATAACTATTTGGGAGAAGAAAATGCACATGCGATTGTTAAACATTCTGCCGAAGAATCGCTGCATCATAAAATTAAAGAATAGAATTGGTTTTCCGAAATAAAAAAAGGGCGGTATTCATGTGAATATCGCCCTTTTTTGTACTGTTTTTTTATTTAATATGGATCTGAAAAGACGGATATTTTTTATCTGCTTTCCCGTCACTTGCTATAATTTCTTCAATTAGGATCTTGTTTGCAGGACTTGCCTTTTTTAATGCTTCTAAAGCAGAAGGACTAATTTGACTGCCGGTGCAAGAATAATCAGTAAAAGAGCCTTCTTTTTTTACTTCTGCATTTGGAGCAAGAATAGAGATTGTGAATGATTTTATAGTCAAATTTTTATTTATCGGAATCAGAACGCTGCAGTTACTAAGATCAGCCTGCTTGATTGAACCTTCTGTTGTTCCGCAAATTGCAAATGATACATTATCTTGCGTTTGAGCAACAGCAGAAGTTGCAGCGAGCAATGTGAAAAGTGCGAATGTAGAAATTGATTTTTTCATAGAATTATCTGTTTAATTTTAGTTGAATAAAAAAGAATGATTTTCAAACGTACATGCTAAAATAATAAAAAAGTATGAAGTTCATTTGATAATAATTTACTATTCATTTTTTTATCGGATGTTTCATTTCCGATAATAGGATGTAATTTCTTTTCAAAAGGTTGCTGAGTGCTGTGCCTATTTCCTCTTTTGTAATCATTTTATCCTTTTTTTTAGGATATCGGCAAAATAAAAAGCCTTTTCATGGTTTGGTAAAAATCGATAATATCCTATTATCGTATGAAGACAAAGGAAAGTGTTGACGTATTTTGTCTGTCGTCTGAAACCTCAATTTGGAAGAGGTGTTCCCCTTTTGAAATACTCTGATCAAAAGTGTAAAATAATAAATTCTTTTTAAACTCATATTCGCACAAAACCCATTTCCCATCTATTGTAGCGCGATATTTTCTGATTCCTGAAAGATTGTCGCTCGCCAGAATTTCAATTGTTTTTGACTTGCTGTAGTCAGTTGTTTTATCTTTTATTTGTTTAGAAATTACTTTTATTTTAGGTGCAATTGTATCGATTGAAACGGAAAAGCGCCCGAATGTTTTAGTTTGGGTACTTAGCCATCCTTCCGAGAATGTTCCTCCTTCATAATTTTTTCTGCCTTTTTTATTGTAAGATACAATACACGATTTAGATTGGAGCGAATCCGGCAGCTCAATTGCTTTTAGTCCAATTGAAATATATTTTTGTAAAGGTGTTTCATCATCCATTAATTCATGTAAAGGAGAGTAATTGCCGGGCATTTTACCTTTTTTCGAATAATTAAAAATAACATCATCATACATGGCCGCAGCAGGTATCGTAATCCGTAAGTCGGCTGTATTGAATTTATTTTCTTTTAAACAATCCATCATTTTATGATCGGCAGCGTCCTTTTTTATTTCCTTACTTATTTTTGAAAAGATTGGCTTGGAGCGACCTTTTACTTTTAACGTTAGTTCGGTTGTGTTACCAATATAGTCTTTAAGTATAAAGCGGATCCAATGAATGGAATCATCATTGAATTGAATTGCACCACGATCGATAACATCTTTGAATATTCCCGATTGGTTATTTTTTGTAACAAAACATTTTTGAATTTTGCTCCCATATTTTTGTTTTGATTCATAATCGATGTGCGCATTTACATAGCGTGCATTTTCGAATGTGAATTTTTCAAATTCCTGATAATAGATCCGTTTTCCACCGGATTGCAATTCAATGGAAAATACACTGTTTTTATTTGTCGATTTTGTTTCTGTATCATAACATTCGATCGCGAATCCGAGAGTTCCATTTGCCGTTATCGTATCCGATTTTAAAAAAGAATAGTTTCCTTTTTTATAAATCGGGCTGATTTTTTTAGGACTATTTTTGCCATTGATAGAAGCCGATTCAGTGAGCGGATAAATTACTATTTGGCTGATCATGGGTTTAACCGTGTCTGCAATAAGGTATCCAAAATAATACGGATTGATAGGCATTTCCGAATTGCTGTCGCGTATCTCAAAATGCAAATGTGGCCCTTGTGACCCTCCTGTGTTCCCTGATAAGCCGATCAGCTCTCCCTTTTTTACTGTTAAAACCACTGGTGACAGGATCGTATCAATTTCAAACGATTCTTTCAGATACTGTATTTTGTTGGCAAGCGTTTGTATATCGTTATCGAAATTCAATAAATGACCGTATACAGTTGTGTATCCATTTGGATGAGCAATATAAAGTGCCTTTCCGTATCCAACTGCACTAACCTTTATTCTGGAAACATATCCGTCCGCAGCAGCGTAAATGGGCATTCCTTCGCGGTTATTTGTTCGGATATCAAAGCCTGCATGAAAATGATTGGGTCTGATCTCTCCGAAATTTCCTGCCAGGCTCATCGTTGTGTCCACTGGTGAACGGAAATCGTTTTTTGGATAATTTGTTTGTGCGGGAAGTGTGAAATAAAGCGTGAAAAGGAAGTTGAGCAGAAAAAACGGTTTTTGCATGTGTAAAGGTAGATAAACCATTAGTAAGAATTATTTTGTAGTTCAGAAATTCGGTGCTATATTTGTAAAAACTTGAAATGAACACATTTTAATACTTGATTATGAACGATTTAACTTTAAACATAACCGATTTAAAAGCAAAGATCGAAAAAATAGTAAAATTGCACCAAGAGCTAAAAAAGGAAAATGAACTTTTGGTCGCAGAAAAAGAAAATTTGCTCAAAACTATTGAAGAACAAAAGAATACGATTGTTGCTTTAGAAACATCCAACAAAGAGATTCAGGATTCAAAAAACGAAGAACAAAATAAGATTGTAATAGATACGAAAGAAAAAATTAATGAGCTGGTGCAGGAGATAGACGACTGTATTGCTCTTTTGAAGTAAAAGATCCGTTTGGAATTTAAGCCTTTGACCATGATTGTTGAATTCTCAGCAAATCACGGAAGGCTTTAAATTTTAAAACCCGAAACAATAGAAATGGCTGAGATATCATTAAAAGTATTAATTGCAGGTCGAACCTATCCACTTACTATCAAGCAGGAAGATGAGTTATCGGTTCAATATGCAGCGAAGCTGATTAATGAAAAGGTGAAAGAATTTGAGCAGAACTATTCCGTTCGCGATAAGCAGGATCTGCTTGCTATGAGCGCACTGAATCTACTTGCTGCTCAGCAGAACATCCCTAAGAAATCGCCTGAGTTAGAGACTGAAATCAATCAACTCGACCTATTTGTCTCCGATTTCCTTCAAAAAGAGTCCAATCCATAGTCAATGTTTACCTTTTGTTAACAATAGGATGTAAACAAATTCTTCCTTCAGTCGTTTTGAGTGCCCAGTAAAAGCCTATTTTCGGCTCACAGTAAGCAATGTGCGGGTTTTATTAACAACAAAATAACAATTTAAATTACTTATGGACATCATTATAATAGTAGTAATAGCCTTGGTTGGATTGATCTTGGGGGCTGTCATCGCATTTTTATTCTTAAAAATGTTAAACAAAGGAAAAGCGGACGCGATCGTTAAAGAAGCAGAGGCGGAAGCGGAAGTAATCAAAAAAGACAAAATGCTTCAGGCAAAAGAGAAGTTTTTGCAGTTAAAAGCGGAACATGAAAAGTCTATTAATGAAAAGAATCAAGCAATTCTTCAGGCTGAAAACAAAGTGAAGCAAAAGGAGCAATCGCTTTCACAAAAACAAGAACAAGTGCAGCGAAAAGATGCGGAACTAGATACTGTTCGTCAAAATCTTACCCACCAATTGGATCTGTTGAATGCCAAGCAGCAGGATGTAGAAAAATTTCACCGTAGACAAGTTGAACAGCTGGAAACTCTCAGCGGAATGAAGGCGGAAGAGGCGAAAGCTCAGCTGGTTGAGTCGCTGAAAGCAGAAGCAAGAACTCAAGCGATGTCGCATATTAAAGACATTGTGGAGGAATCTAAAATTTCTGCTAGTATGGAAGCTAAAAAAATAGTTATTCAAACCATTCAGCGTGTTGCAACAGAGCATGCAATCGAGAATTCGGTTTCTATTTTTAATATCGAAAATGATGAAATTAAAGGTCGTATTATTGGACGTGAAGGACGTAATATCCGTGCATTAGAAGCCGCTACTGGTATCGAGATCATCGTGGATGATACACCTGAAGCTATTATTTTGTCAGGTTTTGATCCGGTAAGAAGAGAGATCGCCCGTTTATCTTTACACCAATTGGTGACAGATGGACGTATTCACCCTGCCCGTATTGAGGAAGTAGTTGAGAAAGTAAAGAAACAGATCGAAGAAGAGATTATTGAGATCGGAAAACGTACGACCATCGATCTTGGAATTCATGGATTGCATCCTGAATTGATCCGTATGGTTGGACGAATGAAATACCGCTCTTCATATGGACAAAATTTGTTACAGCACTCTAGAGAAGTTGCAAACCTGTGTGCTACAATGGCAGCAGAACTTGGTTTGAATGTGAAGATGGCTAAACGTGCCGGATTATTGCACGATATTGGAAAGGTGCCAGACGATTCTCCAGAAGTACCACATGCTATTTTGGGGATGCAGTTGGCAGAAAAATATAAGGAAAAGCCAGAAGTTTGCAATGCAATTGGAGCTCACCACGATGAAATTGAAATGACGACCTTGCTAGCACCCATCGTTCAGGTTTGTGATGCTATCAGCGGTGCGCGTCCTGGTGCTAGACGTGAAGTTGTAGAGCAATACATAAAGCGTTTGAAAGATCTTGAAGCATTGGCAATGTCATACCCTGGCGTTGATAAAACCTATGCGATACAAGCTGGAAGAGAATTACGCGTTTTAGTTTCCAGTGATAAAGTAACTGATAAAGATGCGGAAACATTGTCATTCGATATTTCACAACGTATTCAAACGGAAATGACGTATCCAGGACAAGTGAAGGTTACTGTAATTCGTGAAACAAGAGCAGTAAATTTCGCTAAATAAGATTTATGACCCAAAAAACTTTGGACTTTAAACTTTATAACTTTTAACTTAGGTTTGAGTAAACATCGAATCATAATTGAACCAGGTACTGAAAACAGTAATTACTGGAAAGACCTCTGGAACTACCGGGGGCTTTTCTATTTTTTAGCTTGGCGCGATATTCTTGTTAGATATAAGCAAACAACGATTGGTATTTTGTGGAGTGTGATAAGACCTTTATTAACCATATTTGTTATGTGGTTTATTGGTTGGTTATTTGAATCCAAGCTACCAGAAGGTGTTCCAAGAATTCTATTGGTTTGTGCGGCAACTTTACCCTGGCAGTTTTTTTCATCCTCTTTTAGTGAAGCAAGCGGATCGCTGGTTGCAAATTCAAACTTACTCACCAAAGTATATTTTCCTCGTTTAATTGTACCTGTAAGTACAGTTATTGTTTGTTTAATTGATTTTTTAATTTCATTTGTAATATTGATAGTCATTATGTTATATTATCATTATACACCAGATTTCAAAATGTTAATGTTGCCATTATTTTTATTATTAGCATTTGTAACATCCATCGGTACAGGTTTATACATTGCGGCTTTAAATGTGAAGTATCGTGATTTTAGATATGTAATACCATTTATTGTTCAGTTTGGATTGTACGTTTCTCCAATAGCATTTAGCAGCAACGATATTTATAATAGTACAAGAATACCACAAATAGTAAAGTATTTGTATTCTTTAAATCCAATGGTTGGAGTTATAGATGGTTTTCGTTGGTGTATTTTAGGTGGTAATACTTCTATTTATTTACCTGGTTTTTTAATGTCGATAGCAATCAGTATCCTGTTTTTATTTATTGGTGTATGGTATTTCCGAAAGATGGAAAAATCATTTGCCGATGTGATTTAGTCCCTAAAATGAGCAATACGATAGTTAAAGTAGAAAATATTTCAAAGAGTTATATTCTGAAACATCAGAATAATCAATCGTATACAGCTTTGCGGGATGTTATTGCGAATAATGCTAAGAAAATATTTAATCCCAAGCGATCACAAAATATTAATTCTGAAGAAGAATTTTGGGCATTGAATGATGTTTCTTTTGATATAAAACAAGGCGATAGAGTTGGTATTATTGGAAGAAACGGAGCAGGAAAATCAACACTTTTAAAAGTGTTGAGTCGAATAGTAACCCCAACTAAAGGAAGAGTAACAATTGATGGTCGAGTAGCAAGTTTATTGGAAGTAGGGACAGGCTTTCATCCTGAATTGAGTGGACGTGAAAATATCTTTTTGAATGGCTCTATTTTAGGAATGACTAAGTCAGAGATAAAAAGTAAATTCGATGAAATCGTTGCATTTTCAGAGGTTGAACGCTTTCTGGATACTCCCGTAAAACGTTATTCCTCTGGTATGTATGTTCGGCTGGCTTTTGCAGTTGCAGCTCATTTGGATCCTGAAATATTAATTGTGGATGAGGTGTTAGCTGTTGGGGATGCTGAGTTTCAACGAAAGTGTTTAGGTAAAATGAATCATATTGCAGGCGAGGGAAGAACAATCCTATTTGTAAGTCATAATATGGAAGCTGTTCAAAAGCTATGTAATAAGGGTGTTTTACTTCAAAAAGGTGCGCTAAAGTGTGAAGGGGAAATGAATGAAGTAATAAAAAAATATTTGGATGTTTATCAGAATTCTAATGCAAGTTTTGAAATTCCTTTACCTGAAAATCACAAAGAAATTTCTGCATACTCTTATAAAATGCAAATAGAAGATTTTGATGGAGTGGTGAAAGGTGACATTAGTTTACGTAAAAAATGGAGCGTGCGTATATTTTTTAAAGTAAATAAATTTACTCCAAATTTTGTAATTGCATTGGGCGTATCCTCCTCTTTAGATATGCCAATACAAACAACTTGGACCCCAGCAATAGATATGCAATCAGGAGAATATGAAGTAGTATTCACAAATGAAGATTTTATTTATTCGGAAGGCTTATACAAATTGATAGTAGGTTTGTCATCAGATAAAAGAGTAATACAATATGAAGCTGGTGCCGGAAGCATATCGTTTTCCGATGTAGTAGCGTTTGATGGTCATGATCAAATGATTAATACTAAAAGTGCTTTAATGCTTAATCAGATGAAATCAGTAATTACAAGAATCAATTAATATGTTTTTTTTAGAAAAAATACAACAAATTAAAGACGAGTATAAAGTTTTGGAAATAGGTCCAGGTTCAGATCCATTTCATCGCTCCGATATTCTTCTTGAATTAAATTATAATGATGAGTTAGAAATGGTTGCTCAATTCGGACATCATAATAAATTACAGACTACTAAAAAGGTTGTTTATTATGATGGAAAAAAATTTCCGTTTGAAGATGGCGAATTTGATTATGTAATTTGTTCCCATGTGCTAGAGCATGTGGACGATGTTGACTTATTTTTATCAGAAATTTTTAGAGTTGCTAAGCAAGGATACTTTGAGTTTCCTCTGATTACCTACGAATATCTATATAACGTTCAAGCTCATTTAAATTATTTGCGGTATGATGGTGAAAAATTACTTCTACTTAAAAAGAACAAAACAGCAATACAAGATTTTAAAGAAATAAACTTATTTTTTTTAGAAACTCTTCGAAATGGCTTCTCCCATGCTATAGTTAAAATGCCCGAATTATTTATTCAAGGTTTTGAATGGAATAAATCTTTTGAGGTAGAGTATCTTAAAGATATAAAATTATTGATTCCTGACTATCAAGGGCAAATAATTAAATACGAATTTAGCCCTTCTATTAAATCCACATTTGAACTTTTGTTAAAACTTTTAAAAAATAAAATTTTAGGATAATAAATGAGTTCACTTGCTTCCATAGAAAATACAATTCAAAAGGTGAGTGTTATTATTCCTACCATTAACAGAGTTGATTCTTTATGCATTGCAATTAAAAGTGTGCTGTTACAAACGTATCCTGTGCACGAAATCTTGATTTGTGATGATGGTTCATCTGATGGGACTAAAGAAATTGTATGTGCTTTTAATGATGATAAAATAAAATGGATTGATTGTGGAAAAAATGGGCGACCTGCTATTCCAAGAAACATTGGTATAGCAAAAAGTACAGGTGATTGGTTTGCTTTTTTAGATGATGATGATGAGTGGTTACCAAATAAAATATACGAACAATTAATTATAGCTCAGTCCCATAATGCTAGGGCTTTATGTACTAATGCTAAAATTAGGCGAAATGGAATTATTCAAAATCAAGAATATAGTACTCTTCAAAAGAATATAATATCGTTTAATGATTTGATTTATTCAAATTATATAATGTGCAGTTCAGCCCTTATTCATCGTTCGCTGTTAACTGAAGTAATTGGTTTTCCAGAAGATGAAAATTTGAAAGCTTTAGAAGATTATACGTTGTGGATTAGAGTTGCAACGCAATGTGATTTTTATTTTTTGAATTCTCCATTAGTTATATACAATGATGCTCCAGCACAAAGTATTCGTGGAAAAAAAAACGATACATTTTTACAACGGAAATTGATCTTTGAAAATTTAATGCAATGGTCAGAAAAAATGAAAATTAAAGAAGAATATGTTTCCATTTTTAAATTAGAAATAAATAAAGCGAATTATTTTATAAATGAATTTTTTTTAAAAAAAATAATTCGCAAAATCATATGAGTATTAATAAACCATTAGTAAGTGTTATTTTACCCTGCTTTAATGCCGAAAATTTTATTGAAGTAGCAGTTAATAGCATTTTAAATCAAAGTTATACCAATATAGAACTTATAGTTATTGATGATGGTTCTTCAGATGCATCATTAGATATTTTGCAGCAAATTAAGGATGCTCGTTTAACAGTAATTTCGCAACAAAATGTTGGCTACAAAGTCACTTTAAATCGATTACTGGAATTAACTAATGGAGAATTTATTGCCCGACAAGATGCAGATGATATTTCGTTGCCTTTGCGTTTCGAAAAACAAGTAGCGTTTATGTTAAATAATCCTAATTGTGCAGTTGTTGGCACTTGGGCCGAAATATTTTGTCCTACTAATAAAGTAAAAAGATTTCATAAACACCCTACCGATAATTTGTCACTTCAATTTTTTCTTCTTTTCGACAATCCTTTTGTTCATAGTTCGATAATGATGAGAAAAACTTGTATAAATAAAGTTGGTATTTATGATATTAACAAAGGTTGGGAAGATTATGATTTGTGGTCTCGTTTTTCTAGAGAATATGAAATAGCTAATTTGCCTGAAGTTTTGCAAGTATATCGAGAACTTAATTCGGGCGTTTCAAAAACTACAAAAGATTACGCAGCGAGGGTGAATCAAATTTCTTTAGAAAATTTATTATATTATTTGCCTTCAGAACCAAATAATGTAAAAGATCTTTGTAGTTTGTATCATGGAAAGTATCAAGAAATTTCAATTGATTGCACTCCTCAAAAAATTGAATTGACGTTCAATAGAATTGCTAATGAAATTGCAAAAAAAAATAATTTTAAAAATGAGAGCTTATTAAACGAATTACAAACAAGGTATTTAAGAGCGTTATCAAAAAAAATTACAAGATTTAAACGCTTTGGTAACTTGTTTTTATTTGCTAGAGCTATTTTTAATAAACTGAAGAAATAAAAATAAAATGAAAATAAAATGAAAATACTTCATTGTGTTGAGTCTTATTATCCATCATTAGGAGGCATGCAGGAGGTTGTAAAGCAATTGTCCGAGCGTTTAGTGAAATTGGGGCATCAAGTCACTGTTGCAGCGAGTTCCAATCCTAAACGGGAAGAAAAAAGTATAATTAATGGTGTAGAGGTTTTGTCTTTCTCTATTAGTGGAAATCTTGTAAGAGGCATAGTTGGTGATGAAAAGGAATATAAAAAATTCTTAATAAATTCAAATTATGATGTTGTCGTAAGTTTTGCTGCTCAGCAATGGGCAACAGATATAGCTTTGTCAATTTTGCCACAAATAAAAGGTAAAAAAGTTTTTGTGCCAACAGGATTTTCTGGGTACTTTTTTCCTGAATACAAAAGTTATTTTGAAAAGATGAAGGTTTGGATGAAAGAGTATGATATGAATGTCTTTTTATCTAACGATTATCGTGATATTAATTTTGCTCGTGAAAATGGAATAGATAAAAATATTTTAATTCCTAATGGTGCAGCTGAAGATGAGTTTTTAACATCTTCAAATATTGATATTAAGAAAAAGCTTGGTATTGATCCCAATTCCTGCTTGATTTTACATGTAGGTTCTTATACAGGTATTAAAGGACAAGCAGAAGCCTGTCAAATTTTTCATCGGGCTAAAATTAAAAATGCATCTTTACTATTAATAGGAAACAGTAATGAAATATTTCTGAAACGTTATTGGTATAAAGTTTCATTGCCTATTTTATTTTTTAAAAAATATCGAAAAAATAAAAAAATATTTGCAACCCATACTTTGAATCGTCAAGAAACAATTGCAGCATATCAAGCAGCTGATGTTTTTTTATTTCCATCAAATATTGAATGTTCACCAATTGTATTGTTTGAATGCATGGCTTCTAAAACGCCCTATTTAACAACTGATGTAGGTAATTCAAAAGAAATAATATCTTGGTCTAATGCAGGAAAGTTATTGCCAACAAAGAAAGATGCCAATGGTTACAGTCATGCAGATATTACACTTTCTGTGAAAATGTTAGAAGAACTAGTTCTAGATAATGAAGAAAGAGAAAGGCTTGGTGCAAACGGATTTCAGGCCTGGAATAATAATTTTACTTGGGAATTAATTACAAAAAAATACGAAACCTTGTATAAAAATTTATTAATTCAGAAATAAAATATGATTATAGTAAAGTTAATGGGTGGTTTAGGGAATCAAATGTTCCAATATGCATTTGCTCGTAAGCTTTCTATTGAGTATAAGACTGATTTATTATTAGATACTACTTTTTTAGAAGATAAATCTTTTAAAGAAAACTTTACATACCGTGATTTTGAATTGGATAAATTTAATGTGCACGTTAATATTGCTCAAACGATTGATCTAATAAAATTTAAAGAAAACCGCCTAAAAAAAATAATTCATTTTTTATTTTCTTTTACGCCTTTTAAACCGAAATATCAGTATTTACGTGAGCCTCACTTTTATTTTTTTAAAAAAGCATTACGCGTTTCGATAAATACTTATTTGGATGGTTACTGGCAAAGCGAAAAGTATTTTTTAAGTATACGAGACAAATTACTGGTTGATTTTTGGCCCAAGGATAATGTTAGTGATAAAACAAAAGAGGTTGCACTAAAAATAAAATCATGTAATGCAATTAGTCTGCATGTTCGACAAGGAGATTACGTTAGTAATGCTCATAATAATAGTTACCATGGAACGTGTTCGGTAGAATATTACAATGATGCAATTAAATTAATGGGGAATCATTTTCCTGATGCTACATTTTATATCTTTTCTGATGAGCCCGATTGGTTTAATGAAAATATTACAACCACTTTCCCAATAGAATATGTCACTCATAATAGAGGTAAAGATAGCTATCAGGACATTTACTTGATGAGTTTATGTAAACATAATATAATTGCAAACAGCTCTTTTAGCTGGTGGGGTGCTTGGTTGAATACTTATAAGGACAAAATAGTCATTGCTCCTAAAAAATGGTTTAAAAACGATAGTAAAGATAGTTCAGATTTAATTCCTGAAACCTGGATTCGATTATGAAAGCGCCGAAAGTAAGTGTGATAATGCCGGTTTATAACGGTGAAAAATATCTGAAAGAAGCTATTGAAAGCATTTTGAGTCAGGATTTTATTGATTTTGAATTCATAATTATTAATGATGGTTCAACTGATAAATCTGATAAAATTATTCATTATTATTCTGATTCAAGAATTAATATTATAAATAATGATAAAAATATCGGTCTGATAAATACATTGAACAAGGCTATGGGAATTGCTCTTGGTGAATATATTGTTCGAATGGATTGTGATGATATTAGTGTTGAAAATAGAATTTCTACCCAGGTGAAATTCATGGATTCTCACCCAAACATTGGTGCTAGTGGAAGTTATTACAATTTAATGTTAAATGGAAAAAAGGCTCTTGCAGATTTCCCTTTGAATACGAGCGAGATTAAATCTTTTATGATTTTTAATTGTCCTATTGCTCATCCATCTGCAATCATTAGAAATAGCCTGATCAAGAAGGAAAATATAGTGTATCGTGCAGAATATATTCATTCCGAAGATTATGATTTCTGGTCCCGAATTTCTGAATGTGCTGATTTAGCAAATATACCAGCTGTTTTATTAAATTATAGGGTGCATAGCAATCAAATTACTGGGAATCCAGCTTTGTTGGTTAATAAAAACCAAAGCCTGGATGCAATTCGTTCTCGACATCTGAAATTGATAAATATTGTCCCTACCACTGATGAACTTATCATCCATAACCTCATTAGCGATGGTAGAAAAGCGGAAAGTGATGATCAATTCCTTAGATCGGAAGCATGGCTAAAAAAAATAATGCTTGAAAATCAGAAAAATGAAGTGTTGGATAAACGCTATTTTGAAAAAATTATTCTTGAACGGTGGTTGCGATTGTGTTTCAATTATTATGGTGGTAGAAAGGGTTTTCAAAAATTTTTGCATTCAGATTTAAATCGAAGCATTAAGCTTCCATTAAAACAAAGGATTGAATTTTTTAAAAATTTATATAACTCCTGGAAGCGAAAAACAATAAAAAAGTAGAAAAATGAAAATTTGTTTATTAGCAGACGGACAAAGCATTCACACAGTAAGGTGGTGTAAGCATTTTTTTGAATTAGGTCACGAAATTCATTTGATTTCATTTAGTGATGCTAAAATTGAGGGAATACATGTGTATCATGTTAATTCTGGAAATATTAATGTTTCTGGCGGTAACTGGAAAGTGATCCTGAAATATGGTAAAGTAAAAAAAATCATAAAGGAAATTGATCCGGATGTTTTACATTCTTTATATGCTACAAGCTATGGTTTAATTGGAGCTTTGTCTGGCTTTCATCCCTATATTGTAACTCCCTTAGGTTCTGATATTTTAATCAGCCCTAATGAATCGATTATTTATAGAAAGCTTTTAAAATATACCTTTAAAAAGGCCGATTGGATAACTTCAATGGCGCCGCACATGAAGGAAGCAATGATACAATTAGGGGTGTCTCCTACTAAAATTGGTGATATAATTTTCGGCATAAATACTGAACTATTTAATCGAAAAAAGAGAAAATTAGCTACCTCTGAATTTATTATTACAAGTACCCGGAATTTTGAACCAGTATATAATATTCCTCATTTCCTTAATGCAATAGCTTTATTGAAAGGGACAATACCTAATTTAAAGGTAATTATGCTAGGCGATGGTTCATTAAAATCTGAATTATATGAATTGGCAGATCAATTGAAAATTAGTGATATCATAACTTTTAAAGGGAAGGTTCCTCAACATGAAGTTGTTGACATTCTAAATCAGTCGCATATTTTTTGTACCGTCTCTCTTTCTGATGGAAACAGTTTGTCGCTATTAGAAGCAATGGCTTGTGGAGCATATCCCATTGCTACTGATATAAAGGCAAATCACGAATGGATAAAGGAGGGCATTAATGGTAATTTTGTGAAAATTAATGACATAATTGGCTTGGCCGAACTAATACAAAAAGTTTATCTTAACTTTGATTCTATTATTGATACAGCAGTGTTGGAAAGCGATAAAATTATTGCAGATAAAGGGACTTGGAGTGTAAATATGGAGAGAATGAATACGAAATACAAAGAAATTATGGCTCATGGGAAATAGGATTGTTATTATCGGAGCCGGTGGTCACGGAAAAGTTGTCTACGATGCAATATCAGCGCAAAACACCTATTCTATTGTGGGATTTGTCGATTCTCTTGTTGCTGTGGGGACTGCTGTTAAAGATAATTGTACCGTTATTTGTGAGCAGAGAAATATTAGTGAATTGGAAGGTATTGCTGATTATTTTATCGTTGCAATTGGTAATAATAGTATAAGAGAACAAGTTTTTTCTGCTGCAGCAGATCTATTGCAACCTGCAACAGTAATTCATCCTTCAGCAGTTTTCGGATCAGATATTATTTTTGGAAAAGGTTCTGTAGCCTTAGCAAATTGTGTCATTAACACAAATAGTTTTATTGGCGAAAATTCAATCGTAAATTCAGGAGTTGTTATTGATCACGATTGTAAAATAGGAAAAAGTGTTCATTTGGCTATCGGTACAATGGTAGGAAGTAATTCAATTGTTGGCAATGGTTACTCATCCGGAATAGGAGAGCATATTAATTCATTTTCAAAAATAGCTTAGTGAAAACAGTTTCAATAGTTATACCGTGTAGAAATGAAGAGAAGTACATTGGAAGATGTATCGATTCTATTTTATCACAAGATTACTCTCAGGATAAATTGTCTGTATTTGTGTGCGATGGTAAAAGTACAGATGACACAGCCGCAATAGTCCACGATTATGCTGTTAAATATAAGAACGTGAGTTTTTTGATTAATGAAAAACAAACTACTCCATATGCTCTTAATATTGGTATAAAAGCTTCTGTAACGGACATTGTAATTATTGTAGGTGCTCATTCGGAACTTCGTCCTGATTATGTTTCAAATTGTGTCGAGGCATTTAGTTTTGGCGCTAATATCGGATGCACAGGTGGAATCATTGAGAATGTTTATGAAAATGAAACAGCAGAGGTAATTGGAAAAGCAATGTCTTCTAGTTTTGGTGTTGGAAATGCCCATTTTAGAACAGGGAACAAGGATGGGTTTGTTGATACAGTTGCTTTCGGAGCATATAAAAGAGAAGTGTTTGATAAAATTGGTTTTTTTGATGAGGAACTTATCCGAAATCAGGATGATGAATTTAATTATCGTTTATTGAGGAATGGATTTACCATTTATCTATATCGTAAAATACGATCGAACTATTTTGTGCGTGCTTCTTTTGAAAAACTATTTAAACAATATGAGCAGTATGGGTATTGGAAAGTTTATGTGAATAAAAAGCATAAAGCCGTAACTACAGTCCGACAGCTTATTCCGCTTCTTTTTGTATTGTTTTTAATTCTTGGTTTTTTTGCTGCATTTTTAAATATCCTCCTTTGTGAGATTTATTTGCTTGGCTTGGTATTCTACTCTCTAGCAAGTCTTTATAGTGCGACAAAACAAGCGAGTGCTCCAAAACAAATAGTTAAAATAATGAAAGCGTTTTTTATTTTACATTTTTCATACGGTTTAGGTTACTTAAAAGGAATCATCGATTTTTTTGTTTTACAAAAAAACATTAAAAAAGAAGAAGTACTTACGCGCTAATTAAATGGACAGAAAGGTTTTTCATCGTCAAGCACATTATTATCTGGCATTACTTATCGCCACGTGTCTTCCGCTTGCCCGTTTAACACCTGTTTTTATTGCTTTGCTTTTGCTTAATTGGTTGGTTGAAGGTGATTTTAGAAATAAATTTCGGGAGATCTTTAGAAATAAATTAGCTCTTTTGTTCATTGCTTTTTTTGTGATGCATCTGATTGGCTTGTCTTATACCGAAAATATGCCTTCTGGGTTATTTGATGTTCAGGTGAAATTTTCCTTGCTTGTTTTTCCTATTGTGCTTGCAAGCCGCCCATTTACAAATATACAAGTTAAAAATATTTTTTATGCCTTTATTGCCGGTGGGATTTTATGTTCAGTCTTAATGCTTTCCCGCGCAGTCTATACCTATTTTGTTTTTTCTGAAAACAACTTTTTCTATCAGGCTTTTTCCTTTTTGATTCACCCCAGCTATCTGTCCATGTACTTAAATTTGGCTATCGCTTGGTTGCTATTAAATCTGTTAAAAAATTCGAAAATAGAGATTCGTTTATCTAAATTACTTTCTGTAATTATTGTCCTGTTCTTCTCATTTATTATTGTTTTACTTTCTTCTAAATTGGGCTTATTGACAATGATTTTTCTATATACTGGTTTTTTGATCTATTTCATTGTCAGCCGCAGGAAATTCATTATCGGTCTTGCCGGCTTAGCTTTTATAATCGGATCGGTTTTTTCATTGCTTCGTTTTGTTCCTGAAGTAGGGGCGCGTGTGGATAATGCAATTGCTGCCCTAACGACCACGTCCACAAATCAGGCGGAATCAGAAAGTACAGCTGTAAGGATGCTGATCTGGAGCGCTGCGAATCAGGTAATAGGCGAGCATTTTCTTTTCGGAACAGGAACAGGTGATGCGAAGGATGTTTTGGTTAAAGAATATGAAAAGAGAGG
>CAMCYR010000032.1 GCA_945885475.1 Chitinophaga pinensis
CGGCTTTTGTTCCAACGGGAACAACAACATATAACGTTATAGGAACAGATGCAAATGCTTGTACAAATACAGCATCTGTAAGTGTAACCGTAAATGACTTACCAATAGTAACCGCTTCTTCAACTAGTTCTTCTGTTTGTTCAGGAACATCCGTAACCTTAACGGGTGGCGGTGCAACATCGTATGCATGGGATAATGGTGTGGTGGATGCAGTAGCGTTTACTCCAACAGGAACAACAACGTATAACGTAACAGGAACAGATGTAAATGGTTGTATCAATACAGCATCAACCACAATAAGCGTGAATGGAATCCCTGTTGTTACAGCATCTTCCGATACAGCAGGGGCAATATGCTCAGGAACACAAATAACCTTAACAGGTGGCGGTGCCACAACGTATGTGTGGGATAATAGTGTTGTGGATGGAGTAGCATTTGCATCAACAATAACAACAACGTATAACGTAACAGGAACAGATGTAAACGGATGTACAAATACAGCATCCGTAACTGTATCAGTAAATGCTTCACCAACAGTAACTGCTTTTGTAACGGACTCTTCGGTTTGTTCAGGAACATCTGTAACATTAACTGGTGGTGGTGCAACAACCTATGTATGGGATAATAGTGTTGTTGATGGTTCTGCATTTATTCCAACGGGAACAACTACTTATAACGTTATAGGAACTGATTTAAATGGTTGTTCAAATACGGCATCAGTAAGTGTATCAGTAAATGCAACTCCAATTGTAATTGCTTCTGCTGATAATGATACTATTTGTTCTGGTGCAATGATAACCTTAACAGGTGGCGGTGCGCTCACTTACACTTGGGATAATGGAGTAATTGACGGTGTTGCATTTGCAGCTACAGATACACTTACATATCAAGTAATCGGAACGGATGCGAACGGATGTTCTAATTCTTCCTCTATAACGGTCTTCGTTTATGAGTCATCAACTGTATCTTTGGCACCATTCACTGCTCCCTTGTGTTTACAAGGAAGCTTTATTACATTAACTGGAGGAACTCCTATAGGTGGTATTTACTCGGGAACGGGTGTTTCGTCAGGCAATTTTAATCCAGCGTTGGCAGGAGTGGGTACATTTCCAATCACATATACGATTGTTGGTTCAAATGGCTGTTCTAATTCCTCCGTAAGTAATATTACAGTTCAGGATTGTACCGGTATAAATGATAACAGTACTTCACAGGAAGTGTTCGTTTATCCAAATCCAACCAACGGATCATTCAGTATTGTAATAAATAGTTTAATTTATACTGAATTAGTTATTAAAATAGTTGATGTTCAAGGAAAAGAAATTTTCAGTTCTGTTGAAAAAGATGTCAGAGGTTCTTATACAAAACAATTTAATTTAGAAGATATCTCAAAGGGCATGTACTATATAATCTTAAGCTCAGGTTCTGAAATTAAAACGCAGAAATTGATTATTCAATAGTTTTAAATCAAAATCCCCTCCTATCTAAGGAGGGGATTTTTAAAATATATAGTATCGGATTTAATAATTTACTTAATCCAAATTAGATTATTTAGATCAGATAGTTACGCTTTCGCCTTTTTATACAAGGGAACCGTAGAGCAAGGTTCGCCATACATAATGCTTTTGGCGACCGGACGAAGCAGACTCGTGATTTGTACATAAGCAGCTTTTGGAACCGGTAAGTTCCCGCAGCCTTTTATAACGATGCGCGCATCGTTGTATTCTTGAATGTTTAACTGATTTAATATTTCAGAATACAGAATCGTTTCCAATGTTTCTAAATTTCCAAAGACTACTTTTTTTGCGATCGGCTCCAATTGCGCAGCTAAAAGCATGTAGGCCCAAGTTGGAACAATGGCATCTGCGGAACAAACCAATGCGACATATTTGTCTTTGTATTTATTCCAGTCTTCGTTTTTAATAAATTCTCTGAAGTCTTTTTCACGCAAAATCAATCCTTGGAATAACAGATCTTTTATATCAAACAATACACGCTCTCCTTGAGGATAAAATGCCTCAAGGTCTATTGTTAACAAGCCGCTTTGCGAAACTTTATTTACTATTTGCTCTTCCATTTAATTGAAAAAATCGCTGTTTACATAAAACCCAATTCTAATTGTGCTACTTCACTCATCATTTCTTTTTCCCAGGAAGGTTCAAACGTGAGTTCAATTTTTGCAGATCGTATTCCTTCTACTTCACGCAGCTTGTCTTCAACTTCCGGAGGCAATGTTTCAGCAACAGGGCAAGATGGAGACGTTAGTGTCATCTTTACTAAAAGATTATTTTCTTCATCAATGTTGATCTCATAGATCAGTCCAAGCTCCCAAATATCAACAGGAATCTCTGGATCGTAACATGTTTTAATTGTATCAATTACGCGCTGCGTTAATTCTGTATTATAGGTATTTATTATTGCCGGCATTTTTTAAAATTTAAAGTTGAAGGTTCTTTTTATACTAAACCTGAAACTATATTTAATCTTCCTGTAATTTTATAGTTAGAAAGTGTTTTTTGCGTATTAACTTTCCGATTTTGAACTGTATGCTATTGCATCAAGTTTCATCTGTTTGATCATACTCAACAATCCATTGCTTCTGGTTGGCGAGAGGTGTTTTGTTAATCCTATTGTTTCTATAAAATCCAATTTAGTTTGAATAATTTCTTCAGGCGTATGACCTGAAAGAACTCGTATCATTAGTGCGACCATTCCCTTTGTAATAATCGCATCACTCTCTGCTGTAAAAAAAACGTTGCTGTCTTTTAGTTCAGAATGCATCCAAACTCTGCTTTGACAGCCTTTGATCAATTTGTCATCCGTTTTAAACTTCTCTTCTATCAAAGGCATAGATTTCCCAAGATCGATTAAGTGCTCGTACCGCTGCATCCAATCATCAAATAGCTCGAATTCATCAATAATTTCTTGTTCTGTTTCTTCAATACTCATTTGTAATTTTCTAAAATTTACTTTCAAATCCTACATTAACGTAACATTTTAATGGCACGTTCCAAGCCTTTTACAAACGCATCAATTTCATCTTTTGAATTATAAAAAGCGAAGGAGGCGCGAATTGTTCCTTGCAATCCAAAGAATTGCATGAGCGGTTGTGTGCAATGATGTCCCGTACGAACCGCTATTCCAAGTTGATCGAGAATGGTTCCGACATCAAATGGATGCAATCCTTCTACAACGAATGAAATAACACTCGCTTTATTTTTTGCCGTTCCAATAATTTTTACGCCTTCTGTTTTTTGTAATGACTCGGTAGCGTATATTAATAGCTCGTGTTCGTGGGTTGCAATACTATCAAATCCGATTTTATTTACATAATCGATTGCAGCTGCAAGTCCTATTCCCCCTTCGATATGCGGTGTTCCCGCTTCAAATTTTAAGGGAAGATCAGCGTATTCTGTTTTTTCAAATGTTACTGTTTTGATAACACCACCACCAACTTGGTAGGGTGGCAACTCATTCAACCATTTTTCTTTTCCGTATAAGATCCCGACTCCTGTGGGACCAAATAATTTATGTCCGCTGAATACATAAAAATCAGCACTCAACAATTGAACATCCACCCTTGTATGTGAAACAGCTTGTGCTCCATCTACCAAAACCGGAATGTTTTTTACATGCGCCAGTGCGATTATTTCTTCAACCGGATTTATTGTTCCCAGCGTGTTTGATATGTGTGTGATGGCGACAATTTTTGTTTTTTCTGAAAGTAAACGTTTGTATTCCGAAATAATCAGTTCGCCTTTTTCATTGATGGGAATCACTTTAAGGATTGCGCCTTTTTCTTCACATACTTGCTGCCAAGGTAATATGTTGGAGTGGTGCTCCATGGCAGAGATTAGAATTTCATCTCCTTCAGAAATGTATTTTTTTCCAAAACTACTGGCTACCAGATTGATTGAGTCGGTCGTTCCCTTTGTGAAAATAATCTCATATGGATGTTTGGCATTCAGATGTTTTTGTACGGTGATGCGTGCATTTTCATAAGCAACCGTAATTTCCTGGCTTAGGGTGTGAACACCACGGTGAATATTAGCATTTTGATTTGAATAATAGTTTTCAATCGCATCGATCACTACTTTGGGTTTTTGTGCTGTCGATCCATTGTCTAGATAAATGAGCTGATTGTCGTTTACTTTTCGTGAAAGTATCGGAAAATCTGCACGTATTTTATTTATGTCAAATATCAAAGTAATTGGTTTTTTTATTTCAATCTTCCTTTAGAATACAAAGTTAAGAATAATTCTAAATAACGAGTTCTTTGTACGGAAATATAGTGTTTTAAGGCGAAGACTTTTTGCTTTCCGGATTTAAACCGATTCCTGCGACTTTTATGTCTTTGGTATAAAAAACAGAGAATCCATTTACAATTTCTTACTTTTGATATGTGAAAACTCCCGTTTATTTAGATTATAATGCCACAACTCCAGTCGATAGAAGAGTTCTGGAAACAATGTTGCCATATTTCTCTGAAAAATTCGGAAATGCATCCAGTAGAGCGCATTCCTTTGGATGGATTGCTGAAGATGCTGTTCAAACTGCACGCCAGCAGGTAGCCAATCTGATTAACTGCTTGGATCAGGAAATTGTTTTTACTTCCGGTGCCACTGAAGCAATTAACCTTGCTTTGAAAGGTGTTTGGGATAATTATCAGATAAAAGGGAAACATATCATTACAGCAAAAACAGAGCATAAGGCTGTATTAGATACCTGCAGTGCTCTTGAAAAAAAAGGTGCTGAAATTACTTATTTAGATGTTGATAGGGAAGGGATAATTGATCTGGACGGATTAAAAAAAGCACTGAATGCACAAACCATCCTTGTCGCGATTATGTATGCAAATAATGAAACGGGTGCTTTGCAGCCCATCAGTGAAATTGCGAATTTAGTGCATGCAAACAACAGCATTTTGTTTTGTGACGCTACTCAAGCGGTTGGGAAAATAAATATTGATGTGCAGGATGAACATATTGATATGATGTGCTTAAGTGCACACAAATTTTACGGCCCGAAAGGTGTCGGTGCGCTTTTTGTTCGTAGAAAAGATCCGCGGGTGAGTTTGTTTCCGCAGATAGACGGTGGTGGACATGAGCGGGGATTGCGCTCAGGGACTTTGAATGTATCCGGAATTGTTGGTTTAGGAAAAGCATCTGAAGTTGCGAAATTGGAGATGTGGGAGAACGCGGCAAAGATCTCCGGACTCAGAACCGGGCTCGAACAGCTTTTGTGTGAATTACCGGATGTCTTTATTAATGGAAGTACAAAAAACAGATTATATACAACTACCAATATTTGTTTTCAGGGAATACGTTCGGAGGAATTGATAAAAAGTATCCCTAATATTGCTGTTGCGCTTGGATCAGCATGCACGTCTGCAATAGCAGAACCTTCTCATGTTTTAAAAGCAATGGGCTTAAGTAATGAAGATTCTTATTCCTCGATCCGGTTCAGTCTTGGAAAAGATACGACAGAGAGCGAGATCAAAGAAACAATAGAACAGTTCACTGCGATTGTGAAAGAGATCAGAAATAAATAATTCTATTTAGAATTACCCTACAATTCAGATAGAATAATCGCTAAAGTAGCGTATCCTTAAATGAGGGTGATCGCTTTCTCTCCCTTAGATTTCATTCGTGCAATAGGAATTGCAAAATCCGTTAAGCCTTCCTCGATCAGTAAAGCCTCAAATTCATTTTTATAATTCGGATCAATTGTGATTAGCAGACCACCATTTGTTTGAGGATCACATAAGATTAATAACGACTCTCCCGTGATACCGGAAACCTTTGGTTCGTAACTACTCCAGTTTCTAAAACTGTTGTCGGGCACGCACATTTGCGAGGTGTAAAAATTTAATCCTTCAATCAACGGAACATTCGAAAAAGTTATTTCTACGCTGAGATCGGCTCCCTCAGCGATTTCAATTAAATGACCCAACAGGCCGAATCCTGTAACATCGGTCATCGCGTTAACATAGTTTAAGCGACCTAATTTTTCTCCCAATTTATTCAAGATCATCATTTGTTGCGCTGCTATTCCGATATGTTCTTCTTTTAACAATCCTTTTTTTTCTGCGGTAGTTAAAATTCCGACACCAATCTTTTTGGTCAGGTAAACCAAATCACCTTCTTTGGCAGTGTTGTTTTGTTTCAAATTTTTCAGATCAATCATTCCTGTAACAGCTAATCCGAATATGGGTTCAGGGCTGTCAATACTGTGTCCGCCAGCCAATGGAATTCCAGCTTCGGCACACATCATTCTTGCTCCGTCAATTACTTTTTGTGCAAGTTCAACAGGTAGTTTGTTTATCGGCCAACCTAATATTGCTACAGCTAATAAAGGCTTTCCGCCCATTGCATACACATCACTGATCGCGTTCGCGGAAGCTATTTTCCCGAAGTCGGTAGCATCGTCAACAATTGGCATGAAAAAATCGGTTGTGCTGATCAAAGCTTGTCCGTTTCCAATATCATAAACTGCCGCATCATCCTTTGTGTTGTTGCCAACAATTAATTTGTTGTTTACAGGAGCAACAAAATTTGATTTTAGTATTTCCTCTAAAACATGAGGTGCAATTTTACATCCACAGCCAGCTCCGTGAGAGAATTGTGTTAATTTAATTTCTTCCATGATACTTTCTTGTCAAACAATTCATCAGTGATTTTTTGCAAAGTTACCAAGATTGGACGATGTTTTGATGAATATAAATTTCGTTGTTAGTTAGTTCGAAATATTTTTCAGCTCTTTTGCTATTTCAACAGCATTCAATGTTTCAAAACTACAATGTCTGATTTTTTCTTGCTCTCTTTGCTCTTCACCATATTCATATGTTTTGTCGTAATAAACCAGACAAATTTCAAATGCCGTTTTATGATCCCCGGTTTTTAATGCCTCAATTGCTCGCTTTAAATGTTGCCCTCCCAATCGTTTCCCAATTCTCTCTGTTGACGTAATTAATTCTTCTGTACTGAATTTTCCATATTCACTTGCCAGGTAATTAATTCGTTCTTCAATTGGAAGTTGTATGGAAATTACAAAAGTACTTCTCATTTGTTCCCAAAGTCCTAAGGGCAGCATGTTTTTTCCAATTCTTCTGCTCTCATTTTCAATCCAACATTTTCTTTCCGAGTCGATTTTGGATAGGGAGTAGGAGAGTGTATTCTCAAATTGCTCCTGTGAAATTTGTTCTGCTTCTCCAAGTGATCCGAAAGATGATCCTTTGTGATTTGCTATCTTTTCAAGATCAATGATCTGTTCATTTTGTTTGAAAAGTTCATGAAGGACAATTGTTTTGCCGGTTCCCGTTTTGCCACCCACAACAATAAGATTTTTTTTGTTGGAAAAACTTTCAAGAACAAACTTGCGGTAGTTTTTGTATCCTCCTTTTAAAGTATAGCATTTAAAGCCATAAGTTTCTAGAAACCAGGCCATACTGGAACTTCGCATCCCGCCGCGCCAACAATGAACCAAAAATATTCCTGTCTTATTTAGTTGAATTGCTTCTCTAACGTAGTCGTGAATTTTCGGCCCCACAAGTTCAAGCCCTTTTAAAACGGCCGGTTGTTTACCTTCCATTTTATAAATAGTGCCTATAATTACGCGCTCTTCATTTGTAAATATGGGAAGGTTCTCAGCATTTACGATGTGCCCTTGCAAAAATTCGGCAGGAGTGCGCACATCAATGACCGGATTTGTTTCCGAGAGTTTTAAAAATTCTTTTATATCGATTGGTGTGGGCAATTTATGTAACCTCCTGTATCAGTTTCCGAACTATCGGTGAAATTAGTAGTATAAAGATTCCTGCATTAAAACATAAATGGCAAGCTATTTATAGCGGTCAGTGTAAGCGATTAATTTTTCGGTTAACGAAGCTCCCACATTTCCGAGAAAAAAAAGTATCGTAACTGTTTCGAATAGTAGCCTTTAAAATCCTGTATCTGTTCTAATGTTAATTGCTGTTCCATTATGAATTGTTTTTATGAAAGGTAATATTTTAAAATGAATAATTTGTAGCTAATCTGGAAGTCATTGTTTTGAAAGAAAAATATCATAAAAAGATATTTTAAGCCAACTTTATTTAAAAAATCCACTTCTGCTTTTTCAAAGAATTCCGATAAGTATTTTAAGTAGACAGAACACCAATCTCTTTAGCAATCCCAATCGCTCTTTCCTTCACCATATTTACATCGCTTCCAACCTTATCATACGTTAATGCAACAGCCATTCTTCTATATGGTCTTGTAATTGGTTTTCCAAAAATTCGGATATCACTTTGAGGGTGATTCATTGCTTTTTGCAAACCGGTATAAGTTGGATTTACTCCTTCTTTATCTGCTAAAACAACAGCACTCGCTCCTACACGTTCTAAAGTGATTTCTGAAATTGGTAAAGCTAAAACAGCTCGTGCATGTAATTCGAATTCTGAAAAATTTTGTGTTCCTGCTAAAGTGACCATTCCGGTATCGTGCGGGCGAGGAGATAATTCAGAAAAATAAACACCATCATCGGCAAGAAAAAATTCTACACCCCAAAGCCCTGAACCACTTAATGCTTTGGTAACTAAATCCGCCATGTTTTGCGCTTCCTTTAAATGATCAGCACTTATTTCTGCAGGTTGCCAACTTTCCTGATAGTCGCCCCGCTCCTGACGGTGCCCGATTGGTGGACAAAACAATGTTTTTCCGTTTTTTTGAGTCACAGTTAATAAAGTGATCTCTGAGTTGAATTTTACAAATGCTTCTGCAATTATTTCGGTATAATCACCACGCTTACCAGCTTGTGCATAGTCCCATGCTTTTTGAATATCGCTTTCTGTTTTTATTACAGATTGCCCTTTCCCGGATGAACTCATTAATGGTTTAACAACGCATGGCAAACCTACAATTTTTACTGCGGAAACTAATTCTTCAAAACTATTGGCGTATTCATATTTTGCAGTTTTTAATCCCAACTCTTTTGCTGCCAGGTCACGGATCGCTTTTCTGTTCATTGTAAAGTTGGCTGCTTTTGCACTTGGCACCACTCGAATTCCTTGTTTTTCATAATCATAAAATCGTTCGGTACGTATCGCTTCAATTTCAGGAACAATAAAGTCAGGTTTGTGCTTTGCAACAATCCGATCCAGCTCAGCACCATCCAACATGTTGATAATTTCCCTTTCGTCCGCTACTTGTTGAGCGGGTGCATCATTATAAGAATCAACAGCAATTACATATTGTCCCAATCGTTTGAGAGCAATAACAAACTCTTTTCCTAGCTCTCCGGAGCCTAAAAGCATAATTTTTTTCATATTTACAATCAACTAATTAGTATCGCAATTTAAAAGAAATTTTCTATACTTTTGTTTCGAAACAATTAACAATTATCTGAAAACTCAATATTCACATTTCATTTCTAATCGTATGTACGGAAATTTCAAAGATCATCTTCAGGCGGAATTAAAAAACATTGAAGATTTAGGTTTGTTCAAGCGTGAACGTGTTATTACTACTGCTCACGGCGCTGTTGTAGAAGTGAACGGAAAAGAGGTAATCATTTTCTGTGCAAATAATTATCTGGGCTTATCGTCACACCCGAAAGTGATCGAAGCAGCTCATAAAACATTGGATCGTCATGGTTATGGAATGAGCAGTGTGCGTTTTATTTGTGGTACGCAGGATATTCACAAAGAATTAGAACACAAGCTTTCCAAATTTTTAGGACAAGAGGATACAATTTTATATGCTGCTTGCTTTGATGCGAATGGCGGTGTTTTCGAACCTCTATTGGGTGAAGAGGATGCAATCATTTCCGATGAATTAAATCATGCTTCAATTATTGATGGTGTTCGTTTGTGTAAAGCGCAGCGTTATCGCTACAAGAACTGTGATATGGCTGATCTGGAAGAACAATTGAAAGCTGCGCAAAAACAGCGCTTCAGATTGATCGTTACGGATGGCGTTTTCTCTATGGATGGTTATGTTGCTCCCTTAGATAAGATCTGCGATTTGGCTGATAAGTATAACGCAATGGTAATGGTGGATGAATGTCATGCAAGTGGTTTTATTGGTAAAACCGGAAGAGGAACGATTGAATTAAAAAATGTGATGGACCGCGTGGACATAGTTACTGGTACATTAGGGAAAGCCTTGGGTGGTGCGATGGGTGGTTTTACTTCTGCAAAAAAAGAAATTGTAGAAATACTGCGTCAACGTTCTCGTCCCTATTTATTTAGTAATTCATTGGCTCCACATATTGTTGGTGCTTCCATCGCTGTATTAGATATTTTAAGTGAATCTACTGCCTTGAGAGATAAATTAGAATTTAACGTGAACTACTTTAAAGAAGGAATTAAAAAAGTTGGTTTAGAAATTAAAGATGGCGATTCGGCTATCGTTCCGGTAATGTTATACGAAGCTAAATTGGCCCAAGAGTTTGCTGCTAAATTGTTAGATGAAGGAATTTATGTTACGGGTTTCTTTTATCCTGTGGTTCCTAAAGGGCAGGCTCGTATACGCGTTCAGCTTTCTGCGGCTCACGAAAAAGAACACATTGATAAAGCCTTGACTGCCTTTGAAAAGGTCGGGAAAGAACTTGGTGTGATCAAATAAAAAAAAGAGGGATAAAATTTTATCCCTCTTTTTTTTAAAGTTTTTTTATTCTTCAATTCCTATATGCATCAGTGCATCTCCCTGATTTACGACCGGTTGATTATTCATCCCAATAATATATCCATCGTGCGGAGCCACTAGTTTTTCTTGATGTTCGCCGTAAGGATCAACGATCATACCAATTAATTCACCTTTATCAATGTGTGAGCCGTTTGTTTTTGACGTATGAAATAATCCGGATGACTTGGCTCTTACCCAGGATGTTTTTTTCAAAAAAACAGTTGGATTATTCGGCAGGTCAATATCTACCATTTTTAAATGTTTCATTAAACGCAAACAACCATTCATTCCCTCATTGATCGATAAATAATCGAAGCGGGACGATTCACCTCCTTCGAAAACAAGAATTGATTTTTCTTTTTTTGAAGCTTCTTTCCGAAGTGTATTATCCCTGAAAGGAGAATTTATGATTAGTGCAGGGGAGAATTTTTTTCCTAGCTCTAAATTAGTTTTGTTATTAAATACACAACGCAATTGCGGGTAGTTATTGATTTTAGCACCGCCTGTATGAAAATCAATGCCGAAATCAATTTGAGGAATGATTTCATTCATCAGATCGTAAGCAATTCGGCTTCCTAATGACCCACTTTTGGTTCCCGGAAAACAACGGTTCAGATCTCTGCCATCAGGAAGATCACGGGTACCGGATAAAAATGAAATGATATTGATAACAGGAATCGCAATAATACTGCCGCACAATGGTTTTTTAACGTCCTCCCTGGTAATTAATCTCCGTACTATTTCAATTCCATTAATCTCATCGCCATGCATTCCGGCAAGGATTAATAGCGTTGGACCTGGTTTCTCAGAACGAAAAACATAAACAGGAATTTCAATGACCGTTTTCGTAGGCAATTGATACCAGTTTAAACTTATCTGGTCGTTATTGCCCGGACTAATATCTACTCCGTTTATGCGTATATTTTTTTTATAGTAAGTCATTTCGGGGATTCTAAATTCTAGATAAAATTAGCGTTTAGCCACTATTTACGGCTCATGATTAAATTCATTGCGTTCAATGAACTCAATTATTTTTCCTGCAATATCAACCCCAGTTGCACCTTCAATACCCTCTAATCCGGGCGAAGAATTTACTTCCATTACTAAAGGCCCTCTGGATGACTGTAACATATCAACTCCTGCAATTGACAAGCCTAATTTTTTAGCAGCTTTGATAGCCGTTTCTCTTTCTTCTTTTGTCAGTTCTATTACATTGGCGCTTCCACCACGATGCAAATTGCTTCTGAATTCTCCAGGCAAACCTTGGCGTTTCATGGCACCTACAATTTTCCCGTCTACAATAAATGCTCTGATATCAGCTCCACCTGCTTCTTTTATAAATTCCTGAACAAGGATATTTGCTTTCAGTGCAAGAAAAGATTCGATTACAGATTTCGCAGATTTATGCGTTTCCGCTAAAATCACACCGATGCCTTGTGTCCCTTCTAATAACTTAATAACAACCGGTGCGCCGCCAACTTGTTCCAATACATTTTCAATGTTTTTTGGGATGGATGCAAAAGCTGTTTTTGGCATTCCAAGTCCGGCTTTGGCAAGTAATTGCAAACTTCTTAGTTTATCCCGTGAGCGAACCAATGCTTGTGATTCAACAGAAGAAAACACTTTCATTTGTTCGAACTGACGCACAACTGCTGCACCATAAAAAGTAACAGATGTGCCTATGCGCGGAATAATGGCATCAATACCGGTAACTTCTTTGCCACCATAAAAAATATGTGGATTTCCTTTTTCAATTACTAATACACATTTTAAATGATCGAGTACCACTACTTCGTGTCCGCGTTGTTCCGCTGCTTCAACTAATCTTCGTGTAGAATATAGTCTTGGTCCGCGCGATAAAATTGCTATTTTCATAATTTGTTATTTCAAACAATGAGTATATTCTCATCGTAAATTTTAGTTTTATTTATTGATTGAAGGAATATTGTTCAACAAAGAAACATCAACTATAAAACGGTTCTTCAATAATTTTCTTCCAATTAAAACAGGGTAACGCATCGTTCCTCTGTCGGTTAACGAAATTACTGATTTTATCCGCTTTTTCCCAATTCTTACGATCGTTTTAATGATGTATCGTTTTTCAATTTCTCCGGAAGAATTTTTGATTTCCTTTTGGGAGTAATCTGTAAAGTGGAGCTCCTTTTCTGTATAATCCGGATGTGTTGGATCCAATAATTTGAAATATAAATTACCGTTTTCTTCTCTGATATCATGGCAATGCAATGCTGTAGTATACGCTCCCGTATCTATTTTTGCTGTAATGCCAAATAATTTCAATTCCGGAAAATCAATTATTTCTCTTCGACCTACTATTAATTTTTCTTTGTTCATTTTTTGATCTTTCCCTATTTTAAAATATGAGGACAAGGTTTCACGTAATCCATGTGCAAGATAAAAAAAAATGGTTAAATATTAAACTGTATTTTTACAGCAAAGGCACTCTCTTTAAGCTGGATCATGAAAAAAGTAGATTACATTATTGTAGGACAAGGACTAGCAGGTACTATTCTAGCATTATCGCTGCTAAAAAGAAATAAATCAATTGTCCTTATTGATGATGAAACCATCTCCTCTGCCTCAAAAGTGGCAGCAGGCTTATATAATCCTATCGTTTTTAAACGTCTAGTGAAAAGTTGGCTGGCAGATGACTTGCTTCCTTTTATGGATTCCTTTTATCCTGAAATGGAAAATTTTTTAGGTTCAAAATTTTATTACCCCAAACGCATTTTAAAGCCTTTTTCTGAAGAGCAGGAAAAAACACTTTGGTTCAAAAAAACGGATGAGCCGATTGGAAGATATCTGAACAAAATAATTTATTCCGATGACTTAAATGGTATTGTTTTCAATCCTTTGGGGATTTCAGAAGTGCTTCATGCCGGGAATTTGGATACCAATAAATTCCTAAGTTCATTTAGAAACTATCTGAAAAGTAATGCGCTTTTAATAGAGGAAAAATTTCATCCGGATCTTTTGTTGATCGGAGAGAATTCTATTTCATACACAGATTGTTCGGCCCAAAAAATAATTTTTTGTGAAGGTTATGCCTGTGTTGAAAATCCTTTTTTCAATTGGCTTCCTTTCAAACTTACAAAAGGGGAAATTATAATCATTAAATTATCAGATGAACATGTGATCCCATCTGAAATAGTTATTAATAAAGCCGTTTATGTTCTTCCATTTGGGAATAATACTTATAAGGTAGGTGCAACATATGAATGGGAAGATCTTTCAGAAAATCCAACGGAAAAAGGAAAGTCAGATCTGATCGGTAAATTAAATAAAGTGTTGAAGGTGCCTTTTGAAGTGATCGATCATCAAGCAGGTATTCGCCCAACCGTAAGTGACCGCAGACCGCTTATAGGATTACATACTGAACATCCCCGATTAGGTGTTTTTAATGGTTTGGGAACCAAAGGTGTGATGTTGGCGCCATACTTCGCAAACCAATTTGTTGATTTTCTACTTAATGGAACCCCTCTCGACAATGAAGTTAATATTAATAGATTTAAACTGTAAGAAGGTCTTTTATTTCTATTATTAAAAAACCTAGTACCTATTATTTCTATCGATTTAGCTTACAAAGGTTAAATTTTTTTAAGGTAAACTATCTCTTAGGATCTTTTTGTTAGATGTAGGATGACGTTCTCACGATTCATCGCTAAGTCAATAAAGTTAAATTCTCCCAAAATAATCTTGCTGATAAATCATTTTTCATTATGGAATTTTGATCTAACTTGCATCTAATGGTAAAACCATTAAATTTTTTAATACATCAGACATGAAATTAAGGAAGATTATTCTATTGGCAATAATAGCGTTAGCAGGTATTGCAGGCGCTGTTACACTTACGGCACATAAGACAAACAGTAAAACAACCGTTTTTGTTTTTCCAAAAGGAAGTACCTACGTAAAAGAATGGAAAAAGGTAGATTCCTTGGCAGCTAAAGGATTAACTAAATCTGCATTAGAGGTTGTGAACGGAATTTACGACAAAGCAAAATCAGAAAATAATGCACCTCAATTCGTAAAAGCCATCATTCATAGAATGAAATTTGAACAGTACATGGAGGAATACTCCTTGATCAAAGCACTTACTAAATTAAATGAAGATGCAAAAGAAGCAACATATCCCGTGAAACCTGTTTTGCAGTCGATGATTGCTGAAAGTTATTGGAACTACTATCAACAAAACCGCTACCGTTTTTATAATCGAACAGAAACAGTGAATTTTGATAATGAAGACATCACGACCTGGGATCTTAAAACGATCTTCTCGAAAGTGATTGAAAATTATCAGGCCTCCCTTGAAAGCATAGATAGTTTAAAACGTACTCCTTTGAATATCTATGATGATATTTTGATTAAACAATTAAACTCCAGAAAATTTCGCCCTACTCTTTACGACTTTCTCTCTCACCGGGCAGTTGATTTTTATATGAATGAAGAACCGGATATTACCCGCCCTGCTTATAAATTTGAAATAAATTCTGAAAGTTATTTCTGGAATTTTGCAGATTTTGTAAAAGTAAATATCGAAACAAAGGATACGCTTTCGTCAAAATTTTATGCCATCAAAATTTTACAGGATCTTGCTGCGTTTCATTCAAAGGATTTGGATCCGAAGGCCCTGATCGATGTGGATCTGAAGCGATTGAAATTTGTTAGAAGAAGTTCTGTTTCGGAAATTAAAGACAGTTTATATTTGTTGGCATTACAAAAATTGGAAAATAAATTTACTGCTGATCCTGCATCTGCGGATGTGAGCCATGAAATAGCGCAAGTATACTTCGAAAAAGGAACAAAATACAATCCGATTCAATCTGATGAAAACAAGTGGATGAAAAAACAAGCATTGGAATTGTGTGATGCCGTGATTAAAAAATATCCTTCGAGTGATGGTGCTATCGATTGTCAAGCCTTGAAAGCTAGAATTACTGAGCATCTTGTTGATTTTATCACAGAAAAAGTAAATGCCCCAAATACTCCTTCCCGCGCGCTTCTGACTTTTAAAAATCTAAAAAAGGTATATGTGCGCATTGCACAAATGGATATTGATAAATATAATAAATCCATTGAACGGTATTATGGCGAAAATTTAATCAAACAATATGTAAAACTACAGTCCATAAAAGAGTTTTCTATCGACTTGCCCGATGACGGTGATTTTCAATCCCACTCATCTGAAATAAAACTTCCTGAACTACCAATGGGTCACTATGTGATACTTATCGGATCAGATAAAACATTTTCATATAAGAATAATGGTGTCGCTTATGCTGCCACCTGGATGTCTAATATCAGCTACATTAATCGCAGAATGACAAACGGGAGTTGTGACTTTTATCTGCAACATCGTGAAACAGGTTCCCCCCTGAAGGGTGTGACAGCTCAGTTGTATTATGAAAAATATAACTATTCAATACGGAAATACGAATACATAAAATCAGAAAAATATACAACTGACGAATTGGGTTATTTTAATGTTCCGGCTACAACTGAGTATAGAAATTTCACAATAGACTTTTCTTATAAATCAGTATCGCCAATGCTGAGTGGTGCCGCTGAAACAGATCGCTTGCAAACCGATAATGGAATTTATCAATACAGGATATACAAAACGGATAAAAATAAATACCCCAAAACATTTTTCTTTTTAGACAGAGCAATTTATAGACCCGGACAAACAGTTTATTTCAAAGGTATTATGATAAAGACCGATGGAGAAACAAATGAGTTGATGCCAAATACTGCCACAACAGTTACCTTTTATGATGTGAATTACCAAAAGGTAGCCGATGTGAATTTAACTACAAACGAATACGGGACATTCAACGGAACATTTACTACTCCGAGTGGTGTTTTGAACGGACAAATGAGTTTATCGAATGGAAGTGGAAATGTTTACTTTTCGGTAGAGGAATACAAACGTCCAAAATTTGAAGTGAAATTTAATCCTGTTTTGGGGAGTTATCGTTTGAATGAAAATATAAAAGTAAATGGTATTGCTAAGGCTTATTCCGGAGCGAATATTGACGGGGCGGAAGTAAAATACCGTGTGGTTCGGAATGCATCATTCCCTTATTGGTGGTATTGGTGGAGAGGATATTATCCGCAATCAGCACAAATGGAAATTACAAACGGTGTAACTACTTCCAACGATACGGGTGCGTTTTTTGTCGACTTTAAAGCTATTCCCGATGTAGGTATTCCTAAATCGTATGAGCCGACATATTCGTATACTATATATGCAGACGTTACGGATATCAACGGAGAAACCCATAGCTCACAAACATATGTAAGTGCTGCATACACTGCTTTAAGTTTGAATGTGAGCATTCCCGCACTGCTCGAAAAAGAGAATAAAAAAGCATTTGCAATATATTCTACAAATATGAGCGGTCAGTTTGAAAAAGCACAAGGGAAAGTTCTAATTTATAAATTGATCGAGCCGGAAAAAAGCTATCGTGCGCGCAGCTGGACACAACCCGATAAATATATTATTACAAAGGAAGAATTTGAAAAATCGTTCCCAAAAGATTTGTACAAAGATGAAAACAACATGTATAAATGGAAGCGTGGGGAAAAAGTGTTTGAGAAAACATTCAGCAATACTTCAACATTGCTTCCTTTAAAAATAGGAACATCAACAACTGTCAACTATACTGATTCAGTAAAATTCGGAAATCTTTCTTCCTGGAAACAAGGCATGTATGTTATGGAGGCGATTAGTAAAGACGCATATGGCGAAGAGGTGAAAGACGTGAAATATTTTACAGTTCATGCTGTTACCGGGAAAGTTGTTCCGGGAAATGAGATCAATTGGTTCAATATGATCACGGTAAATCCGCTGGAACCTGGTGATAAAGCTAAATTTATTGTCGGATCAAAAGAAGAAAATGTGTCTGTTTTATATGAGATAGAACACAAAGGGGAAATTGTAAAGAAAGAATTCATCACCCTTAATAAGGAGCAAAAGCTGATTGAAATTCCAGTTGAAGAACATCATCGTGGAAATTTTTCTTTCCATTATATATTCATTAAAAATAATCGTGTTTATTCTCAGAATGGTATTGTTACAGTTCCTTATACGAATAAAGAATTAGAGATTGAATTTGAAACATTCAGAAATAAATTACTTCCCGGGCAGAATGAGGAGTGGAAAATTAAGATCAAGGACAAAAAGGGTGATAAAGTTGCAGCTGAAATGATGGCCACTTTATACGACGCTTCCTTGGATGCTTTTAGGCCGAACAGCTGGTATTTTAATATCTACAATAATTATTATTCGAATTTATATTGGGATGTGAATAGTGGTTTCGGAACAGTGAATGCGCAACAATATAGCATCGACTGGAATAAATATCCAAATGGCTCCTATCGTTACTATGATCATTTAAATTGGTTTGGATATACGAATGGATATTATGGTTATTACGATGATCTGGATGGAAATGGAGATAACAATTATAGAGGAGGCAGAAATAGAGCGTATACAAAATCAGTTTCCGCATCAGTTACAGGTGTAGTTATGGCCGATGAGGAAAAATCGATTGAGCAGGAGGATAGCAGAAAAAATAAAGATTCAAAGGAAGATCGTGGAGGAAAAGCAAACCTTGGATGGACGGGAGGAAATTCTATTTCAGATAGTACAACAGCAACCACCGAATCGATGAACGGTGAGTTTGCAAGTACTTTAACCGTAGATGGAAAAGGAGATGTGTCAAAAGTTGCGGCTAGAAGTAATTTCGCAGAAACGGCATTTTTCTATCCCCAATTAGAAACCGACAAAGATGGAAATGTGATTGTTAAATTCACGATCCCGGAGGCACTCACAAAATGGAAAATGATGGGACTTGCTCATACGAAAGATTTGAAATTCGGAACTATCGAAAAAGAATTGCTCACACAAAAAGAATTGATGGTCGTTCCGAATGCCCCACGTTTTTTCCGTGAAAATGATAAAATGGAGTTTAGTGCCAAGGTTGTAAATCTTTCCGAAGGTGATTTAATCGGATCGGCACAAGTATTCTTTTTTGATGCAACTTCAATGAAAGATATTTCTGCCCTTTTATTAAAGGATAATTCTGCAACGACTTCATTTACATCAAAAAAAGGTCAAAGTGCAGCATTGAGTTGGAGTATTTCAATTCCGGAAAGCCTTGGCGCGATTACCTATAAAGTAGTTGCGAAATCAGGAAGTTTTACCGATGGTGAAGAAATGGCCTTGCCTGTTTTAACAAACAGAATGTTGGTGACAGAATCTATGCCATTACCTATCCGCGGAAATCAAACTAAGTCGTTCCGCTTCGAAAAGCTGATCAGCCAAAGCAATGGTTCAACCACATTGCGGAATCATAAAGTCACTTTGGAGTTCACATCCAATCCGGCTTGGTATGCTGTGCAGGCTTTACCATATTTAATGGAATACCCTTACGAATGTTCAGAGCAAACTTTCTCTCGTTTTTATGCAAACAGTATTGCATCGCACATTGCTAATTCATCACCTAAGATAAAAGCGGTGTTTAATTCATGGAAAAATACGCCTGACACGAAAGTGCTTTTATCTAATTTAGAAAAGAATCAGGAATTAAAATCGTTGCTGTTGGAAGAAACACCTTGGGTGTTAGATGCAAAGGATGAAACAGAACGAAAAAAACGTGTCGCGCTATTATTCGACCTGAATAAAATGAGTAACGAATTATCCGGAGCACTTAAAAAATTAGAGAATATGCAAACACCAAATGGAGGATTCCCTTGGTTTGAAGGGATGCGCGATGACCGGTACATCACGCAGCATATTGTAACGGGAATGGGCCATCTTGATAAATTGGGAGTGAAAAATATACGCGAGGATGCAAAAGTATGGAAGATGGTGAAGGACGGAACGAGGTATCTTGATAATCGTATCCGTGAAGATTACGAATGGATATTGAAACACGATAAGGTCAATATTGATAAGAACCACTTAGGTTATTCTCAAATTCAATACTTATATGCGCGCAGCTATTTTAAAGATGTAACAATCGATAATAGAAATCAAAAAGCATTCGATTATTATAAAGGTCAGGCGAAAAAGTATTGGGTAGATAACGGCAGATACATGCAAGGGATGCTTGCTTTAGCATTGAATCGTTATGATGATAAAGTTACCCCGAAAGATATTTTGAAATCTATCAAAGAAAATTCTCTCAATAGTGAAGAGATGGGAATGTATTGGAAAGAAAATTACGGAGGTTATTATTGGTATCAGGCTCCGATAGAAGCACAAGCGCTATTGATCGAAGCGTTTGACGAAATCAATAATGATAAAAAATCCGTAGACGATATGAAGGTGTGGTTGCTGAAATCAAAACAAACACAAGATTGGAAAACTACAAAAGCAACCACTGAAGCGGTTTATGCATTGTTGTTAAGAGGTACCGATTGGCTTTCAACGGAAAGTAATGTGGAGATCACGATGGGGAATATCAAAATTGATCCGAAGAAAATGCCCGATCTGAAACAAGAGGCTGGTACAGGATATTTCAAAACATCCTGGAGTGGAGGAGATGTTAAACCAAACATGGGTGAAGTTACTATAGTGAAAAAAGATGAAGGTGTAAGTTGGGGTGCAGTTTATTGGCAATATTTTGAACAGCTGGATAAGATCACTCCTTCAAAAACACCATTGGTTTTGAAAAAGCAATTGTTCTTGCAAAAAAATACAGATGCGGGTCCCGTGATCGAACCGATTTCTGAAAAGACACTTTTAAAAGTAGGAGATAAAATAAAAGTGAGGATTGAGTTGCGGGTGGATAGAGATATGGAATATGTGCAGATGAAAGATATGCGCGCATCAGGTTTCGAACCAACAAATGTTATTTCAACTTACAAGTGGCAAGATGGTCTGGGATATTATGAAAGTACCAGAGATGCAGCAACTAATTTCTTCTTCGACCGATTGCCGAAAGGAACATATGTTTTTGAATATCCATTAGTGGTGACACACAATGGTAACTTTTCAAACGGTATTACATCAATACAATGTATGTATGCTCCGGAGTTTTCGAGTAAGTCAGAAGGGATCAGAGTAAAGGTAGGGAAGTAGTGCCACCAACCCTGGCCCTTCTCCCGCAGGAGAAGGTTGTGTTGCGAAGGTGTATTCTCATCGCAATTGACGGATCGCTTTCTTTTTGATTATATTTGTGAATACAATTGAAATGAAAAATCTATTTCTATTATTATTACTCCTTCCACTTTTCGCTTCAGCGCAAAATCTGTCACTGGATACGATCAAAGCACCTTCTGTTTTCGACAATATTTATAGCAGGGTGATTGCCTCCGATTCATTAAGCAGCAGTTTTGTTATCTTCATTAAGAAGGAAGTCAAAAAGCATAAACACGCAACACATACCGAAAATGTATATATAGTAGAAGGGGAAGGAGAAATGTTGTTAGGTGATAATACCTTTAAAGTAAAAAAGGGCGATTTTATATTTATACCGATGAATACGGTTCATTCTATAAAAGTAACTTCGTCTATTCCCCTTAAAGTAGTATCTGTTCAGTCGCCCTATTTTGATGGAAAAGACAGAACGTGGATAGATTGACCTGCTGCTCATGCCGGGTAATTAAAAAGAGTATCAATAATAAAAATATAATAAACGAATAGCGCATCAGGCCGTTTTTCAAAATTGACAACCAACGATCATTCTTTATACTACACACCGAAATCATTAGCGGTTATGCGATTTATTACAGTTGCATATACGGTCCCATTATTTAAACTAGTTTTCTAAAACAACCCTTATAAATTGGAATGAAGCACCAAAACAAGGGATGACTATTATTATCATAGTGTGGATCGTATTTCTTGCTTTATATGTTTTTAGTTATAAGATCGGTTTTTATGATTTATTCTTATTAAGTATGTTGCACATGTTTTTCGAATTCCCTCTAAACCAATTTATATTTATAGGTATCGGTAAAGAGGCGAAGGTAATATTCAAGAAATGAGAATAGTTTTGCTTTGGACGCTTTTCAATTAATTAAAAAGAAGACCCTTAGCGAATAACATAAAGTCAACAAGCCCGGAATCGATTTATCGATTCCGGGCTTGTTGTTAAATCGCCTCTTTCATTATCAATGTATACATGAGTTCAGCTATACATGTGGTTTAGATTATACTATATATACTTAATGATTAATAGTATATTTGTACCATGGCTAAAGAATTTTATTTAAAGCACCACTCTTTTCATATTAAGGCAATCTTCAATGCATTAAAAGACATTTTCGAAAAAAACGAATATGCCGATAAGGCAATTGAAAAAGTGATGAAGGCAAACAAGTATTGGGATGTTAAGGAACGAGGTTTCGTTTCCGATGTGACTTATGATATGGTTCGGAACTGGCGACTGTTGTTTGTATCCTCAGGAATGGAGGCGGGTGCGAAACTATCCGATAGAAACCTTTGGATGATTTTTGGAACGTATTTAGTTTTTGACGGCTATGGTCTTCCTGAAAGTAATTACTTTAAAGGACTGAATGAAAAGAAGATTATATCGCAGCTGGAGAAGTTTCATAAGATCAGAAAAATTAGAGAATCTATTCCTGATTGGTTGGATGAGATCGGTGAAAAAGAAATAGGGAAAGAATGGGATAAAGTTATTCGCGCATTGAATCAGCGACCGACAACCGTACTAAGAGCGAACTCACTAAAAACAAATCCGAAGGAATTACAAACAACCTTGGAGGAAGAAGGAATCACCGAAAGTACATTGATCTCCTGGTCGCCCGATGCTGTTGAATTAAAGTTTCAGCGTAACGTTTTCAGAACAGAAGCTTTTCACAAAGGATTATTTGAAGTTCAGGATGCCTCTTCACAAATGGTATCAGAATTTTTAAATGTTCAACCGGGGATGCGGGTAGTTGATGCTTGTGCCGGAGCGGGAGGGAAAACATTGCATTTGGCTTCCTTGATGAAAAATAAAGGACGGATCATTGCATTGGATGTGAAAGCAAGAAAGTTGGAGGAATTAAAAAAACGTGCAGCCAGAGCCGATGTTCGCATCGTTGAGATCAGGCCAATTGATTCATCAAAAGTTATTAAACGATTAAAAGATACTGCTGATAGATTGTTGTTGGATGTGCCGTGTTCCGGTTTAGGAGTGCTGAGAAGAAATCCTGATAGTAAATGGAAATTAACACTTGCGGAAATAGAAAGAGTGAAAGTATTGCAAAAAGAGATTCTTACTAATTTTTCAGACATCACTAAAGTAGGTGGGAAGATGGTATATGCTACTTGCAGTATTTTACCATCGGAAGGAGAAGATCAGATTAAATGGTTTTTAGAAACAGTAGGAGATAAATGGAATTTGCTTGGTGAAAAACGTTACTCGCCAGAAATGTATCATGCAGACGGATTTTATATGGCCTTGTTGGAACGTGTTAAATAAATATTCATACCGATAAAATCATTCTTTGGTAATTTATTTTTGTTCTTCGCTTTCTCATTATATTTTATTGAAAAACATCAAAATCGAACATTTGCTGAAATTATTTCAAAATTCATAAAAAATAATTTGACTGATTTTTAATGTTTTTCCGAATCTGTTTTGTTTGAAAAGATAAGTTGTTTTACAATAAATGTTTTTATTTTTTATTTTTTATTTTTATAAAAAATATTTTTCAATCTCTTGCATCGACTTTAAAATCAAATAGTGCAGAGCATTGTGTAAAAAAATAAAAATGAAAATTCTGCGAGTGAAAAAAATAAATTGAAAACAAGTTTCCGAGTTGATCAAAAATCGTTTCAAGGATATTAACAATATGAACAATTATATGTTAATAAAATAAACATTAATTTTTTCGTTTGTGTTAAATATTTTTCTTACTTCGTATCAAATAATTTAATAACCAAAAAAACCATGGCAAAAAAAGTAGCAAAAAAAGCAGCTCCAAAAAAAGCAGCTAAGAAAGCAGCTCCAAAAAAGGCAGCAAAAAAAGCAGCAAAAAAAGCAGCTCCAAAAAAAGCAGCAAAAAAAGCAGCTCCGAAAAAAGCAGCTAAAAAAGCAGCTAAGAAAAAGTAAGAAAGAGGCTCGTAAGAGCCTTTTTTTTTGCCCTTTTTTTTCCTCCCTAAGTTTCTTATTCCTTCAATTCCCTCTGAAACACACCAATACCAGGCTTATCATTTAATGTGATCTTTCCATTGATAAATTGTATTCCATCAAATGGATCATTTTTGATTAATAAAGGTCCGTCCAAATCTGCATAATCTGTGAGCGGACTTAATTGTGCGGCAGCGGAAATTGCACAGGAGGTTTCACTCATGCAACCCATCAATAGTTTTAGTTTTAATTCACGGGCGCGCTGAATCATTTTATAAGCTTCGTGCATCCCTGTACATTTCATAAGTTTGATATTGATGCCATGAAAACAATTTTTCACTTTATCGATATCCGAAAATCGCTGAATACTTTCATCCGCATAAAGTGGTAGCGGACTTCTTTCAAAAAGCCAATGTGCATCATCCCAATTGTTTTTGGGTAAAGGTTGTTCAACCAGTAATACATTTTTGTCTGATAGCCAATTTATCATCTCCAGCGCCTCTTCTTTGCTTTTCCAACCTTGGTTCACATCTATTGCAATTGGTTTGTCAGTGATGCTCCTGATCGTGTTGATTATATCTTTGTCGTTTTCGCCATTTAGTTTCACTTTTAATATACGATATACTTTTCCTTCCTCTAATTTCTGTTTGACTATTTCCGGTTCATCAATTCCCAACGTATAGGTTGTATAAGGCGTATCTGATTTGTTGCCTCCAAATAACTGCCAGCAAGGTTTGTTTTCAATTTTGCCTAGCAAGTCATTTAGCGCAATATCAATTGATGCTTTTGCTGCGGTATTATTGGGTGCCAATAAATCAATTTCTTTTAAAATACGTTCAAGGTCAAATGGTGCTTTTAGATTTTCGATGATCCCTGTTGCTTTTTTTAAAAATGCGAGTACCGTTTCATGTGATTCTCCAAGATATGGAGGCATACTCGCTTCACCATAGCCGGTTAGTCCTTCGTATTCTAGTTGAACAATTACGATTGGAGTCGTTGTTCGTGTGCCGTGTGCTATTTTAAATGGTCTATTAAAATAAAGCGTGTATGGTGTATAGGAAAGTTTCAATGGAGAAGTTTTTTACGAATGTAATTAGAAAAAGGCAGGCGTTTGTTTACATTCTTAAATTTTAAATACATGCATTGATTTAAATTAATGGAAGGGATTAAATTCTTAGATAGAATTTATCATCTATTTTCTCGAGTTGCTATACCCTTCAATTTACCATAATCTTTCTTTTTCTTAGTTCTTGCGGGTTTAATTTTTGAAATAAAGGAAACGTTTCCTGTTAATTGTTTTTTATCGATCCATTTGTATACGTACATATATGTATTATATTTGTGTACTAAATAAACAAACTTATAAAATGAAAAAAATACTTTTATTGATTACAGTTCCTGTAGTTTTATTCTTTGCAGGTTGTGGTAATTCAAAAACGGAAGAGACAGTACTATCAATCCCCGGCATGATGGAAGTTGAATTAAAAATTAATGGAAATCCACTTTTAATAATGATTCCGGATTCTACTAGAGGGAAAATGCAGATAGTTGAGCAATCCTGGGGTGCTACTGAAATTCAAGTAGGGAAAGGTTTTCAAATTTCGATAGAAGAGGGTGAAGGCGATGTTGCACTAATGAAAAGCGATATTGCTGGAAATGATGTAAATAAATTCAAGCGATTTGTTAAAGATGAACCAACTTTGTTGTTTTGGGAATCCGAAATTACGGCTCCTGAATTTCACTTTTATGCTGTTGTAAAACCTGGAGCGGTATCTTATATCATTAAAGATATTGCAGGCGAAATGTTTGGTGAAAAAGCAGTAGAAATGATGGTTGAATCTGCAAAAACATTAAAAGCAAAAGATGCTCCTAAGCCGGAAGCATAAGAAATAGTAACAATTTTAAAAAGCATCAGCAATCAGCTGATGCTTTTATTATTTATAGAGATTGAATGCTGATTTAGAAAGTGCTTCTCTATCATCCGGATGTGCAATCTGAATTAAAAGTTCAGCCCTTTCTTCTGATGTTTTCCCTTATAGATTAATTGTTCCATTTTCCTTAACAACATAATGAATATGAGCTCTGTTTGTAACAAAAATTGCCTACGGTTTAAAAACGGAAGAGAGATACAGTAGAAGCAGAATGTATGAAAACGTGATCATCAGACTTGATTACTTTTGATGTTTCTTTAGCGGATGTTATCGTACTATCTTTATTAATGATATGTATTGGAAAAGGCGTAAGGGTTGGGTCACTATTTCATCAACTATAAATACAAAGTATGACAAAAGGGAACAGTCGGACAAAAAATTATTAGGTATATGAAATATATCATTAAAAGAGAAAGCCGTTCCTTGAAATGGACCGGCTTTCTATGTTTCATGCAATTGATTTGAATAGTATTATTTTGACAATAATTGAATATAGCCTTCCTTTTCAACTGTCTTTCCATTATTCGTTTTAGCTTTTAATACGAAAAAGTAAGTTCCGTCAGGAGCAATTTTACCGTTTTTTGTTTCACCGTTCCATCCCGTATTCAGTCCATTTATTTCCGCCATTAGTAGTCCCCAACGGTCATAAATCGAATAAGTAATTTCTTTCATATGTGAACTGCTTACCATGAAAACATCATTTGAAAGATCTCCATTTGGAGTAAAAATATTTGGAATAAAAATAGTTGATTCCCCTTCTACAAGTATGCAGTATTTCACCGAGTCGCTACAACCACCTGCATTAGAAGCGATTAATAGAATGCAGTATTCTCCTTCATTCGGATAGATGTGAGACGGTGATGTACTAATTGAGAAATTGTTTGCACCTGAAGTCGGATCATCAAAAATCCAGGAGTAATTACTTCCATCCGTAGAGGTATTTGTGAAATTAACAAGTGTGTTCGGATAAACTAAAGTTGAGGGTGAAATGGAAAAATTTGCTTCAGGTATGGGATAAACAGTAATCATGTTTGGTATGTTCGTAATTCCGGTGCAACCATTTAAATCAGTACATTCAATTGAAACGGAATAAATACTATCCTGAGTATAGCAATGATTAGGTGAAGAGATTGATGATGTGTTACCATCTCCAAAATTGTAGCTGACGCTTGTACAACTTGTTCCAACTAACTCATTAAATTGAACGCACAAAGGCGCGCAACCACTTGTTATATTTGCCGTAAAGTCAGGAATTGGTAATGGATTTACAGTAATTGTCTGTGTTGCAGTGTCACCACATGTGCCGGAAAAAAAATGTGTTATAACAAATGTTCCGGAACCGGATATGCCCGGATTAAATGTTCCAGTTGAAGTGTTTGTTATTCCGGTTCCACTCCAGATGCCACCGGATGTTAAAGAATTTAAATTAAAAGGTAGATCATTTATACAATGAGCCGGTTCAGGATTAATTCCTGCATTCGGGGGAAGTGTGAGTACCTGAATTAATGATGTATCCGCAGCCGGGCAAGGTGTTGTCAAACTATAAGTAATTGTGTATGATCCCGGACCAGCAATTGCCGGATTAAAAACACCTGTTGTTGCGTTTATACAAGAACCACAAGTTGCAGTCCATATTCCTCCGGATGATGCTGCAGTGAAATTCACAACAGCTGCTGAATCGCAAACTGTATAATTTGTAAATGGAGAAAGTATAGTCGGATCATTAGTTATAGGTGAAGCGCTCGTACTATTTTGAGCGAGAAAACCTTCAAATCCGGGTCCTGAAGAAACTTTTAAAATAAGAATATTTAATCCTGGTTGCCAACCGCTGCAAAGTGAAAATGATAACCCCCCTGCCGCGCTAAATCCAACATTAAAATAAGGTGAGGCAGCAGGAACACCAGCTAATGAAGCACTTTGCGGAACACCATTAATATAAACCTCATCCACCGAATTGTCAGTAAAAAAATCCATTGTCAAACAAAAAGTAGCAGTATCTGAATAGGAAGCGCCACAGGAATTATAACAAGGAAGTAAAAATTCAATTTTATAATAGTAATCCGTATTTACAGAATGTGCTCCTCCGATATTATGAGAAATCCAGTTGCAATCCGGCCATGGACTTGTATAATAACTACCCGGAACAGTACTCATAACTATTGCAGGAACATATGGGCCCGCAATGGATCCTGTGGAAATTTGCCAATTGTTGTCGTTACTCCCACCGGGAAGAACACCTCCGATGCCATTTGTTGCTGTATTAAAAAGCGTTCCTGTTGGAACAATATTGCTGGTGCAAGTCGGATCAAAACAATCAATCAGCCCGTCACCATTGTCATCAATTCCATTGCCGCAATTTTCTTGAGCTTCTACATTAATAATCAGGAAGCAAATTGAAGATAGGAGTAAGAGTAGTTTTTTCATAAAATGTGTCTTATAAGCAATATCTTAATAGAGTCAAAATTAGTTGAAATGGTTGCATGTTGATTGCTAAACCTTTCTAAAGAAAATTGTTGCGTTTAATGATCAAGCGGGATTCATATTTAAATTGTTTTAAAATTAATAATATCTTTGATCACGAATGAATCGCTTGTTATCTTTATACCTTGGCTCCTTTGCAAACATTCAACGAAATGTTTGGATACTTTCTATTGCTATGTTTATCAATAGAAGTGGTTCTATGGTTTTGCTTTTTACTTCTTTATATCTTACCAAAGACTTACACTTTACAATTGCAGAAGCGGGATTGACTTTGAGTTTTTATGGCATTGGCAGTGTTTTGGGTTCTTATGCTGGAGGTTGGTTAACCGATCGGAAGAATTTTTTCGACATTATGTTTTTTTCCCTCATCGCTAGTGGGTTGATTCTTTTATTGCTTTTAATTGCTACAACACCTTTTGCCATTTCTCTTATTATTTTCTGTTACGCCTTCGCTGCAGATATTTTTCGTCCCGCAAATTCAAAAGCAATTGCGGCATATAGTACTCCCGAAAATAGAACCCGCTCCGTTTCATTAGTTCGATTAGCGACCAACTTAGGATTTTCAATAGGCCCGGCTGTCGGTGGATTTATTGCTTTATACCTTGGATACAAATGGTTGTTTGTAATTGATGCGTGCAGTGGTTTTTTGGCAGCCAGTATGTTATGGATGTATCTGCCAAGAGTAACAGATGAAAGCAAAAAAATAGATTCTGCTGTTTTAGGTGACAGCTCTTCATCTGCCTATCGTGATTTGCCTTATTTAGTTTTTATAGTGCTTGTTGCATTTTTTGGAATATGTTTTTTTCAACTTTTTGCAAGTATGCCTCAGTATTTTTCTCAGGAATGCCACTATAATGAAGATAGGATTGGTTTGTTAATGGCATTGAATGGATTGTTAGTTGTAATAATTGAAATGCCATTGGTAGCGGCATTGGAAAAAAACAAAAAGATATTCTCTTTCATTATTGCCGGAGTGCTTTGTTTGCCTGTTTCATTTGCAATTTTGCATTTTGGAAAAGGGATGATGATCTGGGCTGTTGTGTACACATTATTCATAACGATGTCCGAAATACTCGCCATGCCATTTATGATGAACTATTCCTTATCACGTCCGGCTAAAGAACGGCAAGGACAATATTCTGCATTGTATTCTATTTCTTACGGGCTAGCAAATATTTTCGCCCCATTATTGGGTTTAGGTATTGCCGATAAATATGGATTTGATAAAATGTTTTACTTCTTTATCGGATTGAGTTTGTTAACGGCAGTTGCCTTTTGGATTTTGAAAAGATGGGAAGGAAGAACTCTTGCGATTGATAACGTTTCGGAAATTTAAAATTTTGAATATAAAGAGTAAGTCGTTTTACAGAATTATCTGTACTAAAGAAATGATAACGATTTATGATAAAGGTATACTAAAGGAAAACCACAAATTTGCTTAAATTGAGATTTGCCTTCAATAGTATTTTAGCAAAATGAAATTTTCTAAACTAGTAATTTTCTGATTGATACGTATTAGATTGCAGCTTTCTAAAAACAAAAACGCCTTTGTATTTATACAAAGGCGTTTCATTTATAAACTCAAGTATTTATTGAGAAACCATTTTTTTCTCTTGACGTTTACGTTCTGTCTCGTCCAAAATTACTTTACGCATGCGTATAGAGCCTGGTGTTACTTCAACATACTCATCTATCTGAATGTATTCCATCGCTTCCTCCAAAGAAAAAGGAATTTTTGGAGCAATACGCATTTTATCATCTGTACCAGATGCACGCATATTCGATAATTTTTTCTCTTTCGTAATATTTACAACGATATCATCCTGACGGTTGTTTTCTCCGATAACCTGTCCAGTATAAATTGGTTCACCCGGTTCAACGAAAAATTTACCACGATCTTGTAATTTATCAATTGAATAAGCAATAGCAGTTCCTAATTCACCTGAAATTAAAACACCATTGTTTCGACTAGGAATTTGACCTTTCCATGGTTCAAATGCTTTAAAGCGATGCGCCATGATTGCCTCACCTGCGGTTGCAGTTAAGATGTTGTTACGTAACCCGATGATACCACGAGAAGGAATTTCGAATTCCAAATGCTGCAAATCACCTTTTGGTTCCATTAACAACATATCCCCTTTACGCTGACTTACATACTCAATAACTTTTCCTGCTGATTCTTCAGGAACGTCTACCGTTAAATATTCTATCGGTTCACATTTTACACCATCAATTTCTTTTATGATAACTTGTGGTTGCCCAACTTGTAATTCATATCCTTCACGTCTCATTGTTTCGATCAAAACTGATAAGTGAAGAATTCCACGACCGAATACTAAATAAGAGTCAGCGGAGTTTGTTTCTTCAACACGTAAAGCAAGATTTTTTTCTAATTCTTTAAACAAACGATCACGCAAGTGACGCGATGTTACAAACTTACCTTCTTTACCAAAGAACGGAGAGTTATTGATACAAAACAACATGTTCATTGTTGGTTCGTCAATTGCGATAGGAGTTAAACCTTCAGGATTTTCGAAATCTGCAAGTGTATCTCCGATTTCAAATCCTTCAATTCCGGTTACAGCAACAATTTCTCCGGATTGAATCGTGTCTGTTGTTTTTGCTTTTCCTAAACCTTCAAATATGAATAATTCTTTTATTCGGGATTTGATGATAGTACCATCTCTTTTTACCAAAGAGATAGGCATATTTTCTTTTAATGAACCACGGTGAACGCGGCCAACTGCAATTCGCCCGACAAATGATGAAAAGTCCAATGACGTAATTTGCATTTGCAATGTTCCTTCTTGTCTTGGCGCCTCAGGAAAGAATTCAATAATTGTATCCAATAAATAGGTAATATCAGAAGTTGGATTTTTCCAATCCGGACCCATCCATCCTTGTTTAGATGAACCGTATACAGTTTTGAAATTAAGCTGTTCTTCTGTTGCATCCAAATTGAAAAATAAATCAAATACCTGATCATGCACTTCGTCGGGGCGACAGTTCGGCTTATCAACTTTATTGATAACCAAAACAACACGTTTACCTTGAGCCAATGCTTTTTGAGTAACGAAACGTGTTTGAGGCATTGCGCCTTCAAATGCATCCACCAATAAAACCACACCATCTGCCATGTTCAAAACACGTTCAACTTCTCCTCCAAAGTCAGCGTGACCCGGGGTGTCAATGATATTGATCTTTGTTCCTTTATATCTAACAGAAACATTCTTTGCAAGAATAGTAATTCCGCGTTCACGCTCTAAATCGTTATTATCAAGGATCAACTCTCCTGATTCCTGGTTTTCACGGAATAGTTTTCCTGTGTGTAAAATCTTATCTACCAAGGTTGTTTTTCCGTGATCGACATGGGCAATAATGGCAATGTTTCTAATATTTTTCATTGTAATTTGGGTTAAAGTCGGTTGTTAAAAATCAGTGTGAATGTTGCCAACCAATCGTAATACATTTTAAGGGTGCAAAAGTAGTCATTTTTATTTGTAATTAGTACATTAGGGAATCTAATATTTGTTATTGCATGGAATTATGTACTTTTATTGCCATCAAGCCCCTTTAACACATGGAAAATAAAAAAATATGGTATGACGATCCAACCATTGAAAGCATCGATTGGATGAATGCTAAAACGCTTTCAGAATCGCTGAATATAAGGGTAACTGAAATCGGAAACGACTTCATTAAGGGAACTATGCCGGTTGACCAACGAACGAAGCAACCTTTTGGATTACTGCATGGGGGAGCTTCCGTTGCTTTGGCTGAAACCTTGGGTAGTATTGCTTCGTGGTTAATGGTGAATCCCGAAATGTTTATTGGTGTAGGAATCGAGATTAATGCAAATCATATAAAAGCGGTTACAAGCGGTTTTGTTACCGGTGTCTGCAAGCCAATTCATGTAAAAGGAATTAATCATATATGGGAGATAAAGATCTTTAATGATGCCGGTGATTTGACCTGTATCAGCCGCTTTACCTGTGCTATTATCGCTAAATCGAAGGTGTTGGGCAGAGTCGTATAGTAGGTTTCTTCTTTTTTCTTGATTTTATTCGCTTTGCTGCAGGCCGCTATTGGATCTGACAATTGTTTTTTCTGAGGAGTATGAAATAATAAAATACAGCAGGAGGAGTGCCATCCCGATGCTTACTACTATTTGCCAACTTTCTGTCGTGTCTTTTTTTTCAGGCGATTTTTTTTCTGTTCTGTATTGTTTTTTTTGACTTGCTTGTCGTTGTGCATATTGATAAGCATTTCCTGTGTATGGAACGGCATTGGAAAAATTTTGTTTTTTTGAAAATGTACTGCCAGCACTCGAAAATTTAAGGTCGTATTTTCTTCGTTTCTCAGAATTTGATAATATGGCGTATGCTTGTTGAACTTCTTTAAAATATTCCTCTGCAGCTTTGTTGCCGCTATTTTTATCGGGATGGTATTTTTTGGCTAAAGCACGGTATGCGCTTTTGATTTCATTAGAGCTAGCGGTACTTTTGATTTCTAAGAGTATGTATAAATTTCCTTCAGCCATTTTTTAAAAGAAGAGATCTCATTTTTTAAAAAGATAAAATGACAGATCGTTTGCAGTAAGGACCATCTATCTATCTTCGTTATTCTCGCGTTGTTATAAAAAAATCTATTTTTATAAAAAAATAAAACCCTGACATTGAATAAATAATTCGTCAGGGTTTTAATATATTATTTTGGAAATTATTTTTTTGCTTCGCCCTGTTTTGCAGGTTCTGTAGGAACAAGATCTTTAATGTATACCTGAGAATAATCTCTGTAACGCATAGGGTTCGAGAACAAGTTGCGAACGCTTGATTTTATCAATCTGTAATTTTCATCATACCAAAGCATCATGATTGGTGCATCGTTGATCATTAACTGTTCAGCTATCAAGAAGTCAGCATAACCCTCTTCTTGTGTTTTTGAAGATTTCCCTGAATCGAATAATTTATCAAATTCGGGATTCTTGTAGCGTGGAGTATTTGGAAAGGAGGGCTCAGTTAAATCAGTGGGTACAGAAGCTCCGTAAAGAATCCACAGGAAATTTTCAGGACTAGGGAAATCTGCAATCCAAGCTGCGCGGAAAATTTCAGCACGGGCATATTTAGCATCTTCCATTTTTTGTTTTTGAGGAACAACTTCAAAATCAACATTTACATTCAGAACTTCCATTAATTGTTTTTGAATTTCTAAAACAACATTTGTGTTTTTAGCACCACCACTGTTTAGTTCAATTTTTACTTTCGGAAATCCTTTTCCGTTTGGATAACCTGCTTCAGCTAATAATTTTTTTGCTTTTTTAGCATCAAAATCATATCCGGTAATTTTTGTAATGTCATATCCCTTGAAAGAAGGAGGCGAGATGCCATTAATTGCTGGGCCATAAGCTTCTCCCTTCAATACATCTTCAACAATTTTATTTCTGTTAATCGCATAACAAAATGCTTGGCGAACTTTAATATTGTTAAAGGGCTCTTTTGTCATGTTGAACTCATAATATTGACTCGCCATCTCGGGTGAACGCTCCAATACGTATTTTGGGGGATTGTTTTGGAAATTGGCAATTTGACTCTCTACCATGTCTTTGATTGACTCGGAAGGTAATCCGATAACCATGTCTAAATTTCCGCTTTGGAAATTATCTAATTCTTGTTTTTTTGTAGGAAGGAAGCTGATAATAACTGAATCAATGAAAGGCAACTGGTTTCCCAGAGAATCTTTTCCATGGTAGTTTTCATTTCTTTTTAATAAGACCTTATCAGCAGCACCGTTTTCTATATATATGAATGGTCCTGTTCCGACTTTCATCTCTGTTCCGTACTTTTCATAAGCTTCTTTAGCAATAACACTTGCAGAAGGAGATGCTAATGCAAATAAGAAAGATGTGCTTGGCGAAGTTAACGTGATTGAAATAGTGTAATCATCAGCAGTTTTAATTCCATCAATAGAACCGCTAGGCTTACCTTTACTTGCATCAAAAAATTTGTTTGCACCAACAACACGGTCTTTGAAAGTAGCCGCAAAATTTGAATTGTCCTTACTATCAGTACAAAGTAATTCAAATGCATATTTAAAATCCTCAGATTTTACCTCTCTGCCCTTTCCTTCAGGAAAACAGTCGTTGTCCTGGAACATAACTCCTTTTTTTAGATGAAAAGTGTATGTAGTACCAGCAGCATCTATTTCCCATTTTTCAGCCAAGCTAGGGATAATAGTTAGATCTTTAGCGTTGAATTTTACTAATCCTTCATATAGTTGATTGGCAAGATGCGCTGATCCGATATCCGTGATTCCGGCAGGGTAAAGTGTTTGAATTTGCTCGGTTTCATTGATTCGCAGTGTTCCGCCATAAACTTTGTCGCCTTTTGCAACTCTTTCCGACCCGCCTTCACTCTTAGAATTTGAGCAAGAGCTAAATAGAACGGAAATAATTAAGATAAAGAAGAAGGATTTTTTCATAAGATATTGTTGATGTTATTGAGAATAAAGCCTGAGCTGTTGTCCGATTTAATTGCAAGATTACTGCATCTTTCACAAACATGCAAGTAAATTTACAAAAAATCTCCGATCTTCGCTATTCTAATAAAATATTTGATTTTAGTTCATGAGAGTTGTTCTTCGTATGACAAATTTGTTTAAATTTGCGATGAATTTTTAAAATAATAATTTTTTACTTTGAAATTTCTAAATAAGATTATAATATTGCGTTCGAAAGTATAGGACAGCAAAATAGAAAGTTCTTATTTTTAACATAAAATACAATGAAAAAAATACTGTTTGCTGTTTTTAGTTTATTTGTTTCATCTTCAGTATTTGCTGTGGGAGTGATTGTGCTGGAAGGAAACTATCAAGGAAAAAATCTGTATATTCAAAATCCATTTGCTGGTTCTGGTGTTGGTTTTTGTGTGCAGGAAGTTAGAGTTAATGGAAATCTTACAACTGATGAGATTGCATCAAGTGCTTTTGAAATTGATTTTCGTAATCTTCAATTAAAGGTTGGTGATAAAGTGGAAATAAAAATTATCCATAAAGACGATTGCAAGCCCAAAGTATTAAATCCGGAGGTATTAAAACCTAAGAGTACGTTTGAAGTTATTAATATGGCAGTTGGTTCAGATTTAACTCTGAAATGGTCTACTAAAGGCGAAACAGGGAAATTAACATATACTATTGAGCAGTTTCGTTGGGACAAGTGGGTGAAAGTAGGTGAAGTTGAAGGTATAGGAACTCCAAATTTAAATAATTATTCTTTTTTAGTTGTCCCTCACTCTGGTAAAAACCAATACCGCGTTAAGCAAGTCGATTACACAGGACAACCTAAATTGTCGAAAACAGTTGACTATAATTCTGCTTCTCCTGAAATTACATTTAGTCCTGCTAAAGTTTCTAAAGAAATTGGTTTCCTTGCCGCAAGTGCGCCAACAGAAACAATGTTTGAAATTTATGACCAATTTGGTAATATTGTGAAAAGAGGCTTCTCATCTGCTGTTGATGCTTCTAATCTTGCAAAAGGTGCATATTACCTGAATTACGATAATAAAAAGGCGGAGTTCATTAAAAAATAATTTTAAGATTCGCTCCAATTAAAATAGTTAAAAAAATCCCGGTTGTATCGGGATTTTTTTTTGCAACAATCTAAACTTCCTTATAAATGCTAAAAATTGAACACATTGGTATTGCCGTAAAAAATATCGGACAATCGAACGACCTGTTCTCGAAATTGTTTGGTAAAGCACCATACAAGCTCGAAAAAGTAGAAAGCGAAGGCGTTTCTACCTCTTTTTTTATGGTTGGTGAAAACAAGATCGAATTATTGGAAGCAACCAATCCCGAGAGCCCTATTGCAAAATTCATAGACAAGAAAGGCGAAGGAATTCACCATATTGCATTTGAAGTAGAAGATATTCTGTTGGAGATGAAACGCTTGCAGGCTGAAGGATTCGTATTGTTATCGGAACAACCGAAAAAAGGTGCGGATAATAAACTTATTTGTTTTTTACACCCCAAAGGAACAAATGGTGTATTGATTGAGCTGTGTCAGGATATGAAGGCTTTATAATGAAGAAGCACCGCTGTTGCGATGCTTCTTATAAGTGGTGGGCCAAAGGTCTGAATTATCGAACTTTTTGAGGGAGGATTTGGACAATATTCTTAATCAAGGTCCAACAACCATTGAAATACATTAAGCATTTTAATTCCACCTCGGTTTTGGGTATATGAATCTGTTGTTAGTAATAATTTCGGATAGTTATCCTTGATTTTCTCCAATGCACTGAATTCTCTCGTCATCGTTTTTTCGTCTGATAGTAGCCAGGCAACTTGAATATAGTTAATGTCTCCTAAAGGCGTTCTACATACGAAATCAACTTCAGAAGTTCTATCTGTCCCTGTCCAGATTTTGTTACCTCTTCGAAGCAATTCAAGATAAACAATATTTTCCAAAATATGTCCACG
>CAMCYR010000033.1 GCA_945885475.1 Chitinophaga pinensis
TGATTGTAATTGTTAGCATAATTTGTACAACTTGAGGACTTACTTGATTAAGTGAAATAATTATTTCTTCATCATCCCCTTCTCCAACTCCAGTTCTGTTATCTCCTCCATAGCGAACAGCCCCATCGCCACTATTAGGATTATTATAAAAAACAAAAAATTCGTCTGAAGGTATTTTTCCATTTTCTCCTAACATAAATGCAGATGCATCTGCATCTGGAGAGTGGCCATTTAAAATTGTTTCATCCCAACTTAAGCCAACTTTTACATGATTTAAGCTAGGTATTGATTTGCTTAAATTTATTGGTTTTTTTTTCTCTAAGTTTATCATATTTTTTATTTTTATAGCATTATTTTGGCGAAACACCATATTCGTTTTGAACTTTATCGCCTTCTGCAAAAATCATCCAAAATACATAAAATGGTATTATTTGGTACCATCCTGAGTTACCTCTGTCATGACATCTTTTAGCTCCTTGAGCCCATAAAAACCAAAGTAATGGTATATAAGCTAATGCAAATACGACTGATGTTTGCACTATTCCAATAATGATTGAATAAGCTATTATATAAATAATAAAACTTAATCCGTATTCTGTTCTTCTTATTCTTCCATCGAATGAAAAGGCAGAAGAAAACATTTTTTTCGGAATATTTTTAGCGCTTTCTGATTGATAGTTTGTTGCATGTTTTACTTCTTTTTCCACAACCTTCACTATTGGGGCAGGAAAAAACTTTTTAAGCTCGGGTGCCTCTGATGCTTTTATCCATTCAATCCCTTCTCTCCATACTAATGTATCTCTATCAATTTTAGATATTAATGTAGCCACATCATAAGGCCCATATTGAACTTCATCAATTAAACAATAGTATTCATGAGACACTGATGTTTTATTTGTATTTATAGCCATTTATTTATTGTTTAGTAATTTTAAGATCTTTTATTTCTAATTCTTTGTATGATATTATTTTATTTTGGTCATCAAAAATAAATTCAACTTTTACTCTACAAGATTGAAATTTCTTTTTAGATGTTCTATAACATGAAAAATTTATCCATGCCTGTCTTGAATTTACTCCTGAAATAATTACGCGCGAACCTATTAAATTAACTTTTGAATCTACAAAATCTGAATTGGAATTAATGATTTCGTTTATTTCGATTGGATTTGTATTTTTTCTATTAATAAACTGATTAACGTTTTCGCCATAAAAATTATTAGCATCCATCGTTTTGTTATTCATTGCGTCAAAGTAATTCATTATAATACTAAGGTAAATCGATTCTTCAATTACTGAATCAAATATAGCATTTTTTTCAATTATTTGTAGATAATTGAGGCTATTTCGGAATGAATAAAAGGTGGTGTCTTTTTCTACATTATTTAATATTGTTGGATTAAAATTTAATTCATTTAAAAGTTCACTTTTAACAAGTTCGTAATTCCCCTGAATAGCATGAATTGAAATAAGTTTATAATCTAATTCTGATTTTGGCTGATAATCCATACTGGTAGCTAATTGAAGGCATTGTTCACTTCTTGTAAAATCATTACTTTTTAAATAAGCATTTGATAAAAGAAAATAGGTTTGCGCTTGAGGAGCATTTTTTAACGACTCTTTATACTTGGAAATTGCTTCAGTAAAATTTTGATTTAACATTGCTGCATTTGCCTCATTTAATAAATTAGGCGCAATATTTTTTTGCTCATCTGTAGGTTTATAATTACGAACAACTTCAAAATCAAAGATTTCAAAATCAGTTAATGTTTTAGCTTCTAACTTAACGGAATCAATAGATGCTGTAATTTCCGGAACAATAGCAGTATTTTGATTATAAAAATAGTAACCTACTCCAGCTAAAACTAATAGAATTATAAAAAACCAAATCCCGCCATTATTACCTTTTTTCTGCTCAACTATAGGTTTGGTTATATTAGCTTGTTTTTGCGGATTTTGTTTCTCAATTATTTTTTCGACCTTAAAGTAATTTTTCAATTCAGCAATTTCTTTTGCTTCAGTCCAATCAATGCCCTCTCTATAAACACGCGTATTTGCTTTAATTTTACTTAGCAGCACAGACAAAGAAAATGGACCGTAAGTATTACCTTTTTCTTCATAGAAATACTGTTTTTCTATTGCACTTTTATCTAAATTAAGAGCCATTTATTTAAATTGTTTTTAAAGTATTTTAAAGTATATTTCTATAATCAACAATTATCTATTTCTTTATATTTTTTAAATAATTTTCAATCCATTTTTTTGCTTCAATTAACCCAATATTTCGAGTATCCTTGAGGTGTTTTACCGCAGCCAATATTTGTCCAGTAGAAATAAGCCTTTCTAATTCTGGATTATTACCCAATAACAAACTATTGTTGTTTTTGGGAGGTGGTGGAGGTAAAACCTTTTTAGGCGGTGGTGGCGGTGGTATTGGCGCCTTTACCTTTGGAGGCATTGGAGGCGGAGCCGTTACCTTTGGAGGTATTGGAGGCGGAGCCGTTACCTTTGGAGGCATTGGAGGAGTTGCTGATACCTTTGGAGGCATTGGAGGCGGAGCTGATACCTTTGGGGGCATTGTAGGAGGAGCCGTTACCTTTGGGGGCATTGGAGGAGTTGCTGATACCTTTGGAGGCATTGGAGGTGGAGCCGTTACCTTTGGAGGAATTGGAGATTTAACTGCTGGAGGAATTGATTTTGTTGGAGGCGGTGCTAAAGGCTTTTGTTGTGTTGAAGGGGAAGCTATTTGCTTTACATTAATTGGTGGAGTAATTTGAACTGATGGAGCCAATGATGTTGGTTCCTTTCCTCTTAAATGAGAAATATTTAATTGATTCTCTAAATAATCGAAAGTAAAAAGTAAGAAGTTTCCAGAAAAGTCATTTCCCTCAGTTAATATACTAGAATATGTGGTTTTAAAAAAATCAATGAAAATATCTTGATTTATTATTTCACCATTTAAGAAAATCTTGTGTCCCGTTGCCTGGTTAGCGTTTCTAAAATTATCAAATTCCCCTTGTATAAAATTTAAGGATGCTCTATTATTTAATCGATTAGCAACTGCATCTTTATGAAAATCTAAAATTAAAGGATAAACACCTATATCATAATTTTTAATCTTGTAATAAACCCACCCTTCATTGAGTAAACTCAAAATTGCAGGACCATCTGAAGCTATTTTTTTTTTAATTTCATTGACAGGCAAAAGACTCCCTTTTCTGACTGCTATTTCGGCAACATACTCCAAAATAGTATCTAATCTAGGATCATTACCTCTTCCGATTAGAGTCTTTTTGTTAATTGTAAGCGTAGGGTTTTGAGCAACTAAATTAATTTTCAAATCTCCTAAAGCTGAATTAATACTTAAAAAAGATTCTTTAGAATTTATACTGCCGTTTTTCTCATAATAAGCCCTATATAATTCCCAATAATCAAAAGTTACTAATGTGGAAGGATTAAAACCAATAACTTCAATCAAATCTTTATTCACTCTATGCCTATGTTGCTCATCAATAAATGAATCGTAAACAATTATTGTTTTACAGGTATTTAAAAACGATTCCTGTGTAAAACCGCTATAGTTATTTCTAATTATATCAGGTAAAATATTTTCTTTAATTGCATAAGATAACAGACTACTAAATGGATGAGAAGCATTAAATCGATTATATTTTAATTGTGGATTTAAAATATTAATCCAATAGTCGCCAAATGCATTTTCTAAATTTGAATCAAATTGCATTTTCGCATTTTGATCCATAGAAATTTGATCTCCACTAACTAAAAAGTACAAAGGCGCTCTATTATCCAATCCACAATTGATAGGCACTAGCCTTCTGCTTTGATCTATAGTCCAAAACTCAACCGTGTATTCTTTAAAATATATTAATAATGGAGCTTGCATCAATTTTTATCCCTTCTGAATTTTTGGCATTAGCGTGTTTTTTAGAAACGCTTGACCTTGTAAAATAATAAGCGGAGCAACAAAATCAAATTCTTTTGCCCTAAGCGCTTGAATATACCCATCATCCGTTTTTAATTCATTCACTATATTCAATGAGTTTATACCTCTCACCAATTCATCGCCATCCATGTCAAAATCTAAATTTTGACTAGCGAACATATAGAAAACTTCAATAAAAGATCTAAATCTAGGATAATTATCTTGACCTGCCTTAGGTGGAAGAAGTTCAGAGCCAAGTCTTTGAATTAATGATGGATTAATATCCATTAAAGCACTTAATGCAACCGGTTCTTTACCTGCAATTTTTAGCATATAGCCATCTTCACCAATAATTTCTGATAGTTTTACATTCGCTTCTGCAATACCCCTCTGTTTGCCGTCTGCAGATTTTATTGCCAATCCTTTTGCAACTTCAGTTTTAACATTATCATCTTTTGGATTATTAGAAGTTATTGGGTTGGGATTAAAATTCCCCATACGCCATGTATTACCACCATTAAAATGCTCATTAGCGTCAGGACCATAACCAGCACTAAAGCAGGAAATATAATAATTCCAAGCATTTTGACTATCTAAGGCTTTAAACCAATCGAATATTCTAGCCCCCTTTCCGTAAAAATTCAAGGTTAGGTCATAAAGTGGATCTGCAAATAATTCTGAATTATTTTCGGTAGTTGACCTTAATTTTCGAGCAACCATACCACCATAAAATATTGACAAACCGGTAAGATACAAATTGAGCCACATTATCGGCTTACAATTTGCAGCAATTTTATTATAAAATAAATTCAACTCTTCCTGGCTATTTAACCTGTCTACAATTTGGTTGTAATAAAAGGGAACAGTATTGTCATTCATGTTTTTAATACCATGAATTCTCCATCCTTTTTGATCTGCAAAATTTATTAATACATCCTTAAAACCAGGTGCTTTTTTAGTAGCATCCGCTATCATTCCTGCAGCAATTTTGATTGAACTTTGTTTTATTAAAGAAGGAGTTGAACTTCCATTAACATTAACTGAGGTAATTGCCAAAATATCAGTAGTTGAACCTCCCACATCAAACCCTAAAGAAAAATGCCCAGCACTCAGTCCACTTAAAGCTGATGCATGATTACTTACAGCCATTGCTTCCGTACAAGCTTTAAAATCGGCAGAAAACTTGACCTGAAAAGATGAGTTAGCAGATCCATTGGAATCTAATTCGGTAGGTAATTCAAGTGGTAACATTTTAACAGCACTACTCAATCCTGCATTTCCCATACCGCCGGCCATTGGATTCATTCCTCCGCCCATTGGGTTCATACCCATTCCAGTTGCCTGTCCGCCGGTAGAAGAATTTCCTGATAACACACCTTGCTTAGTGGCAATAGTGTCTCTCGACCCTTGAGCAATTGATAATTTAAATGAATCGGGATTTTCTTTAGTTGCTAATGGATTACAGTCCCCAATTTCACTCCAAATCTTTGTGCTATAATCTTTTATGGCAGATGCTGACATAGAGGATGGATAAGCCCAAACCAATTCGTTTGGATAATAAGGCTTTGTAGTGTTCATATACAATTCAGCATATGTCTGTAACATTATTGCTTTTAAAAAAGCTTGTTTATGACTTTCTTCTTTTGTATCATTGTTCCACTTCATGCTGTGCACCATCATTACCTTTTGATCTCCTATTTTTGGAACTTTTAAAATATGGCGATTTGGAGTACTGTCTTCAATTGCAATATTATTTTCATAACACATAAAACCACCTTTGCCGACTTCACTTAAGGATAAATTAATATTACCATCTGTAATAACCCTTGTCTCATCATGGATAGTTAAGGTGCTTTTAATTTTATTAGACATTATTTCATCATTTTGAAAAAATAACATTTCAAAAGATGCAGCAGCTGATGACTTATTTGATTCGTTTTGGTCATTATCGGAACTAAACATCGCAACCCTTCGGTTTTTAAACTCCAACAATTCAGAGCTAGTGGTTACTTCGTCCCAATAAGCAATACAGGTATTGTTACTTCCAAAGTCTATTCCAACACGAGTTGGACTAAGTTGTTTGTTGGTATTAATTTCATTCTTAATATTGTTTGAAGAAGCATCTCCATCAAATTTCAAAAATACGAAACCAGCAGATTTTCCTGAATGCTTTAATTCCACACCCTTAAATGGTTTAGCAGATTCATAAATCTCGTACTTATAACTACTAAGTGTTTTTATATTACCAACAATAAGTTTAGCTAGATCTTTATTTTGTACAATCCCATTTTCAGCTACTTTTAAAAATCCGAACTCTGTTTCAGGCAATCCCTCTTTTCTACCTGATTTAATAGCATGCTCTTTATCAAATAAAGTAAAATGAGTATCAGTATCACCTAATATTGGAAAAGCCTGCCAACCAGAAGGGTTATTATGCGGCATTTCAGAAAACATATAATACTTATTCCAAAATTTACTTACAAAATTTGGCCACACAATTAATTGTTCAGAACCTACCGGCTCAGCATTACACTTGTATTTTAAGCCTGTTAATTTTGTAATTTGTGAACCATCTGTTTTCCTGACATCTAAGGTTACATTAAGAACATTAGCATTCTGGTCATAAACGCCTGTTAAACTTGTCGATTGAGAACCAACTTTTCCAGAGATTAAGTCGGTCATATTACGTTGAAATATTTTTAATCCTAACTCACTTAATGGAATAGTAAAAAACCTATTCCCATTTCCTGTTTGAACTTTAAACAAATGAACAGGACATTGAGAAATACTTTCTTCATCTCCCTCTATGCGAGCAAGGACAGTTGTTTTATCATCTAACAATAAATCCGCAACTTTAAATTCTGTATACTCTGAACCAACAACAATATCAGAATCTTTAAAAATATTACCTTCGAAATCTGCGTAAAATGCATTAGAAACATTAAATAAAGATTTGAATGGTTCTAATTTAAAAAAGTCGACACTAGGAGAAACTTCTTCATTAATGATAATATTATTTTCAGTGGCATAGGATCTCATTTCGGCTATCCAAATACCAAGTAATTTACCTATTGACTGATCAATAGAATCTGGTAACAAGTGCTTACTTGCACTGTATTTAGAATAAAAAGAACTTAATTTTTTTGCTAATTTATCAACATAAACAACCAATTCACTTAATTCATTCTGCGTAACTTTTCCTTTTGCTTTTAATGGATCAGTAAATTTACCGGTCGTTTCGCCAATAAACACATAGTTACGTTCGGTTGCAGCAAATTCATAACCCGGTGATGTAAAAACCAATGACTCTGGAGATGTAGCACCTACAACTTTATTATTAAAGTAAATAATATCTATAAATGGTCTGAGCGTTCTCCCTTCAACTCCTATTTCATTCTGGTCTTCCCACAATTGTTTTTTTCCAAACAACACATTTCCAAATGCACCTTTTGGTTCATATATATTTTCGGCATTCTCCATAGTCCCATCACCGGTAGAGTAATTTAGCTTAACCCTTTTCACTTTAAATGAAGCTGAGCCCGCCAATACAAAACTTGCAATAAAACCTTTCCACTCATCTAAGAGCATTCCGTAAAAAGCATTTAATCCAGTACCCTGTCCATCAGCTGCAGTTGACTTCATTGCATAAGCAAACATACTCGATCTTGCATAGGCACTAGGCAAACCTGAAACAGCTTGTGATATATTTGGCTTTTTTCCTCCTTCCCCTGAAGAAAAAGTCGCATCAATACTTGATGTAAATTCCTTGATGAAGTCACCCATGCCATGCCATTTGTATAATGGACCAGAGGCATTTTTATTCGATTTAATTAATACAGATTTATTTTCTACTGCCATAATATTTATTTTTTTAAAATAATGTCATTGTTAAAATGTCTCGATTTGTTGTTTTTTACTGATCGTCTTAAATAGCTGAGCTAATAATTTCATCTTAGCTCCTTCTATATTTTGAGAATCCTCAATAATTGTATTCTCATTTTTTATAAATTCATCTACAAAATCATTAAAAGATTCAGCCGCATCTTTCGGAGAGGGTTTCCCAAACCTAGATTTGCCCATACCCCATTGACTTTTTTCGTCCTCTAGCAAAACTCCTGGATTAATTTTTTGTATTACACTGAAGTCCTTATCAAAGGAACTATTTGGAAGTAAAAATTTACCAGTAAAGGAATTTCGAATTTGGTAAAGCCAACCCTCAGAAATCTGTCCAGATTCCATATTAAATAAAAATGCTTTGAAATATGCGTTAATTTGTTTTTTGTCTAAATCAGAAAAAGTATTTTCAAATTCCATATACTTCATTAGCTTCATCCTATTTAACCAACCCGTTAAACCTTCTTTATCTTTAACAATTCCATCTAAATTCACTAAAGTGAATAGTGCAATTGCATAAAACCCTGTCAGTCTATTCTTAAATATCTTCTCAGAGTCTAAAAAATCCTTAAACTCAAACTGAAAGGTTCCCTCGTCAAATTTTGCAGTTCTGAATAAATATTCTACTTTCTTTTCGGGAAAATCTTCTCTTGTAAAAAAATCATATGCTGCAAATGCACACATCAATTCAGTAACATGGCATGGGTTCAATTGCTTTTCCCCACCTGTTACTGTTTCTGTTTCCGTTTTTCCTTTAGAGAAATCAGCTTTAGTGTTAACTGGCCAACCCACATTGTATAAATACTTGTAAGTCCGCTCTACTGTTGGATCATTTTCATAAAACTGCAATGCAGCTTGGCTATTTAAAGTAAAATAATTTGCATCGGCAACAACACCCTCTCCTGGCTTTTTCTTTTGAGCTTCATTGGGTGATGTAAAAGAAAAATACTCAGTTAACAAGGAAGCACCAAACTTCGCCTCAATAGGTAGTGATTTCGCAATGGCATAAGCATCTTTAAAAGCAACTGGAATAACAGGAATAGAAGATGCTCCAGTTCCTCCAAAAATAGAACCCAAAATAAATACACGTGCATCCTTACCAGCTTTTACAATGCTTTCAATATATTGCATAAGTGCTTTTTCTTGAGGGGCAGCGGTGTTCTTTTTAACCTTTATTGCCGAATCCAAAATAGCGTGATACATTAGCTGAGAGCCCAAATGTGTTTGAGCCCTATAGCCATGTGCTAAATTAAAAGTTTGTGCAGGCTCCTCTAAAAAAAGGGAGGCCAAATCAATATTTTCTTGATTGTTTTCGTCTTTTATTGCAATTTTAGAGAGTTTTTGATAAGTAACATCACCGGAATAAGATGGCCAATATTTAGTTAAATTAAGTTTAGCAGAAAAAAAAGTATTATTCGATGGCTTTCCACCAAAATCTGCAGGCGCAGCACCTGCAGGAGTTTTAACGGCATTATATAAATCAATTAAATCCCAAACTCTTTTTAGGTTCCCATTTGCTTGATCGGTATCTAAAGTAAGAATGTTTATTTCTTTACTATCAAACATTCCAATAGCACTTAAGTGCACAAAGGACTCTAAACATCGCATACCAGTTCCACCGATTGCAATTACAAATAATTTATCTGCCATAATAATTTTTTAGTTAACTTAATGTAAATTTTATATTAAAACCAATTCCCCAATTTTCCGTGCTTAAACATTTTGCTTAATACAAAGCCTAAGATGATATAGACTACAAATCCTACTATGGTAGCAATTGGTAAGGAATCATTCCAAGATTCTAGTTCGCTTCTATTACTCGGTGCCATTACAAATGCAGCTATTGAATAAAATATAATGGGGTTTAAAACAGCAAAAATCCAAAACCACATTTTTCGTTTTCCTGGATCTTTTGGGTTTGCGCCACCTTCGAATTTTATGGCGTTAGAAATTAATGCCGCTAGTAACAATACTACAGCTGCGAAAATGATTGATAAAATGTACGTGCTCATTTTGTTTGTTTTTATTTGGTTGTTTAATTATTTACTTTGTTCTAATTTTAAGTAGTAGGAATATAAAATTCCTTTCGGTTTTACTGATTGCAAGGTGTTTCTTATAGATTCGTAAAAACTGTTATTAACACCATTCGAAGCACTTATTATAGATTTCCATTTGAATGCGTCTAGTTGGCCAGAATAGTTTTCATCTGTTGTCTCCACAACATAATCTATCCTCAAAATTAGTTGATTCTTAGTATTAAACTTACCTTCAAAATTTTTATGAAAGGTTGTTATAAGCTCTACCTTTTTTGGTGTTTTCGTTAAATGGTCTGAAAAAATAGATACATCAAAGTCAAATATTTCAGACATCAGGTCTCCTGGTGTATATTTGTAAATATATTGATTTTTTAGTTTATTTGAATTTTTCTCATAGCATTCTGTAATAATCGGATTCGCAGCATCCGATTTACTCCATATTTTGTTTTTACCCTCGTCATTTTCAAGAACTGGAACATTTTTTTTAGCTTCTGATGATTGAATGTAGTTTGTGTAATCTATTGTAACATCAGTTACTTGAACTTTAACATTTTTGAGAATAAAAGAAGCACTATTTGATGCATCTAAAAATAAATTCTTTGAGAATCTGCCTTTTCCTTTAAAATAAAAATCATAAAGGTCGTTTAAGCTTTGTCCAAATTCAAATGCCTCGAAAGGTCTTCCGTTATTTAAAAAACCGTTTTGATAAAAAAGGAGAGCACCTTCCTTATCACCAATTTCCAATGCTGATTTATTTTCAACATCTGTATTTAAAGTAAGGCCAGTTTTTTCTTTTCCTCCATAGTAATTTGAAACAGAATAAGGATTTGGGTTAATATCAAATCTATTCAAGCCAACTAAATCCGATCTTCCTTCTATCGCTTTATTGAATTTACTGAGTAAACTATTTTCATTTACTTCGCCATAATTAAAAAGCACAAAATAAAGGTTTTTTTCGCCCGACAAATTTGATTTATTATTTGTTTCGATATATTTTGAATAATAGATTGTGATTGAATTTCCCGCTTCTACCCATTTAGTAAAGTAATCTTTTGCATAAGCATATTTCTGTTCTTTTCCATCAGGAGTATATTCTTCAAAATCAGTTATTAACAAGGCATCATTGGATGAACCAGCAATTTTTTTTAGAGACTCTTCGATTGGAGCCATTATATCAACATAACTTGCTTCTGAGATAACTTTGTTATAAATATCTCTATCGTTAGCGTAAATTAATTTACCAACCCCATTATGATTTTTGCCTAAACCAAACCAATCAATTGCTGACCCTACCATTTTTTGCGAAATGTAGTCAACCACTTTTTTATTGGTTTCACTTGAATAAGCCTGAACCAAGCCATCAGAAAAATCGACATAAACCGCTTGATTACCATTCCGAACTTTAGACTGTTCACCTATTGCTGCCTCGTGGTAATTCGAAATATTGTCTTGATAGACGGAAAGAGGGTTGTCAAAGGCAGTATCCTTCTTATTATTATTACAACTTGAAAACATTGTAATTGCAATAACTGCTGCTGAGAATAAGATTTTTTTATTCATTTTCGTTTGTTTTATTGTTAGTATCCGATTGTATTCCTTCTATAAACCCTTCCATCTGATGCCCTAAGTCTTTTACAGATTCCTGAAAATCATTGATCCCTTTGTTTTTCATTTTTTATAATTTAGTTATTTAGATGTAGTAGAATCAGAAGTCAATTCTTTAATAAACGAATCAGCCTGATGAAGCAGACCATTAATACCCGAATTAAATTGATTAATCCCTGCTTTTATCTTTAAAGCTTGGTATTTGCCTATTAATTCATTAACACGAGCAGATTCTTGAGGGGTAAGCTTCGATTCCCATTTTTGGTAATCTCGATTCTGAAAATGAACAAAGGTGGTATCAGCATTAACCCATGCCTTTTCATCATAGCCTTTATAATTTTCAGAAGTTCTTGTTACAAAAGAATCAAAGTTTGAAATGTAAGAATCCTTACTTTCAAAACTGCATGAAACAGTCAAAGTAATAATCAAAAAAAACTGGAATAGCCTGCACATAGTTGGAGTAGTTGGAGTAGTTGGAGTATGACAATAGAAAATAAAATAATAATAAGCGAATGTATGAAAATTTTCTAATGATTTACTAATAAATGAAAAAAAGATCGATTTTTTACTCTACAAAACGATAAAAGAATAAAAAAAAGACCCTTTCTTTGTAAAACAGAGCTGTATGCGTATTGCAAAGAAAGCTTATTCAGAGTAATTTCCTTCTTTCATTTTTAGCAAATTCTTTCGATACATGTCAATTTCACCATACTTATTCTCTAATGCTGAAAAATATATCAGACTCAAGATTTTTGATTTTCCTGTTTTTTTTATGCTTTCAATGAAATAATCAAAGTCAGAATCATTTAAAGCAAGAATATATTTCACAGCCCTTGTGGTCAAACCAAATTCTTTTGTTGTGAATAATTGTGACAATTCTCTTATAGATTTTATTTCTGCATAATTCAATTCATTCTCAAAGGATGGCAGAACATTAGAATCCTCTAGTTTTGCAAAATATAAAAAGACAACTTCATTTTTAATTTCTAATTTTGAAAGCAAACTTTCTACTACAAATTGATGGCTTCCAGTAATTGAAATATCATCAATGAAAATTAAAAAATCATTTACATGAGGTAAATTATTAAAGGAATAGGTATCGTTTTTAATTAAATTATACCGTTCAATGGCCGCTAGATTTCCATAATCAACAGTATATGTTTGATTTCGGTTTATCTTTTCAAATTTAATATTTCTAACTAATGATGAATAATCATTTTTAAACTTTTCATAAAAATATTCTGTCAAATAAAAACTTGAAGTTGGAAGTGTAACATAAGGACTAGAATAAATAGTAATATTTCTATCTTTTATACGATGTAAATTTTCTTTAATAAAATGATCAAATAATTCTATTGCAAATTTCTTAGCAACTTGCTTATCGCCAAATTTAAATCGAGAATATTCTTCGGCAGAAAACCCTACTTCATTTAAACGTATAGTATAAACTGAGCTACGACTATGAATCAATTTAAACTCCATAAATTTATACTAAAATACCTTTAAATCCATTATTTATGCAACCATTATAATCTGCAATGACACTATCACCAACATGCAAAATATCACACTTATGAACTTTTTTTTCGACAGAATTTTGCTTTTTGGCTAGTAAATTATCGAACATTTTTTTTTCAGGTTTTGCACAATTTTCTTCATCAGAAAACAACAGAAAATCAAAAAAATCCAACTTTTCTGCATTCCTTAGAACCTTCCTTATTGTTTTGCCTGGAATAAATGCAGTGTTACTAGTTATTGAAATAGATATCCCTGTTTTTTTTAAATCAGGTATTACTACAGTAAATAAATATTTCGAAAAAGTTGGTGGGTGCTTTACAAATAATTCTAAAGTTGTTTCAAACAATTCGGTTATTTCCTTTTTGCCCCTAATTCCAATAGTTTCACAAACCTCAGAAAACAATTCATTTGATTGCGAAATTAATCCACCACTTTCTATTCTATAATTATAATTAGTTCCAATTGATTTGAGAGCATCGTTAACAATATCGATTGTTGTACTTTTTTTATTACTCAATAAAAGTGATCGTTCAATCTTAAAAGTTGAATTAGAAAATGCGAGCGTATTCCAAAAATCAAAAGAAACGTGTATGATTTTATTATCAAAACAAAATTTCCGTATATCATTATTACTAATTTGCGTCATACTTTTTTAAAAATTTTATCTAATACAGCTAATTAGTAATGATTAAATAATATATAGTTCCGAATTTTTAAAACAACGCAATATATAAAAAAATTACTTAAGCAAGATTTTTAAATCAAGTGTGGCATCCTCAAAAAAATAAACTTTCCGAAAAACTTTCTATGAAGTACTATTTATAATTCGAATTATTCTTGATAAGTCCTATTACCATGTAGAATTCAATTCAAGCATATTTAATTCCTAAATTTTCTTTAAAACAATACATTTGGACTTTAAAATTTCTAAAAAGCTGAAAAAATTTAGACAAATAAAACATTTTCAATTAATTATTATTATTCCAAGTAACTTTAATACATTAGCTTCTAATAATAAAACTTGAAAAGAAAAAGAGATAGCGAAAATTTTTTTAAATTAATTTAAAACTACGAAGTAACTATTATAAATTTCAAAAAACGAAAATATGTCTAATAATTTAAAATCAAAATTGATCATTCTCGATAAACTGAAATTTGCTGCACTTTATCTGGCGCTTGCATTATTTTTTGCGAATTGTAATGAAAATAAAACAATAAAAGCAGAAGCCGGGCAGATTGATACTACAGCGAAAACAAATGCTGTAAAAGTAGACGGCAAAAATATTGAAAATATTGATTGTGATAATTGCCCTTTTCAGGGGAATGCAAAAACATTAAAATTAAAAGAATTAAACATTTTAAAAAATCGCATAAATTTCCCTACTGATAAAGATATCAATGCGTTGATCACTCTGAACGCATTGTTAAGAAAAGGGGATGATACAGATAGATGGGATACCAAATCTGCTGCCAGAATTACTGGGTATGTATATGATGTAAAACCGGGTGGTATTGAAACTGCTAATTGTAAATCGAAAGACAAAGACCTCAGAGATACTCACATCGAACTCATTCTAAATCCAATGAGTAACGAAAAGAATGAAAAAATTATTGTGGAAGTTACACCACGTATGCGCAAAATTATGGCTACAAATGGAGAGGATTGGAGAACCTCAACTCTTAGAACTAAATATTTGGGACGATGGGTTGAAATTGAGGGATGGATGCTTTTCGATTTTGAACATAAAAATATGGCCGAAAATACTCATCCCAATAATCCAAAAAATTGGCGAGGGTCGGCATGGGAAATACATCCTATAACAAAAATTAAGATTGCTGAAAAACATTGAAATATTAACTATTGATATTTCTGTTATTTTCTTGGATCTCTTCATGGGTGGGGGTGGGGTAGCAGACATTAAAAAATCGACAACAATGAAATCAAAGAAATGTTTTAGAATCTTGGTAGCTGTTTTATGCATTTCATTATTTGCCTGTGGACAGTCAACAAATAAGCAGACAAATACAGAGATGAATTCGGTTAACACCCATGTCTCATCAAAAAAATTCGCAGACAACATTCCCAATCCAACCGGCTATGTAAACGACTATGAAAAAATTTTCGCCGACAATCAAAAAATAATATTAGACTCTTTAATAAGAGCATTTGAGAAACAGACTACTATAGAAATTGCAATCCTAACGCTTGATAGTTCGCAGACAACTGCTTTAGAGTTTGACGACTTAGTATTAAAAATTGCAAAAAAATGGGGTGTTGGAAAAAAGAATAAAGACAATGGTATTCTAATTGGATTATCATCATCGTTGCGGACAATGAGAATACAAAATGGCTTCGGCATTGAAAAAGTATTGACTAATGAAGACACGCAAAAAATTATAAATATTTATTGTATACCTCAATTTAAAAAGGGTGACTACTTTGAGGGTACAAAGCAATTTATTCTTGCGCTTATTGACAAATTAAAACAATAAACGCCTAATAAAAATAAGGTTTCTTTGCGTAATATAATGGTGTGCCAAAAGCTTTAAAAATAAGGAATCACTGGAAATTTCGCTAAGCGAGGCACCATTTAATCGAAAAAACTGAACCACCAAAATTTGCCTAAAGGTATTGATTTAAAAAAGCTTCCCCTCGTTTAAAAGAGAGATCTGAAATCTCCAATCTTCTGGTAGCTAAGGTTGTGAAATTTGCAATAAATCAATCCTAAAAAAAAACTAATCTTCTTCTTCAAACTCCAATTCAGCATCTTTCTCCCAAATTTCCATTTCGCAGGGCTTGCAATTAAATTTCAGTTTGTATTCATTTTCTCCATGCTTGAGTGTGAGCGGCTCCACCACTTTTTCGCCCATTGTTGCTTTTTGAAACCGGGCACATTTACCTAACTCATACTTCACACAGTATTTTGTTGTCATTACCCGCGACTTCCCCGGATCCCATTGCAACTCAAATGCTTTTTCTATTTCAGTAACACCATGTCGTTTATAAAACGTGCGCGCCAATTGATTGGAAACATTATAGGTGAAATCTAATTTAGAAACGGGATAAGGATGATCTGTTTTTGTTATTTGAAATTCTTCGCGGTGGTATTGCGCAATCCGGATGTCGATCAGTTGCTCCAACACCACTCTCCGCATTTCATTAATTTTAGAAATGGGTAAAAACCAATTTTTAGAAAATTCAATCGCTATCTCTTCCACCACGAAAGGTGTATTGCCTGTTTTGGAAAGATTTTTTTTGATGTTCGGATAAGTCGATTCCTGATTTTTTGCTACTTCTTTTTCTGACTGCAAAACGAAAACACTTTCATGTCCGTCTTCATCCATAGCGGTCAATCGAAATCCATCATTTGTTTCAGTGAATTTTAGCTGCACACTAATTTTCCGGATGGCGCTATCTTCTCTTTCCACCAATTTATTAAAATTGGCATCTGAATTTCTGTAGATAATCGTTCCGGGTTTAATCGACTTGATGGTATTTGGAACAACAACATCGTTTATGATCGTATTTATCTGAACACCATCGGGCTCATTATTTTCATTGATAAAATAAAGTCCGTCACCGTTATTTAGCTTATCATAATTTTCGATGATGTAACCATTGGCTTTTGTCTCAATTAATTTCCCGATCAATTGTCCTTGTGATTTGGGGCTTTCCCATGAACCAATTTTTTCTGTGCGTTTATTTACAAAATAATCGGTGTAGCCTCTGTTAAAACTTCTGTCCATTTCCGCTTCGAAGTTGTAAATTGTTTTTCCGGAAGAAGCTTTTTGGTAGGACTCATTATTTTCTAAAAACGCATCCAGTTTTTTACGCAGGTAGGAGGTGTTGTTTTTAACATAAACCATATCTTTTAAGCGCCCTTCAATTTTAAAAGAAGTGATACCCGCTTCAATCAAGTTCGGCAATTGGTCGCTGAGGTCAAGATCTTTAATGGATAAGAGATGGCTGTTTGCAATCAGGGTTTTTCCTGTGCCATCGGTTAAGTTATAAGGTAAGCGACAGTTTTGTGCGCACGAACCTCTGTTGGCACTCCGTTCACCACCGGCAATACTCATGTAGCAATTTCCGCTGAAAGAGACACATAGGGCGCCCGAAACAAAAAATTCTAATTCCACATCGGTTGCACTACTAATTTCTTTGATCTGATCGAGATTTAACTCCCGGGCGAGAACAACACGTTTCATTCCGGCATCAGCCAAAAACTTTACATGCTGAGGATCTCTGTTGTTTGCCTGCGTGCTGGCATGAATAACAATGGGTGGTAAATCCATTTCCATCAGCGACATGTCCTGAACGATAAGCGCATCCACACCAATCGCATACAACTGGTGGATCAGTTTTTTACAATCGGCAAGCTCCTGATCGTATAGGATCGTATTAATTACAACAAAAACCTGCGCCTTGAATAGGTGCGCATATTTCACTAATTCCTCAATATCTTCAACAGAATTGGTTGCATTTGAGCGGGCACCAAATTGTGGCGCACCGATATATACAGCATCTGCACCAGCATTAATTGCCGCCATGCCTTGAACCAAATTTTTGGCAGGAGCTAGAATTTCAATTTTCTTTTTCATCGTAGTGCAAAGTTCTAACATTTATTTTAATTTCGGCAAAAATTCTTGATTTGAGCTCCCTGAATACGATAAAAAGAGAGTATTGAACTCAAGGTTAGATAAACTGAATAAAATAATGGGCAGAAATGTTGTAAAGTATATAGTAATGAGAGTTGAAAAAAAATGAAAATTACTGCAAGAGATGCTAATCCCTTGCTGCACCGCCCGACTAGATAAAGTTTTCACAATAAATATTTAAAACAAACAAGGATGACACAAAAAGGCGAACATGAAAAGGATCTATACAGTGACGATGATCTGATAAAATATATCCGTGAAACAGTATCCGATGAATTAAATGCGAAACTGGCGAATGAGGATATTTTAGTACTGACAGAATTTGAGGACGATTATATTGAAGCGCTGTATCAGAAAAATCTCAAAAGAAAACCATTCATTGCCTTTGAACTGATCAATATCGATCAGGAAAATATTAATGCATATATTTTTAATAAAGCAACCGAACACAATCTGATACTGACCTATGAAGATGTGAAAACAATAATGGATGCGGAGCTCGCGTTTTTGAATTCATTGGGATTAACAGAAGAAATAATGCGACCTAATTAAAATTCAAGCAGATGTGCTATACTCTAAATGCAAAAGCAACCATTGCTCAATTAAATAAAAAATACAAGGCGGGCAATGAAACACCGGAAGTTCACAAGGTGTTTCATAAACTGTCGGGGTTCAATGCTGCTGCAACAGCGGTGAAATACTACGCGAAACTGCCTGTTTTAACGGCAACGCAAAATGATGTATTTAGCTATATGCAATGGGGGCTAATACCATCCTGGACTGCTCAGGAAAAAGCGAAAAGCTATGTGATCAACAATCTGAACGCCAGATCAGAAACCGTATTTGAGAAGAGATCCTTTGCGCCTTCACTCAAAGAAAAGAGATGCATTATCCCTGTAACAGGATTTTTTGAGAGTAGAGAAATCAACAAAGAGAAGTATCCTTATTTCATATATTTAAAAAACGAAGCGATTTTTTCTTTCGCAGGAATCTATGATATATGGAAAGATGAAGCAAGTGGCGCAACAATAAAATCGTTCAGCATCATTACTACCGAAGCCAATCCACTGATGGCAGAGATCCACAATACTAAAAAACGGATGCCGGTCATCCTAACCGGTGAGAATGAAAAAAAATGGTTAGCACCGACAATAAGCGATGAAGAAATAAAGTACCTGCTTCAACCTCTGGATGATTCATTGATGAAAGCACATACCGTTGCCAAAAAAGTAAATAATACACGTATTGATACGGATCAACCCGGAATAACGAATTTGGTGGAATATCCGGAATTGGCGTTCTATGAATGAACATTTTAGAAACATTGAAAAGACACTTGACACTATTGTTTCAAAATATTTAAAACAAAGGTGAGCAAAACCGAAAAACAAAAAGAATTTAATACAACCTTGTCCGCTTCCGAATGATGCGATGCATTAAATTGTCCAGGTATTTTTTCCTCTGATCAGATCATCGAGATCACCTGCACCTTTTGTTTCAATTGCATGTGCGATCTGCGCATTCATTTCCGTTTCATAACAAAAACGATCTTCGGTATAGAACACGCCGAAAGGACGAGGCAAGGTGTTTTCATCAGAAGGAGCATCGAATAAACGAACAAGAATACTTGCTTTCACTTGATCTTTTTCATCGTGAATCCACAACTCATTTACAGAAACATCAGCAAGATCGACCACAACCGGTTTGAATCCGTCTAACTTAATTCCTTTGTCGCTGTTGGCTCCAAATACAAGTGGTTTTGCTTGCTCCACCATCAATGTATTTAATTTTTTTGTTGCTTTTTCGGTAAACACTTCAAAGGCACCATCATTGAACACATTACAATTCTGATAAATCTCGACCATGGACGTTCCTTTGTGAGCATTCGCTCTTTTCAACACTTCACGCAAGTGAATAGGATCACGATCCATAGAACGGGCGATAAAAGTAGAATCGGCACCAAGGCACAATGCTAATGGATTAAAAGGATGATCGATCGAACCCATTGGTGTAGACTTGGTCACTTTACCAAATGGAGAAGCTGGAGAATATTGCCCTTTTGTTAAACCATAAATTTCGTTGTTGAACATCAACACATTTACATCAAAATTTCTACGTAACAAATGCATGAGGTGATTTCCTCCGATAGAAAGAGCATCACCATCACCAGTAACGATCCAGACGCTTAAATCGGGGCGGGCAGCTTTCAGGCCACTGGCAACTGCTGTAGCACGTCCATGAATACTATGCATACCATATGTTTCCATATAATATGGAAAACGGGAAGAACAACCGATACCGGAAACAAAAACAATTTGTTCGCGTGGAATCCCTAATTCAGGCATCACTGTTTGTACTTGTTTCAATATTGAATAGTCGCCACAACCCGGGCACCAGCGTACTTCCTGATCGGTAACAAAATCTTTAGCTGTTAATTTTATTTCTGCAGTCGTCATATGTTTATCAAATTCAGTCGTTAATTTGATTTCGCGTCACAACACGAAATCACAGTCCAATAAAAACTATTTCAACATTTCTTTAATTTTCTCTTTGATCTCATCACTTGAGAAAGGCATTCCTTTTATTTTATTCAATCCTTTCGCATCAATAAAATATTTATCGCGGATCACTTTTATGAGTTGTCCGTTATTGATCTCCGGAATTAGCACCTTATCAAAATTTTTGAGCATGTCTCCCAAATTTTTAGGAAAAGGATTTAAGTATTTCACCTGTGCATGAGACACATCGAGTCCTTCAGCAATGGCATCACGGACAGCCGTTTTTATTGAGCCGTAGGTGGAGCCCCAACCCAGGATCAACAACTTTCCTTTTTCATTTCCATTATCAAGTGTTTGCAAGGGAATATAGTCTGCAATCCGGTCAACTTTTTCCTGACGGAGTTTTACCATCAATTCGTGGTTATCAGGATCATAAGAAATATTACCCGTTTCATTTTCCTTTTCAATACCGCCTACTCTATGTTCCAGCCCTTTTGTACCGGGGATTGCCCAAGGACGAGCTAATTTTTCGTTCCGTTTATAAGGTAAGAAAGCTTCCCCTTCTTTCAATTCATTCTTCGCGAAAGAAACTTTCAGTTCCGGCAAATCTGCAGCGGCAGGGAATTTCCAAGGTTCAGAACCATTTGCAATATATCCGTCACTCAGAAAAAATACAGGAGTCATGAATTCAAGCGCTAAGCGACAAGCTTCAAAAGCACCGTAAAAACAATCGGAAGGCGTATATGAAGCAACAACAGGAACAGGAGCTTCACCATTTCTACCGTATAAAGCTTGCAGCAGATCAGCTTGTTCTGTTTTTGTAGGCAATCCGGTACTTGGGCCGCCACGCTGAACATTCACGATGACTAAAGGAATTTCAAGCATAAAGGCTAAACCGATGGCTTCACCTTTTAATGCGATACCCGGACCCGAAGAAGCCGTAACACCCAAAGCTCCACCAAAAGATGCACCGATGGAGGAAGTGATAGCGGCAATTTCATCTTCCGCCTGAAATGTTTTTACACCAAAATTTTTATGCTTTGATAATTCATGTAAAATATCAGAAGCAGGAGTGATCGGATAGGTTCCGTAGAACAATGTGAGTCCTGATTTTTGTGCCGCAGCTACCAAGCCCAAAGCTGCAGCTTGATTCCCCATAATGCTACGGTAGGTACCTTTCGCAACCGGCGCAGGTTTAACTTCAAAGCGATGCATGGGAGCTTCCACAGTATCACCATAATTAAAACCAGCCTTTAACACTTTAACATTCGCGTCAATTAGTTCGGGGCGTTTTTTAAATTGTTCTTTTAAAAATTCGATTGAATTATCAAGAGAGCGGTTGTACATCCAATAAATATATCCGAGTACGAACATATTTTTAGAACGGTCCATTTCTTTTGTACCAAGTCCCGAATCAGCTAATGCAATGCGGGTAATTTTGGTGACATCAATTTCATACACCTTAAATTTTTCAAGCGATCCATCCTTTAAGGGATTCACACCATCGGGATATTTAGCAAGTTTTAAATTTTTAGGATCAAAACCATCGCTATTCGCTACGATAATTCCACCCGGTTTAAGTTGTTTAATATTTGCTTTCAGAGCCGCGGCATTCATTACCACCAACACATCGTATGCATCACCGGCAGTAAAAATCTCGACACTGCCAAAATGAAGCTGAAATCCGGATACACCGGCAATAGTGCCTTGCGGAGCGCGAATCTCTGCGGGGAAATTCGGGAACGTACTAATATCATTTCCAAATAATGCGGCAGTGGTAGTAAACTGAGAACCCGTTAATTGAATTCCATCACCCGAATCTCCGGCAAAAAGAATGACCACGTCTGATTTTATTTCTGTTTTCATTAGTAAACTTAATTCTATTCGTTAATATATATCCTCACAGCGATCGGGATCTCCTAAATTAGCATTCCACATTTTCCAAATTCAGAAACACTTGTCGCAGCAAGTGACGATAATTTTATTGCAAAGGTAGAATAAAGCAAAAAAGGTTTTCCCAACTCTGGAAAAACCTTTTAAATACGTATTGTTAATATATATATAAAATCAATCCAGGTAAGTGAAACACTTACAACGAACAAAGTAATATTTTTGCATATTTTTTACAGCCTGATTCACTTTATTTTCCTTTCTTTCGGCTACAAATGTAAGGATATAATATTATTCAACAAACAAAAACTTGATTTGTGCACAGAAAATGGTTTATTTTGTTGTTATGAAAAAACTGTCCGTTTTATTGGTAATAGCCCTCCTTTCCTCCATGACATTATTCGGAGGAGGATTTCAGATCAACTTGCAAGGTCAAAAGCAGACGGGAATGGGTCATACAGGCACAGGATTATGTCTGGATAATGCAAGTATCTTATTCAATCCGGGGGCACTTTCTTTCCTGGATTCATTAAAAGGGATATACGTAGGTGCAAGCTTTATTATGCCACGTACAACTTACCTTGACTACAAAACAAGGTATGTAGCGCATCCTGAAAAACACGTTGGAACACCCCTTACTTTATATGCAGTTTATAAATTCAAGAAAGCGAAAAAATGGAACTGCGGACTGGGAATCTACAATCCATTCGGCAGCAAAGTGCAATGGGCCGACGACTGGAAAGGAAATGCACTGATCCGTGAAATAGATCTGAAAACATTTTTTATTCAGCCAACCGCATCCTACAAGATCAACGATAGGATTGGAATAGGAGCCGGATTTGTTTATGCTACAGGAAGTTTCAGCTTAAGAAAAGGTGTTCCGCTTCAGGACTCTCTGGGAAATTACGGAGAAGCTTCTCTGGAAGGAAAAGCCAGTGGTTATGGATTTAATGCAGGTATTTATTTCAAGGTAAGCGATAAATTTTCTGTAGGCATCGACTACCGTTCACAGGTAACCGTCAATGTAAATGGCGGCAGCGCAGACTTTACAACACCCTCTTCTCTTGCTTATAAATTCCCGAATACAACCTTTTCGACAACATTACGATTACCACAAGTTGCTACAGTGGGATTGGGATATGTGCCGAACAATAAATTGAAACTCGCGTTGGATGTCAATTTCGTAGGATGGAAATCATACGATTCGCTGGTGATCGATTTTGCCGACAACACCGATGCATTAGAAGATGTTCACTCAGCACGAATGTATAAGAATTCGTATATCTTCAGATTAGGAGCGCAATATACCTTAAACGAAAAATGGACTGCACGCTGCGGAGCTTATTACGATATGACTCCGGTACAAGCAGGTTATCTGACACCTGAAACACCCGATACAGACAAGTTAGGAATTACAGTAGGCGCTTCCTTTAAAGTAACAAAAAAGATCCATATCGATGCATCTTTTTTATATATTGAAGGAAAAAAACGTACGGATACAAACCTAGAGACAGAATTTACAGGCACTTATAAAACAAGAGCTTTTGTTCCAGGAGTGAGTCTTGAATATGTATTTTAATTAAAAAAACATTGCAGGAAGGAATAGAATTTCCTGTTATTCAATTTTAAAAATTGTCGAGAATTTTTTTATTCAACTTGCTTTAGTATCTTTAACATCATTCTTATGAACGCGTAATAAACGCATAACAATTCACAATTTCCTAAAAAACTACAAAACATGTATAAAAAAATTTACTCATTAATTGCCGGAAGTTTAATGTTAGCATCAACGGCTTCGTTGAATGCACAATGTGCCGGTGGGCGCTACCACGATTTTATTTTTCCACTTACTCCGGATACGACAAAGAATGTTGTTTACGGAAGTAATGTAAAAGAAACGGGTGCAGTACAACCACTGTTAATGGATGTTTACCAACCTACAGGAGATGTTGCAACCAACCGTGCTTTAATTGTTATGGCACATGGCGGAAGTTTCATCGGAGGATCAAAAGACGGTAGCGATGTTGTTCCATTATCAAAGGACCTTGCAAAAATGGGATACGTTGTAGCGTCAATTGAATACCGCTTGGGTATGAATAATTTCCCTTTCCCAGGTCCCGATTCATCAGATGCAACGGAAGCAGTAATGCGCGCTGTTCATGATGGAAGAGCTGCAGTTCGTTACTTCCGAAAAAATGCACGAATAGGTGGAAACACATTTGGTATCGATACCAACAACATTTATTTCGCAGGTGTTTCTGCGGGAGGATTTATTGCTTTACACCTTGCATATCTAGATGAGCAATCTGAATTCCCATCTTTTATTGACACGCTTCAACCCGGATTATTAGGGGGTGTTGAGGGCTTGAGTGGAAACCCAGGATATTCATCCGATGTAAAAGCGATCGTAAATATTTGTGGCGCTCTTGGTGATACTGCATGGATCAAACCGGGCGATGAACCGGTACTAAGTTTTCACGGAACAAATGACAATACCGTTCCTTATAATACGGATATGATTGTACTTGGTGGATTTTACCCTCTTTTGGTAATTGACGGCAGTGCTTCAGTCAACGAGCAAGTTGACCAATTGGGAATTGTAAATTGTTTTGAAACATACGAAGGACAAGATCACGTGCCTCACACGTCAAGCGCAACTTATTACGATACGACCTTGGTGATTACCAGAAATTTCTTAGAGCATTTCACGTGTGGTGTTCCATTAGATTGTAACTATACAACCGGTGTAGGAATCGAGGATATTGCAAGTGATGCGAATTTTAATATTTACCCGAACCCAACCTACAACTCCGCAACTATTGATCTTACTGCATTTAACGGCGAAGAAGTTTCAATTGAATTGTATGATGCTTTAGGCCGTCAGACAAGAAATGTGAACAGTATTAAAACAAATCTATACACGTTAACGAGAGATAATTTACCAAGTGGTATTTATTTTATGAATGTATTGGTGGATGGAAAAAAATTCAGTAAAAAGATCGTATTTGAATAATCTTGCGATCCTGAAATAAAAAAATCCCACTCCGTAAATTTCGGAGTGGGATTTTTTTGTATTTTCTCCACTGCTGTAGAAATGACAAAGGAATCGGTTATCGAAATAACAAAGGGAGGTGTTGTCGAAATGACAAATGAAGCTGTTTTCGAAAAAACAAAAAAGTATGATCGTTTTTAAGAAAGTGAAGAACCAGATTCATCTACCACCAGCTTCATTCTTTTCCCTAATACAAGTGCCAGATTCCGATCAACATGTCCGGCTGGGAAATTAAAACAGACAGGAAAATTATACTCCTTCACAGCATCAATAATAATTTCTTCCGCAGTTTTTCCAAAAGGAATTGCGTTATCTTTCATATCGGTCATACCACCTACGAGCAATCCCGCGAGATGTCTCAATTTTCCAGCACGCTGTAAGTTCAGCAGCATACGATCGATGTGGTATAAATATTCATCAAGGTCCTCCATAAATAAAATTTTTCCTTTTGTATCTACATCAGAAACACTTCCCGACAAGGCGTATAAAAGTGAGAGGTTCCCTCCTACTACTTCCGCTTCAGCAACACCTTTTTTATTGAAAACAGATGCTTCAAATTCATAGGCGAACTCTTTTGCAAACAATGTCTTCATTAATGTTTCAACCGCTTCTTCATTTTTAGAAAAATTGATTGGCATGGTGGCATGCAGCGTTTGGATCCCGAGCGAATGAATATGCGAATGCAACACAGTAATATCGCTGTAGCCGATGACCCATTTGGGTTGTTCTATAAACCCGCTGAAATCAATTTTATCAATGATCCGCATTGTACCATAACCACCACGTGCACTGATGACTGCTTTTATTGACTTATCATCTAATGCCGTTTGAAGATCAGCAGCGCGCTCAGCATCCGTTCCTGAAAATTGATTGTTTTGTTTGAATAAATTATCGCCCAACACAACATCCAGACCCCAGTTTTTAAAAACACTGATAGCGGCACCAAGCTCCTCCAAAGCTATTTTACGAGCTGATGCTATAATGGCGATTTTATCGCCTTTTTTTAAGTGAGGTGGTTGAATTAAATTCATTTTCGAGTGGTTCTTTTAGCAAAAGTAATCGGATATTTGTAAAAAAAAGGATATTAGTAAAAACAGATACTCTCCTTCCTGCAGATGTAACAAAGCTAATCAAAACTTTTTACGATATGTTGATGATAAGTTCCATAAAGCATTATTTTACTCATCTGCATTTAGACGAACACAGTCCCAGCACGGATAGTTTTTGGAAGGCGACCTTATTTGCTGATTTCACCTATGGGCAGAATATGATGGAAAAGTACATGTATTTACCCTTAAAAAAAGAAGAATTTACGATCTAGCTTTAGCTATTGTGGGATTCGGTTGATGCGCTTGACAGCGGTCCGAATGCGGAAACAAGAAAGAACAGGTCGTCCAGCATCGCTTATATCATGCAAAAGAAGTTATTGAAGGATTAATTTTTATCTTTGTTAGCCTTTTTTACTTACTCTGAAAAAAGGAAGAAATTTGAAGCCAATTATGAAATTTAAAAGATATACTGTTACCGCAGCATTGCCCTACGCAAATGGTCCCGTTCATATCGGTCATTTAGCCGGCTGCTATTTACCTGCTGATATTTACGTTCGCTATCTGCGCTCAAAAGTTGAAGACGTGAAATTTATATGCGGATCAGATGAACATGGTGTGCCTATAACCATCAAAGCTAAAAAAGAGGGCATTACGCCGCAACAGGTTGTAGACAAGTATCACAAAATGATGGCTGAGGCCTTCAACGAATTTGGTGTTTCATTTGATATTTATTCGCGTACCTCATCCAAAATACACCACGAAACAGCATCTGAGTTTTTTAAAAAACTATACGACAAAAAAGTATTTGTTGAGGAAGTGACGGAGCAGTATTTTGATGAGAAAGCAAATCAGTTTTTAGCTGATAGATATATTGTAGGGACTTGTCCGAAGTGCGGAAACGAAAATGCATACGGTGATCAGTGTGAAAAATGTGGTAGCACCTTAAATGCAACCGACCTGATCAATCCTAAATCGGCACTTTCCGGTGAAAAACCCGTATTAAAAAATACGAAGAATTGGTTTTTACCACTTGATAAAATGCAGCCGCAAATTGAATCCTATATCGATTCACATAAAGAATGGAAGAGCAATGTATTCGGACAATGTAAAAGCTGGCTGAACTCGGGCTTACAACCTCGCGCCATGACACGCGATTTAGATTGGGGCGTTAAAGTTCCTGTAGAAGGTGCCGAAGGAAAAGTGTTGTATGTTTGGTTTGATGCGCCTATCGGATATATTTCCGCAACAAAAGAATTAACGCCCGACTGGGAATTATATTGGAAAGACAAAGAAACGAAACTCGTACATTTTATCGGAAAAGATAATATTGTATTTCATTGTATTATTTTTCCAGCCATGTTAATGGCTGAAGGTTCATACATTTTACCTGAAAATGTTCCGGCAAATGAATTTCTGAATCTGGAAGGCGATAAAATCTCTACCTCACGCAACTGGGCCGTATGGCTTCATGAGTACCTTGTCGATTTTAAAGACAAACAAGATGTGTTGAGATATACACTTTGTGCGAATGCTCCTGAAAGCAAAGACAATGATTTTACCTGGAAAGATTTCCAGGCAAAGAACAACAACGAATTAGTTGCCATACTTGGAAATTTCGTGAACCGCACCTTGGTTCTGACGCACAAATACTACGAAGGAAAAGTTCCAGAGGCATCCGAATATACAAAAGTAGACCTTCTTTTATTGGAAGAGATTAGCAAATATCCTGCGAAAATTGCAGCAAGTATCGAACAATACCGTTTTCGTGAAGCGTTAAGCGAATTAATGAATCTGGCGCGATTGGGAAACAAATATCTTGCCGATAACGAACCATGGATATTGATCAAAACAGATGAAAAGCGTGTACAAACGATTATGAACGTATCGCTGCAGATTTCGGCAAACCTTACTGTATTGATGGAACCATTTTTACCATTTACATCTGTTAAACTAAGCAACATGCTGAATTTAAATAAAGAATTAAAATGGAATGACGCTACCCGCACAGATCTTTTGTTGGCCGGACATTTAATAAACACAGCAAGTTTACTCTTCGATAAAATTGAAGATGAAGCGATCGTTGCACAAGTTCAAAAACTGGAAGATTCAAAACTATTGAACGAGGAAAACAATGTTGCTATGATAGAACCATCAAAACCTGAAACATCATTTGATGATTTCTCTAAAATGGATATCCGCATCGGGACTATATTAGAAGCGGAACGTGTTCCTAAGACCGATAAATTATTAAAATTATTAATCGATACGGGAATCGACAAGCGAACCGTTGTTTCCGGAATAGCAGGCTATTACAAACCAGAAGAGATTATTGGTCAGCAAGTATGTATTCTTGTTAATCTTGCTCCACGTAAAATAAAGGGGATAGAAAGTCAGGGTATGATCTTAATGGCGGAGAACAACAAAGGAGAATTAAGCTTTGTTGCAGCAACAAAAGACACGATGAATAATGGCGGTGCTGTAAAATAAAAAAACATCCTAATCAAAAAAAAGCAAGCCGATCAATAGGAATACGTTGGCTTGCTTTTTTATAAATACACTTTAAAACGATACCAGTAACAATGAAAAAAATCAACTTTCTCTTTTTATTATTTATTACCGTATCACCGGTACTCTTCGCTCAGGAAAGAATATTAACAATGGAGGAAGCCGTTATAAAACAGCGCAGCTCTTTGGCACCATCACGACTTAAGCAATTGATGTGGATAAAAGGAAGCAACAATTTCTCTTACATCGAAAGCAGCAATAAAGAGGAAACGCTCGTTAGCGGAAGTGCAGAGAACGACAAAAAAAACAACCTGGTTTCACTTACTGAGCTGAATAATTCATTGAGCTCAGCGGGACAAGCAGCGGTAAAACCATTCCCCATAATACTATGGAAAAATGCCAAACAATTTACATTTGAGTCGGATAGAAAAGTTTTGTGCTATGATATCAGCACAAAGAAAACAAGCATAGACGCTACGCATGATTTCGGGGATGACGCGGAAAATAAAGATGTTGCAAAAAGCACAAATTATGCAGCCTACACGATAAAAAATAATTTATTCATCTATGATGGAAAAAATAACCTGATCGTTACGAATGATAAAGATGAAAACATCGTAAACGGAAAATCGGTTCACCGTGATGAATTCGGAATTTCAAAAGGAACATTCTGGTCGCCTAGCGGCAAGCTGCTTGCCTTTTACAGGATGGATCAAACGATGGTAACAGACTACCCGATCATCGACTGGACGAGTCGTCCTGCGAAAAATGAAAACATTAAATATCCGATGGCCGGAGATAAAAGCCATGAAGTAACAGTTGGAATATACAATGTAAGCAACGGCAAAACGACCTTCTTAAAAACGGGTGAACCGAAGGAGCAATACCTCACCAACATTGCATGGAGTGCCGACGAATTGCATGTGTTTATAGCAGTATTAAACCGCGATCAAAAGGGGATGAAATTAAATTCATACAGTACAGTTACGGGCTTATTTGAAAAAACATTGTTTGAAGAGAAGCACGAAAAATATGTACATCCGATGCATCCGATGGTATTTTTACCGAACGCCTCCGGACAATTTATCTGGCAAAGCGAGCGCGATGGATACAACCATTTATACCTATACAATAGCGACGGAACGCTTATAAAACAATTAACGAAGGGCAACTGGATAATCACTGATTTCGCAGGATTTGACGCCAAAGGAACAAAAGCATTTTACACTTCGACAACAGAAAGCGGCATTACCAGAAACTTTTATTCGATAGAAATTAAATCGGGAAAAACAACACGTATCACCTCAGGAGAGGGGACACATACAAGTACGTTAAGCAGTAATGGAAATTACATCATCGATAATTTTCAAAGTACGATCATTCCACGCAGCATCAACATTGTGAGCGTGTCGGGTAAAAAATCAAAAACGATTTACACAGCCAAAAATCCATTGCAGGAATACAAGTTAGGAGAGCTGAATATTTTCAAGCTAAAAAGCGAAAACGGAGACGAACTTTTTTGCAGATTATTTAAACCAGTCGCATTCGATTCAACAAAAAAATATCCAGTGATTGTCTATTTGTATAATGGTCCAGGTTTACAAATGATCAACAACACTTGGAATGGCGGAGGCGATCTTTGGTTTCAATACATGGCAGAAAGAGGCTTTGTTGTATTCACGATGGATGGTCGGGGAAGCAGCAACCGCGGATTGGCATTTGAACAAGCGACCTACTTGCATGCAGGTGTAGTGGAAATGAAAGATCAGATGGTTGGCGTAAACTATTTAAAGTCTCAGCAATATGTTGATAAAGATCGTATGGGTATTTTCGGCTGGAGTTACGGTGGATTTATGTCAAGCAGTATTATGACCCGCTATCCGGATGTTTTCAAAGTGGGTGTTGCAGGCGGACCTGTTATCGACTGGAGCTATTATGAAATTATGTATACGGAACGTTTCATGGGGACACCACAATCAAATCCGGAAGGTTATAAAGAATCAAGAGTGATCAACTACATAGATAATTTAAAAGGAAAATTATTGCTGATTCATGGGGCGCAAGACAATGTAGTTGTTTGGCAGCACAGCATGCAATTTATAAAGGAATGTGTTGACAAAGGCAAACAGGTTGACTACTATGTATATCCGGGACATGAACACAATGTTTTAGGAAAAGACAGAGAGCATCTGTATCAAAAGGTAACAGATTATTTCATACAGAATTTGTAATTAAAAATTAAAACCGGATACAAAGCGTAACGGAAAATAATTTCAATATTTTTCTGAATAACAACGATGCTATTTTAGTGATTTCGCCCAGAATCGAACTGGGATCAAAAGTTTAGGAAACTTCTATTCTATCCGTTGAACTACGAAACCTTGATTTTAAAGGACTGCAAAGGTATCAAATTTAACAGAATTCCATATTGTCAATTGCGTAATAATTAGTAATTTTAGGTTCTATATTTAGAATCGGCAATTAAATGAAATTTACAGCTAAACAAATAGCAGACCTATTACGCGGAACTGTAGAAGGAGATGGAGATGTTGTTGTTTCCAGCCTTGCTAAGATTGAAGAAGGAAAGGAAGGTAGCCTGTCCTTTTTATCCAATACCCTCTATACACCATATATATACGAAACGGATGCTTCCGTTGTGATTGTAAACAATTCATTAAAGCTCGAAAAACCAGTAAAATCAACACTTACGATCATTCGTGTGGAGGATTCATATACCAGTTTTGCTGAATTATTAGAAGTCTACCATCAAACAAAACACAATAAAAAAGGGATAGAGCAGCCATCGTTCATTTCTCCCAGTGCGAAACTCGGAAACGATTGTTATATCGGTGCCTTTGCTTATATAGGCGAAAATGTAAAAATCGGAAATAATGTAAAGATCTACCCGCATTGTTATATTGGCGACAATGTAACAATAGGAAATGATTGCACATTTTTTTCAGGAGTAAAGATCTATTACGACTGCCTCATCGGGAATGATTGTACAATACACGCCAGCACCGTTGTTGGAAGTGATGGGTTTGGATTTGCTCCGAATGCAGAAAATAACTATAAAAAAATTCCTCAAATCGGAAATGTGATCATTGAAGATCATGTGGAAATAGGATCCAATACCTCTATCGACAGAGCAACAATGGGCTCAACGATCATACGGAAAGGATCCAAACTGGATAATCTGGTGCAAATAGCACACAATGTTGAATTGGGTGAAAATTGCATATTGGCAGGCGGCTCGTTTGTAGCCGGCTCCACAAAGCTCGGAAACAATGTAATGATGGGCGGACAGGCGGGTGTCATCGGACATTTAACGATTGCAAACGGTGTTAAAATTGCCGGACAATCCGGTGTCGGAAACAGTATCGAAACCGAAGGATTGGTTGTACAAGGATCTCCGGCTTTCGCAATCGGTGATTTCCAGAGAAGTTATGTCTTATTCAGAGGCTTTAAAAAGCTGAATGACAGAGTCTGGTCACTTGAAAAAGAAGTGAAAAAGATAAACATCACAGAATAAGCAGCGCGTTTTCAAAGAATATGACTCCAGATAAATTCATAGATGTAGAAAAGGTTCTCAGAGAGAAAGCTCCAGGTTTAAAAAAATGGATGCCCCGGTTTGTATTGAACTGGCTGAAACGAAAACTGCATGAAAGCGACATCAATGAAATGATGATCGACCTGAAAGATTTTCATGGTGTAGAATTTAACAATAGAGGCTTAGATAAATTAGGTGCAAAAATAGAATCAACCAATCCTCATTTTATTCCTAAAAAAGGAGGAATAATTTTGGCAGCCAATCATCCTCTTGGCGGATTGGACGGCATGGCATTCGTCAAAACTATCGCAGAGATTCGCCCCGATATTCATTTTGTTGTGAATGACGTTTTGAAAAATCTGAAAAATTATGGCGATGTATTTATTGGGATCAATAAGATAAAATCTACCTCCGCAACTTCATTAAGAACCATTGAAAGTGTTTTAATGACAGAAGAAGCAATCGGTTTCTTTCCTGCAGGATTGGTATCCAGAAAACAAAATGGAGTGATTATGGATCTGGATTGGAAAAAAAGTTTTGTTACTCAGGCGATCGATCACAAACGAATGATCGTTCCGGTTTTTATTGAAGGTCAAAATTCAAAATTCTTTTACAACTTCGCTAGTTTCCGCAAGCGCATTGGCATCAAGGCAAATATTGAAATGTTATTTTTGCCCGATGAAATGTTCAAACAAAGAAACCGCACCATTAAGGTCCATTTCAGCAAAGCATTTGATCCCGCAATATTAGATAAGCGCAAATCTCACAAAGGCTGGGCTGATCACATCAAAAAGTATATTTATTCGAAGGAGTTTAAAAAGGGTATTCCGTTTGAAGAGTATATGAATATGTAAAATCAATTCCTTTTCAAAACAATATTCTTTTGCTGCATTTCCACCTCATCATACTTTTTAAGCAAATTTCAATTAATATTAAATCAAAAAAAAGTCCCGCAACATGCGAGACTTTTTTATACTTAACAAAAGTAATTTTATCCTGGAAGACGGGAAATATTTTTCTCCATCATATTTAATTGCTTCACAATTTCTTCGGCTTTGGGCTTCATCGCTTTTGCCTTTCTGAAATATTCTTTCCCGATTTTATTTTGTTTGCGTTGTATTTCGATGGAACACAATTGCAAATAAACTGCAGCCATACTGTCTTTATCAGGAATACCCGCTTTAACAGCATCCATTAATGTTTGTCGCGCTTCTTTTGTTTTGCCCTGCTTCAGCTGAATAAAACCAAGCTGCATTAAATTTGTACCGGTTACATCACCAACAATCTTTGATTTTGTTTGTAAGCTCTTGCGAATACTTGTTTCAGCAGCTGTTAAATCATCAGATGCAAGCGACAAATTACTTTGAAGCATATAATATCCAGAACGAATCGGTTTTAATAATAAACGAGGAAACTTTATCATTTTAATGTATTCCATCGCTTTTTCCACTTCACCATCCGATACGGCTTCCTGAACCAATCGCATCGTTCCCATCATAAAATACAATAGGAAAGAGATGAAAGCCAGACTATAACAAATCCAGGCTGTGATCGAATCTTTGTAATAATGTGAAACGACACCCAAGGCAACCAACACAAAAATAATTGGTAAGCGGTAAAGAATGTAAAAACGTAAAATTTTCATAGGTATTTATTTATGTATAATCAGGGCACAAAAATAAGGGAAAATCCCAATTAAAGGACAATTTTAAAGCTCAAGTTCTTTCATTGGCTCCCAGTAATGCTTGTCGAAGTTCCGGATTTTGTCGTTCACCACTCCTATACCTTCTTTTTCAAGCAATTCCTGCATCAAAAAGGGAGTTCCAAAATGATGTTTTCCGGTTAATTGCCCATTTCTATTTACTACCCGATGAGCGGGTACGGCTTTTTTCTGAGAATGTGACGCATTCATTGCCCAACCAACCATTCTAGAAGATCGGGCTGTACCCAAATATTTTGCAATGGCTCCATAACTGGTCACACGCCCTTTTGGGATGAGCCGAACGACTTGATAAACCATGTGAAAAAAATCTTCGTGCTTCTCTAGATTCATATCGTAAACAAAATAATCCGCTAATACCGTTTTACTACTCGGCAACGCCCTCCCTTTGCAATTTTATAAGAAGGAACTTCAATTAAAGCAAATAGCGACCGATTACAAAGTCAACTTTTTGGCAATACCATTTATACGCTGAACTTTAAATAACAGATCTTAAAACCCTTATCGGAAAATAATTTTTCGTAATACGTTTTGATATTCGTCAACACCTCATCGCGTTCTATTCCATCACCGTATAAATCATTTGTGCTATCCAGCACTTCAAATTTATTTTCAGCAACAACTTCCTTCGAATAGTCATAGAATGGTTCGTTATCAGTTTTCAGATTAATAATTCCGTTCTTTTTCAAGATCTTCTGATAGCGCGTAATAAACATCATATTCGTCAAGCGGTTGCGTGTCCGGGTTTTCTGAGGTTGGGGATCAGGAAAAGTGATCCAGATCTCATCAACTTCATTATCGGCAAAACAAGAATCGATAAAATCGATGCGTGTGCGGATAAAAGCAACATTATCCATTTTATTTTCAATTGCCGTTTTTGCACCCGTCCAGATACGGTTACCCTTAATATCTACACCGATAAAATTTTTATCGGGAAAACGCTTCGCCAATCCGACAGTATACTCGCCCTTACCACAACCCAACTCCAGCACGATCGGGTTTTCGTTTTTAAAATATTCTTTGTGCCACTTCCCTTTCATAGGCAAGCCATTATCTCTTGCCTGCTCAAACGACAGGAAGAAACAATTTCCGAAAGAAGAAACCTCAGCAAATTTTTTTAATTTTCTTTTAGCCATAAACCACTTGTTGCAATACCCAAAATGAGGGGATAATTCATTATTTTTACAAAAATAAGCATTAATGCAAAAACAAAAACGAATATTAATTTGTCCGCTTGATTGGGGACTCGGACATGCCACCCGCTGCATTCCTATTATTCGTTTACTGCTAAAAAAAAATGCGAAAGTCATCATCGCAGCCGATGGCCGGCCCCTCGAACTACTGAAACAGGAATTCCCCGAATTACAATTCATACAACTGAAGGGTTATTCTATAAATTATCCTGCATCAGACGCTATGATTTTAAAAATGTTGTTTTCATTACCCAAAATAATGAAAGGAATAAAAGAGGAACATGCGCAACTGAATAAGATCATTGATGAATACAACATCGATATTGTGATCTCCGACAACCGTTATGGCTGCTGGAATAAAAAAGTAAAAAGTGTTTTTATTACACACCAGCTACTGATCAAAGCGCCTTT
>CAMCYR010000034.1 GCA_945885475.1 Chitinophaga pinensis
CCCGCTGGCACCGTAAATTGTGCAGGTGCAACTGCAGTGGTAAATGTAACCAACCCAACAACAGGAAAAATATGGATGGATAGAAATTTGGGTGCATCACAAGCAGCAACAAGTTCAACAGATGCAGCTTCCTACGGGGATTTATACCAGTGGGGTAGAAGGGCAGATGGCCACCAGTGCCGCACTTCAGCTACCACAACTACCTTAAGCAGTATTGACCAACCCACAAATGGAAACTTTATACTAGCACCAAGTGCTCCAAACGATTGGCGCAGCCCACAGAATATAAATTTATGGCAAGGCGTGAATGGGCTGAACAACCCATGCCCAAGTGGCTACCGTTTACCTACGGACACAGAACTTGATGCAGAACGTGTAAGCTGGGTCAGCAACAATAGCGCGGGTGCTTTTGCCTCCCCGCTTAAATTGCCCATGGCGGGCAACCGCAGCACCAGCAGTGGTTCGCTCCTCGATGTCGGTACCTACGGCAGCTATTGGAGCAGTACGGTTAGTGGTACCAATTCACGCGACCTCCTCTTCATCAGCAGCAATACCAACATGTACACCGCCGACAGAGCCTACGGCTTGACTGTGCGTTGCCTTAAGGATTGACACGTTGATTAGCGCAGCAATTTGATTTATTTTTACACTGAGCGCAGCTTTAGCGCAGTCGAAGTGTGCCACTTAACCATACCATTCCGCTTTTTCAGCGGATGGTATGGTTTAATAACCGCGAAAGCGGTCGATTTTTTGAAAAAAACGGCAGCAACTCCTAACTTATTTGTTTTTGTCGAACCAAGCAAAAATCACTGAATTAACATCATTGTGGGGAATATGTGAGGAAAATAAGTAACAATCGAAAAGGCTTTGATGAGGTGAAATACTGAACAAAAAGTAAGACTTAATTAACATTGTGGTGAATATGTGGGGAAAATATAAAAACAAAAACCCCTTAACTATTGATAGTTAAGGGGTTTTCTCTTCTTCTGTTGTCCGACTAGGGCTCGAACCTAGACTCTTCTGTACCAAAAACAGACGTGTTGCCAGTTACACCATCGGACAATCTTTCTGAATGCACTTCTGCAATTCGGGATGCAAAAATAATAAATTTAATTAACTCTCAAAATTTTATTTGAAATCTTCGGTATTTTCATCTTATTCCCTGCTTTTCAATTAACAAAAAATGGGTTGAAAATGTTTATACACTTCATTTTATTAATTATCTTCGCAAGCGTTAAAAGAAAAAATATTTAAAAGACCAAATATGAACAATATCACTAATTACCAACGTCTTAACAATATCATCGGTTGGTTCATCTTTCTAATTGCCGCTTTCACCTATTTGAGCACCATGGAATCTACCGCTTCCTTCTGGGATTGCGGTGAGTATATCGCTTGTGCCTATAAATTGGAAGTAGGACATCCTCCGGGGGCTCCTTTATTTCTTTTAATTGGTCGCTTTTTTAGTTTGTTTGCCTTTGGCGATACTGCTAAAGTTGGGATGATGATCAACGCTGTTTCTGCTTTGTGCAGCGCGTTCACGATCTTATTCTTGTTTTGGTCAATTACTGCTTTGGCGCGTAAAATATACGATAAAGGGGAAGAATTTACCACTGCCAACATGTATGCTGTTTTGGGTGCTGGTGCCGTTGGTGCTTTGGCATATACTTTTAGTGATTCTTTCTGGTTTTCGGCTGTTGAAGGCGAAGTATACGCCATGTCCAGCTTCTTTACGGCCATTGTTTTCTGGGCGATCTTAAAATGGGAACGTGAAGTGGATGTTGATCCGCATGCTGATCGTTGGATCATCCTTATTGCCTACCTTATCGGTTTGTCGATTGGTGTCCATTTGTTGAATTTATTGGCGATTCCTGCCATCGTATTTATTTATTATTTCAAGAAAAATCAAAAAATTACCCGTAGTAGCCTCATCATTACCGGAATTATTTCCATTGTAATCCTTGGCGGTATTCAAGCGGGCGTTGTGCCAATGATCGTTAAGCTTGCAGCGAAAATCGAACTTTTTGCTGTAAATACTTTAGGCCTGCCTTTTAACAGTGGTACCATTCTTTACGGAATTCTCCTAATTGGGGGAATCGTTTGGGGCTTGCGTTATACTGCTCAAAAAATTAAGCCAATCATGAATACCGTGATCCTGTGCTTCACTGTTATTTTAATCGGTTATTCTTCTTTCTTGATCCTCGTTATCCGCTCACAGGCGAATCCGCCTATGGATGAAAATAATCCTGAAAATGCCGTTAACTTATTGTCTTATTTGAATCGTGAACAATACGGTACATGGCCAATTGCTTATGGTCAGTATTATTCTGCTCCTGTTAGTGGTTACGAAGATGGAAATCCTGTTTATGTACAAGATGAAAAAAATGGAAAATACATTGTTAGTGATGACCGTAAAGGCTCTGTCCGCGTGTATGATAAAGATTTTTGTACCCTCTTTCCACGTATGTGGAGTGACCAGTCGCAGCACATTGCCGGTTACCGCAGATGGACGAACCCTAAAAATTACAAGCATAAAACGATCCGTGATCCTCAAACCGGAGAAAATATTTCTGCTGAAATTCCAACGTTTGCCGAAAATTTAAAATTCTTTTTTGTGTATCAAATCGGACAAATGTATTCCCGCTATTTCTTGTGGAACTTTGTTGGCCGTCAGAACGATATTCAAGGTCATGGAAATGCTACAGATGGCAACTGGATGAGCGGATTGCCAGTTCTTGAAAATCCGAATATTGGTGTTCAGAAAGGATTGCCCGATGGCGCTGACAATAATAAAGCTAAAAATGTATTGTTTGGCTTGCCGTTTATTTTAGGCTTATTAGGTTTGTATTTCCACATTAAAAAGGATAAACGCAATGCAGCTGTTGTGGGTTTGTTGTTTTTCTTTACGGGTGTAGCCATCGTAATTTATCTGAATCAAAAACCAATGGAACCGCGTGAACGTGATTATGCATATGCGGCATCTTTCTACGCATTTGCTTTCTGGATAGGAATGGGCGTATTGGCGATTTTTGATTTTATACAGAAATGGATGGACAAAACAACCAGCGCAATTGCTGCAACAGTTGTGTGTATGTTGGCCGTTCCTGCGGTGATGGCAAAAGAAGAATGGGATGATCATGATCGTTCCGGACGATACATTGCAAGAGATTTTGCTGCAAACTACCTGAATTCATGTGCTCCGAATGCTATTTTATTTACCAATGGTGACAATGATACATTCCCCCTTTGGTATGCTCAGGAGGTGGAAGGGATTCGTACCGATGTGCGTGTTGTTTGTTTGGAACTTTTAAATACAGATTGGTACATCGATCAGATGGTTCACAAAGCGTATGATTCTGATCCTGTTCCTTTCTCATTTACCAAAGAACAATACCGTCAGGGAACACGTGAAGCAGTTCTTTTCAGTAACTTCCAGGGGCGTAAAGTGGAAGGATTTATCAATGTGAAAGAGCTAATCGACTTTGTAAAAAACGATGATCTTGACCATAAAGTTCAGGTTTCACAAGATACCTGGTACAATTTCTTCCCTACAAAAAACATGCGTATCCCTGTTGATAGTGCTACTGTTGTGAATAACGGAACCGTTCCTAAAGCATTGGCGAACCGCATCGTAAAAAGCATCGACTGGACACCTTCAGGAAATTACCTTCAAAAAAATGATGTGATGATTCTTGATTTGTTAGCGCACAATAATTGGGAACGTCCTATTTATTTTGCTGCTACCGCTCCTGCAAGCTCCTACTTGAATCTTGCGCCTTACCTTCAGTTAGAAGGGTTTGCGTATCGTTTGGTTCCGATCAAACAAAACGAGCAAGAGTCGCAGCAGGAAACTCGTGTTGCTTCAGATATTATGTATGACAATTTCATGAACAAATTTGTTTGGGGCGGAATGGAAAAACCGGGAACATTCCTGGATAACGTTTTCTTAAGTTCTTGTGTTTTAAATACACGTCAACGTGCAGGAACCTTAGCTTCTGTGCTTTCTGAAGAAGGTAAGAAAGATAAAGCGATTAAAGTATTGGATAAGTGTTTAGAGGTTACACCTTTTGAAAATGCGCCGATCGATGCTACTTTATATTCCGTTGTTTTAGCTTATTACCAGGCAGGAGCAAGTGATAAAGCCAATGCTTTGTCTAAAACATTGTTTGATAACTATGAAAATAACATTAGATATATTTATGGTTTGGAGAGAGAGAAGATCGCTTCTTATGGTGGCGAACTAAAACAAGCGCAAGGTATTATGGAGCAATTGCTTTCCTTCGCTAACTATTTCAAGCAAACTGCTGTAGCGAAAGCATTCGAAACAAGTTATATTAAATTGGTGCAGGAGTTTAATTTGCCTACTTCTCAGCGTGGCAGACAAGAATAAAAAATAAATTTTCATAGCGCTCCTGAATTTTTTCAGGAGCGTTTTTTTATGCTTTTTAATTATTAATTTTATTGCATGTACATCGTACGTCCGACCTATCTGCTCCGAAAAATATATCCGAATGCAATTTGGAGAATGCCCTCCGTAGAAAAAAAGATCTACCTGACCTTTGATGATGGCCCTGTTCCTTCAATTACTCCCTGGGTTTTAGATGTTTTAAAACAAGAGGAAATACATGCTACTTTCTTTTGTGTCGGAGAAAATGTATCAAAAAATGTTGAGATCTATCAGCGTATTCTTGATGAAAAACATGCGGTTGGAAATCATACCTATAATCATTTGAAAGGCTGGAATACCCACGGAAATGAATATGTTCGAAATGTTATCAAATGTGCGGAGGTGGTTGAGTCGAAGCTATTCCGCCCTCCTTACGGAAGAATAAAAAAATCACAATTAGCCCTCATCACAAAACAGTATTCAGTTATTATGTGGGATGTGTTAAGTGGCGATTACGATAAAAATACAAGCCCCGAACAGTGTTTGAAAAATGTTACTGCAAATGTCAGAAACGGTTCTGTTATTGTTTTTCATGATAGTTTCAAAGCACAGAAGAACATGGAATACGCCTTGCCTAAATTTATTCGTTTTGCGAAAGAACAGGGCTTTGTGTTTGATGTGTTGAAATAGTATTCTCTTTATTTCGCCGCTAAATTTACTTCTCGAATACAAAACAACCTCGTTCTTCCACGAAGGAATTCAGTTTGTTGAATAATTATTTTTTTAAACACATCACCACATATGTTTCGGGAACAATTAATTCCTGTGTGCAATAATCGAGCTTGTCTTGCATAGCTGCAGGAAACTTTTCAATTATCTTAAAGCCAAACGGAATGAAATATTCGGGAATGATACAAACCAAATGAATCGGTTGCTTGCTTTGTTTGATGAGTGCTTCTACAATTGATTTTCCGATACCTTGTTTCCGATGTTGGGTGATTACTCCCAGAGAGCATAATTCAATACAATCGGAATGGTGGCGTAAACGGCCAAAACCAAGGAGTTCCTCTTCTCTGAAAGCGGCTATGAATTCATGTTGTTGAAGGTTACGATCATCCAACTCGAAATCGTGGACGTGCTGCTTGATTTGTAAAAACGCTGTTTCGTTGGGTGTGCTGAAACGTAACATCCGGTTCTGATTTTTACAATAAGGTGAAATAAACTTCGTCTTCGCTCAGTATCACCGCTTTTACAAATTGGAATACGGAGCGAAGACGAAGGAATTAGTGTTGGTGACCATGAGGACCATGAACGTGTCCATGAGCCAATTCGTCTTCTGTAGCTTGACGAACTTCTAATACTTCACCTTTGAAATGAAGATCTGTTCCTGCTAAAGGATGGTTGAAATCCATTTTTACATGTTCTGCAGTAATTTCCATTACTTTTCCATATAAACGGTTTCCTTCATTATCTACCATTGGTAATGTAACGTCTACTTTTACATTCTCTGAATCAAAGTTTCCGTCTTCTCCTAAAAATGCTTCAATAGGGATCATTACCACGTGTTGCTCATCGCGTAAACCATATCCACGGGAATGCTCAATGAAAAAGTCGAAGTTATCTCCTGCTTTTTTATTGAGTAAATTGGTTTCAAAATCTTCTAACAAACCACCTGTTCCGAAAATAAATACGAATGGATGCTCCTTGCTTGTTTGTTCTACTTGCTCGCCTGTTTCTTTTACAGTCAGTGTGTAGTTTACTGAAACTACTGAATTGTTTTCAATCGTCATTTTGTGAATTTTTTTAAAATTAAGTTTGCAAAGGTAAACTTTTTATGGAAATCTGCCATACATTCTCCAAGGGGGAAGAGCAAGATTTACATTACCAGTAATAGCCTCAAAAGAAGAAACGAAGTCAATCCCCCTAGCCCCCTTCTCCAAGGGGGAAGAGCAAGAATTGAAATCAATCCCCCTAGCCCCCTTCTGCAAGGGGGAAGAGCAAGAAGTGACAGTAACAGTAATAGCCTCAAAAGAAGAAACGAAGTCAATCCCCCTAGCCCCCTTCTGCAAGGGGGAATAGCAAGAAGTGACATTACCAATAATAGCCTCAAAAGAAGAAACGAAGTCAATCCCCCTAGCGCCCTTCGGCAAGGGGGAAGAGCAAGAATTGAAATCAATCCCCCTAGCCCCCTTCTCCAAGGGGGAATAGCAAGAATTGAAATCAATCCCCCTAGCGCCCTTCGGCAAGGGGGAAGAGTAAGATTTTACATTAGCAATAATAGCTTCAAAAGAAGAAACGAAATCAATCCCCCTAGCCCCCTTCTCCAAAGGGGAAGAGCATAAAGTTCAATGTTTATTAGATCTATTCTGAAAACGTACTTTTAGTTGACTTTTTCAGATAAATAAATGCCGCAGGTTTAAATGTAAATTCATAAAACTTTCTAACTTTAAACTTTAAACCTACGATATGAATTATCCCAATCTGATCAACAGCAAACTTCCGAATATCGGTACAACTATTTTTACCGTTATGAGCAAACTGGCAGCGGATCACAATGCAATCAATCTTTCTCAGGGATTCCCCGATTTTTCCTGTAATGAAGAACTGATCTCCCTTGTGAACAAATACATGAAGGCCGGAAATAATCAATATGCTCCAATGGCGGGATTAATCGGGCTTCGTGAAATTCTTTCCGAAAAAACAGAAGCTCTTTATGGTGCAAAATATGATCCTGAATCTGAAATCACGATCACTTCAGGTGCCACACAAGCTATCTATACTGCCATCGCAGCCATCATCCGTGAAGGGGATGAAGTGATTATTTTTGAACCTGCTTATGATTGTTATCAACCGGCCATTGAATTAAATGGCGGTAAAACGATTTATATGCAGTTGTGTGCTCCCGATTATTCAATCGATTGGGAAAAAGTGAAGAAAATGATCAACCACCGTACAAAAATGATCATCATCAATACGCCACATAATCCTACCGGAAGTGTGATGAGTATCGATGACATGCTTATTCTTGAGAAACTGATCAAAGGAACGGATATCATTATTATTAGTGATGAGGTGTATGAGCACATTATCTTTGATAATCAACAGCATCAGAGTGTTGCCCGCTTTCCGCTTTTGGCAGAACGTAGTTTTATTATCTCCTCTTTCGGGAAAACATTTCATGCTACCGGCTGGAAAATAGGCTACTGCGTTGCTCCCAAAAACTTAATGACGGAATTCCGGAAAGTGCACCAATTCCTGGTTTTTTCTGCAAATACGCCTATTCAATTTGCCTTAGCCGAATTTTTAAAACAAAAAAATAATTACCTGGAACTGGGTTCTTTTTATCAAAAAAAACGTGATTATTTCATCAATGCTATTAAAGGCTCCCGTTTTGAGATCATTCCTTCTGCCGGCACCTATTTTCAACTTTTAAATTATACAGATCTCAGTAAGGAAAAAGATACCGATTATGCCATCCGTTTAACGAAAGAATTTGGTATTGCATCTATTCCAATCTCCGTTTTTTATCATGAAAAGGAGGATAATAAAGTGCTGCGATTTTGTTTCGCAAAAAAAGAAGAGACCCTGGAGAAAGCAGCTGAAATTTTGAATAAGATATAAATTGAGTTTGTCATCGTTGGCAAACTTACGTTCCTTTAAGCATTGGCTAGGCAAGAGATCGCCAATGTCTAAAAACGCTTCACTGCAATGACCTTCTACTAGACCTGTTATTATGAATGATTTAAAAATAACCATCATACAATCTGAACTGTTTTGGGAAGACAAACAGAAAAATCTGGAAATGTTTTCTCAGAAAATTTCTGCCGTCAATGAACCTACCGATCTGATCGTCCTTCCTGAAATGTTCAGCACCGGATTCAGCATGCGTCCGGATCTGTTTTCTGAAACAATGGATGGAATAACAATAAGCTGGATGAAGGCTGCTGCGAAAGAAAAAAATGCAGTGATTGCCGGAAGTTTTATTTGTGAATCTGATGGTAAATTTCTGAATCGCTTCGTGTGGATGAATGTTGATGGCACTTACAGCGTTTATGATAAACGACATCTTTTTAGAATGGGTGATGAAGATAAACACTATGCTGCCGGACAAAATAAATTAATCATTGAATTTAAAGGTTGGAAAATTTGTCCGCTTGTCTGTTACGATCTTCGCTTTCCTGTTTGGGCAAGAAACACGAAAGAGCATATGTACGATGTTTTAATTTATGTCGCAAATTGGCCCGAAAAACGCGCTCATCCATGGAAATCGCTGCTGGTGGCACGCGCAATTGAGAACCAGTGTTTTGTTGCCGGTATAAACAGAGTCGGAAATGACGGAAACGATATTTACCATTCGGGTGATTCTGTTGTACTCGATTTTAAAGGTGAACCTCTCAGTAAAATAGACTCCGGAATAGAAACAACGCAAACGATTACCTTGAAGTATTCCGATTTAGAAGCATTCAGAACTTTTTTTCCGGTGATGTCGGATGCGGATAATTTTGAAATTAGATAATCATTTACTATTCCAATGCCAATCGCGTTCGACCAAAGGGAGAGTTTAGAAATGCAGCATTGTTACAAAGAAATTGCTGGCATCAACGTATTGTAAAAATTTCTTAGTTGCTTATCTTCCACTCCAGCTCCGCATCCCAGTTCGAACGGATATTGATCAATTCCGAGTTGTAAATGACTTTTTCAGGTTGTACCTTTTTTATGTAATTCCCCGTATCCCATTTTTGATTCCTGTTTTCGTCAAAAATTATTTTTAATTTATACTTTCTGGGTGCTAAATAAGAATAGTTCAGTTCAGCAGATTGCATCACGAAGTTTTCTCTTACAACATTATTGCTTTCATCCAGCAACTGAATAATATATTCTCCGCTAGTTGGAGGTACTACTAAATTTAATTTCACACTTCCGTAAAATTTTTCTTCCCGTGTTTTGAAATCAATTTTTATAGAATCATTTGTCAAGCCAAATACATCGCTGATCGTTCCCGGAGGAATGAATAAATGGTAAGTCGTATTTTCCTTCAGTACAAAGTTTTTAAACTCCGGACTATAGATAAATACTCCCGAATTATCTGGGTCTTCAGAGGTTTTGGTAGAGTCGCGGTAGCCAATGTTGATATGAGTTTTTAATGGTCCGTAGTTGGTCGCAATCGTTTTATCTGTTTTAAACAATAGCGTATCTTCTTTAAATTCAATCTTCTCGTTTTGCACTTCCGCGATCAAGGATGAGAACTGAATTTTAATTTCAGTTCCTAGGTCAAATCCCTGATTTCCATTCGGACTGTTTACTACTTTAAATTTCAGGGGATTTTTTTTCGACTTTTCTGCCTCTACTCTGGAGATGAATTTTAGATCCAAGGTATCCAACACCATGTTGCCATTGCTGACTTGCAATATCAGTGAATCTTTTATGAAATTTTTGATCCAGTATACAAGCGTATCATTGTTCTTAGAAAATGTCCGGTACTCCTGAACGCCTTTCTTGTCGTTGTTCAATGGCTGAACACGAATGCTGTCCGAACCTTGATTAAATATCAATGTTACTTTTCCGTAAGAGTCGTGAATATATTTTTTTAAATACACTTTTTTGGCAGGCTCCTGAAATAGGTCTATTACTATATTCTGCTTCTCGCTTATATCTATTGACCCGTTTATAAAGCCGATACTTTCCGTTTCTCCATCGTATTTATAATTGGCATTGCCATCTTTTATCGCAACAAGTTTATATTTCCCCGCTTTAATATTATTTATTCGAAAAGTGCCGTCTTTTTCTGTTTTAGCAAAATAATCAGGTTGATTCTTGTAAACTATGCTATCACTTAGATCGCTGTAAAGTAAGGCCAGTATGCCTTTTTCTGTCGACTGGTTAAATCCGTTTTGTATTTTACCAACTAATGAAAGGGAATCGATGAATGTTCCTGTAGAAAAGATATATTTAAAATCTTCGATGGCATTGTTTTCATTCAGATCCCGAATGGCATTCCCAAAACTCATGCAGTATGTTGTATTTGGTTTCAATGTTTCTTCCTTATCTAATTCAATAATCAGCGTTTTACCTTTTACAGTGATGTCGGGAGTTTTTGCCAACAAAGGAGAAATGATCAATTGATTATTCAGATCTTTTAATTGAATATATTCATCAAAAGTTATTTCAATTATTCTTGAATTAAAATTAAGTTGTGCGCTGTCCGGTATGTATTTTGATGTTTTTGGAGGAAGAATATCTTTTGCCCCGCCACCCGGTGAAACAATTTGAGCACAAGACGACAGCAGCAGTATGCCGGCCAGCAGTAGGGTGATTTTATGAGTGATATGATTCTTGTTGTTGTTCATTTTGCCGCGAAATTGGTATGTCTTTTATAGGACTCTTACAATCTCTTTCTGCCTGTGTTCTATAGTTGTTCTATCAATCTCATTAGTTGTTCCAAATAGATGCAGTCGGTTTGGTCAAATGTTGCAAGTTGATCGCTATCTATATCTAGCACCAACATCACATCTCCGTTTTTATCAAATGCAGGTAATACGATCTCCGATTTTGAAAAACTGCTGCAGGCAATGTGACCGGGAAACTGATCTACATCCTCCACTACAATCGTTCTTTTTTCTTTCCATGCTGTTCCGCAAACGCCCTTTCCTAATGCAATCCGCGTACAAGCGACCGGTCCCTGGAATGGTCCCAATACCAATTCTGTCTCCTTCACGAAATAAACGCCTACCCAAAAAAAATTCATCCCGAATTTCAGTGCAGACATGATATTGGAGATGTTGGCAATAAAATCACGTTCTCCCTCAATCAGCGCCTTGATCTGCGGAAGCAGTGATTCATACTTTTCTTTTTTTGTTATACCCGAAATGATTACCGATTCTGCCATTGTTGATTCTGAATGTGGTTGCAAAGATAGGAAAAATGATGTGCAATTATTCGTTTATATCGTCATTGAGCAGCAAGAAGCGAGCTGTATTTTTTTAGAAAAATATCTTCCGTCCGCAAGCAGTGCCGCTGAAATGCTACTAATTATTTGCAAAGGCAATGGTTGCAATACTGATTTTAATTCCCGGAATTTGCATTAATGTTTGTGCGCAAGCTTCGAGTGTTGCCCCGGTTGTAACAACATCATCCACCAGTAACACATGTTTCCCTTCCAACGACTTGAGTTCCTTTAGCTGGAAAATGGATGCTACATTTTGCCAGCGACTAAAACGCGATTTTCTGGTTTGCGTTTCCGATTCATGCGCACGGTACAAGGTCTTAAAATCTGCATCAACTTCCATGCTATTCGCTAAGCCTTCTGCAAAGGATTCGCTTTGATTGTAGCCTCTCTTTTTGATCTTTTTAGGATGAAGCGGAACAGGGATAATTGTATCTACAGTATTGAAATCCGCAGATTTTTTTAAGTCAAAGCCATATAGTTTGCCAATGGCAAATCCGACTTCTTTTTGACCTTTGTATTTTAATTGATGTATCAGATGTTGAACTTTTCCTCCTTTGTTAAATCCATAGTATGCCCCTGCGGAATGAATATTTATTCGTCCCCAGAAAATTTTTGCTATCGGATTGTCGTTATGTAAGTGGAAATTAGTTTTTGGTAAATGGTAGATGCAATAGGTACATATAGTATGCTCATTCTTGTAAAGACTATTTCCGCAAGAGGCACATACTTGTGGAAATATCAGTGAAATAAAGTCGTTCAGCATAAGTTTTTGTGCGATAAGGCTAAAAAGTATTACTTTTGTGTGTCGAAAATAAACAATCCTTTAAATATGGAAGCGAATAAAGAAGAAAAAAAGTCAAGTAACAAAATTTTATTAATTCTGTTGGCATTGTTGATGCTTGGAAACGTAACGTTTGCATGGCTTTGGTGGAAAGAAAAAAATAGAGCGAATACGGTAGTTGTTGAAAAAGACCAAGTGATCATCGAACGTGATAATGTAAAAGGCGACCTTTTGAGATTGCAAGATGAATATTCTAAACTGGAGACTTCTGACAAGCTGGTGCAAGCGGAATTAGATGCGAAGAAGGCGGAGATTGCCGAATTAATTATACAGGCAGAAAAACATAAAGGCGATGCGTACATCATTTCCAAATTGAGAAAGGAAACAGAAACGCTGCGTTCTATTATGAAACATTTCGTTGTTCAAATTGATTCTTTAAATACATTCAGTAAAGTTGTAGTGGCTGAAAAAGCAAAAGTTTCAGCAGATCTTACAGCCGAAAGAGGTGTTACAACACAACTTACAAAAGATAAAGAGGCTTTGCAAAGTACTGTAAACATTGGATCTATATTAAAGGCTGAAAACCCAACTGTGAAAGGCGTTAAATTTAAATCGGGCGGCACTAAAGAAGTAGAAACGAACAAGGCTTCCCGTGTCGAGCGCATTAAAGTTTCCTTCGTATTGGGCGAAAATAAAATTGCGAAGAAAGGTGTTAAGCCTGTTTATGTGCGTGTAATGTCGCCCGATGGAAAAGAGATCACCAAGTCTGCAGATGAAGGAAACATCGTTAAATTCAATGGTTCAAAAGGATATTATGCTGCAAAACAGGATGTGAATTATAAGAATGAAGCGATTGGTCTTGATGTATTATGTCCGAGTCCTACTGGTTTTATTCCCGGTAAATATTTGATCGATATTATTTGTGATGATGTCATTGTAGGCCAAACCAGCATTATGCTTAAGTAGTAATTTATTATAAAGTGAAATGATAATTCTGTGTCATTTCGAGCGGAGTCGATTGTCATTTCGAGCGGAGTTGAGAACGAGATTAATATAGGAAAGAAAAATGCTTGTCGCCAGTCATTTCGAGCGGAGTCGAGAAACTTTTATTATTTATGAACCCAAACATTAACCCAGACGCTGAAAGCTTAAGTTCTTCTGAAAAGGAGTTCGAAAAGGTATTGCGCCCTGCCGAGTTTGATGATTTTACCGGTCAGTTTGAAGTTGTTGAAAATTTAAAAATATTTGTTCAGGCTGCCAAACAGCGTGGTGAAGCACTTGATCATATCTTGCTGCACGGTCCTCCAGGTTTGGGAAAAACTACCCTCGCGAATATTGTTGCTTCCGAATTGGGTGTGAATATAAAAATTACATCAGGGCCTGTTTTAGATAAACCCGGGGATCTGGCCGGACTATTAACGAACCTTGAAGAACACGATGTCTTGTTTATTGATGAGATTCACCGCTTGAGTCCGATCGTTGAGGAATATTTGTATTCTGCAATGGAGGATTATAAGATCGATATCATGATCGACAGCGGTCCCAACGCACGCAGTGTGCAAATCAAATTGAATCCCTTTACATTGGTTGGCGCAACTACACGAAGTGGCTTACTGACTGCTCCCTTAAGAGCTCGGTTTGGGATCAACTCCCGCTTGAATTACTATGATTCCGCGCTGCTGAAAAAAATCATTACACGTGCTGCAGGAATCTTAAATGTTCCTATTTCTGAAGAAGCTTCCATTGAGATTGCCCGTAGAAGTCGCGGTACACCGCGTATTGCAAATGCTTTGCTCAGAAGGATCCGCGATTTTGCACAGATAAAAGGTAACGGTTCTATCGATATTGAAATTGCTCATATTGGATTATCCGCTCTTAATGTGGATAAAAACGGTTTGGACGAAATGGATATCCGTATATTATCTGCCTTGATTGAAAAATTTAAAGGCGGGCCTGTTGGATTAACTACAATCTCCACTGCTGTTGGTGAAGAAGCGGGAACTATCGAAGAAGTGTATGAACCCTTTTTAATTCAGGAAGGTTATCTTGTGCGTACACCACGCGGCAGAGAAGCAACAGAACTGGCATATAAACACCTTGGTAAAATTCCTCGTGGATTCAATGGGAGTTTATTTGATACGAAATAGTTCATTCATCAATGAACTCATCCAACCATACGTCACTCATTAAAGCAGAAGCGAAACGACTCGGTTTCGACTACGTTGGAATTTCCAAAGCAGATTTTTTAGAGGAAGAAGCGCCCCGATTAGAAAATTGGCTGAATAATAATATGCACGGACAAATGAGTTACATGCAGAATTATTTTGATAAACGCTTAGACCCTAGATTGCTTGTCCCTGGGGCAAAATCAGTGATCTCCTTATTGCTGAATTATTTTCCTTCCGAAAATCAAGTGGATGATACTGCTCCCAAGATCAGTAAATACGCTTACGGGAAAGATTATCATATCGTGATCAAAGAAAAATTAAATCAACTTTTAGAATTCATCAAAGAAAATATCGGCGAGGTCGATGGTCGTGCATTTGTCGATTCTGCTCCAGTTATGGATAAAGCTTGGGCGAAAAAAGGCGGATTGGGATGGATCGGGAAAAACAGTAATCTGATCAATAAATCAAGTGGCTCTTTTTATTTTATTGCCGAGCTGATCCTTGATTTGGATCTGGAATACGATGGTGCTGTAAAGGACTATTGCGGCACTTGTACAAAGTGTATCGATGCTTGTCCGACGGATGCCATAATTGCTCCGTACGTCGTTGATGGCAGTAAATGCATTTCGTATTTCACAATTGAATTAAAAGAAAATATTCCTGACGATGTAAAAGGTAAAATGGAAAATCGGATGTTCGGTTGTGATATCTGTCAAGATGTTTGTCCCTGGAATCGTTTTTCAAAACCACATCAAGAACCCCTTTTTAAAGCCAATGAAGAGTTGTTGGGAATGAAAAAGGAAGATTGGATCGAGTTAACTGAAGAAACCTTTAGACGCGTATTTAAAGATTCTGCGGTAAAGCGCACAAAATTTACTGGTCTAAAAAGGAATATAGCGTTTCTGAAATAAATAAAAATCAAACCGTCATTGCGAGCAAGATGAAGTAATCTTTTTCATTTCAAGAGCGACTGATGCTTCCTGCGAAATAAAGTGATTTGATTAATCGCCCAATTTAATTTCCTAGATTTAATGCAAAAGAATCATATGCTGTTGAAATACAGCTTTAGAAATAAGTAATAGGATGCGAAATTTTATACTAAGATTGTACAACACTCTTATATACCTCGTTGATCACATCCTTGTATTGATGACCGAATGTTGTTAAGCACCAAATCATTAATAAAGCCTTCTCCTCTGGTTTAAGCCATTTTACAGCTTTTGTCAACTCTTTGCGAAAAAGTGTTTTATCAAAACTCACTTTCTCTAAAATATTTTTACTTAATTCAAACATGTGCTTTGTATTAAGGGTTTATCGATTAATTATATAACTAAAATACTTCATTTAAAACGAAATATCAAGTACAAAATTACTTTTTTAATAAAGTATTTCGCAAGAAGATTTTGTTAAAAAATGGTAAAGCCCCCGACTTCTAAACGTTTTTTTACCAGGCAGAGCCAAGCACGCCCTTTTTGCTTACTTCTCGCTCCAGCGATAACTCTTTTGTTCCAATCCCGCTAAGTCAATTACTCTGTCGATTACCGTAGCGGCAAGTTCATCAAAGCTTTGAGGTTTACTATAGAAGGATGGACTTGCCGAACAAATAATTCCACCGGCTTCTGTGATTGTTTTCATATTATTAATATGGATCAGGCTGAGTGGTGTATCTCGTGTTACCAAGATCAATTTTCTTCTTTCTTTCAATATTACATCAGCAGCGCGTGTTGTTAGGTCATTAGAAATTCCACTGGCAATACGAGCGAGTGTTCCCATAGAGCAGGGACAAATGATCATCGTGTCGTATTTTGCGGAGCCAGATGCAAAGGGTGCAAAGAAATCTGATTTGCTATAAATTTTAAATGGTGAATTTTCGAAATCAGAATTGTCTAATTCAAATTTCCATACGTCCTTCGCATTATCACTCATTACAATACCAACAGTTTCTATCTGCTCCTCCAGTTGTTGTAGTTTTTGCAACAATACTTTCGCATAAATAGAACCGCTCGCTCCGGTTATTGCAAGTACAATCTTGTGTTTATTATTCTTCACTTTTTCCAAACATATAGGTTAATGTAAATGCCAACACATTGTTCCGTTGTCCGGGATTATACCAAAAACTCGCTCCGGAAGCATATTCCCGGATTGGAAGTAATGAGTTTGTAAAACGCCAGGTGATCCCCAGATTTTTATAGATAAGGTAATTGATCCCAATACTCGCACTTACTTCTGTTCGTAAAAACGGAATCGGATTGTATACTTCTCCTGTCTCATCATATTCTTTTGAGTTGATCAGATAACCGATACCCGGACCAATTTCAAATGTAAATTTCTTTTGCTTGTATTGTAATAACAATGGAACTTCGATATAGTTTAATTGTAACAAGTAATAACGGTTATCACCTTTGTTCACATCACCTACATGCTGGCTTCCCTTTTGAACAAAAAGAATTTCAAATTGCGCTGCCCACTTCTCGTTTATATTCGCATGGAGGGTTGCGCCTCCATCGAATCCAAATTTATCGAATCCGCCATAGGTATCGCCTTCCACCTGGCTGGTTGCTAATCCGGCTTTTAATCCGGCTTTAAAACGGGTTTGTGCTTGTGCATGGATAGAGCAAACAAAAAGAAAAATAAATATTGAAATGGGTTTTTGCATGTGTACAAAGTTAATTAAAATACAAACGCCCGCACAAATGCTGTGCAGGCGTTCATACAATTAGAATTATTTTTTAAGGAATAAGTTTCACCTCTTCCACTTGAATCACCTCTTTTGTAACATCGTTATATATAAAAGCAACGATGTGGCAACGATTCGCATTAAAGGCTGTTGCGCTTGAACCACCTGCAGCAGGATAGGTTGCAGGGAAAGTGTAATTGTAACTTTTGTTTATTACAGCGTTTGCAACGATCGACCCTGTAACCAGATTTTCGCCCCAGGTTCCATTCAGGTTGTCTCTTAAAACGTGACGGTGAATATATGTAGGTACATAAACTCCGGCATCCAACTGATCAGCTGTAATACTATCCTGTGTTGCAAGTACAATTAATTTATATGGTCCTCCTGTTAAAGTATCATATAAAAAAGTAGAATTTACATTACATGTCAGCACTTGAGTGGAAGTATTGTAGCTGCTAACAATTTCTAATTTAGCTAAAGCAGGCTTTGCTAATTCAATAGCCACTTCTGTTGCCCAAGTCCCGTATGATAATACGTGAGCTGTAGTAGATGAGGTATAATATTTTCTGTTTATCATCCCATTTGGATTTCCAATATTTGAAATTCCAAAATAAGTATCGTAATTCGTTCCTGCACTTGTTCTTAAATCGGTTAAATATTGAGTTCCTGTTGTCGATGGGTTTGCAAAAAAGCCAGAATGCACTCCAATTACAACTACGTTTTCACCATTTGCAGTAAGCAGTGAATTAGCTACAATCGCTGCAGCAGGACAAGCGGTACATTTGTGTCCGGTAAAATCTTCAACCAAAACTTTTCTCACAACAGTTGTAGATGAGGTATCAATTACACTTCCGGGTTGATCGGGAACATTAATAAAATCGCACGAAGAAATGCTTATCGCCAATCCCAATATTAGTGTGATGAATACTATTTTTTTCATTCTGCTAAATCTTATACGGTTAAAAACTACTTGTAATGCTTAATGAAACACCATTTGATGCCGGAACGTTTCTGCAAACTCCGCCTACACAAAATATCCCTTCTCTTTGTTTTCCATAACTAAGTGTGATGCGATTCGCATTTTTTGCATATCCAATATTTCCTAAGTAATAATGAGAGCGCTTTTTCACATATTCGTTACCATAATTATATTGATCACCCGCAGCAATAAACCAATTTTCATTTATTGTATATTCTAATAAAACGTATGCCCAATCTTGTTGGTCTTGTTTCGTTTGCATGTTTTGCAATTCAAGACGAATTGAACTGGTTGGCTTTAATTTATAAGTGATATCAGCTACCACAATGTTTGTGTGTATCGTTGGCGAACCCGGTTTTTGAATAATTGATTTATTGTAAATTTGGTGAGAGTATACTAGCGTTCCTTTCCAAGATTTATTGATTTTTTTTGTTACTTCAACATACAAATCTCTGAAATAAACTTCCTTTCCAACACCTAAATAATTAGATGTATAGCCCAAATGTTTGGGGTCAGATTCTTTAATTTGAGTTGTATCTAAGCTGTTCGATCCTGAATAGTTGATGGTGATTTCTGTACCATATTTTCCACCCAATGCAGTTTCTTTTTTGATTTTATATTTCAGTTCTCCTGAATATTCCATTTCGCCACGAGATTGCGAAGCGTATGGATAAAATGCTAATAAGCTATAAGAATGTTGTTTGGATAAAGCAGGAATATAATTTATAAGTAAGTTGGTTAGTTGTGCTGTTCTGTCGGAACGAAAACTCATGTTGTCGATGCGTGAGCCACTGAGTGATAAGGCAAAACCTTTTACGGCATAATTGGCTTGTAATAAAATGGCATCACCATATTTATAATTGAAACCGTTATCTTGTGAGGGGTCATTTATTTTATAAGCGTACTCACCATTCATCTGAAAATTATTTCTTGTTAAAGAAAATCGGCCGGCTGAAGTACCCACATTCTGAGGCAATACAAGAGTCGGATCTGCATCCGTTTGGAATTTACTTACGAAGCTTCCACCCAATGTTACTATTGTTTTTTTATCCGCTAATTTTTTAAATGCTTCATTTAATTGAATTTCTCCATCAAAACCACGAACCAGACCCGCAGTAGTGAAAAATGTCCGTTGTTTACCAACAAGTGCTTTAAAATAAAGTCCTTTAATGGGCTGGTATTTTAATCGAATTCCATCAAGTGCGTTGTCTAACCCAAGGTTGCGTTCTTCATAGCATCTTAATGTAAATCCATTTCCAAATTGTTCGTAGAAACTTCCCACCGTTACTTCTAGCTCATCTGATTTATAACTAGCAAAACGATATGGAATTCCTGTGCCTTTAAAACCGGTTGGATATCCTTGAAGACCGTTTAAATAACTTTCGTAACGAATACCTGCTGTGAATTTGCCTTTCGTATAAATAATATTAGCAAAGCCGTTTAGCAGCATTTTTTCGGGCACTTCCGCAGCACCAATTGTAGAATCGGGGAAATAATATTGTGCATTTGCCTGAAAATTGCCATGCACTTCTCCTAAGTTTAAATTATTTAGTGTGTTTAGATTTATTTGTGCAAAGGTGTTGAAGCAACTAAATACAGCAAATAAAAAAGCAAAAAGTTTTATTAATGCAAAATATTTTTTTATCACAATGAACTATTTTTTTATTTTTTATCTTGTTATCTTTTCTCCTTTTGCAACTTGTTTCAAAACTTCAAAAATATGCTCTTCGCCACCATCTACATATCCGCTATGTTGCCAAACAATTTCGCCTTTACCATTTATAATAAATACCTGAGGAATGTCCCCAACATTTAAAGCTCGTTTAAAATCTTGATTTTCGTCTAAGTAAACTTCATATTCCCATCCGTGTGTTTTAACGTCTGTCGCTGCTTTTCCTGAGCTACGAGAGTCATCAATAGATATGGCAATTAATTTTACACCCGTTTCTTTTTGCCAATCAGTGTAAATTTCTGAAATCGCATCCAATTCTTTTTTACAAGGTTTGCACCACGTTGCCCAAAAGTCAATAATCATTGGTTTGCCATCATTGGAAATTTTCCCAGTATTAAATGTTTTGCCATCAATAGTTTTTACATCGACTGATGGAATAATTCTTCCTTCAGAATTTTGAGCGATTGTTGCAGCGGTTAAACCAGTAATTAAAAATAAACCAAGAACTATTTTTTTCATAAGAGCGATAAAGTTGAATTAATAATAAAAAAATAAATCAGTCATGGTATGTCAAATAACAAGCCAAAAACTGATTTATTTTTTAGTACTATTTTTTTATTTGCTTACTGATACTTTTTTAACTGAAATGCTGTTTCCAACACGAATATTAATAAAGTACAAGCCATTATTTAAGTTAGAAGCATCAAGTGAATATGTTTGATCACCAACGCTTAATGTACCTAAGTTTGCAGTTGATACTAATTGTCCAAGTGCATTTACTACTTCAATAGATACTTCGTTTGATTCAACCATGTTAAAGTTAACGATGGCACTATTAGAAATAGGATTTGGATAAACAGTAACGTTGTTAGCTAATTGATTTGCTTCAGTAATTCCAACAGAACCGTTTACTAAATTGATATCATCAATATAAGCGTTGTTACCATAATTACTAGTAGCAACAAATTCTATCATTACATTTGCTTGTCCAGCAAAAGCATTTAAATTAACGGACTCTGCTCTCCATTGTGTTGCAGTCGGTGTGAATACAGCTGTTTGAGCAGGAACAGTTTTTAATGTAGCTCCAGCCTTATTGTATACAGATGTCCAAGTAGTACCACAATCTGAAGAAGCTTTTACTTCAATTCTATCATTTTCAGCAGCATATTGGCAATAAGCAACGTTGAATGTCAAAGTTGCAGTAGAAGTACCAGAGAAATCAACATTTTTCGCGTACAATATATCCACATTTCCACTAGGGATAGTATAGAAATCAATTTTAGAACATGCTGTACTTGTTCCGAATCCACCAGCTCCTGTTTTTCTAGTCCAAGTCAAACCGTTATCAGCATTTCCAATAAACCAACCTGTTGGAGGGTATGTTGTAGCCGTAAATCCTTCTGTTAAAGGAGCAGCAGAACCTGTACTGCTTATAATTGCAAAAGGAACAACTGTTTGATCGTTGATTGCATCAAAATCTAGTCCGCCGTTTGGAGCAGAAGTAAACGATGTAAAAGTGTGAGCTCCAACAGCAGCGGTAAGTGCAGGTAAAGTTGCAACAGCAGTTGCACCAGTTGCTAATGAACCTGTCCAAGCTTGAGTCATTACAGTTCCAGCATCTACTTTATAATTAATAGTACAGCTAGTTAATGTGTTTGTTCCGAAGTTTTTTACAGTAACAGTTGGTGTGAAAGATGTTGTACATTGAAAAGTTGGAACACCAGAAACTGCAGTAGCTCCGATATCAGAAGTAATTGCCTGTTTAGCATCACGTCCTGCTTGTTGAACTTTTTTGTCTCCATCACTTTGAATAAATCCAACCATATAAATTTCAGACTTTTTGTAAATGTAAGCTGGGATTGGCGCACCAAACGAAATTGTTTGTGTTTGCCCAGTCGTCCAAGTCCCTGGCAAGGTAGTTCCAGCAGCAGAAGGATACATTTTACGCATAACGTTGTAAAAATCTGTTTCCCCGTTAGATCCTGGAGCAGAAGCGAAACTAATTGTTTCTTCCGCCATTGCAATATGAGCTTTTAATGCTCCAGCCGATGTATAAGCTTGGCTAGCAGTAATTACACATGTAACAAAAATAGAATCGTAATCAGCAGAAAAAGTGTGACTCATAGCAATTGTAAATGGGGAAGAAACTCCATATGCAGAATCAATTTTTACCTGCGTGTAATTTGCGGGAGCCCCTGCATAACTTGCACCTGCTAGATAAGTGGCGCCATTCATTGGTGCTTCTGGAACACCAGATACACCATAATAAGATACTCTAGGCGCAACATCTGTTGGATTTTGCGCGTTCATTGGATCAACACCAGGCCAGCTAGTTTGATATTTTAAAGAAACAACTTTAGCTAAATTTGCGGCTAAAAGAGCATTAAATGCAGGGTTTTGTGAAGCACAAGGCGGACATGAAGCTTGAGTGAACTCTTCTGCAAGAACAGTTCTTTGTGATTGAGCCATTCCAATGCTCGAAATAGCAAGGGTAGCAACGAGAAATGTAATTTTTTTCATTTAGGATTAATTTTAGTGATTATACGAATAGTTTGCATGCTTGTTTAATGAGTTACGAATTTAGGATAAAATTTTAATTATGACAAATAATTATTTTTTTTGATTTTTTTTTAATTAAAAGTGACGAAAATTTGATCTTCTGGAATTTTCAATTAGATCAACAAACCGTTTTCTTTCTTTGATTAAGTTTTTTACAAATTTTGTTGGAATAGTTTGAAACAAACACTAAATTTGTAGGTATTAATCTGAAAAAATAATTTTAAAAGATAAAAATGAAAAAAATACTTACTTCTATTCTTGCATTGTCTTTTGCAAGTTTTACGTTTGGGCAAAGTCTTCGCATTTTTGATTTAGGTGTGGATGTAACCAATGATACTGTTATTGTTCCTATTGTGGCTGGTTCTGCAATGGTTAATGATTTAGAAATCCACAATACTTCTACTGTAGGAGTGAATTTTAAAGTAGGTAGAATTATTACTCCGATTGATTCTTGTGCAAATGTTTATTTTTGTACAGGAACTTTATGTTATAGTCCTCAAACAGCTTTAGTATGGTATCCAACCGGAGCAGGTCAATTAATTGCTGCCAGTTCAGTTTTACCGAATGGTCCCGGAACGTATGGAATTGCAGCGCATTACGATGCATGCCCTACTGTTTGTCAAGATTTCTTTGTGAAATATCAACTTTACAATACACTTGCTGGATCCTCAGATACGGCTGTTGTAACGATTAAATATGTTTGTACGCCAGCTGGACTGAACGAAAATTTTCAAGAAGCTTTTTTAACTGCTTTTCCAAACCCGGCAAATTCATTTGTAAACATCAATTATGAAGTGAAAGATGCTTATAAATCAGGTAAAATTATTCTTTACGATATGCTCGGAAAAGAAGTAAGAGCGATCTCTATTTCAGATCAACAAGGTTTGACCAAGCTTAGTTTATCAGATTTAATGACTGGTATTTATTTCTATTCAATTGTTTTGGATAACAAGATTGTTACTACAAAAAAATTAATAGTCAGTTCAAAATAAAATTAATTTTCAATAAATGTGAAAGGCCAATATTCAACGTATTGGTCTTTTTTATTCCCCTAAAAAAAATGAAAAAGCACCTGTTTTTTTTATTCTTTCCAACCTTTATGTTTGGCCAAACAACTTATTTTGAAAAAGTTTTTGGAACATCTGGAATTGAAATCTCTAGATCAGTGAAGCAAATAAACACGGGAAGTATCTTTGTTTTTGGAAATTCTGATGCAGGGCCTTTTGGTGGAAATGATATATCTCTTTCTAAGTTAGATCGTCAAGGAAATGAAATTTGGACACACTATTACGGAACAAGTTTTACGGAAAATGGTTTTTATTTAAATACAACTGCAGATGGAAATTTTGTGTTTGTTGCTGAAGGACAATCAGCTTCAGGCTTATTGGATATATTAATTTACAAAGTAGATTCAGCAGGGTCTGTGATTTGGAATAAAACATACGCTACTCCAGTAAATGAAACGGCTAAATACATTGAGCAAACATCCGATGGTGGATATATTATTGCCGGCTCTCAAAATGATGCACTCGGATTGAATGATATATTGGTTCTAAAGCTTGATTCGAATGGAGATTACGAGTGGCATCAAACCTTGGGGAGAGCGGAAAATGAAATTGCTGATATGATCCATGAAATAAATGGCGGTTATATTTTAACGGGCGTTACAAAAAGTTATGGAGCTGGAGGATACGATATTATTTTATACAGACTCGATTTATTTGGAATAGAAAATTGGTCGCAACCGTATGGTGATTCACTTCAAAATGGCTGCCAAGGCTTGCTTTTAACGGCAGATGGAAATTATTTGTCGTATGGAGAAACAGAAATAGCTCCTGCTTCAGCCTTTGATTTTTATTTAGAAAAAATAGATACCAATGGTGTTAGTTTGTGGAAAAAAATTTTTGGCGGGATCGGCTCGGATGCCATTTTTTCTGTAATAAATAATGGGACAGGAGGCTATATATTTACTGGTTACAGTAATAGTTATAGTGGAAGTGGGCCTCTCGATCTTGTTATAATGAATCTAGATTCCTTGGGTAATCAAATTTGGGTTCAAACGTATGGAGGTTCTGGAATTGATATTGGTTATGAAATAATAAAATCGGTTGATAATGATGGATTTATTTTAACAGGAAAAACAGTCGATTCAACTGAAGAGTACTATTTATTAAAATTAGATGGAAGTGGAGTTGTTAGCGAAATAGTAAATTACCAAAATACTTTTTATTCGATCTCAAACGCTTTCCCTAACCCAGCAAATATGTCTGTTTCAATGAAGTACGACATCACAGAGTTTTCACACAAAGGCCAGATTGTAATTTATGATCTGTTAGGCAAAGCAGTAAAAGAAATTGCGCTTTCTGATAAAAAAGGGACTGCAAAAATTAATGTGTATGACCTGAATGCCGGAGTTTATTTTTACTCTTTTCTGATAGATGGTAAAGCCGTTTCAACAAAAAAATTAGTTGTAAGTTCTCAGTAAAAAAATTTCACCCAGACCTTAGAAAAAGGTTTACTTTAAAAGTTCTGAAGCGAGCTTGGGTAAACCAATGCTGGCTTTTTCTTTGATGATTGTCAGATTCGCGATACCCTTTACTTTTATGTCGCTCGGATCTATTAAATATTTGCGAATCTGCTGTGGTGAATAGTCGATGATTCCTGCTGCAGGGTAAACAGCCATGGATGTTCCGATAACGATAAAGATATCGGCATGCTCAGCCATCAGATTAGCGGTGTCCATCAGCGGAACCATTTCACCAAACCAAACAATATGAGGGCGTAATTGTGAGCCTTTAGTGCATTTATCTCCTACTTTAATTTCAGTTCCTTTGATCTGATAAACTAAGGATGGATCAAGCGTGCTTCGGCTTTTGGTGATCTCGCCATGTAAATGAAGCACTTTTTTGGACCCTGCTCGTTCATGAAGATCATCAATGTTTTGGGTGATAATCTGAACATCGTATTTTTTCTCCAGGTCCACCAAAGCAAAGTGCGCCTTGTTGGGCCGTGCATCTAAAACTTGCTTTCTTCGCTTATTATAAAAATCCAATACCAAACCTTGGTTTTTTTCCCAAGCCATTGGAGTCGCAACCTCATTTATGTCGAATTCTTCCCACAAGCCACCGCTGTCGCGGAAGGTCTTTATCCCACTCTCAGCGCTGATTCCAGCACCTGTAAATACGACTAATTTTGGTTTCATTTCTCACTAAAGTAAATATTATTCTTGGAAACACAATTTAATAGCTTCAATTTCAAGTAAACGACTTGTATCTATTGAGAAATTGTTATATTCGCAATTCAAAAAAAATACCCGAAAATGGCTAAATTAAGAAAGCAGGATGCATTGGATTATCACGCTCAGGGAAGACCCGGTAAAATTGAGGTTATTCCCACGAAACCGCATAGTTCGCAACGCGATCTTTCATTGGCTTATTCTCCCGGTGTTGCCGAACCCTGTTTAGAGATCGAAAAAAATCCGGAGGATGTATACAAATACACAGCAAAAGGAAATTTAGTGGCTGTGATTTCCAATGGAACCGCTGTTTTAGGCTTGGGGAATATTGGAGCCTTGGCGTCAAAGCCTGTGATGGAAGGAAAGGGCTTGCTTTTTAAGATCTTTGCTGACATTGATGTTTTTGATATTGAAGTGGATGCGACAGATATTGATCTATTTGTAAATACGGTTAAAGCAATTGCTCCAACGTTCGGAGGTATAAATTTAGAAGATATCAAAGCTCCTGAATGTTTTGAAATTGAGCGCAGACTGAAAGAGGAGTTGAATATCCCATTGATGCATGATGATCAGCATGGAACAGCAATTATTTCCTCTGCAGCCTTATTGAACGCATGTGAAGTAGCTAAGAAAAAAATTGAAAAGGTGAAGATCGTTGTTAATGGTGCCGGTGCATCCGCGATCTCTTGCGCAAAACTGTATATCGCTGTAGGAGCAAAAAAAGAAAATATATTAATGCTCGACAGTAAAGGGGTCATCTCTGTTGATCGAACTGATTTAGATGGTCAGAAATCATTTTTTGCAACAACCAATAAAAAACCGAAAACATTGGAAGATGCCATGAAGGATGCCGATGTTTTTGTGGGTTTGTCCAAAGGCAATATTGTGACTCAGAAAATGATTCAGTCCATGGCAAAACGCCCAATCGTTTTTGCATTGGCAAATCCTGATCCCGAAATTCCATATGCTTTAGCTATTGCGGCGCGTCCCGATATTATAATGGCTACAGGTCGCTCGGATCATCCTAATCAGGTGAACAACGTACTTGGATTCCCTTTCATTTTCAGAGGGGCACTCGATGTGCGTGCCACACAGATCAATGAAGCCATGAAACTGGCAGCGGTTTATGCAATTGCTAATCTTGCAAAGGAAACCGTTCCCGAAACGGTAAATCTGGCCTACGATTCAAAAAATATAACATTCGGTCCCGAATACATTATACCTAAGCCGATCGATCCGCGATTGATTTACACCGTTGCTCCAGCTGTTGCTAAAGCGGCAATGGAATCAGGTGTTGCCCAGCATAAAATTACCAACTGGGATGCTTATGTTCAGGAGCTGATCAACCGCTTAGGTTTGGATAATAAATTAATCCGCAACATCACCAACAAAGCAAAACAAAATCCAAAGCGTGTTGTATTTGCGGAAGCGGATCATTACAAAATATTGAAAGCAGCTCAACAGGTAAACGATGAAGGTATCGCTAAGCCGATACTTCTGGGGGATGTTGAAAAGATCAAAAAATTAATTGCTGATAATAATCTCGATTTAGGAGATACGCCCATCATCGATCCAAGAAGTAAATGTGAAGATGATCGCAGAAATGCATTCGGTGATATTTTCTTCAAGAAGCGTCAGCGTAGAGGTTTTACATTGTATGAGGCGCGTAAGGTAATGAAGGAGAGGAATCATTTTGGTGCAATGATGGTGGAAACCGGTGCTGCAGATGCGATGATATCCGGACTTACCAGAAAATACGCAGATCCAATCCGTCCTGCTCTGCAAATTATCGGGGTGCAGGAAGGCGTGAAGCGTGTGGCTGGCATGTACATTATGAATACAAAACAAGGTCCTTACTTTTTTGCGGATACAACCATGAACGTGGATCCTTCTGTTCAGGATCTGGTTGATATTACCGTGCTGACCGCTAATAGCGTGAAGCAGTTCAATATCACTCCGCGGATCGCTTTGTTGTCATACTCTAACTTTGGTTCTGCCGAAGGCGAAGTGCCAAACAAGATGCGTGAAGCAACAGAAATTCTCCACAAAAATTATCCGGGGATGATCGTTGACGGCGAGATGCAGGCGAATTTTGCCTTGAACGATGAGTTGATGAAAGAGCAATTTCCATTTTCGGATCTTGCCGATAAAAAAGTAAACACGCTTATTTTTCCAAACCTTGCTTCTGGAAATATTGCCTATAAGCTGATCCAGGAAATGGGTGGTGCTGAAGCAATCGGCCCCGTATTGATTGGAATGAAAAAACCGGTGCACATTTTACAGTTGGGAAGCTCTGTTCGAGAAATCGTGAACATGGTCACGATTGCTGTTGTGGATGCGCAAGCAAAGAAATAAGGCAACTGTTTTGAAATAATACGTCATAAAAATTGAATAGATGATCTATCATATTGAAGGGAAATTAATAGAGAAAACACCAACCTACGCGGTAATTGATGCCGGTGGTGTTGGCTATGTGATGCAGATTTCGTTAAACACTTTTTCGAAGATTGGTGATTCCGAAAAATGCAAACTTTATACCGAACAACTTTACGTGCGTGATGATATGCCCCGTTTTTTTGGTTTTGCTGATATCGCTGAACGGAATTTATTTCGATTATTGGTTTCTGTTTCCGGTGTTGGCGGCACGAGTGCATTGTTAATGTTGTCTTCCTTAAGTGCAGCGGAGATCCAGACGGCAATCGCGACAGCGAATGTTGCAGTTATTAAGAGCGTTAAGGGAATCGGTGAAAAAACAGCACAACGGGTGATCGTTGATCTGAAAGATAAAATGGGAAAAAGTGATCTTTCTTCTGAAATATTTGCCGGACTTAACAATACTTTGAAGGAAGAAGCGTTATCTGCTCTTGTGATGCTTGGGTTCAATAAGTTGGCAGCAGACAAAACGCTTGATAAAATTATCAGAACGGAGGGTACAGGACAAACAGTGGAACAACTGATAAAATCAGCACTTAAGAATCTTTAATTTTTATTTTACATTTTGACTAAGTCGTTCGCAAAATATATTCTTGTTACCGGTGCTTCATTTGGAATGCTTTCGCTTATCGTTAGTTCCGATGCGAAAGTCAGTTCATATAATCACGCAAATGCTGCAGACGAAAATCAACCTGTTTTTGCAATTGATACCCCTGTCGATGAGGACACCCCGATTATTCTCCCTTACAATTTTCAAGACCAATCCAACAACGATCCGCTGAATTATCCGAATGCAGGTGGATTGATGCTCAATAATCCTTCGAATATTAACACCTCAGTTGATTATGATCCTCTAACCGGTCAATACAATGTCAACCAAACAATGGGTGGCATCAATTACCGCCCGCCCACTTATCTTGAAAGCGAGGAATATCAAAAACTAATGTTCGATAAGCAGGTGAAAGATTATTGGAATGCCCGCTCACATGCTGAAAGTCAGAATGCGCAGTCAAATACTGTCATCCCGAAATTAAATGTTGGTGGCGAAATTTTTGATCGGATCTTCGGTGGAAATACAGTTGATATCCGCCCGAATGGTTCGGCTGAATTGATATTCGCCTACAATGGCACAAAAACCGAAAATCCAGCTATTCCTGTTAGAAACCGTAAAACAAATACGTTTGATTTTGATGAAAAAATTCAATTGAATGTTGTTGGTAAAATCGGTGACAAGTTAAAATTAACAACCAGTTACAATACTGAAGCAACTTTTGATTACGAAAATCAAATGAAGCTGGAGTATACCGGCTATGAGGATGAGATCATCAAAAAGATTGAAGCGGGGAATGTGAGTTTGCCACTGAATGGATCTTTGATCACTGGAAGTCAAACGCTGTTTGGTATTAAAACTCAGTTGCAATTCGGGCGGTTGACCATTACAAGTGTTTTGTCTCAGCAAAAAGGTAAAAAATCAGAAGTGGAGGTTACCGGTGGTGCACAGGTTACTAAGTTTGATATTCCGGGTGATCAGTACGAAGCAAACAAACACTTTTTCTTAGCACATTATTTTCGCGATAATTTTAATTCCGCATTAGCTGGTTTACCATTTGTAAATTCTCAGGTAAACATTACGAGAATGGAAGCCTGGATTTCAAATACCAACGGTGCAACAAACGATGTCCGCAGTGTGGTTGCATTTGCTGAATTGGCGGAAGATTCTGCACATGTGCCTACTAACCAGTTCGCCTACGTCGGTGATAATCCGCTCGATAAATTACCATACAATACGCAGAATGATCTGTATTACAAGATGACCGACCCAACCGCTGTGCCTTCAAATATTGGAGTGAGGGTTATCAATACAACAGTTGCGAAAATCTATTCCATCACCGGGGATATTGTGAAGCCGCAAACAAATTATGAATTGGTTGCTAGTGCAAGAAAACTTCAGCCTTCCGAATATACATTAAACGCTCGTCTTGGTTTTATCTCCTTAAACCAACAATTAAATCCAGACCAGATCCTTTCTGTTGCCTACGAATATACATTTAATGGTATTGTGTATCGTGTCGGTGAATTTTCAACGGATGGTGTCAGTGCTCCAGATGCCTTGATAACAAAGATGTTGAAGAGCTCCGCAACAAACACAAAACATCCGATGTGGAATTTGATGATGAAGAATATTTATTCCATAGGCGCATATCAGGTAAATTCTCAGGATTTTAAATTGGAAGTTTTTTATACCAATGCTCAAAGTGGAACCGACATTAATTATCTTCCTGTTTCTGCTGCTGAGGTGTTGATCGCTGCAAAACCTTTAAATCAGGTCTTGTTTGTCGATAGATTAAATCAGCAAAACGATGCAACTCCCGATGGCGCATTCGATTTTATTGACGGGGTAACCATAAATGCGACCAATGGACGCGTTATTTTTCCGGTCGTAGAGCCTTTCGGAGACCATTTGCGGAGCAGATTTACTCCCTCTTCCACGGAAGCAAATTCCTACGTTTTCGATCCTTTGTACGACTCCACGATCACAAGTGCACGAAATGTTTTCGCGAATTTAAATCGTTTCAAATTAAAAGGTTCCTACCAATCAACCGGTGGCTCCGAAATATCCTTAGGTGCACCCAATGTTCCGCAAGGCTCTGTTACTGTTACTGCAGGTGGAATTCTATTACAGGAGAATGTTCAGTATACCGTTGATTACACCTTGGGTCGCGTGAAGATCATTGATGAGGGGGTTTTAAATTCAGGAATGCCGATTAAAATTTCCCTAGAAAGTAACGCACTCTTTGCCATTCAGCAAAAAACATTGTTTGGCACTCACCTCGATTACCGTATCAATAAAGATTTCAGCATCGGTGGTACCGTTTTGAATTTAACGGAACGACCGCTTACTAAAAAGGTAAATATCGGTGATGAACCAATCTCAAATACCATTTGGGGATTAGATGCCAATTACCGCACCGAAGCACCTTTCCTTACACGCTGGATCGATAAGATTCCCTTTATTGAAACCAAGGAGATGAGCACGATTACTGCTGCCGGGGAGTTTGCATATTTGGTTCCTGGGCATAGCAAAGCAATCGGTAAAAGCGGTAATTCATATATCGATGACTTTGAAGGCAGTCAGTCGGAAATAGATCTGCACGCTCAAAGCGCCTGGAGTTTGGCAAGTACGCCACAAGGACAAACAGCATCCGGGATGTTTCCCGAAGGAGCACTTTCTGATTCATTACCAAACGGTTTTAACAGAGCAAAATTAAATTGGTATCACATCGATCCGTTGTTTTTGCGGAATCAATCGGGAACAACTCCCGGTTATTACAGCACAACGGATATGTCGAACAATTTTGCACGTGAAATCCCTGAAACGGAAGTTTTCCCGAACAAGCCTTCATCATCAGGAACTCCTGTGATCACGACAACACTCGATCTGGCATACTATCCGACGGAACGCGGCCCATACAATTACGATGTAACGCCTACTTCTTTGTCTGCAGGATTAGATGCAAATGGAAATTTGAATAATCCGACATCCCGCTGGGGTGGTATCATGCGCTCTATCAATACGAACGATTTTGAAGCGGCAAACATTGAGTTTATTCAGTTTTGGGTGATGGATCCATTCAACAGCGATCTGCCGATTGCCGATCAGATTACTTCCGGAGAATTGTATTTCGATCTTGGAAATATTTCTGAAGATGTCTTGAGAGATGGATACAAAAGTGCTGAAAATGTTTTGCCTGCTCCAAGTACAGCGGCTCAGAATAATGGAAATAATTTACCTACCGATACCACCGCATTCGGTATTGTCCCTCTAATTCAACCGCTTGTAAATGCTTTTAACAGCGATGAAGCCGATAGAGCATTTCAGGATATTGGTCTTGATGGTATGAGTAATGTGCAGGAGCAAACCTTCTTTAATGATTATTTGACACAGGTTGCTCTTACTTCACCTGCCGGTTATGGCGGCATTGCTGCCGATCCATCCGGTGACGATTACCGCTATTTCAGAGATGGTATTTACGATGCGGCATCGAGTAAAACACTTGAACGGTACAAAAAATTTAACGGATTGGAAGGAAACTCTGCTATTACTACCGGCTCATTTCCTACCGCTTCCACTACTTTACCTAACGTTGAAGATATTAACCGCGATAACAACTTAAGTACTGTTGAGAGTTATTATCAATACAAAGTTGGTTTAACTCCGGGTGCTTTTGCTGGTGGTGTGGGAACAAATTACATTACCAATGTGTATACTACAACCGGACAAAATATTAAAGACGGAACCACAAAACCAATTACCTGGTACCAATTTAAAATTCCTATTAAAGATCCGAACGCGTTGCGTGTTGGTGCAATTGAAAATTTTCAATCGATTCGTTTTATGCGGATGTTCATTAAAGGATGTGATAAACCGATTGTATTGCGCTTCGCCCGACTAGAATTGGTTCGTAACGATTGGAGAAAATATGCTTATGATTTGTTGTTGCCGGGTTTATACCAACCGAACGACGATGCCAACACCCAGTTTGATATTGGTGCTGTGAATATTGAAGAGGATGGAAGCAAGCAGCCCGTTAACTATGTGTTGCCACCAAACATCGATAGAGAAATCAATACAGGTTCTGCAAATTTGGTTGCATTAAATGAGCAGGCAATGTCCTTGACCATCTGTAATCTCGAAGACGGTCATTCCCGTGCGGCATATAAAACTTCTAACCTGGATGTGCGTTCGTACAAAAAATTAAAAATGTATATCCATGCAGAAGCTTCCGCGAATACCGCTACTCCGCTTAGTGATGATGATCTGTATGCCTTTGTCCGTTTAGGAACAGATTATACGGATAACTATTATGAATATGCAATCCCTTTAAAAGTTACTCCTCCAGGTTATTACAACGGTTCGGATGTGGACGATCAATACCGTGTTTGGCCCGAAGCGAATGAAATGATTTTGGAGTTTGAAAAATTGCAAGCAGCTAAACAACGAAGAAATATTGATATGTTCAACGGCGGCAGCGTTACGCTTACTTCCGAATATATAGTGCCGGACGGAACACGACTGATCACCATTAAAGGAAATCCGAATTTAAGTGCCATCAAAACGATGATGATCGGTATCCGTAATCCGAACAAAGGCGGACCAACAGACAGTGATGATGGTTTGCCAAAATGCGGACAGGTTTGGGTGAACGAATTGCGTTTAACTGATTTTGATGAGCAAGGTGGATGGGCTGCTACTGCAAGAGTTACAGCTAAATTAGCCGATTTCGGAAATTTGTCTTTATCCGGAAACATGTATACTCCTGGTTTTGGTAGTATAGAAAATAAAATTCAGGAACGTAAAAGAGCGACCTTAAAACAATATGATGTTTCTTCAAGTTTGGAATTGGGTAAGTTTTTACCGGAAGAATATAACATTCATATTCCGATGTATGTTGGATATTCTGAAACATTCATCACACCGCAATACAATCCGCTTGATCCGGATATCTTGCTTGCACCCGCTTTAAAGGATGAAGCGATTCCAAAGAGTGTGCGCGATTCCCTGAAACGCGTTACACTGGATTATACCAAACGGAGGAGCATCAATTTTACGAATGTAAAAAAAGACAAAGGAAAAAATTCCAAGAAGAGTCGTATCTATGATATTGAAAACTGGGCTGCATCTTATTCTTATAATGAAACGTATAAGCGTGATGTAAATATAGAATATAATACACAACGTAATTACCGCGGTGGCTTGATTTATAATTTCGCTCCTACCCCAAAAAATTATAAACCTTTTGCGAAAACAAAAATATTTCAGAGCAAATACCTGCAGCTGATCAAAGACCTGAATTTTTATTTGATGCCGAATAAAATTGGTTTTGGAACGGATGTCGACCGCGATTTCAGCACTTCTAAAAGCAGAAATACAACGGGTGGGGATTTATTAATCCTACCGACCTTTAATAAGCGTTTTACAATGAGTCGTAACTATGAATTTAAGTACGACCTTACAAAAGGATTGAAGTTTGATTATACCGCCACAAATGATGCCCGTATCCTCGAGCCCGCTGGCGAAATCGATACAGGTGAAAAAAAGGATACCGTTTGGAATAACTTTATTGAAGGCGGTAAAACAACACGCTTTAATCAGCAGGTGGGTGTAAATTATACGATCCCAATCAATAAAATCCCACTGCTTGATTTTACAACTGCTTCTGTGAGATATGGAGGAACATACGGTTGGGAACGCGCACCGTTCAATGCTGATTCGTTGGGTAATACGATCCGGAACTCCCAAACAATTAATTGGAATGGTCAGTTAAATATGATCACGCTGTACAATAAGATTCCTTATTTTAAAAAGATCAACCAGAAGGGGAATAAAGGACAGAACAAAGGTGGAAAAGCGAGTGCCATTTCAAAACCGGATGCTCCAAAGACAGCAGCAGAAATTGCTGATTCTACAAAAAAGGCGAAAGAAAATAAATTTGAAATATTAGAATATGTTGCCAGAATAATCATGTCGATTAAAACGGTAACGGTTACTTATTCGACAACCGAAGGGACAATACTGCCCGGTTACGGACAAAATACAAGTATGGTTGGTATGGATGACCGCTTGCAGGGTCCAACAGCAGGTTTTGTATTGGGAAGCCAGAAAGATATTCGACCTGAAGCAGTTGAAAAAGATTGGCTCGTCCAGACACAATCAATCAACCTGCCCTATACGCGGACCTATAGCCAGAATCTAAATATCCGTGCCAACGTTGAACCCTTGCCCGATCTGAAAATTGAGTTGACCGGTACACGAACGAAAGCAAAAAGCAACAGTGAGTTCTTTAGGTGGGATGGAGACGAATATGTATCTCAATCACCGATGGAAACAGGGAATTTTAGTATGTCCTATGTGACCTATAAAACTTCTTTTGTAAAAGATGGTGACGAAACCTTCCAAACATTTTTGAATATCCGTCCGGGGATTTCTGCCCGCCAGGGAGATGAAAATCAATTTTCAGACGGTACAGTTGGCGGTGTTTATCAGGAAGGGTATAATGCAACGTCTCAGGATGTATTAATTCCGGCATTCTTAGCGGCTTATTCAGGCAAAAGTGAAAACAATATCAGCCTGAGTCCATTCCCAAAAATCCCGAAACCAAATTGGAGAGTGACCTATGATGGTCTTTCAAAAATGGAAAAAATAAAA
>CAMCYR010000035.1 GCA_945885475.1 Chitinophaga pinensis
TTTGCCCCCACCATTAAATAGGTAAAATTACTTTGAAATTAGTATTTTTAGGTTCCCTTTTGCGGGGGCTGTTTTAAGCGGAATGGTGGGGTCTGAAAAATTGAAATTTCCAACAATTTCAAAAATATTAGAATATGATTTTTTTAGGCTTTATCTCTCATCAAATGTTGATGAAAGTAAAGAAATTGAGCGATTGCGAGTAGAGAATGCCTTACTTCGTGAAGTAAATATGTTACTAAAAAAGAAATCCAAAAAACAGTCTTTACATTAGTGATCATAACTTTAACTAGATTTGGTGACTAGCGACAGTTCTCAGCCTATTGTGGCTTAGTGCCTTATACTTATCAAAAAACGGGAAATATAGCCTAAAGATATTGCTTTTAAGCGACAGCCCCTCGTTTAGAAGAGATGTATATAATTTCGGCTCTTCTGGAAGTGAAATTTCGACTTTAATAGCTGAGATTATATACTTCAAGTTTTTGAAAATCGAACATTTCTATACTTTAAGAGTGAGAAACACAATGAGAATGAAAAAAAATCAGAGTGCGAAACTTCGCTCTCGCTCTGTTTCTCACTCTGATTTTGTACTCTACGGGTTGGATTTATCGAACTTTTTGGATGGTTTTCAGAAACTTGAAATTCTTCTGTTCGCTATGAAAGGTTTTTAATCATCGCATAAAGAATTCTTGAAAGCTCATCTGCTTTAGCAATAAATGCAGCAAATTCTTCCTTTTGTAATATTCCCTGATCGCACAAAATATCCAAAACGGCTACACATTCAAATACTGATCCTCGAGCGGTGGTGAAATAGTTTTTTCTATCTGCCTTGGAAAATTTCCCGGACCCTTCAGCAATATTTAATGCAATACTAAATGATGCTCGGCCTAATTGATCTTTAACATGCGAATCCGGTTTAACTTTAACTATAAAGCTTTTGCAATCCAAATGAAAAACTTTTGCCTTTTTATATACTTCAAGTTGTTTTCGGTTGGGGGCTATATTTTACAGACCAAAAAGATGATGATTTTAGTTGCATCGAAAATATAATACATGGTTCAATATAACAGCTTATTGATTTCCACAGTCCTGTGCACATGTCTTTTTACAATATTTTATACTTGAGCTTACACCGCCACTGTCATGAAAGCCCATTGATTTTAATAACGGGCCATATACATCAAATGTTGGTTTTTGGTTGCTGTAAGCGCCATTGTAATCATAACCCCATCCATATTGTGGGTTGAAAAAAGATCCACAACATACACATTGTCTTTGCCCGCCTCCTGAACTTACTGTCTCTTGTTTTCTAACTTCTTCTTTTTCTTTTATAGCTAAATCCACCCCTTTATCAGCAGCTAGGTTAAGCTTTTCTTTGTATGTAGAATTGCTTGCAACTACGCCGAAACCGCGCTTATAGCATAATGCAAGCGGGTAAATAGCTTCAACAGAACCCTTCTCAGCCGCTTGTGAATAATTAACGAAAGCATTGTTAGGATCGATAGTAGTACCCCTGCCGTTTTCATAAGCCAAACCCAGCAAATAGATTCCATAGGGGGAGCCCAACTCTGCGGATTTTGACGCATAATTAAAAAAAAGTTTATCATCTGCTTTACAACCCTCACCATTAATGGTCATATAGGCCAAAGATCCATAAACTATTGCAAGCAAGTCTTTTCTATCAAAATCACTATTTATTACTTTCTGATAGTAAGTGTATTTATCATTTTTATCATCCGTAGTTTTAGCATAGTAGAACATTGAGTATGAACTGCCTTCATCAGCAGCCTTCTTATAAAGTAGCAAAGCGCTGTTTTTATCATATTCATAACCGTTAAACTTCCTAATCAGGAATACAGCCTTCATTTGACACCAAAACCAGTCCTCTTTACTAACTTCTTCTTCAAGTCCTTTCTGCACAACATTAATCTGATTCGTTTCATTAAAAAATTGGTTGGAGAGGGCTATTACTCTCCAATCGGATGAATTCCTAAGTGTAATAAATATATTGTTAGCTGCTAAAGAATCGGCATCTCTAAAATATGAATAACCCAAAAGCGCAGCTGAATATTCACTTGAAAGATTTCTAGCATTTTCTAAACTCTCATTGTCGAAATGGCCTGTGCTTTTAAATTGGGTTAAAGCTTTCTCAATAAGGGAATTACGATATAAAAAAACACCTGTTATGCCAGCAAAGAGAAGGGTAGCTAGAGAGAGACAAACTAATACTACCTTTTTATATTTGCGAATCTTTTTAGAGATGTTCGGCATTGCGGAAGGTGCTTTTTTCAACTTATGTACTTCCGCCTCTATAAACATATCCAACTCATCAACATCTTGCCCTAAAGCTATTCCCTTGCGATGAAGTATTTCTTTGTCTTTTTCGGTGATTTCCCCTTTTTGAATAGCGAAATCAAGAAGTTGTTTTAATTCTTGGTGTATCATATTTAGTAAAATAATTTAAATTATTTGATTTTATTTATACCTTTTAAACATTATATATTATCTATCTAATAAAGTTATAAAGAAGTATAGGTGAATTAATTTGTATACTAAACAAATATATAACAATTATTAGTAATACAAAATTGACATCAATTCAATATGTTGCAAATTTGTCCAAGAGAATAAATTCGTTACCTTACTAGAAATTCCGCACCGAGAGCCCCCACTTGACCACCAATTTTTGCCCCCACCATTAAATAGGGAAAATTACTTTGAAATTAGTATTTTTAGGTTCCCTTTTGCGGGGGCTGTTTTAAGCGAAATGGTGGGTCTGAAAAAATGAAATTTACAACTAAGAGAGCTTATGAATACTTCAAGTTTTTGAAAATCGAACATTTCTATAATTTAAGAGCGAGAAACAGAATGAGAATGAAGAAAAATCAGAGTGCAAAACTTCGCTCTCGCTCTGTTTCTCACTCTGATTTTGTACCCGGGACCGGAGTCGAACCGGTACGGTTTCCCACAGGTGTTTGAGACCAGCGCGTCTACCAATTCCGCCACCCGGGCATTTGTTATTTGGGAAAGCGGGGTGCAAAACTACCCAAATGTTTTTGATTCACAAAAAATATTACTTAAAATCGTCCGTTTTTTTGCCAAAAACTACATTTTTCATTACATTTGCGACCCTTATTTAAAGGCTATGAACTATAAAGTAAAATTGTTTTCGGGTTCCACGACACGAACTTTAGCTGAAAAAATCAGCAAAAGCTACGGTCAGGAATTAGGCAAGGTATCTCTGCTTCGCTTTAGCGATGGGGAAATACAAACTTCTTATGAAGAAACAGTGCGTGGTAGCGACGTGTTCATTATCCAATCAACTATGCCTCCTACCGACAATTTATTTGAGCTTTTATTGATGATCGATGCCGCTAAACGCGCTTCAGCTCATCAAATTATTGCTGTACTGCCTTATTTTGGTTATGCGCGTCAAGATCGTAAAGATCAACCACGTGTTGCTATCGGAGCAAAAATGGTTGCGAACTTATTATCTGCTGCAGGTGCTACACGCATCGTTACCATGGACTTACACGCTGATCAGATTCAAGGATTTTTTGATTTTCCTGTTGATCATCTATACGCCTCTTCTATCTTTTTACCCTATATCCAGAGTTTAAATCTGCCAAACTTAACAATGGCAGCGCCGGATATGGGCGGATCAAAAAGAGCAAATGCTTATGCGAAGTTTCTGAAATCAGATATCGTTATTTGTTACAAACAACGTGCGAAGGCAAACGTAATTGAAAGCATGACCGTTATTGGTGATGTGGAAGGGAAAGACATTGTATTAGTTGACGATTTAATTGACACTGGCGGAACACTTACAAAAGCGGCAGACATGATGCTAGACAGAGGCGCTACTAGCGTTAGAGCTGTTTGTACGCACGCTGTTTTATCTGGTAAGGCTTACGAAAACATAGAAAAATCAAGAATTGTGGAATTGGTGGTTACGGATACCATTCCATTGACGCAAGAATCAAGCAAAATAAAAGTATTATCGGTTGCCGAACTTTTCGGAAAAGTATTGCACAGTGTGCACAGCTTCGAATCTATCAGCTCCAATTTTATTGTATCATAAAATATATTTAAAATATTGCGCCGAATACATTTATAAACGTTGGTTGGCTGGCGCAACAACCGACAAAAAATAATAACAAAATGAAATCAGTATCTATTAGCGGTTCGCCACGTGCGAACGTAGGGAAAACAGATGCATCTGCTTTAAGAAATTCAAAGCGAGTACCATGTGTACTTTATGGTGGTAATGATCAAGTTCACTTTTCTGTGTTAGAAGCGGACTTTAAAGATTTAATCTATACGCCACATGTAAGTACAGTGGACTTAGACGTGGATGGCAAAAAATTCAAAGCCATTATTCAGGAAGCTCAATTCCATTCAGTAAAAGACAATCTTTTGCATGTTGACTTTTTAGAAATTATTGCAGGAAAACCCGTTACAATGAATATCCCGGTTAGAACAACAGGAACTTCTCCAGGTGTTAGAAATGGTGGTAAATTGAACAAAAAATTAAAAACATTAAGAGTAAAAGGCTTGGTTGAAAAAATGCCTGATACGATTGATATCGCAATTAACACACTTGAAATTGGTCAAGGTGTTCGTGTTAGCGATATTTCTATCGAAGGGTTAACATTTTTAAATGCTGCAAACATTACTGTGGTAAGTGTTCAAACCACTCGCGCAGCTGTTGCTGAAGAAACCAAAGCTGCTGCTGCAGGAGCTAAAGGTGCTGCTGCTAAACCAGCTGCTAAAAAATAATCAATTGTTTCATTTTTAAAAAACCGCATCCGATGAATATCCGGATTGCGGTTTTTTATTTATTTTTATCACTTGGCGGGATTTCGTACTTTTGAAACATGAGTAAATTTTTAATTGTCGGGTTGGGAAACATTGGAGACGAGTATGAGAATACACGGCACAATATCGGTTTTACAATTATAGATACACTCGCCAAAGAGAATAACATTAAATTTACAACCGACAAACTTGCATCGGTTGCAAACTATAAATTTAAAGGGAAAACACTGATTTTGATAAAGCCCTCTACCTATATGAATTTGAGTGGAAAGGCGGTTAATTATTGGATGCAGGCGGAAAAAATACAGAAAGAAAATATTCTTGTACTTACAGATGACTTAGCATTACCTTTCGGGGCAGTGAGGATGAAAGGAAAAGGCAGTGATGGAGGTCATAATGGATTAAAGAATATCCAAGAAACATTGGTAACGTCCGAATATGCACGGTTAAGATTCGGAGTAGGCAGCGAATTCTCCAAAGGCCGGCAAGTAGATTACGTGCTTGGGAAATGGTCGGAGGAAGAAAACAAAACACTTGAACCAAGATTAAAATTGGCAATTGAAATGGTGCAAAATTTTGCTACAATAGGATTACAACGAACAATGAGTGCATATAATAACAAATAATTAAAATAAATTAACATGAAAAAAATTACTCTTCTCTTTCTTACTGTCATCACATCTTTTTGTGCAACTGCTCAAGCGCTGTACACGTTTGACAGTGTTAAAACAACGTCGGGTACAATTGATCCAAGTCCTGTTCCAATGTTTACCGGCATTACTTGTAGTGCTTTTTCGGCAACAGGTACTCCTCCAAATTCTTTAGCTGCGCTTCGATTCGATTTTTCTGATTGGTCGCTTGGCTCTGTGGGTGGTCCGGCCGATACTCTCTTTTCAGGAATGACGGGAGTAATAAGTACCGCTGAATATTATGAGGTAACATTAACACCTCAGGCAGGATATTCCATTACAGGTGATTCAATAAAATTCAGCTTCGAACGTTCGGGAACTGGCGTTAGAAGTTACGTTGTTCGTTCCAGCTTGGATGGATTTACAGCAAACTTAAACGCAGTGTATGCTGCTCCGAATATAAATGTAGCTGTTCAAGCGGGAAATGTTTTTTTCCTAAAAAAGGATATTGTAACAAATCAAAACAGAAACATCATTGTACTTGATGCTTCTTTCGCAAATTTAGTTGCGCCAGTTACATTCCGCTTTTATGCATGGAATGCTGAAGCGCCTACTGGAACATTCAGCATCGATAATGTAAATTTTATCGGAAGCTCAACTCTTGCAACGGGTGTTTCTGAAAAAAACAACATGGATATTACAGTGTTTCCAAATCCATCGCAAAGCGGCTTGTTTACAATTGACTTGAATAATCTTTCAGGTAAAACAACCATTCGTATATATGATATTATTGGAAATATCATCTACTCAACGGAAACAAGATCAATCGCAAAACAAACGATAGATCTGTCAAACGTTGCAAATGGAACTTATTTTGTTTCAATCACAAACAACAATGGTACAACAACAAAAAAGATTGTCGTAAGTAAATAATTGTTGCCCTTATTATAAAACGTCCTCTCGCGAATATTCGTGGGAGGACGTTTTTGTTTTTATCTTTGTAGTACGAATGGAAAAATCCGAACACATCGCAGGTATTGTAAAATCACTTCCCGACAATCCGGGAGTATATCAGTATTATGATGTTGAGGGAACCATAATATACGTTGGGAAAGCAAAGAATTTAAAAAAAAGAGTTTCCTCTTATTTCAATAAAGATCAATCAGAAAATGGTAAAACAGCAATTCTGGTTAAAAAGATCGTTGACATTAAATTCATAATTGTTGATACAGAACTAGACGCGCTGCTGCTCGAAAACAATCTCATTAAAAAGTACCAGCCCCGCTATAATGTTCTATTAAAAGATGACAAAACCTATCCCTGGATCTGTATCAAAAACGAACGCTTCCCACGTATATTTACAACTCGCTATGTTTTAAAAGATGGCTCCTCGTACTTTGGTCCATACGCCTCTGTTAAAGTAATGTATACAGTTTTAGAACTGGTGAAACAATTATTCAAACTACGCAATTGCAATTTGAATCTATCGGAAGCGAACATCAAGTCAAAGAAATTTAAAGTTTGTCTGGAATACCATATCGGAAATTGCAAAGGACCCTGTGTTGGCAATGAAAGTGATGAAGACTATAATCAAACTATTGCAAATATAAAAGAGATCTTAAAGGGAAATATTAGTACGGTATCGAAACATCTGAAAAACATTTTACAACAGCATATTGAAAAGTTAGAATTTGAAAAGGCACACTTTATCAAAGAAAAAATTGATGTACTAGAAAAATTTCAAAGCAGATCAACTGTCGTTAGTCCCACCATTACGAATGTGGATGTTTTTTCAATCACATCTGATGAAAAAACGGCCTATGTTAATTTTTTAAAAGTCGTGAATGGCTCGATCATTCAGGGGCATACCATCGAAATAAAAAAGAAGCTGGATGAAAGCAATGAGGAACTCTTAACCCTTTCAATTGCAGAATTACGAGAACGGTTTCACAGCGATGCGAAAGAAGTAATTGTTCCTTTTGAAATTGAAACAGAATTCCCTGGTATCGAATTTATAATGCCACAACGTGGAGATAAAAAACACTTGCTCGACCTTTCTGAAAGGAATGTTGACTATTACAAACGAGAAAAGATAAAACAAGAAAGTTTAGTTGATCCGGAGAGACATACAAAAAGGATCTTAGAGCAAATGAAAAAAGATCTTCGCCTTATTGAAGAACCAAGACACATTGAATGTTTCGACAATTCAAATTTTCAAGGCGCATATCCGGTTGCTGCGATGACCGTTTTCAAAGATTGTAAAGCAAGCAAAAAAGACTACCGACATTTCAATATTAAAACAGTGGAAGGTCCTGATGATTTTGCATCTATGGAAGAAATCATTTACAGAAGATACAAGCGTGTTCAGGAAGAAAACCAATCTATGCCACAATTAATTGTTATTGATGGCGGGAAAGGACAATTGAGCGCGGCATTACAGAGTCTTGATAAATTAGGGCTAAGGGGAAAAGTTGCAATAATAGGCATTGCTAAAAGATTAGAAGAAATCTATTTTCCGGGAGATTCAATTCCTTTGTATCTCGACAAAAGAAGTGAGACGTTAAAAATTATACAACAAATAAGAGATGAAGCGCATCGCTTTGGAATTACGCACCATCGAAGCAAACGGGATAAAGGAACGCTGAAAACAGAACTTACGGAGATAAAAGGAATAAGCGACACAACATCTCAGAAATTATTATCTCATTTTAAATCCGTAAAAAAAGTAAAGGAAGCTACGGAGCAGGAGCTTATAGCTAACATTGGTAAAGCGAAAGGAAAACTGGTCTATGATTATTACAAAAATTTAAATGCATAAAAAAAGGCTTTGAAATAATGCGTACAAAGGAGCACTACTTATTTCTGCTAATTTACTTATAAACGATAACCTCCCAATTACTGTACTCGAAATTTATCTTTCCGGGATTCCATAAATATATTTTTAATTCATCATCCGGAGTTTCAAATGCTGGAAGTACAAACTGAAATTCCATCTTTTGTTTGCCGGTCGACTTTTTAAAATAGTCGCTCAAAAAGAAGTTTTGGTAATAAACTGTTTTATCTTTATTTGTGATTGCTGCAACGACTTGTAGTTTGTCGAGCAACTGATCACCTTCAAAATCAGCAACGACAAGCGCCTTCAGATCCTTTTCATTTTTCAATTCTGCTGCTTTTACAGAAATAGTGAGTCCGTATTCTATATCTGGATTAAATTTAAATAAAATAGAATCTGTCTTGCCGGAATTAAAAAAAGTCGTCTCCTTGGATATTCCTAAAAATAACTTCAACGATTTTAGTCTCATTTTGTCACTTTTTTTATAAAATGAAACCTTCCCATTTCCACCAATTCTTTCGAGCATAGAAGTAATAATCGGATATGATTTAATCACATCCGAGACCAAATAAATATCTTGTATTGCAACATAATCCCAATCAGACCAAAACAAAGACGTAGAAATATTTTTTGCTGTTGTTCCCAAAACTGTATAACCCTTTCTGTTCATCAGAATCAATGGAACATTTGTGGTATAAGCATCAATAACCAGAATTTTCGCATCTTTGGAAATACCTCTACCATCTAAATACGTTTCCGTACCGACAAAATTTTGACGGGTAATTTCTGCACGATCCCAAGGACCTGAATAGTAGCGTTCTGCTTGAATTTTTTGTGAGAAAACATAAAATAAAACAACCTGAATTACAAATATACCTGTCCACAGAAATTTCTGAAACGTTGTTTGCATTTTAATGCTGTTTACAGAAAACACAAGCAATAAAATTACAGGAACAAAAAAGGAATCTAAAAAATAATAATCATGAGCAAAGTACTGACGAGCCATCAGTAAAAAATACAATCCAGTACCGCAAAAAACGATGAGTAGTTGAAACCATTGTCTTTTTTCTTCCACCAATAAGAATCTACGTTTTAAAAACAGAATTACGGTAGCACTAATAGAAACAAACAAAAGGGCATAATGAGAGAACGTAAAATAATGAAGTCCCCAATGATGTATCATTTCAGAGATAATTTCTTTAAGTTCCCTGAAGTTTTTTGCAGGCAATAAAAAATCGAGAAACATATTTCCATAGATCCTTCCCAAATGAACATTATAGAGATAGTATCCGACAAATACCGCAAAGGCAACTGAGAAAGAAATTACTTCAATACGCTTTATTTTTTTATCCTTCAAAGCCATAAATAGTTGCTGAAGCAGTATTGCAAGCAAAAAGATGACGAACGGAAAACGCATAAGTGCTGCTAGCAAAAAGAAGGCAATGGCAAACAAAAAATGTTTTTTCTGTTCAGATTCTTTATAAGAAAAAAAATAGTAGTAGCCGGCAAAGGTGCAGGAGATTGCAGGTATACTGGGAAGAAATCCAATTTGATAGTAAAAATAAATAGGAGAAAAAAAGACAAACAGGACAACCAATCCGGATTTTATTTCAGATGATGTAATTTTCTTTGCAAACAGATACAGATAGACCAAGCCTATTATACTTATAAAGAGTGTATAAACTCTAAAAATAAATGGAGCGGTTGATCCAAAAATTTTCATACTGATTGCAACAATAAATTCGTTTATTGGAAAATCAACACGTGTAATTCCTTCAAGTGTTTGTAGATTAAATGTTGCAGGATGAAAGAAATCAAAACCGTTATCTAAAAACCTGAGCGCAATGGCATACCGATCGCTTTGTGTCCAGGCATGAATAAAGGATGGAAATAAATTTATTGTTGATTCGTACAACAAAACACTTAGTCCGAGCAATAACAATACAATTATGAGTATCGATTTTTTGTCAGAACTATTCATTGAAAATAAAATTAAGATAATTTATCGGTAAGCAATTTCATTTCGATAGCCGGCGAAATCTTTTCATAAACAATGTTATAAACGGCATCAGTAATGGGCATATTTACTTTGAATTTTTTATTGATTTCATGGATGCATTTAACACCGTAATAACCTTCGGCAACCATATTCATTTCTAATTGAGCATAACGAACAGAGTACCCTTTCCCGATCATGTTTCCAAACATGCGGTTTCTACTAAATTGTGAATATGCCGTAACCAGCAGATCTCCCAGATAAGCTGAACTTTTTATATCTCTGTCAATTGGATGAACCACATCTACAAAGGCCATTATTTCCTGAATTGCATTGGAGATCAATACAGCCTGAAAATTATCTCCATAACCGATTCCATGGCAAATCCCGCTAGCAATAGCAAATACATTTTTTAAAACAGCCGAATATTCAGTACCAAAAATATCATCTGAAACAGTTGTTTTAATGTAACGGCAATTCAACTGCGAAGCAACGAAATTAGCATTTTCTGTATTCTGCGATGCAATTGTCAAATAGGAAAGCTTTTCCATTGCTACCTCTTCGGCGTGGCAAGGACCAGTAATAACGCCAATATTTTCGAGAGGAATATTATACTGGGTATTAAAAAATTCACCAACAATAAGGTTGTGCTCAGGAACAATGCCCTTGATTGCAGAAAATACTTTTTTATTTTTGAAATCTTCTACTGTCAATTCTTTTAAAGCATCTTTTAAAAAGGCTGAGGGAACAGCCATAATTAATATGTCAGCTTTTGAAACAACCTCTTTTAAATCGGCACTTAATAAAAGTTTAGTGGTGTCAAACTCAACAGATGTCAGATAATTTGGATTGTGTTTATATTTTTTGATATGATCCAAAACCGTTTGGTTGCGAACCCACCAATGCACTTCTTTCGAATTATTACAGAGCATTTTTACAATGGCTGTTGCCCAACTGCCTCCTCCTATTACCGCTATTTGTGATCCCGAATTCATTTTATTTCTTAATTTCTAGCACTTAAATTACACAATTTTTCTATTAACGCAAAACAACTCCAAGCGGTGTAGCATCTGAACTAACATAATCCAGTTGTTGAGCATCTATTTCTGAAAACAAATTTAACAAGGCCTTTTTTACTGCAACATGAACTTCATCAACTGTTATCTTTTTCATACACTGGTTATCTCCTTTGCATGTTGGTATCATAAATTCATGAACACAAGGACCGTTGCTTTGTTTGGTGCTTTTTCTCCGCAGCAATGCGGAGGTATGGGCCGATCAATTTCAGTATACAAAAATGTTTAGTGCAGTGTTAGTGCATATATACCAACCAAAGTGAAAAGAAAACAGCCACAAAGAGGAAGCTGCCGTAATTCTTACTAACGAATTCTAAAAACTGTCTGTATGTTTTCAATGTCTTTCTTCTTTGTTAAAAAACCAAACTAATTTTGTTGCTCCCCTAACTAATTATTTAATTGAAAAACAGGTCCTTCTCTTTTAACAACATTTTTTTCGGATAAAGAAGTCAGTATTTTATTCAATTGGTTTTTTGAGATTCCTGTTGCTTCACTGATACTTAAAACAGTTGACTGATTTTGATTTTTTACTACGTCCAACACTTTTTGTTCCTCTGCAGTCAAAACAACAAGCGCTTTCTTCACCTCTTCAGGCCTCATTTGAGGAAAGAATAACACATCTTGTATAGAAACATTGTTTGTCATGATCATCGCCAAACGATCGATACCGATTCCAATTCCTGATGTTGGTGGCATACCATATTCCAATGCGCGTAAAAAATCATGATCGATGAACATTGCTTCATCATCACCGCGCTCCATTAATTGTGCTTGCTCTTCAAAACGCTCGCGTTGATCGATTGGATCGTTTAACTCAGAATAGGCATTTGCCAGCTCTTTCCCGTTCACCATCAACTCAAAACGCTCTACCAAACCCGGTTTACTGCGGTGCTTTTTTGTAAGCGGACTCATCTCCACGGGATAATCTGTAATGAATGTTGGCTGGATATAGTTGCCTTCACATTTCGCTCCGAAAATCTCATCGATCAATTTTCCTTTGCCGATATTGTCTGCTACCTCGATGTGTAATTGCTTACAGGTTGCCCGCAGCTGTGTCTCATCCATAGTGCTGATATCAACTCCGGTAAATTCTTTAATAGAATCGAACATGGTAATGCGCTTGAAGGGGCGTTTGAAATCAATCATTTTTTCACCAACAGGAACGGCTGTTGTACCATTCACATTGAGTGCAATTTTTTCTAGCAACTCTTCTGTTATATCCATCATCCAATTATAATCTTTGTATGCAACATAAAGCTCCATTACCGTAAATTCAGGATTGTGTGTTCTGTCCATTCCTTCGTTACGGAAATTGCGGGAGAACTCATAAACACCATCAAATCCACCAACAATGAGTCGTTTCAGGTATAGCTCATTCGCAATACGCATATACATGGGGATGTTCAAGGAATTATGATGTGTCACAAACGGACGCGCAGATGCACCACCGGGAATTGCCTGCAAAACAGGCGTATCAACTTCCAAATAACCTCTCTCGTTATAAAAATCACGAATGGTATTCACCATTTTCGTGCGCTTGATAAACGTTTCTTTCACATTGGGATTTACAATCAGGTCTACATACCGCTGGCGGTAACGGAATTCAGGATCTGTTACCTCATCAAATACATTTCCTTCGTCATCGCGTTTAACCGTTGGCAATGGTCGCAACGACTTACTTAACATTTTAAAAGACGTGGCATGTATAGAAATTTCGCCCACCTTAGTAACAAAAACAAAGCCGGTGATTCCAACAATATCTCCAAGGTCGGTATTCTTTTTGAATAATAAATCGAAGATACTTTTGTCATCGCCAGGGCAGATATCGTCTCGACGAATATAGATCTGGATACGTCCGCTAGCATCCTGCAAACTGACAAAGCAAGCCTTTCCCATATCACGATTACTCATAATACGCCCAGCAATGGATATGTTTTTATATTCTTCTTCCTTTCCCGGAGTAAAATTTTCTAAAATATCTTTTGCTGTAGCATTGATTTCAACCAATGCAGCGGGATAAGCATCAATCCCCATTTTGGTGATCTCTTCTAATTTTGCTCTGCGCAATAATTCCTGTTCGTTTAATTCAGTGCTCATTTTCAGTTTCTCTTGTTTTTTAATATTTGCAAATATACATGCTATGAGGCTTTTATAGTCATGTTATTTGCCCTTTTTAAGTGTTTATTTCAAAAAAATCGTATTTTTACAAGCCTTTAGATATTTACAATATGAAACAAGTATGTTTCTTAAAATTTAACGTGTGATGAAAACATTAGTAGCGAATTTTTCTAAACAATTGACAGAAGCAATTGCCATTGGCAGCAGTGCGAAACTGACACATTCCCAGCATAAAATTTCAAACGTATTGATCTGCGGATTAGGTGGTTCCGGGATAGGCGGAAGCATCGTTTCTGAACTTGTAATCGGAAACGCAAACGTGCCTGTCAATATTACAAAAGGTTATTTTATTCCCGCATATGTTAATGAAAGTACACTCGTGATCATTTCATCTTATTCCGGAAACACGGAGGAAACGCTCAATTGTATGAATCTGGCGATTGCAAAAAATGCAAAAATTGTTGCGATCACTTCCGGAGGAAAAGTATTAGAAACATCTAAAACAATTGGATTCGACTGCATCGTTGTTCCGGGTGGAATGCCACCCCGCTCTTGTCTTGGATATTCTTTGACACAATTGTTTTTTATTCTCGGATACAATAAGATCATCAACAACAACTATCAAGCAGAACTGGAAGCAGCTGTAAAACTAATTGATTCGGAAGAGAACACTATTATTGCAGAGGCAAGCAGCATAGCAAAAAAACTGATTGGAAAAATTCCCGTGATCTATGCTACAACCTATAATGAAGGTGTCGCCATACGCTTCCGTCAACAACTGAACGAGAATTCGAAGATCCTTTGCTGGCATCATATCGTTCCTGAAATGAATCACAATGAATTAGTTGGCTGGACTGAAAAAAATCACAACTTAAGTGTCTTGTTTTTTTTAGATAAAGATGACTATTCCAGAAATCTGGCCCGCGTTCAGATCAATAAAGATGTAATGGAAAAATATGCGGCTGAAATCACTGAAGTATATTCAAAAGGTACCTCTGTCATTGAAAAGGCAATCTATTTCATTCATTTGGGCGATTGGATTTCAATTGCACTCGGAGAATTACGCGGTGCGGATCTAATGGAGGTGAATGTTATTAATCACTTGAAATCAAAACTTTCGGAGCTCTAGGTTGTATCCCGATCTCTCCACCTTTATTCTTGACGTATCGCATAAAAGAGTTAACCGCACAAACAACGATTCGAAATTTATAGAATGCAAAAAGTAAAATTAATTGATCTGGGCCTCATCGACTACAAGGAAGCTTGGGATTATCAGGAAAAACTTTTTGCAGAAGTGGTTGATACCAAAGTTGCAAACCGCACGCTGCCCGAAAATCAACAACAAACAACCAATAATTTTCTTTTATTTTGCGAACACCCTCATGTGTATACACTGGGTAATACGGGAGACAAAGAGCATTTGCTCATCAGCGAAAATCAACTCAAAGAAAAAAACGCGAGCTATTATAAGATAAACCGTGGCGGAGACATTACATATCACGGACCCGGACAAATTGTTGGGTATCCGATTCTTGATTTGGATAATTTTTTTACTGATATCCATAAATACCTGCGTTTTTTAGAGGAAATGGTTATCCGTACATTAGCGGAATATAGTTTAACTGCCGAAAGAAGTGCCGGAGAAACGGGTGTTTGGCTGGATGCTTCAAATCCGACAAAAGCCAGAAAAATTTGTGCGCTTGGCGTTAGAGCAAGCCGCTGGGTAACAATGCATGGTTTTGCATTAAATGTAAATGTCGATCTGAATTATTTTGGAAATATTATTCCTTGTGGAATTGTTGATAAAGCTGTAACATCACTGGACAAAGAATTGGGGCGAAAAGTAGACGAACAAGAAGTGAAGCAAAAATTAAAAAAACATTTTTCAGAATTGTTTTTAGCTCAATTTATTTAATCTTCAAAATCAATGTATGCCTTCAGAAGAAACATCAAACCCGCGCAACGCTTCGAATACGGCATTTATCAAATCTTAGATCATTTTTTCGGGAGAGCACGGGTATTTAAGATAGTAGGCAAACGCAGGCGCACTTTTTACAAAAACGTACATGCGACACTTAAAGCAAGCGGCGAAGGTAAAATAATCCCGATCGAGCGGAGAACCGATCTTTCTTTAAAAGAATTTAAAGATCACTATGTAAAAAAAGGTATTCCGGTAATACTTGAAGGTGCAGCAAAAAATTGGGACTGTGCTAACAAATGGTCACTCGGTTATTTTAAAGATTTGCATGGGAAGGATGAGATCTTACTTGTAAATCAAGAAATTGTGGGATACCCCTACGAAAAAACAACGCTTGGAGATGTTATTGACAATATCCGCGCAGGTGGTAAAAAATATTACCGTTTCTACCCATTGTTAGACAAACATCCGGAACATATTAATGACTTTGATTACAAATGGCTTTTGGAAAGATGTGATAAAATAAAAACATTCGAATCGTTTCAGCTTTTTATCGGAGGAAAAAACACGATTACCTCTTTTCACAATGCAGCCAGCAGTAATTTATTTGTTCAGGCGTATGGAGAAAAAAAATGGGTGCTCTATTCCCATTATTATTCCATGATTTTTGACCCCGATCCGGTACGGAATATTTACAGACATGGACCACATAAAACTGAAAAAGGGCCTTACGATCCATTTAACCCAAATTATGATTATCCTTACACACTTTTTAAATATATTGATGGCTATGAAGTACATCTGAAGCCGGGCGATGTTTTATGGAATCCCCCATTCTACTGGCATGCAGTTAAAAATCAAACGGATTCAATCGGAGTAGGGTTTCGTTGGTTTGCTCCTTTTAATGCGCTCAAAATTGCGCCGCTGTATATGTGTCTCGACTTTTTTGCACGTAATCCGCCAATATGGAAAGGCTATAAATTGGCAAACAAAGATTTCAATTTGGTAAATTTAGCAGAAACAGGAAAACTGCAAGAATTTTTAAAAGAGAGAAACAATCACCCGAATACAATTTAATAACTTGAACAAAAAGCATGATCTGTTGTTTAACACTCAAAATCCCCATTACTCTAAATGATTTGTAAATTTTCAATAAAGGATATAGAAAAGCTTTCAGGAATAAAAGCGCATACGCTGCGGATTTGGGAACAGCGCTATGGCATACTGAAGCCGAATCGTACAGACACAAACATACGCTGGTATGACAACGATGAATTAAAAAACATTTTAAATGTAAGTCTGTTAAATAATCACGGATACAAAATTTCTAAGATTGCTGGACTCAGCAAAGAGGAGATAGCATCAGAAGTAACGAAGATTGTTGATTCTACCTCTAAGGAATGTGAACAAATAAGCAGTCTAATCATTTCAATGGTTGAAATGGATGAACGACGATTCGAACAGATTATTTCCAATCAGATTTTAAGAAATGGTTTTTCTTATACAATAGAAGAAGTAATCTATCCCTTTCTTCATAAGATCGGAGTAATGTGGCACACAGGAAGCATCAATCCTGCTCAGGAACATTTTATTACGCATTTAATTCGTCAAAAATTAATTGTAGCAATCGACGGTCAGATAGTAATAGAAAAAAATCAGTCAAAAAAATTTATTTTGTACCTGCCTGAAAATGAATTACACGAGCTAAGCCTACTCTATTTCACTTATTTATTAAAATCGAATGGGCATTTTGTAACTTACCTCGGACAATCTATTCCGATGATAGATGTCGAACGTGTTGCAGAAATAAAAAACTCAGATTACATCGTGTCGGTATTTACGCACAAAATGGACTCTATACAAGATTACTTGAATCAACTTGCGGTTAGTTTTCCCCATAAAAGACTTTTGTTATCCGGCTATGAGCTTGTAAAAGAAGGGGTAAAATTACCAGAGAACGCTAAATTATTTAAAACACCTGCCGATTTCTTGGCGCTTATTCCCTAATTCCTTTTTTTCTGCTTTTTCTTTCGACAATTTCCAAGTTCCTTTCATAAATAACAAGGGCTTTGGTTTGTCATATAGTGCTGATTATCAAAACATTGACATTAATTCAATTAAATTGTTTAAGCTTTGAAGAAAAAAGTTAAACATTTTTCTTTGTCTTGTTTAATCTTTTTGTAGTTTTGTTAAACAATAATAAAACTAAAAGACAAATAATATGACAGCAATCGAATTCAATCAGCAGCTGGTGAACCAAAGAACTCCATTAAAAAACTTTGCATATAGTTTAACCTTGAATAGCGAAGAGGCTCAGGATCTGGTTCAGGAAACATTTTTAAAAGCATTAAAATACCGCGACAAGTTTGCGGATGCATCCAATTTAAAAGCATGGTTGTATACGATCATGAAAAACACCTTTATAAATACCTACAGACGATCCATTAAAACGCGCCAGATTATTAGCCAAACAGAGGATCTTTCCTTAGTGAAACCGTTGAACGGAAGTAATAGTCCGGATGCTAATTCTCAGATTAACTTAAAACACATCACGAAAGCAATCGATGCCTTGGAAGACGAATATAAAATTCCATTTACTCGCTACAACGATGGGTTTAAATACAAGGAAATTGCAGACGAGCTAGAATTGCCAATCGGCACTGTAAAAAGCAGAATCTTTTTAGCTAGAAAACGTCTGATGCAAGAATTAAAAGAATTTGCATTTTAACAGATTTACTTAAATCAATTACACTTAAATTACACGAAATGACTTCTAAGCAAGAAATAAGCATTTTTTGGTTCAGAAGAGATTTACGAATAGATGATAATGCGGGCCTATATCATTCATTAAAGAATAATGAGAATGTATTACCACTTTTTATTTTTGACACGGATATTCTAGACCGACTAGAAAATAAAAAAGACAAAAGGGTTGAATTTATTCACCTTGCTTTGCTCGAGTTACAGAAAACAATCAGTGAAAGTGGCAGTTCTCTGCTGGTATTAAAAGGAAATACACTTGAAATATTCAGCGATCTGATCAAAAAATACACTGTAAAAAACATCTATACAAATACAGATTATGAGCCTTCAGCACTAGAACGCGATTTTAAAATAGATGCCTTGGCAAAAAAAAACGACATCGCTTTTTATTCATTTAAGGATCAGGTAATTTTTGAAAAAGCTGAAATATTAAAAGATGACGGCCTGCCGTATACGGTCTTCACGCCTTTTATGAGAAAATGGAAAGCCAAACTAACTTCAAATTACCTAAAACCATACCCAACTAAAAAATACATTTCGCACTTCTTTAAGACGAACTTAATCCCAATTCCAACCTTAAAAGAAATTGGATTTAACCAAACAGGAATAAAATTTTCTTTGCCGGCTGTTAACGAAAAATTAATTTCCGGCTACCATGAAACAAGAAACTTTCCAGCCACGGAAGGCACCAGCCGCTTAAGTGTGCATTTAAGATTTGGCACAATCAGTATCCGTCAACTTGCTTCAACAGCTCAATCATTAAATGATCAATGGCTGAACGAATTGATCTGGCGTGAATTCTACATGGTGATCCTTTTCCATTTTCCGCATGTCGTTACTGGTTCTTTCAAAAAACAATACGACAATATAAAGTGGCTCAATAATGAGGAACAGTTTGAACGCTGGTGCAAAGGAGAAACCGGATATCCGATCGTTGATGCGGGTATGAGGGAACTTAATGCTACCGGATTTATGCATAACCGCGTGCGCATGATCACTGCGAGTTTTTTAGTAAAACATCTCCTCATCGACTGGAGGTGGGGTGAAGCTTATTTTGCAGAAAAACTAATGGACTATGATCTATCAGCAAATAATGGAGGATGGCAATGGGCTGCAAGTTCGGGCTGTGATGCTGCTCCCTACTTCAGGGTGTTTAGCCCGGATGCACAAACCCTCCGCTTCGATTCCAAATTTGAATACATCCGCAAGTGGGTTCCGGAATTCGAAGAATTAACCTACCCACAACCAATAGTAGACCATAAATTTGCACGCGAACGCGTACTTGCTACTTTTAAAAAAGCTCTTGAAAAAAAATAAATTTTAGACCTTTCGAAAAACTCTTTCCATGTTCAGTTGTTAACTTGGAAAGATTGGATAGAGCAAAGGATGTGCTTGCATATTAAATGCTCGAGACAAAGGAATAGAAGAAATAAAATCAAAAAAGGGTAGTTCTATTATTTACCTTTGTATAAGAAAATGAACGCGCAGGAAAAAATTGTTGAAGTAAAACATCTTGTTAAACACTTTGGAAAATTTCATGCTGTTGAGGATGTAAGTTTTGATGTTTACCGAGGGGATGTTTTTGGATTCCTCGGTCCGAATGGAGCCGGTAAAAGCACGACTATCCGAACCATGCTGTCGCTCATCAAACCAACAAGTGGAGAACTTCAACTGTTCGGAAAGGATCTGACGAAGAACCGAAACTACATTCTCAGCAAAATTGGCTGCATCGTAGAAAAACCTGATTTTTATAAATATCTTTCCGCAGAAAAAAATATTGAAATTTTTGCACGACTTTCCGGGGTACCTATTAAAAAAAATAAAATTCATGAGATGATTGAATTTGTTGGTCTAAAAGGTAGAGAGAAGGATAAGGTAAACGGATTTTCACATGGGATGAAACAGCGTTTAGGAATTGCCCAAACACTGATCCATGATCCTGAATTAATTATTTTAGATGAACCGACAACCGGTTTAGATCCTCAGGGAATCATTGATATTAGAAATTTAATCCTACAATTAAGAAACGAACAAAACAAAACCATCCTATTGTCTTCACACATTTTATCTGAAATTGAATTAATTGCCAACAGGATGGTGATTATTAATAAGGGTAGAACTATTATCCAAGGAAGCGTATCGGATTTGTTAAACGGACAAGAATTAATTGTTTCCTTCAAAGTTGATGATATGGAAAAAGCGAAACAAGTAGTATTAAAGAACAACATTCCATTATCGGAAGAAAGTCTTGATGGCAATAATTTATTATTACAGATCAGCGAAGAAAAAATTTCTTTTATTAATAAAGAATTCTGTGAAAACAATATCAAGGTTTTTTCAATTGAACCAAAAAGAAAATTAGAAGATTACTTTTTAAAACTGATCAACCACTAATGATCTGGGAAAGCACGTATAATGAGTTCATAAAGATTGCTGCGAAACCACGGAGCTATATTGGCATTGGAGCAATAACACTTATTGTCGGGATTATATTAATGGCCATGAAACTCGATGGAATGATGTATATTTCATTCATCACCGGACCATTTGAACAATCTCTTTCATTTGAAGGAAATATTTTGAATGGCAACCTGATGGCTTTCATTGTTCTCCAAATGCTGATCATTCATGTGCCATTATTAATTGCATTTGTTACCGGCGATCTGATATCCGGTGAAGGCGCAATGGGTACTATCCGACTGTTGCTTACTAAACCTGTTTCTCGGACAAGCATCCTTTTATCAAAATACCTGGCCGGCAGCGCCTATACATTTATCGTATTGCTGTGGATGGCTTTCATGGCTATTGTTATAGGAAAATTGCTTTTTGGAACGGGCGATCTGATGGTTTTAAAAAGCGATGGACTAGTAATTTTGCAGGAACAAGATGTTGCCTGGAGATTTTTTTATGGCTTTCTTGTCGCTTACCTGGCCTTGGTAATGATCGCAACGCTCGCCTTGACTTTGTCCTGCTTTTCAGAAAACTCTATCGGACCGATAGTTTCCACAATGGGAATTATCATTTTATTCACCATAATAGGAACGTTGGATGTTCCTGTTTTCGATTCGATCCGCCCCTTTTTATTTACCACACACATGGCTGCATGGCGCAGTTTTTTTGAAGATCCTTTACCCAAAGCAGACATATGGAATTCCATTATCATTTTGGTAATACATATTATTGGTTTACTCGGAATTGCAATTTATAAATTCAATAAAAAAGACATATTATCATGAGAAATGTGATTCGTACACTCGCATTTATCGGATTGTTAAGCCTGTCAAACAATCTCCTGTCACAAACAAAAAATGCCAAACAAGTATTAAATGGTGTTTATGCTAAAATGATGACAGCAAAAGACTATACCGTGATGGCGAACATTAAGGTAGATCTTCCTTTTGTAAAAATGTTTCCCGTGAATGCGAAAATCTATTTTAAACAAAAGGATAAATTTAAGGTTGAATCAAAAAGTATTGCAATTATTCCAAGACAAGGCTTTGATCAAATTACAAAAATGCTCACCGACACCACCTCTTTTGATGCACTCATTTCAGGAAATGAAAAGATTGGCGCGAACTCGGCAATCATTATTAATGTAATCCCTTCTTCTGATACAAGTGATCTGATCCTCGGAAAATTATGGATCGACAACAAACGAAATATTGTTCTTAAATCGCAGTTAACCACTAAATCTAACGGAACAATTCTGACAGAATACAACTATGGCAAACAGGAAATATATGGCTTACCCGACAACGTAACCTTTACTGTTGATGTAAAGAAATTTAAAATACCAAAAAGTGTTGCTGCCGACATCAATAATTCGAAAAGCAAAACCGTTGACAAAACAAAAAATGATAAAAAAGGTAAAATATATCTTAGCCTTTCTAATTATCAGATCAACAAAGGAATAGCAGATGCTACCTTTAAAAAATGATTCAAAATAATTTTCTACTTTTGTAGCTCAACATGAACTACTACATCATTTACAAGCCGTATAAAATGATTTCGCAGTTCACTTCCTCTCATAAAAAGAAGTGTCTGGGTGAACTTGGGTTCAAATTCCCGAAAGATGTATATCCACTTGGAAGGCTTGATGAAAATAGTGAGGGCTTGCTGATCCTAACCAACGATAAAAACTTAAATTCCCGACTTTTGAAACCCGAGTTTGAACACAGCAGGATCTACCTGGTTCAACTTCAAGGAATCGTTACTAATGAGGCGATAAAACAATTAGAAGCAGGCGTGACCATTGCCTTAGATGCGGGACCATATCTTACAAAGTCTTGCAAGGCGAAACAAGTAAAAAAGCCGGAAAGTCTTCCTCCGCGTGGCCATCCGGTTAGTGATCGCTTACCAACATCCTGGATCGAACTTACATTAACTGAAGGGAAATTTCATCAAGTCCGTAAAATGACTGCAGGAGTTGGATTCCCCTGCCTTAGATTGATTAGAATTGCGATAGAGGACTTACGTTTGGAAACCATGCAGCCGGGTGATGTCAGAGAATTAAAACGAGATGCTGTTTATAAGCGACTCAGCATTGAGCAACCTTAGATCATAACTTTTCTTTTTGATCCGTTATGCGTTTAATGATCAACTCTAAAATGCGTTTATTAATTTGTGTTTTATTGCGAACATAAAACGAAAACTCATCCAAGGTAAAATGACCAGCAATCAAACCACGAAGTTCATTCTTTAAAGAAAGATCCTTTTTTAAATCCGTATGAATAATTTCCTCTTGTTTGTCGTCCCTGAGTGTTTTAAATTGAATCTTGTTTTCTTCTAAATGTTTGCTGAAAACGGCCAACAACAATTCGTTTTGAAATTTTAAGATTGGACGCAGCGTTTTACTTTGAAAGATTTCAAGTTCGGAAGAGCTGTCTGTCTTCACTTTCACTTCGGGGCGGATACTTTCCAGCAGTTGAGTTCGGGTATTCATAGTCAAATTAAAAACAAAGAATATACTAAGTTGTTCAAATATACTCTGCCATCTTGAAAAACAGTATAATTTTTTGTAACTTCGTTAACGATCAAAAACCTGTATGCACTTTATAAATCGATCATTTACTTCTGCAAACAAACTTCCTTTTTACAGGACCGTTCTGCTGTGTATGATCTTTCTTGCTTTGAGCAATTCGGCAATTGCTCAGGCTCCAGGAATGCTCGAGTTGGAAGGTAAAACGCTGAAAGACGGAAAGCCATTATCCGGGGCAACTGTCACCGTTTACCGCGGAGGGAATGCCGAAATGGTGAAGATTAAAACCGGAAAGAATGGAAAGTTCGAACTTTCACTACCGTTTGGTGTCGATTATAAGGTTGCATTCACTTACCCGGGATGTGTCGAAATGCACCTTATTGTATATACAAGCAAACTGCCGAAAGAAAAAAACAATATTTTTCCTCTTTACGTTACCGAAGTTCCTTTCTTTGAAAACACGAATACAACAGTGAAGCTTAGCAAATATAAAAACCCATTTACCAAAATAATTTACGATGGTAAAAAAGCGCTGATAGATGATGAAGCTTATTTGGCACAATTCACAAAGGATCTACTTATAAATAAAGAAGAGCAAGACAAACTGCTTCTTGAAAAATTAGCAAAAGAGAAAGCAGAGAAAGACAAGCTGCTTGCGGAAGAAAAAGCAAAAAAAGAGGCCGAAGAAAAGTTGAAAACAGATGCTGAAGCAAAGCTAATGGCGGAAGAAAAAGCAAAAAAAGATGCAGCAGAACTGGCAAAGTTGAAAATAGAATCAGCCGAAGAAAAAGAACCTGTCACTCAAACAATGGAAACAGAGGCCATCCGCCTTCAACGTGAAAAAGAAGCTAAAAATGTATTGGCTAAAAAAAATAAAGAAATCAAAACAAATTATGAAAATGACCTGCTGAAAATGGTTGCCGACAATGAACGCATTGCTAAACAAAAGTCCTTTAATAGAGAAAAACAGATCGTTCGCTCCAATACCGTTATTACTCAAATGCGAAGAGAAGCGGATGTAAAAGCTAAATCTGATATATTAAGAGAAGAGCAAAAATTAAAGAAAAAAGAACTCTTGGTGAATCAACAGCAAAAGAATAACGAGATGCGAAAATTGTTTGAAGCCGCAGCTTTCGCTGAGCGATCAGTTAGAATAAGTAAGCAGAAAACATTGCCGGATGTAAAAGGATATGTTCAAAAGGAAATCCCTAATTTTACTGTTACGGTTGATTCCGGATTCATAAAAACAATCCGCACAACCACAGTCACGCAAGGAAAAAAATTGGACACCTACCGAAAGGAAACCTATTTCTGGGGTACAGTATTTTGCTATAAAAACAATGGTACGATTGACGAACTTACCTATAACACAGAGATCACTTTTTTCTCGGCTTATCAAAATAACTAATGGGACAGATAAAAAAATATTATATCGTATACTTTGTGTTGCTGCTGCAATGCCTGATGCTTTATATCAAGCCGTTGCATTCACAAACAACTAGCTTCATTTATTATGGAGTAGAACAAGGTTTGTCGCAATCGCAAGTGCAAGATCTTGTACAAGATGATGATGGGAACTTATGGATCGGAACACTTTCCGGTCTAACAAAATACAACGGGCAAGAATTCAAAACCTTTTCGAGGAAAGATTCATTAGCAGAAGACTGGATCACAGCAATGTGTAAAGATGTTAAAGGAAACATATGGCTGGGACATTGGGCAGGCGGTGTATCAATGTATAATTATAAAACAAAAAAAATCGAGAATTTAAATCTGGAAGAATATACACGGTTTAAAACCGTTACCACCATCTTACAAGATGCCAATAATCGTTTTTGGATCGGAACCGAGGGTGCAGGAATTTTTGTTTACGACCCCGATAAAAAAACAATGATTTCCTTAAATAAAAAGGATGGTCTCAGCAGTGATAATATATATGACATCTGTATGGATCAAAGGGGGAATGTATGGATTGCAACTGACATCGGAATCACTATTTATGGTGTTGGAAAAGAGCTCAGTTCTTCATCTTCTTATAGTATTTTAAATACTGGAAACGGCTTACACAGCAATAGAATTACAACACTTGCATTTGTAAATAATAACGAGATTTGGGCAGGGAGTGCCGATGCCGGAGTGATGCCGCTTCTTGTAAAAGATGATTTCAACAGTAAACTTCCTACAAGAGTAATTGAAAATTCAGGCAATCGTTTTGATATGAAAAATGGATTAGTAGCCGATTTCATAAATTGTATTTTCGAAGACAAATCTCACAATGTATGGATTGGAACTACGGGTGGCGGCGCTGCTAAAGTAAGTCCGTTTCCTTCAAAAGATCGTAAGGAAGCTGTTTCAAAAGCTGTCGTTTATAATTACAATACAAAACAAGGTCTGAACTATTATAATGTAAATGCAGTTTTTCAGGATCGCGAAGGGGCTGTTTGGATTGCTACCGACATTGGCTTGAACCAATACCATGGTGAACGTTTTCAAATATATGATGAGTCCGATCTCATTGTAAATAATCTTGTTTGGACAACACTTTGCGATAAAGAAGGAACTATCTGGCTGGGAACTAATGATGGGATTTCAAAGATCTCTTTCAGCTATTCTGAACTGAATAAAAAAGAAAATCATACGATAAAAAATTATACAACCAAAGATGGATTATCAAGCAATGTTGTGCTATCTTCTTTTGAGGACAAAGAAGGAAACCTCTGGTTTGGAACGGGCTTTGGCGGAGTATGTAAATTCAATAGATTAACTGAACGTTTTGATTCATATACAAAAGAAGATGGACTGGCAGGCGATGTAGTTTATGCAATAAGCGATGACAACAAAGGAAATTTGTGGTTTGGAACGAAAGAGGGTGCATCAAAATTTGAGCTGTCGACAAAAACTTTCCGCAATTATTCAATCGCTGACGGACTCGGGGGTAATAATGTTTACAGGATCTTTAAAGATTCGAAAGGAAACCTTTGGTTTGGAGCGTTAGGTGGTAGCTTGTCAATGTTTAACGGTTCCAGTTTTAAAACTTTTGATAAACAAGACGGAATGAATCATCGTTTTATTTTATGTATCAATGAAGACAAAAACCACAATCTTTGGTTTGGTGCATACGGTGGAGGTCTTTATAAATATGACGGAAATAAATTTACAAACTTTACAGTAAAAGAAGGATTGACAACCGATTCTCCATATTCAATCATTGCGGATAATGAAAATCATATCTGGATCGGAAGTAGCAGAGGAATCGATCGCTTTGAGGAAAAAACCAAAACGTTTATTCACTATGGAAAAGCAGATGGTTTTCTGGGTGTTGAAACAAATCCGAATGCCGTTTGTATGGATAAAGGAGGAAATCTTTGGTATGGAACCATTATGGGCGTTGTAAAATACAGCCCAAAAGAAGATAAAACAAATTCCATCGAGCCAAAAACATTTATCACTGGATTAAAATTATTCATGAAAGATTTTGATTTTCCTGATGATGCACGTTTCAGATACAATGAAAATCATTTAACATTTAATTTTGTCGGGGTGAGTTTAAATAACCCGCAAAAAGTAAGCTATCAATACAAATTAGAAGGATTTGATAAAGATTGGCTGCCCGGAATGACCAAGGCAAGTGAAGCCGTTTATTCGAATCTTCCTCCCGGAACATATACCTTTTTAGTCCGCGCGTTCAATAATAACGGAGCAGGAAACACAAGGGCAACAGAATACAAATTTTATATTGCTCCTCCATTCTGGCAAACTGCCGTATTCTATGTTTTTGTCTTTTTGTTTGCGATCTTCGGATTGTATGTTTTTGATAAAATGCGAACAAAAAAATTAAAAACTGCCAAAAAAATACTGGAAGAAAAAGTAGAGGAACGTACAGAAGAACTAGCCATAAAAAATGCTGAATTAGCGGAAAAGAACAAAGACATCACTGATAGTATTCGATATGCAAAACGAATACAAGAAGCTATTCTTCCGCCTGAAAATGTGATGAAAAATATTTTTCCTGATTCTTTTGTTTTTGCTAAACCGAAAGACATTGTCAGTGGTGACTTTTACTGGCTAGATAAAAAAGGAGATGAAATTTTGTTTGCTGCAGTAGATTGCACTGGACATGGTGTTCCTGGTGCATTCATGAGTATTGTCGGTTCAACAATTTTAAACCAGGCTGTAAATGAAAACAGTGCAATCATCCCATCAAAACTTCTGGATAAATTAAATAGGGGTGTGAGCGAAACCCTAAATCAAACATCAGAGGGTACAAAATTCAGAGATGGAATGGACATAGCACTTTGCGCAGTAAACATTAAAACAATGGAATTACAATATGCTGGCGCATACAACCCACTATTTATTGTTCGCGGTAAAGAATTAATTGAATTAAAAGCAGATAATCTGGCCATTGGAAGTTATACGGAATCACACCAACAACAGTATACAAATCACATTGTTCAATTACAAAAAGGTGATACAATTTATGTATTCTCGGATGGTTATTCCGACCAATTTGGCGGACCTGATGGCAAGAAATTTAAATTAGCGCAACTTAAAACCATGCTTTTGAATTTAAATGGCGTAACAATGGAACAACAAAGAATAGCCTTAGATCGCTCTATAGAAGAATGGAGAGGTGTGCTACAACAAGTTGACGATATGCTTGTGATCGGGATAAAGATTTGATGAGCAAATACTAGTATTCTATTTCGGTTTTGGATATTGAACAGCAAGTTCCTGTTATATTTACCAAAAATAGTTTCGTAAAGTATTAAATTAATGTTGCCGCTAATATGTGATTGATTACTGCTGATAATCTAACAGAATTCAGAACTAGCTTTCAAGAAATAGTTACATCCCCATATCACCGCCACCGCCTTCAAATCCACCACTGTTCTGCTTTTCGGAGCGCGATTTTTTATTGTCCGACATTTTACCGAAGCGGTAACTAAACGTTAGTGTGGCGATACGTGATTCTCTTTTCCTATTCATCTCCTGATAAAATGTCGGGTCATTATTGGCAATAATTTGCATTTTACGTGCATCCGTAATATCTGAAACATTCAAACTCAAACTCGCATTTTTAAAGATCTCCTTTTTTAATCCAAGATCAATAGTGAACATTGATTTTACTTCTCCTTGCAAGGTTGCTGTTGGCCCCATATAATTTGCGGTAAATTGAATGTCCATGTTTTTCCACACACGCATATTCGATAAAAGTTTAATGATGTAACTCAGATTTTCATTTTGTAAATCGGCCTGAGCACCACCATCTATAACTGTTTGAAAACCATTTGCACTAAACGTAATGTTCCACCATTTTGTAAGATCCGCTTTTACGATTAGTTCTAATCCGTACGATTGAGACTTATCAAGATTAATGAACGTGATAAAAGATCTTGTGCTATCTGAGATCGTTTTATATCGCTGAATTACGCCATCTGTCTGACGATAATATGCCGTTGCAGTAAGAACACCCTTTTTAAAATATTTCATATAACTCAACTCGTAGGAATTAATGTATTCCGGTCGTAAATACGGATTACCATAGCGGATATTATACGGGTCAGAATAATCTTTATACGGATTTAAATTTCTTGTATTCGGCCTATTAATTCTTCTACTGTAACTCAACTGAAACTCTTGTTCCTTCTGCAGTTTTTGGGATAAGTGGACGGAAGGAAATAAATTAAAATAATTATAAGTAAAAGTTTCAGCTGCTGTAATTTGTTCAGAGCTTGTGTTTGCTTCTTCTGCGCGTAAACCCAACTGATATCCGAAATTTTTAATAGTACCAGAAAAAGTTGTATAAGCCGCATAAATATTTTCTTTATATAGGAAATTATTGCTCAGGTTGGTATCCATTACAAAAGCAGATGCTGCATAATCGTATACGTTCGATGTAAAATCATTTCCAATTTTTCTTAAGGTTGTTTTTCCACCCAACTCCCACTTCATTCCGTTTTTTAAGGGCTGTACATAATCTACCTGCGCTGAAATAATAGTGTTTTTTGCTTCTGTTTCCGTATTTTGTTTGAAAGGGTATGTGTTTTTTGGCTCATATTTTAACGTATAATCTCTTTCTGTATATCTTTCGTTTCTCAGGCCATTTGCATCCGAATACGTAGCGTCAACGACTAATTCTTGTTTTGGCTTCGTAAATGTTTTCCTATAATTTAGATTGTAGTCCATATTGGTTGGAACATCGTCTGTTGCAATATCTCGTGCGTAACTTGCAGAAGTGATATTGCTACTGTTCGCTTCGAAGTAATTTACAACTTCATTACTGCTTTCACTTCCAGTATTGTATAAAATAGAAGCTCCGAAAGTGTTTTTATCATTCAGATAAAAATCGATTCCTCCTTTAATGTTATGGGAAATGTTCCTATTTAATGAATTGAAATCCTGACTCAGATAAAAGGTGGTATCCCTTAAGAAATTTTGGCGAAACGTAGATCCGTTTCCGGTTCTGTTATTGGAGCGGAATCCATAATTTGCATACACATTGATTTTTGAATTCCGATAACTGATATTAGCTGCAGCGTTGTATTTATCCCCGGTTCCTGCGCCAACACTAACAGATCCATTAAATCCGTTTAATTTGTTTTTTTTCATGATCACATTAATGATCCCGGACATACCATCCGGATCGTATTTGGCAGAAGGGTTCGTGATCAATTCGATACTTTCAATACTGCTAGCTGGAATTTGCTGCAGAATGGCCGCCCGACTGGAACCTGTTAGTCCAGAAGGCTTACCGTCAATCAATACTGTTACATTTCCACTTCCACGCATACTGATATTCCCATCAATATCAACTGAAACACTAGGAATACTTTGTAGAACATCAGAAGCAGAACCTCCCTCACTCACAATACTTTTTTCAACATTAAAGATCTTTCTGTCGATCCCCAGTTGAAGTGTACTTTTTTCACTGCTTACCTCAATTTCCTCTAATTGCTCTGTATTACTTTTTAATTTTATCTGTCCTAAATTTATTTCCGGAGAAGCGGGGCGAATCTTGATAGAATCGAGAACAAGCTGTTTGTAACCAATAAAATTTATTTTCATGAAATAACGACCGTAGGGTATTTCTAAAAGTTGAAAATCACCCTTGACTCCAGCAACAACACCGTTCACTAATGTAGAGTCTTTTAATTTATAGAGCGCAATGGTTGCGAATTCAACCATTTGTTTGGTTGTATTGTCGACAACAACTCCTTTTATTTTACCAATAGCCTGAGCGCCTTCCTCCATCTTGAATTGCTTGTTCTGGGCTACTGCACAGATAGAAAGTAAACAGATAAAAAGAAGTAGGATTATTTTTTTTTCAGACACAAGGATAAATTTATTGAGCATGTAAAAATACAAATTTATACACACGTTGACTCCCCCATTCGACCAATGAATGTTAAAAAGGTTTAAAACAAACTTATCAGATATGTATCTATATAAGAAGAATACCTTTGTTTATGAAAAGACGCCAAGTAAACCTTTTCATTCAACTGAAGCAAACCATATCCCTTAGCTGGCAATGCATATATACGTGGGCATTTTCGTGGAGGTAAAATTACTTAAGAAGTAATTTTATTATCGTATCATTAAATGGCACAAAGAAATAATTTATTATCTCTCTTATTAAATATGTTGAATAAAGAATTAAATTTTACATTCGTAATTATATAGTTTGTATGTGTCAATTTATATTCTTCTTCGATCGATAAAATATCCACATCTTTCAGTTCTTCTCTGTTTTGAAAACGAATATATAACTTGATCGAGAAATCGTATTCAATTTGTTTAATACCTTCTTCTATTTTAGGGTTTCCATCCAATACCTTTTTTAATTTTTTGTAGGCATATTTATAGTCGTATGTAAGCGCTGATATATCTGATAATACGGCGCTTCCAGTCGGATGGCTTCCGGCACCTTTCACCATAGTAGACTTTTTTAATGTTGAAAATATATAATTGAACAATGATTTATTGATAAGTTTTGAATAAGCGCTAAAAGGTAATTGGAGGATATACGTTCTTTGCTGAAAGATTTTTATTTGAAGGGAATAGTTGCATTGAACCAATCCCCCTTCCATCGCTTTTGCAAACACTTTCCCCCTTTGAAAAGGGGGAATAAAAAAATAAAACATGAACTATATAGATATCCTTCTTTGCATTCCACTTGTCTGGGGCCTTTATAAAGGCTTTACAAAAGGACTTATTATTCAAGCGGCTACACTTGTTGCGTTTAGCCTCGGTGTATGGGGTGGAATTACCTTTTCGGATTTCATCGCACAGAAAATAAAAGAAAGTTTTGATTGGAATTCACCCTATCTGCCAATCATCTCTTTTGCAATAACCTTTCTGGCAATTATCGCATTTGTTTTTCTTGTTGCCAAGCTGATTCAAAAGATGGTGGAAGGTGTTGCGCTGAGTGCCGTCAATAAGATTGGTGGTGCCGTATTCGGAACCTTAAAATATGCGTTGGTGATGAGTGTCGTGATCTTTATGATCGATGCGGTAGAAGAAAGTTATCCGATGGTTTCGTTTAAAACAAAAGAAAAGTCACTCTTATATCGTCCGGTAGGAAAAATTGCACCCGCGCTTATTCCAGCGCTGAATAAAAGTAAGGTCGCAGCCATGATGCCAAAAGCGGAGGATATGAAAGTAGAAATTGAACTGGATCCTGCTAGTTTAATCGATACCGCTAAAGTGGATGTGAATATTAAACTCAAGGATAAAGAGTGATTCGCGTCATCCCCCTGCCCCACCTCATCCGTCCTGCGGACACCATCTCCAATAGGAGAAGGAAGTGAAGGTGTCTGAAAGTTAAGTTTATTGTTGACGATAATAAAAAAGCTCCGAAATTATTTTCGGAGCTTTTTTTATTCCTCTCCATTTGGAAAGAGCAAAGGGTGAGTTTTATCCAGCCAACGCTTCTGCTCCACCAACGATCTCTAAAATTTCGTTTGTAATAGCTGCTTGACGAGCTTTATTGTATGTCAATTTCAATTCTTTGATCAACGCTCCTGCATTATCAGTTGCTTTGTGCATGGATGTCATACGCGCGCCGTGCTCAGCAGCGTGAGAATCTAATAATGCTTTAAACAATTGTGTTTTTAAGGAGCGTGGAATTAAATCAGCAACGATAAATTCTTTACTTGGTTCAAAAATATACTCCCCAACTTTTTTATTTTCAGTAACAGGAGGCGCCTGAACGGGCAAGTATTGTTCTGTTGTAGTTATTTGAACTGCAGCATTTTTAAATTGATTGTAGATCAATTCTACTTTATCAAATTGTAAGTCAACAAAAACCTGCATAATTTTTTCAGCAACCGGAGCAACATTCAAGAATGTTAATTCATCAAACAATTCGTTTAAGCCACGTGGCATATCCGAACCAATGATTCCGTATTCTGTTTTCTTAAAATAATCTGATGCTTTTTTACCGATACACAATACGCTTACATTGTTTCCTTTGTAATCTTCGCGCGCCAATTTACTGGCTGCCTTCAAAACATTTGCATTAAATCCGCCACACAATCCACGGTTAGAAGTAATCACCACTAACAAAACATTTTTTACAGGACGTTGTTTCGAATATTGTCCATCTGAACTGTCCAAACTTGCGCTTAAGTTCTCTAAAATGTCTTTCAGTTTACTTGCATACGGACGCATTTGAGTAATTGCATCCTGAGCCCTGCGCAACTTAGCAGCACTCACCATTTTCATGGCACTCGTAATTTGCTGTGTAGAACTTACGGATACTATTCGGTTACGAACCTCTTTTAAATTTGCCATTTTATTAGATGTTAGACCAAAGATGTGAGATGTGAGATAATGGTCTCACGTCTCAAATCTATTGTCTCAATTCTTATTTATAATTTGCAGATAAATCTTTTGCTACTGCTTCCAAAACGTTTGTGATCTCGTCAGTAAATTTTCCTGCTTTCAAGTCATTTAAAACATTCTTGTGTTTCGCTTCTAGGAAAGAAATATATTCTGCCTCAAATTCTTTTACTTTATTAATTGGAATATTACGCAATAAACCTTTTGTACCACAATAAATAATTGCAATTTGTTGCTCAACACGAGCAGGAGAAAACTGAGCTTGTTTCAAGATCTCCACGTTACGTGCACCTTTATCAAGAACCGATTTTGTTGCTGCATCTAGGTCAGAACCGAATTTAGAGAATGCCTCTAACTCACGGTATTGTGCCTGATCCAACTTCAAAGTACCAGCTACTTTCTTCATTGATTTGATTTGAGCGTTACCACCCACACGTGATACAGAGATACCAACGTTAATTGCCGGACGAACACCGGCGTTGAACAGGTTCAACTCCAAGAAAATCTGACCATCCGTAATAGAAATTACGTTTGTTGGAATGTATGCAGAAACGTCACCCGCTTGTGTTTCAATGATTGGTAAAGCTGTTAATGATCCACCACCTTTAACGATATCCTTGATAGAATCCGGTAA
>CAMCYR010000036.1 GCA_945885475.1 Chitinophaga pinensis
GCTCCTGTTGCTCCTGCAGATCCTGCAGTACCCGTTGCACCCGTTAAACCAATAGCACCATCAACACCAGTTGCGCCAGTAGCTCCGGTTAATCCTGCGCCTGTTGCACCTGTCGCCCCTGTTGGACCTACTACTGTTGATGCTGCTCCAGTTGGACCAGTATCTCCTGTTGATCCTGTTGGACCATTTGCTCCTGTTGGCCCAACTGCTGTTGATGCTGCTCCTGTTGGACCGGTATCACCGGTTGCCCCTGTTGGACCATTTGCCCCTGTTGGACCTACTGCTGTTGATGCTGCTCCTGTTGGACCTGTATCACCTGTTGCTCCGATTGGACCCGTTGCCCCTGTAGGACCAACAACGGTTGATGCAGGACCTGTTGCCCCAGTTGGACCATTTGCAGAAAATTGTGAATACAATGCATAAGGAACACTCATCATCTGACTTGCCCCCATTGATACAAATCCACTTCCATCGTTTACTTCTACTTCTAAGTATTTGTCGCCACTACCCCAGTTTACAGTTGAAAATGTTCCTGAAACAGGTATTCCCATTCCAATCTTTGCTGTAAATAAACCGTATACATTTGTAGTGACAGCATGTGTTTCCTGGTAAACGGTTGTACCCGATGCAGTAAGATCATGAATACTAAATCTCGCAGTTAAAGAAGTACTTATTAGAGCAGCTCCAGCGTTATTGCGAGCTACTGCTTGATAATTGATCCCTTGAGGTGGTGCTTGTGCAAAGGAGATTGCACTTAATAATACTAATAAAAGTTGTAATAATAATTTTTTCATGTTATTGCTTTTTTGTCATTCAGTTATACCAGATAATTATCGGTTAAAGATATTATTTTTGATCGTTAGTTTTTGATTGATTTAATAACAATTGAATTTGTTTTTGTTGTACTTCAGATTGTTTTTTTAATTCTTCAATTTGTGCTTGTTGTTCTTGTATTGCTTTCACAAGTACTGGAAATAACCGATCATATTGAATAGATTTAACATTCACGTCATCACTTAATTTTTCTTTAGTTAAAGAATTGTATTCCCCGGGAAGTACCGCATCTTTTACCATTTCAGGAATCACTTCTTCAATTTCCTGTGCAATAAATCCCCATTGCTTTTCTTTTGGAAGATTAATATGTTTATATTTTTCAGTATCAAAATAATATTGATGCGTTTTTATTTTCAATACTGTTTCTATTGCATTTATATTTAAATCTGAAATATCTCTTTTTAAATTTTTATCCGAAACAGTCCAAGCTGTTCCTGATGTTGAAAACTGCATACCATTTGAGTAAATGCCATAATTTACAGACGCACCAGAAGCAGACCCATATACACCAAAATTTGTTCCTCCAGCACCAGAAGCTTGCCCAAAAACACCATAATGTACACCAGCAGTACCACCTGAATTAGTAATATATGCTCCGAATGAATTACCAGGATGGGACGAAGGAGTTGCACTACTATTAATACCTACATAACTGGCATAAAATTTACCTCCGAAACCATACCCGGGTGCATTTTCTGATTTAGCAACAATTCCTACACCATCAACAGTCCCAACATTTGTATTTTCAAAATAGGATGAAATTGCTCCTGCAGTAGCTTCTGTAACATGCAATTTATATAGAGGAGCAAGACCGGGAGCAGTTCCACCAATACCAACATTTCCACCAACCGTAACAGCTAATTTAGGTCCGCCATTGTTTGTATAAATAAAGAAAGGGTGATTTGATTGAGTTCCTATGCTGGCAGAAGTCCCAGCATTTATAAAAGTACTCATTACAACGGAACCATCCGTTTGATTTAATCCATAATTAGTTGCATTAATATCAATTGGATAATTAGGAGCAGCAGTAATTAAACCACCAACCTTCAACTTATTCGTTATAAGCACGTTACCATTATTAAAAAGTCCTGCCCAATTTGTACTCGTTGAACCAGAAGCATCAGCAAAAATACCAATTGCTTGTCCTGATCCTGTAACATTTGCAACACCTTCTACCCCTCTCGCTCCACCTGTTGCACTTGTATTTGTTGCTGCAGCTTCAACGCCAACAACGGTGGTTCCAGCAGCACTCGCGTTTGCTTGAGTATAAATACCATAATTATTAGCAGTTCCTGAAGCAGATGAAATTGCATAAACAGAAGCATTTATTCCAGCACTACTTGTAGATGTTTGATGTTCGAAATAAGAAAGAGGTCCAGCCGAAGTTGTATTTTGATACACATGCAATTTACCTGGCCCTGCAGGGGTAGAAGTACCAACACCAATTGTTGTTCCGTTATCAAATAGCAAAGAAGTAGAAGTAAGACCTGTGCCTGCAGCATTCCATTTAGGGATATAATTTGCGGTTCCGTTACTTGTTAAAGGTGAACCGGCTACAACGGAAAGTAATCCTGAAGCATTGGCAACAACTGTTCCTCCGGGTGCTAAACTATTTAAAGTTATTTTTCCTGCTATCGGTTCAATAGACATGGCAGTAATGGTTGTACCGGGAATTTTTACAATTTTTAATCCTCCATCAGTATCAGATCCTATCCGCCATTCTGTTCCTCCCCCGGTATTTTCAATCCCGATTGCAGATTGCCACAGAGAAGATCCGGAAACAACTAACCCTGCACCAGGACTTGTTGTGCCGATACCTACACTTGATCCATTATTAAATAAATTACTTGAAGCTGTCCAAACACCTGCATTATTATATAATGTTTGTCCGTTTAATCCGGCAGGTAATAAGCCTGTAATTGCAGCAGTTCCGGCCGTAGTCAAACGACCAAAAACATCTACTGTAAAAGTCGGTATTTGAGCCGCACTTCCATATACACCCGGCGTTACACCTGAGCTGGCCATTGAAATAATAGGAGCTGTTCCACCTGAACTAATTATTGGCGTAGTTGCTGTTACGGATGTTACAGCCGTTCCTGAGGAGATGCTTACCCATGCACTTCCATTGTAATAATAAAACTGACCAACAAGATCATACACTAATAATCCTGTTACTGGACTTGCAATAGCAAGTCTTTGTGCTGATGTCATACGTGGAATCAAAATACCTTTACTTGTTGAAACCATCTCTAACAATGCAGAAGCAACAGGAGTGTTTGTTCCGATACCTACTCTTCCTAATCCATCAATATTAAAAAAAGATGTCAGAGTTGCTGCAGTTCCATCTGCGCCGCCATTCAAATGAAAACCTAAGTTGTCAGCTATTACTTCCCAGTCGAAAGCTGCTGCATTCGATCGTTCTAAGCGAAAAGAAGTTGTTGTTGGTTGTGAAAGAGTCAACAGTTGTAAGGGACTTGTTGAACCTATCCCCACATTTCCTCCGTTATTAAAAATATTACTACTATTAACAACCCAAGATGTTCCGTTCCAATAAGGAGTATTTCCTGCAGCTGCACCTGTTGTCAAAAAGCCTGTCGCTCCGGTTGCACCAACAGCACCAGCCGTTCCAGCCGTTCCCGTTGCGCCTGTTAATCCTGTTGCTCCGTTAGCACCGGTTGCACCAGCAGTTCCAGCAGTTCCCATTGCACCTGTTAATCCTGTTGCTCCGTTAGCACCGGTTGCACCAGCAGTTCCCGTTGCACCTGTTAATCCTGTAGCACCTGTAGCACCTGTTGCACCTGTTGCTCCTGCAGATCCTGCAGTACCCGTTGCACCCGTTAAACCAACAGCACCATCAACACCGGTTGCACCTGTTAATCCTGTAACACCCGTTGCTCCTGCAGATCCTGCAGTACCCGTTGCACCCGTTAATCCAATAGCACCATCAACACCGGTGGCGCCTGTTAATCCAGTAACACCTGTTGCACCCGTTGCACCCGTTAATCCGGTTACACCTGTTGCGCCTGTTAAACCAATAAGACCATCAACACCTGTTGCGCCAGTAGCGCCAGTAGCTCCGGTTAATCCAACACCTGTTGCTCCAGTAGCGCCTGTTGCACCATCAAGTCCTGTTGCACCAGTAGCACCAATTAAACCTGCACCGGTCGGACCAGTTGGTCCCGGAACAGTGGAAACTGGACCAGTAGCACCGACTGGACCATTCGCGGCATAAAAAGCATAGGGAACACTCATCATCTGACTTGCGCCCATTGATACAAAACCACTCCCATCGTTCACTTCCACTTCCAAATATTTATCACCACTTCCCCAGTTAACAGTCGAAAATGTTCCTGAAACAGGTATTCCCATTCCAATTTTTGCAGTAAACAAACCGTATACATTTGTAGTGACAGCATGTGTTTCCTGGTAGACTACTGCCCCCGCTGCTGTAAGATCATGAATACTAAATCTCGCAGTTAAAGAAGTGCTTATCAACGCTGCACCAGCATTATCGCGGGCAACTGCTTGATAATTGATACCTTGAGGTGGTGCTTGCGCAAATAATGAAGCAACTGCTAATAATAGCGTAAAAAGGAGAATTGAAGATTTTTTCATTTTGTTAAGTATAATTTTTTACTCATGCCCTTGGGTTTCACAAGATGTTAATCGGTATAATCAAGAACTTAATAACTAATCAATTAATAATTTCTAATTGCAGTGTAAAGGGCTATCTACAAATAAAAACAAAAGGAAATCAATGAATACATACAACATAAAACTTCCCTCTATTTTCTCATGAGGAGAAGTAATAAAATTTGCATCAAAAGAAAGAAAACGAAGTATCTAACTCATCATTTTACATCTCCCATTTAAAGGAATAAAAATAAGCATTTTTTGATTAAATAAGACTTTAAGTCTTACAAAAAATCTATTTGTTAATAAAAGTTGAGGGAATTAATAGGGGATTTTTAACCCAATCACAAGAATATCATCTACTTGGTCAAGAGGGCCTCGCCATTCTTCAATAGTTTTGTTCAAAATTTCTTTTTGCTTTTCAATTGGCTCATCATGCACTTGCATCAAAAGATCACGGAAGTGATTTGCCATAAATTTTTTACCATTCGGACCGCCAAATTGATCAGCATATCCATCTGAAAAAATATAAACCGAATCACCTTTTTGCAACTGAACAGTATGATTAGTGAATTTCTTTTTCTCTTCTCCTAAAAACAATCCTATAGGAAACTTATCGGCTTTTGTTTGAATTAATTGCCCCTCTCTTATAAGATATAGAGGATTATAAGCACCCGCATATTCTAATTCTAATTTTTTAAAATCAATCGTACAAAACGAAATATCCATACCATCTTTTGCCTGTGAATCCTGATGTCCGTGATGTAACGTTTCACTGACTCCTTCGTTCAATCGGTCTAAAATTTCGGACGGTGACGTACTCTTATTGCTATTCACTACATGTTTCAACAAGTTATAACCAACGATCGACATAAAAGCACCCGGAACACCATGCCCAGTGCAGTCGACAGCAGCAAATAGTGATTTACCATTTTTCTCATCCATCCAATAAAAATCTCCTGAAACAATGTCTTTTGGCTTATATAAAACAAAAGAATTGGGCAAAACGCGCTTCACTAAACTGTCTGGAGGAAGTATCGCTTCCTGAATACGTTTGGCGTACTTTATACTGTCTGTTACATGCTTGTAGAGTACTTCCAGCTCTTGATTCTGCGTTTCAATTTCTTCTTTTTGACGTACAACCTGTTCTGTCCGCTCAATAACTTTTGCTTCTAATAGGCGCTCGTTTTCACGCAGATCTTCACGCATTTTCAATAAAGCAGCACCTAAAGTATCCTCTTTACTCAAGGCGCGGTAATGGGAATCAAAATTTCCAGAACCAACCTGTTTTGCAAATTCAGTTGTCCTTGCCATTCCATCAACCAGATCGTTCAATGCAACCGACATTTCACCAATTTCATCATTACGGTCTTTGATATGCTCTGTAGGAAGGACTCCCCTACCCATCATTACTAGAATTTTTTTCAATTGATGAATTGGACGGACAATTGTTCTAACAGTAAAAATGGCAATAAGAATTGCTCCAAAAGGCAAGATAAAAAACAACCAGATCACAATCTTTTGAAGAGCTCCGAACGATTGTAACATCTCATCCGAATTATCAAGCGCATTTTTATTTTGTTTGTCAATAAGTAAACTTAAATTTTCATTGATCACATCATTTTGTGTGTCCAGTTCTTCGAAGGGTAACTGGGCAATAAATTTTATATTAGGATCATTATACGTATCGAAGGAATTCAATGTTTCCATAACATCTTCATCGTAGCTTTTGAACATTTGTTCGATCAATGCCAAAATACCTTCAATACTTTCTTGTTCCTCTTTATTCCAGTTGGCTGAATACGCTTTTATTTTCGCTTTTAAAGTTGGATATTCATCTTTTATAAGACCACGTAATGCTTTTTTATCGATCGCATCATCACCTGTTTGGACATAGAACCACTTAGTAATTAAAAATTTAGACCGAATAAGGAGGTAATTTAATTCTTTAAGAGAGGCTACTGAGGGGTTATAGATCTCGGTTACCTGATCCGTTTTTTTACGACTATCATTGAGGGTAATATTGGTAAGCCAAAAGGCTACAATTACCAAAAGGATGATTACACCAAAGCCTAATCCTATCTTTCTCCCAATTGTAAATCTTAAATTCATAAAGCTATCAGCTATTTATCGTTTCTTACTTTCCAATTTGCTCTAATTTTTGCTTAAATTCATTCGATTTCTCTTTTTCATTTAAACTAAAATAGATACCCGATAAACCCAACAACGTTTCTTTCTTATTTGGATCGAGAGCATATGCTTTTTCCATAAATGGAAGTGATTGTTTAAATAAATTAATTGAATTATCCTGAACGTCATTCAATGCAACAATATCTAAATCGTAATCAGATTGATTTATAAGATTCACCGCTTGATTATAATACAAAATACCCATATTATAATTTGCGTTTATATTGTTCGGATCGAATGACAATGCTTTGTTGTAAGATGCTTTTGCATAATTCAGAAAGTCGGTCTTACCTTTTCTGTCAGCTTCATAAATGCGAGTATAAACTGTTGCCATGGCATTAGCAAAATCAATCTCTTTTTGTTTGAAATTTTCTGCTGAAGGATCAACCAAAAGGTAATATTCACGGAATATGTCAAAATTATTTACCGCAATTTTATAATCGATCGTGTCTAAACTTGCAGCTGCATCATTGTATAATGTTGTAGCGAGGTATTTAATATTCTTGATATTTTCAGTTACATTTTCTTGTGTCGTATCAATTGTAAGTGATTTTTTGAAAGAAATAAGTCCTTCAATTCGAGAAGAAGATTGTTTATTCGATTTCTCACTTTGATTATAAATCGTTTTGTAAATAAAACCACGCACATACCATGCCTGACCGTCTGACTGGGTTTCAGAGTGTAAAATAGCAACATCAATAGTCGCTTTCGCACTATCTAATTTACCTTGCTGCAAGAACGTATACGCAGCAGTCACCCGAGACTGTTGCGCATTTAAAGACACCGCCAAAAAAAGCAGTAATCCAAAAATGATTGTTCTTTTAGTTTTTAACATTTAACATCTTATTTAACTTGAACAGCCATATCAACAAGTGTTGACGCAACCTTCAATTTATACTTTTCAATATTCGATCTGTTCAACTCAATTTTTTGTTTATTTCCATCAACAAAAAAGTTAATTCCGGAACCTTTTGTTGCTAGTCCGGATTTATCTGTGACGATCAATGCACTTTTACCTTTTAATTTACCTAATACACCATTAAGCTGTGAAGAGTTGTCAGAAAGAATGTAAACGATATGACACTTTGCACAATCAGCAGGAGTAAAAACCGATTTAATTTCAAATTTTTGAGTCCCAACAGTTTTAGAACTTGCCATTTTATTGAGTTCTGTTACAAGGGGAGTATTTGTTCCCAAGACACCAACCACAAAATTCCCTTCTTTATAAGAAGCCGGCCACTCAATATACTTGGTGAAATTGTATATATAGATGGTCTTAATCTTTGCATTCGCCTCTTCAGATTGATCAGGAAGAACAACCATCCAAGAGGATAGGATCATAACTGAAACAAATATGGAGAGTAATTTCTTCATTTATAACGTATCAGGACTTACCAAATGGTAACCAATTTATCCCCTGAGGAACAAATATACAATTTTTTCGCTAAAAATAAAGCATTTTTTTGCAGAATTGAACAGGCCAAGAATAGCAAAAAAAGTAGCCCTTTGATTTTCAACAATCTAAAAATCAAAGGGCTAAGTAAAAGCTTTCTGTTTAACGTTTTATAATCCGGCCAACGTTTTTTCTTTAGGAAATTTAACAGTATAAGTTAAAACTATTTTCTTGGTTTCTTTGGGTTTTAAATTAAATTTCCAATTTACGATTCCGCTTACTTCATCCAACTCTGCTCCTGACGATTCAACTAATGATACAACGATTTCCTTTGTTTGCGAAACGGGTATTTGATCTTGTAAATTAAAAATTGATGCGGAAGATTTGGTATTCCGTATTGTAATTTCATAAGAAATAGTTTTTACTTTTTCTTCTCCAATCAACTTTTCTTTTGTTTTATCTTTTTGTTTTACACGCGTTACAACCATATTTTTATCTCTCCCTAATGTCAGGTCCAATGTATCTGATAATGAACTTGGATCAATATAAGACTCTCCAACAAAAGTACCGTCAAAATAAATATTGGCAGAACCCGCAGCTAAATTTAACTCATCCCAGTTCGTAATTTTCGCTACTAAAAAAGCATCTTTATCTAATTTAGGAGCAGCGAAATGGGTATAATGTGCAGGAATATCTTTTGTTTGAATCGCTACAAAATGTGTTTTACCATCGCAAGGAATACTATACGCCAACTTGATGTCATATTCGACAGTAATAATGTTTTCCTTCGCAACTGTAAAATCAGCTGCAGTAAGTGCCGCAAATTCTGAACTCTGGTTTTGATAAGCCACTGAACCAGTGCTTTTACTTTGAGGGATCACTGCATCTTTATCATTCTCGGATTGCTTACGTTTATAATCATATGCGTATGGATTGTAATAGTTCAACCACCAAGTATTCAATACAGGTTTTACATTACTTTGATTCGGACTTGCAGTTGAAAGCGTTAATTTCACATCTGTCCAATCAATTCCGGTATTTTGATAAACCTGCGCTTTATAGGTCAATTGCATATTTCCGCCTGCACCCTTCGCTCGTAAATCATAAGAAGGTGTCCAGCCTGCATTTTGTAGCATGTAGTTTATATTCATTGTTCCGTTTGTTGCCAAATCAGCAGAAACAGTTACGATCACGCTGTAATTTGTCTCGTCTTTTACAACTTCTCCTGTATTTGAATTATATGTCTGCAAGGCAAACACATCAGACTGCATACGCTGCTTTCTTACATTTACGAGATATTCTTCTTTTTTTAATTTAAGCAACTCTGAATTTATATTATTCAATTTTTCACGCAAAAAGGTCAAGGCTTCTTTTACGAGATTCAGCGTATCTTTTTTTGTTTCACCTTTTATAATCCTGTTATTAAGCAATGTATTTTTTTCAATAGTTAAGCAGGCTTGTTTCGAAGAAATATCCTCAAGATCAAAATCAATCATAACCAATGAATCCTGCAACATTTTTATCTGTTTTACATTTTTGAGATTATTCGTTTGATCTGTTTTTTTAGGTTCTGGATATTTTATGCTATGCTGCACATCCATAATCACAAAATTGCCGAAACCACTAGCTTGAATGCTCCGGACATCTATTGCTGATTCTAAACCTTCAAAGACAAGTGCTGTCATGCCGGCATTAACACTCACCAAAGAACTACGATAAATCTGCGCTCCTTGAGTAAAAATAGTAACATTCTCAATTTTTGATTTTATTTTCTTTTCAGAAGAAGCAACTGCTACCAATGAAATAGTGCATGCGATCAATGTCAGAAATGCAGATGCAATAAGTTTTTTTTTTAGCGTTTTCATATTTTTTATCAGTTTAAATGGAACAACTTATTTTAAATTCATCAATAGGATGCATTCAATTAAAAAATTCCATACCGATTTATTTAGTACTATGTATTTTGCCAATAAAATGTCTATTTTTGTATATATATGATATGCATACTTCTCTATTAAATAGCTTTGACGATTTACAATTGGTTGCTGAATACAAGCAAACCAATAACAATGCCTTAGTTGGCGAATTACACCGCAGGTACACCCATCTGATTTTTGGTGTTTGTATGAAATACTTAAAAGACGAGGACGATGCGCAAGATGCCAGTATGCAAATTTTCGAGAAATTATTGGTAGATCTGAAAAAACATGAGGTACAGCAATTTAAAGCCTGGCTTCACATGGTTTGTAAAAACTTTTGTTTGATGCAACTTCGCTCAGGGGCTTCCAAAATTAGACGAACTAAAGAAATGCAAAAAGATTTGGTATCATTTATGGAATCAGATACCGAGCTGCATCTTACTACCGAAAACGCAAAAGAAATTCAATTAACTTTTATGGAAGAATGCATAAAAGGTCTTAACAATGAACAGAAACTGTGTGTTGAATTATTTTTCTTACAAGAAAAAAGCTATCAGGAGGTAACTGAATTAACTGAATACAGTCTGAATAATGTAAAAAGTTATATTCAAAACGGGAAACGAAATTTAAAAATTTGTATTGAAAATAAGAGTGCAAAACATTAATGAACAAAGAAACTAAACATACCATTTATTCAAGTTCTGATTGCTTCTCTGAAAAGATGTTGTTCGATTACATCGACAATACATTAAGTCAGGAAAAAAGGCATTTGATTGAAAAACATCTCCTCGACTGCGAGTTATGCGCTGATGCGCTGGAAGGTTTAGAATTAGTAAAAGACAGAGCACGGATAGGAGTCATAAAAGACACGATCAATAAACGATTAATAAGCACAGAAATAAAACAAGAACCGAAAGTCATTTCGTTTAATTATAAGCTTGTATTTTCAATAGCCGCAACAATTGCTTTATTGGTTGTTGGTGTTTTCTTCTTTAATAAAATGACTTTAAAAGAGGTCGCAATGTCAGATTTGGCTGTTTTAAAAACAGAAGAAAACGATGCATCATCATTTCCTTCACAACTTAATGAAAAAGAGATAAACACTTCTGCAACGTTGAAAACCGGAACAGATGAAAACAGTGATGAAATAAGATCCGAGAAAACTAAAAGTGTAATCAATGATCAAGAAATTGCCAAGAGTGGCGATGAGAAAAAACAAAAGCGAAGCAGCAATTCGAGCGGAGTTACGAAAGCCTTCGATTTTGAGGATCAGGTTACTGTCAGAAACAATAATGATGAAGATGATAAAACGGAAGATGCAGCGCAAATTCATGACATCGTACCTTCAATTGTCGCTCAAAATAAGGCTGAAGTAAAAGAAGTTATAGCTCTAGAGTCTACGATCTCACAAAACGGCTATGCAGAATCAGATAAAGATTCAAAGTCAGATCAGTTAAAAAATAGTGAAGAAGTAGTAGTATCCAGCGTGGAAACTTTATCATTGAAAAGTACTCGTGGGCAGACTCAAGGTAAGAGCAAATCGAAAGTGGAACAAGCTGAACAGTTTAATAAATCTGAAAAAGTACAGGAAGAATCAAAAGGAAAATACAGGGCTACTTCAAAGAAAGACAATAAAGCGAATACCGATTCAAATGCTGTAGGAAATGTTGCGTATGAACCGCAAAGCACATCACCAGATATAGAAACATTGAAAATTGAAACAACCAGTTCAACAACTGTATCGATTCCGGCAACAGACTCAATTGAACAAACGTATACTGTTGTAGATAAGATGCCTGAATTTCCAGGTGGAACAGTTCAAATGCTGAAATTTATTCAAAAAAACATGAAGATAGAACGAAACATGAACCTCGAAAATTCTGCATCTTCAACGAAAGTTTTTGTTCAATTTATTGTTGAAAAAGACGGAAACATTCGCGATCCAAAAATTATTAAAGCAGGTAATCCTCTCACAGATAATGAAGCTTTAAGGATCGTTAAAATGATGCCTAAATGGATTCCGGGAAAACTAAATAATAAAGCAGTAGCTGTTCGCTATGTTCTTCCTATCCAATTTGAGCTGAAATAATTCAGCCTTATTAACAGCCCTTGCCTGATAACCTTTATTTTTAAATGATCTTTACACAGCTTTAACAAGTTATTTTTGGTAAAAAGTTTTATTGATGCATTATATCAAAAACATTTTACAACGATCTATTCTTTCAGGACTGCTTATTATAGCTGTTTCTCTTAGTTCCTGCCGTTCACATAAAGAAGTTTCCAAAACCAATTCCAGCTCGTCAAAGTCAGGAAAAGTTAAAGAAAAATATGCGCTTGTACTAAAAGTAGATGATAGCAAAATTGAAAATATAAAACTATATACTTTCATTGATGAATGGTATGCCGTACCTTATAAATACGGTGGCAACACCAAAAGTGGAATCGACTGTTCAAATTTTACGGCTACGCTATATAGTTCGATCTACAATCAATCCATAAGCGGATCGTCCTCAAGTATTTTTGAAAAATGTAAGGCTGTTTCAAAAAGTGATCTGGAAGAAGGTGATTTAGTATTTTTTAAGATCGATGGAAATAAAATTTCACATATTGGAGTGTATTTACAAAACAACAAATTTGTTCATGCAACCACAAAAAAAGGTGTGATGATTAATGATCTGGATGAACCGTATTATAAAAAATATTATTTCAAGTCTGGAAGAATTAATAACTGATGAAAGAAATATCCTGCTCACACATACGATTGATTACACGTATCATTGCAATTGCATGTATTACAGGAATGTTACTGTCCTATAAACTTTGGTCGGGCGAAAGAAGCTTTCCATTAAGTCCTGTTTTAGAATTGATACCGTCACTTCCGAAACCATTTGATAGTATTCTTTTCGGTTTTACATTGATCCTGCTTTTACTCATCAGTATATCACGAAATCCACAAAAGTACATCATTGCTTTTTTAGTGTGTGCATTGATACTAGCCATACTCGATCAAAACCGCTGGCAACCGTGGTTTTATCAATACCTTTTAATGTTTTTTGTTCTGTCCTTTTTTAATTATAGGTGTGATGATACCAGACATCTGGAAGCGATCAAAACAATTTTCAAGCTCCTGATTGCTGCTGTTTATTTTTGGAGTGGTCTACAGAAAATGAATCCAAATTTTGTAGCTGACACTTACCCTTGGCTGATGGAACCGCTTGCTGATAGAATTGGCGAGACAACGATAAAAAATATAGATTGGTTTGGAAATCTATTTCCGATCATAGAAACATTAACCGGGATCGCTTTATTTTTTTCACCCGTTAAGAAAGTCGCAGTTGTATTGCTGCTCCTCATGCATCTTTTTATTTTATTTGTATTAGGACCGTTCGGACACAACTACAATCCTGTAGTGTGGCCTTGGAATATTGCAATGATGGGAATTTCATTCATTCTATTTTTCAATAATGAATCCATCTCCATTTCTCAAATTATGGAAACATTACGTTACCACTCGTTAAAAATCGTATTTGCCCTTTTTCTAATGCTCCCGCTATTTAATTTTGTTAATTTATGGGATTCCTATTTATCTCATAACTTATATTCAGGGAATACAAGTAATGGAGTGATATACATATCGGATGCAGTAGAAACCAAATTACCTGAGAAGATCAGAAAATATTCTCTGGGCGAATTAAATCAAAATCAGATCACGATAAAATATTGGTGTATGATGGAACTTGGAGTTCCTGCATATCCTGAAAAAAGAAATTTTGAAAGTATTACAAGTACATTTTACAAATATGCAACCGATTCCTCTGAGGTGTATCTTCTCTATACTCCAAAACTGAAAGTAAGCGACCGTCCATAAAAGACACATTTCATTTTTGCAGAATAAAAAATCAAAAAAGCAGAAGAATAAACTAGTTTTCAAGAACGACATACTCAATTAAGACAATGCAAACCTATATCAATGGAAAGGTTAATTCCATGGCCTGAATCAAGGAGTATCGTGATTATAAAAAAACAGATGAAACAGAATGCGATAAGCGCAGATAAGAAAATCGAAAATTAGGAGCCGAACATTTTACCCGGATTAAGAATACCATTAGGATCAAAAACATTTTTAATATTACGCTGCAATTGCAATGCTTTCTCTGAAAAAACAATGTTCATGTACTCCTGCTGAACAAGTCCAACACCGTGCTCTCCACTGATTGTTCCTCCAAGCTGTTTGCAAACAGAAAAAATTTCCGCGATCGCTTTTTTTATATATTCTCCATTCCATTGTTCATCTGTTAAATCACCTTTTATCAAACGAATGTGCAAATTTCCGTCACCGGCATGACCGTAGCAAACTGTTTTAAATTTATACTTCTCAGCGATCTCTTTCACTCTTTTAACAAGTTTTGGAAGTTCGGCACGAGGCACAACGGTATCTTGTTCCTTACTGATTGCATTATTTCTGACCGCTTCATTGATTCCCCTTCTTAATCGCCACAATTCATTTTTTTGTGCGGAGGACTCTGCAAATAAAATATCTGCAATATCGTATTTGTTCAACAATTCAGAAATAGCTTCCATTTCTTTCATAAGTATTTCCATATCATTCCCATCGACTTCAATCAAAAGATGTGCTTGTATATCGTCTTCTAACTTCACTACAGTCGATTGTACATATTTGCATACCCAATCCAATGCATCACGTTCCATCAGTTCCAAAGCACTCGGAGTAAATCCAGCTCGAAACACTCCGCTAACAGCCTCGCAGGCCTGATCTAAACTGCGGAAAGGAACAAGCATTAGTAAATCATATTTGGGGAGCGGCAGCAGTTTCACAATTATTTTTGTTGCTATTCCAAGCGTTCCTTCACTTCCCACCATCAATTGAGTTAAATTGTATCCTGTAGAATTTTTCAAGGTATTCGCACCGGTTTCAATAATTTCACCGGTAGGCAACACTACTTCTAAATTTAAAATATAATCTTTGGTTGTTCCATATTTCACGCATTTGGGACCACCGCTGCTTTCGGCAACATTACCTCCCAAAAAACAACTACCTTTACTCGCAGGATCGGGCGGATAAAACAAACCAAGTTCTTTCACTGCAATCTGAAACACTTCATTGATCACACCCGGCTCAACAGTCGCCTGTAAATTACGTTCATCGACCTCTAATATCTGATTGAATCTTTCCATCGACAAAATAATTCCAGAATGAATAGGCAACGCTCCCCCACTTAAACCAGTTCCTGCGCCACGCGGAGTTACAGGAATTCTCTCTGTATTTGCAATTTTAAGAATTTCGGAAATCTCTTTTGCCGTCCGAGGCTTCACAACAATTTCGGGCAAGAACAAGAATTCTTCCGTTTCATCATGACCGTAGTTCTTCAAACTTTCTGAATCAAATAAAACATATTGATCGCCAAGGATTTGCTGAATTTGTTTGATGATGGCTGGTGTTATCTTATTGAAGTTCATATCTTAGTTTTTTATCGGGTAAATTCTATAAATGCAAATATACCTTTCATCATTTTTTTATCGAATCATCTGACGAATTTTGTTATTTTCGTTCCACTCAAAATTAATTAAATTAAACTATTATGAAACGACTTTTTATCATTGGTTTTTCAATCATGCTGGTTAATAACCTGTGTGCACAAAAAAAGAACATTACACTTGAAGATATTTGGACGAAAGGAACTTTCGCAGCAGGAGGAGTTTACGGATTGGTATCGATGAATGATGGAATACATTATTCGACATTGGCGGAAGGAAAGGTTTTACAATATGAGTATGCAAAGGCATCACTTCCGGAGGTCGTTGTGAGTGAAAATGATTTAAAAATGGATGGAAAGATCATTCCTATTGATGATTATCAATTTAGTCCGAATGAAACAAAAATATTGATAGCGACAGGTACTGAGCAGATCTACCGCCACTCCACTCGTGAGAACTATTATGTATATGATAGAAAAACGAAAGTATTAACAGCAGTCAGCAATGGTGAAAAGCAAATGTACGCGAGCTTTTCTCCTGACGGAACAAAAGTGGGCTTTGTAAGAGGAAATAATATTTTCATAAAAGATCTAGCATCTGGGAAAGAAACGCAAGTTACAGTTGATGGCTCATATAATAACATTATAAACGGAGCAACAGACTGGGTTCATGAGGAAGAATTTGCATTTTCAACAGCATATTTCTGGAGTCCGGATAGTAAAAAGATCGCTTATTATAAATTTGACGAAAGTAAAGTAAAGGAGTTTTCTTTCAATGAATTCAACAAACAATTATATCCAACTGAATATAAATTTAAGTATCCAAAGGCAGGAGAAGACAATTCAATTGTTACTATCCATGTGTATGATCTGGTATCCACATCGGATAAATTAATAGATATCGGAACAGAAACCAATCAATATATCCCAAGGGTAAAATGGACAAAAGATCCAGGCATCCTTTCAATAGTTCGAATGAACCGCTATCAGAATAAATTAGATTTGTTGTTTAATAATGTAGCTAAGGGAGAATCAAAATTAGTGTATACCGAAAGTTGCGACACTTATATTGATATTCATGAAAGTCAAGGAGATTACGTTTATTTTTCAGCAGACAAATTGAACTTTTATATCATGCAGGAAAGAGATGGCTATAATCATATTTACAGATACGATATGACGGGGAAATTAGTGAATCAAGTTACAAAAGGAAATTGGGATGTAGTAAATTTTCAGGGGATTGATGAAAAAACTAAAACGATTTTTTATACTGCTTCAGAAACGACTGCTACAGAAAAAGATATTTATTCAATAAAAACGGATGGAACGGGGAAGAAAAAAGTATCAACAGAAAAAGGCACACATGTTCCTGAGTTCAGCAAGGGAATGAAATATTACATCAATACCTTCTCAACAGCAAATAATCCATCTTTTATCTCTATTTATGATTCAAAAGGCAAGCAGATCCGCATTTTAGAGAACAATGACGAATTGATAAAAAAAATGGCAGCATTTGACATCAGCAATAAAGAGTTATTTATGTTTAAAACGTCCGAAGGAATTGAACTAAATGCTTGGATGATCAAGCCATCGAATTTTGATGCAACAAAAAAATATCCTGTATTTCTTACTTTTTATGGAGGCCCTGGCAGTAATAAAGTGAATAATTCATTTGATGGAAGAGATTTCTTCTGGCATCAATTGCTGGCTGAAAAAGGATACATCGTAATGTGTGTGGATAACAGAGGAACAATGTATCGAGGCAAGGCATTTAAACACGCTACATATAAACAATTAGGTAAATTAGAAGTGGCTGATCAGATCGAAACGGCAAAATATCTGGGTCAACTACCATACGTTGACAAAACACGTATCGGGACATTCGGATGGAGTTACGGAGGTTATTTAAGCTCGTTGTGTATTACTAAAGGAGCGGATTATTTCAAAATGGCTATTGCCGTTGCACCGGTTACGAACTGGCGTTATTATGACAATATTTATACTGAACGTTTTATGAGTCTGCCTCAGGAAAATGCAAGTGGTTATGACGACAATTCCCCCATCAATCATGTGAGTAAATTAAAAGGAAAATATCTGCTGATCCATGGAAGTGCGGATGATAATGTTCATTACCAAAATACAATGGAAATGGTAAATGCATTAGTAAATGCCAACAAGCAATTTGACTTATTTATATATCCAGATAAAAACCACAGTATCTATGGAGGTAAAACCAGATTACATCTATATAATAAAATGACAGATTTTATACTGAATAATCTTTGATTGATTGGAAATATTTTGCTGAAAAGCAATATGAATGCATAAGAATTTGTATATACGCCTAATTTATTTATATTCGCACTGTTCATAATAATAAATTCTTAATAAAAACTTATATGTCAGAAGTAAAACAAGGTCACCCGAAAGGATTATATGTACTTTTCGTAACAGAAATGTGGGAGCGCTTTAGCTACTATGGAATGCGGGCAATATTTGTATTGTTCTTAACAAAGGCGTTATTATATGATAAAACGTTTGGAAGTGAGATCTACGGAAGTTATACCGGCTTGGTTTACTTAACACCGCTGATCGGTGGTTATATGGCAGACAGATATTGGGGAAACCGAAAATCGATCATAATTGGTGGAATCATGATGGCGATCGGACAATTTTTTATGTTCATGAGCGGTTCCTTTTTTCAAAATATCGATGTTGCAAGGATTTTTATGTTAGTAGGATTAACCTCCCTAATTGTAGGAAATGGATTTTTCAAGCCTAATATTTCTACGATGGTTGGTCAATTATATCCTAAAGGAGATAAAAGAATAGATTCAGCCTTCACTATTTTCTACATGGGAATCAACCTTGGGGCCTTTTTCGCGCCTTTAGTTTGTGGTTTCTTAGGAGATACAGGTAATCCCGGAGATTTTAAATGGGGATTCCTTGCTGCAGGTATAGGAATGATTATGAGTCTTATCTTATTTATTTTATTAAAAGATAAATACATAGTTACGCCAGAAGGAGAGCCAATTGGTACAACACCTAACAGCAAACGTTTACCAGCCGACATCGATACAGTTAAAGAAGTAAATTCTGAATTTTCAAAGGCACAGATTTTCACTTGGGTAGCAATTGAAGTCATTTTATTTACATTATTCTTCTTTTTGGGGCAAGGAGTTATTGGTTCTTTTATTTTTTCATTATCGATAGCAGGACCTGGATTCATTATATCCGATAAGAGTCTTACTAAGATAGAAAAAGAGCGTATCTGGGTAATTTATATCGTTGCCTTTTTCGTAATCTTCTTTTGGGCAGCCTTTGAACAAGCAGGTGCTGCATTAACTTTCTTTGCTGAAGAACAAACAAACAGAAATCTATTCGGAACTGAAATTCCGGCTAGTTACTTCCAGTCGATCAATGCAGTAGCTATTGTAATTTTCGCATCTATCTTCGTTGCAATATGGGGTTTCTTAGGAAAACGAAATATGGAGCCGGCTTCACCATACAAACAATCAATTGGTTTATTTTTGTTGGCTATCGGATATTTAGTTATCGCATTTGGAGTGAAAGGGATTGAACCTTCTACAAAAGTTGGAATGATCTGGTTAGTGAGTTTATATATGATTCATACGTTTGGTGAATTATGTTTATCACCGATCGGATTATCGATGGTAAACAAATTAGCACCGGTAAAATTTGCCTCTTTATTAATGGGCGTTTGGTTCTTATCAACTGCTTCTGCAAATAAATTTGCAGGAACGTTAAGTTCTTTCTATCCGGAGACAATGGTAACAGTTGCTGCAGTTGAAGCAGAGCAAACTGCTCATGCGATTACACTTTGCAGCAAATTAGATAAAGCAGAGCCTATTGACGGGACTCAATACATAAGCATCGATTTGGTTTCGTTTGCTGATGCAAAAAGTAAAGATGAAAAAGCAGCCATAGTTGCAAATGTATTTAAAGGATCATTGATCAAGAAAAAATCATTCGTTGGCTATACGATTGACAGTCTCTATTCCTTTTTTATGCTTTTTGTGGTGATGGCGGGAATTGCATCTGTCATCTTATTCTTCTTATCAAAAAAGCTTGTAAAAATGATGAACGGAGTCGTTTAAAATATTTTATAATTTTAAAGCAAAAAGGTCAAACATTTTTACAATGTTTGACCTTTTTGCTTTAAATAACTATCTTTACTTCTCAAATTAGTACTTCATGATCAAAAAAATATTTTTTGCACTGGGAATAGCAATAATAATTGTTGTTGCACAAAGTTTTATAACAAAACTGACTGCTTCATCAGACGAAACAGGCGGACCCGTTAAATGGTATACGTTTGAGGAAGCGGTTACATTACAAAAGAAAAATCCTAAGCCCATAATGGTAGATATTTATACCAGCTGGTGTGGTCCATGCAAAATGATGACTGCCAATACTTTTGGTAACGAAATCATTGCAAAATACCTGAACGAACATTACTATCCTGTAAAATTCAATGCAGAGACGCGCGACAGCGTAAAGTTCAACGGATTTGTATTTGCAAATAAAAATCCGGAAGGTACACAGCGACCAGTTCACGACTTTGCGATCTCTATTTTAGAAGGGAAACTCTCTTATCCCTCAATTGTTTTCCTAAACGAAGAAATAAAAAAGATCCATACCGTGGTCGGATATTACAAAGCAGATCAATTCGAGCCTGTTATGAAGTATTTTGGCAGCGGAAAATACAAAGATATTCCTTGGGAGGACTACCAAAAAACATTTGTTACAGAGATAAAAGCAGCTGATCCTGTTACTTTTCCGGCTAAATAAGTCGTATTTTTCACAAAAAGAGTCAGAACCTTTCATCAAAAAATTCGTAGTACTCCGTAAAAAAATCTAATTTAGCTTTGACTATGAAATCTGTTGCCGACATAATGAACTTGAAAGAAAAGATCCTTCAGGTATTAAAAATGAAAAAGTTTAGCTATGCAGATCTGGCATCTTACCTTCATATTTCTGAATCTGCGTTAGACCATGCATTAGAAAACAATTCGCTCGAGATACGCACCTTGGAGCTGATATCCAAAGAATTAAGAATTCCATTATATAGTTTTTTTCGTGAAAATTTTGAAGGTTTCGATTTCGAGAAAGAGCCTTATTATAATGTTAATATTTGGAGTAAAGAAGAAGCGAAATTCAGCCTCGAACTCAAAGCACTTCGTCAGGAAATGGAAGACTTAAAAGCAGAAGTAAGACAAAAGGATCTATTAATTGACGCGTTAGAAGCCCAAATAATAAAAAAATAACCACTACAAGCACTTGCTATTATGCTGATTTTCTTTGGATAATCAGCATTTTTTTTTGAAAAGTTGAATGGCTGACGATAGGTATGCCAGAGGAGGAATTTTTTTTCAATTTATAAAAATCAAATAGGATCTATCATGCTTTTCTTTAAAACTAAAAGAGCATATAGAAAGTCTTTTTCTTCATTATTTAGTAAGTACAAGAAGGTCTAAGCCCTATTCTCGCATTATCATTCGTTTTAAATGAAAAAAGCTTTGCATTTATGCAAAGCTTTTCCGTTAAGGGTGGCCAATGGGGCTCCCCTCGACTCCGCTCGGGATAAACTTCTCGCACAAAAATTATCAAAAAAAAATCTCAGCTTTCGCTGAGATTTTTAAGGGTGGCCAATGGGGCTCGAACCCACGACCCTCGGTACCACAAACCGATATTCTAACCAACTGAACTATGGCCACCATTTTATTTTGAGGCTGCAAAGATAGAATTTTTTATAATTAGACGAAATATTAAATAATAATTTCGCCCATTTTTACCAATACAGCCGGCATTTTATTAGTAATTTCGTTGTTACATGAACGAAAAGACTCAAAATACAATCCTTCATATCGAAGGGATGGATTGTGCAAACTGTGCCACAGGTATCACAAAAAGTCTTCAAAAAAGTGGAATGGAGAATGTGCATGTTGATTTTGCTACCGGTGAAGCTGTTTTTTATACAAAAGACAAATCGACTCTCCCTTCTGCAATCAAGGACGTACAGCGTCTTGGTTACAAAATAATTGACAGTCGGCTTAAAGAGAACAATGACGGCAAACTTTCTACCATCGAAAAACGCTTTTATGTTAGCTTACCTTTTACCATCCTGCTGTTTTTTAGCCACATGCTTCTAAGCCACGATTTTTTTCTTAACAAACCCCTCAGCCAGTTACTACTTTGCCTGCCCGTTTTCATCATCGGAATCATGCAATTCGGTAAAAGTGCAGTCGGCTCGGTAAGAATAGGGGTACCCAACATGGATGTACTTATTTTTATTGGTTCCGCTTCCGCTTTTATATACAGCCTTGCAGGAATGTATCTTTATTCTGCTCACGAAGCGCACAATTATCTTTTCTTTGAAACTACGGCAACTATCATTACACTCGTTTTACTAGGGAATGTTCTTGAGCACCGTTCTGTCAAACAAACCACATCTGCCATAAAAGACCTTTCCGCTTTAAGTGTGAGTACAGCAAAAATAGTCGGACTTCAATTTGGCAAAGAAGTGATTACAGAAATTAATTACAAGGATATTCCTGTAGGTGCACTCTTGCAAGTAAATACAGGTGATAAAGTTCCTGTTGATGGAGAAATTATTTCTGGTGAAGCTAGCATTGATGAAGCTATGTTGACGGGAGAAAGTATTCCTTCTGAAAAAGCAGTTTCCGATAAAGTAATTGGTGGCACTATATTGCTGAGTGGCAATTTCAGGATGCGTGCTGAGAAAGTTGGGAACGATACTACTCTTTCTAAAATAATTAATCTAGTAAAAAAAGCACAACAGGCAAAACCAAACATTCAAAAATTAGGTGATAAAATATCTGCCATTTTTGTTCCTATTGTTTTAGGGATTTCTATTAGTACTTTTTGTGTTTCTTATTTTGGATTTCATGTGACTTTACAAGATGCCATGATGAGAAGCATTGCTGTATTGGTAATATCTTGTCCATGTGCCATGGGATTAGCCACTCCAACAGCGGTAATGGTGGGAATTGGTCGAGCTGCAAAAAGAGGAATTTTAATTAAAGGCGGGAATACTTTAGAAGAGTTTGCAAAAATTAAAAACATTGTTTTTGATAAAACAGGAACTTTAACAACGGGAGAATTTCAAATAAAAAATATTACATGTTTTAATAGCTCAGAAGAAGAAGTGAAAGAAATTTTATTTCAACTAGAGCAACATTCCTCCCACCCTATTGCAAAATCAATGGTAAGGGAATTGGCAGCAATGCATTCATCCAAAACTTTTTCTGATATCGTTGAAGAAAAAGGATTAGGTATTTCAGCTGTTGATGTGGATAAAAACGAATATAAAATTGGCTCTTATAAAATTGCCAAAGCTTTAACAGCAGATAATTCACACAACGCTTATATTCTTAAAAACGGAGTATTAATTGCAACGGTAGACCTTACTGATGAATTAAAAGCAAACGTAAAAGAAAGTATTACATCTCTGAAAGCCGCAGGAATAAATAGTATTTTATTAAGTGGAGACACGAAAGCTAAATGCGATGCACTTGCAGAGAAAGTTGGAATTACAACTATATACAGCGAACAAAGTCCGGAACAAAAATTAGTCATCATAGAAAAATTAAACTCTGAAAATGCAACTGCAATGGTGGGCGATGGAATAAATGACGCTCCTGCCTTAGCAAGAGCTGCTGTCGGAATTTCATTGAGCAACGCTACTCAAGTAGCGATTCAGTCAGCACAAATAATTTTACTAAAGAGCAATGATCTGTCATCACTTGCCGAAGCGTATTTAATTAGCAAACACACATTGATCACTATTAAACAAAATTTATTCTGGGCCTTCTTTTACAATATAGTCGCCATTCCAATTGCTGCTGCCGGATTATTGAATCCTATGATCGGAGCTTTAGCGATGGCTTTTTCGGATGTAATTGTGATTGGAAATTCGATAAGGTTAAAGACAAAAAAACTGAAGTGATCCATTGCATCCCTTCCATATGAATTTCTTTTATAATCTCTCAGAGAAAATCGATCATGAAACTAGTTAAATATAAATGTAATATCTTCAGGAAAAAAAATATGAAGTTCAGATAAAGCAGTATGACGAACAAAAAATTAAATATTCTTTTTCTATCTAGTTGGTATCCCAACAGAGTTTTACCAACGCTGGGAAATTTTGTTCAAAAACATGCCGAAGCAGTTGCAATGCTTTGCGATGTAACTGCATTGTTTGTTTGTTCGGATGCAAACAATAAAGAAAAATATGAAATCGTTGAAACGTTTGTGAATAAAGTGCATACGATCAACGTGTATTATAAAAAAGTAGAACACGGCATTCCTGTTCTTGCACAAATCCAAAAAGCAAATCGTTACCTAAGAGCACATTTCATCGGATTAAAACTCGTAAATCAAAAATCAGGCTCGATCGATCTCGTGCATCACAATATCTTATATCCGGCAGGAATTATTGCTTGGTATTTAAAAAAATTAAAAGGTATTCCTTATATCATTACAGAAAATTGGACCGGTTATTTACCATCCAAAAATACCCATCAAAGCTGGCTGCAAAGGACGCTCTCTAAACGGATTGCTAAAAATGCAGCTTGTATCACACCTGTTTCACGTGATCTGAAAGAGGCGATGATCGGACATGGTTTTGATACTTCTTACGAGATCATTTATAATGTAACCGACACCCGATTATTTTATCCAAAGAAAGACAAAATAAAAAGTGATAAAATAAAAATTGTCCATATTTCCACCTTAGATGATGCGCATAAAAATGTGTCGGGAATGCTGCGTGTGACGGAACAGCTCTCAAAACTCAGACAAGATTTTGAAATTTGGTATATTGGAGATGGAGATATTCAGCCACACATTAAAACAGCGACAAAACTAAATATATTAAAGAGCTTTGCTTTTTTTGACGGTACAAAATCAACGGCAGAAGTGGCCGAAATCATGCGCACAGCAGACTGTTTTTTACTTTTTTCAAACTACGAGAACCTACCTTGTGTCATGGTGGAAGCACTAGCAAGCGGCATTCCGATCGTATCATCCACAGCGGGAGGAATTCCTGAACACATCACTCCAAACTTAGGATTACTAGTAAAGTCTTTAGACGAAACCGCTTTATTGAATGCATTAAACAAAGCCATCGATAATATTAAGGCTGGAAAATACAATTCAGAGGAATTGAGAAACTATGCTATTAATAATTTTAGTTATGAAAAAGTAGGAGAAAAATTTGTTAATTTGTATACTAAAATTCTAAGATAAAAAAACATCATTAGCCCTTCATTTTTAGGAACGAAGCAAATTCTTAAATGCGTATTACGAAGAGATTGCATCGTTAATCGAAATAACGATAATAAAAAACTAGCATGAACAAGATATCTAAACTTTTTAAAGCAATATCGTTAATACTAAAACAACCTGCTTTGCTAAACAAAGTGCTGGACGATGATAACGTAAATAAATCCGAAGTTGTAAAAAAGTACAGCCTAACAAATGGTTTAAAAACAATAGAGATCACCGACCTACTGCCAGGCTTCAACATTACAGTTGAGCCTTATGCAGCTTTGGATGGAGGTTCAACCCCAATCGATCTAGCGTTATTAAAAGGATTGGCTGCATCAAAACCGGATTGCAACTATTTTGAAATTGGGACCTGGCGGGGTGAAAGCGTAGCAAATGTTGCAAGTGTAGCTAAAAAATGTGTAACGCTCAATCTCCCCGATGAAACGATGTTATCGATGGGAATGGATAAAAAATATGTGGACTTGCACCGTCATTTTTCGAAGGATTTATCGAATATAATTCACTTACAAGGTAATTCACTTTCTTATGATTATCCATCACTAAATCAAAAATTCGATCTCATCTTTATCGATGGAGATCATCATTATGAAAGCGTTAAAAGCGATACAATTAATGCGTTCAAACTTTTAAAAGATGAGCAATCCATCATCGTTTGGCACGACTATGGAAATAATCCGGGAGATATCCGCTGGGATGTTTTCAGAGGAATATTAGATGGAAGTCCTTCAGATAAAATTCCCAATCTTTATCGTGTCTCCAATACCTTATGTGCCATTTATACGCAACAGAAATTAATAGCGGAATATCCCCTCAATAACAGCATCCCCAGGAAGCATTTTTCAATCAACGTACAGGCTGTAAAAAATTGCAAATAAGGCTGATTTTATCACTTATCAACATTCCACTGCAAGATATTAGTAAACTATTTGCATTTTATTACCATTATCTTATATTTGTGAATCAGAATTAACCATCAATTAATCTAAAATTTAAATTCTATGAAAAAATACTTACTAATTGGTTTGGCATTTGGTCTAGGAAGTTCTGCTTTTGCACAAGGCACTGCTACCAACTCAACGTCAAAGCCACTACAAAAAATCAATCCAATTGCGGCAAAACAAAAAGCATCGGTGCAAAAAAACCAAACGCTTGGTGGCGCAAACGATTCATTTGAATCGGTTGTAAACAAAATAGGTTCTAAACCAGCGGCTGTTGCTCCTCAAAATAGAGCATTCACGTCATCAGTTATTGGAACATCAGAATATCAACTTCAAACAAACGCATCTATCTGTAACCGTATTGAAAACAATTCAGACGGAACAATTGCTGCAACATGGACATTCGCTGGTGATCTTGCTTGGACAGACAGAGGAACAGGTTACAACTATTTTGATGGAACTGCATGGGGTGCAAGTCCGACTGTACGTATTGAAAGCGTTAGAACTGGTTTTACCAACATTGGTACTACAGGAACAAACGGTGAAGTTATTATTGCCCACGAAGCTAGTGATCTTCACGTATCAAGAAGAGCAGTAAAAGGAACTGGTGCATGGACAGAAACAACATTAGGTTTCCCTGATGTATGGTCTCGTTTATCCGTTGGTGGGCCTGCCGGACAATCACTACATGTAATTTCTCAAACAACTGGAGTTGGTACAACTCCTTTCATGGGACAAGATGGTGCAGTTGCATACTCCCGTTCATTAGACGGTGGTGCTACATGGGATAAATTAAGAACTGTTATTCCTCAGATAGATGCTGCATCCTACTTAGGATTCGGTGGCGACTCTTATTCAATTGACGCAAACGGAAGTACGATCGTAATCGTTGCTGGTGGTTTTGATGTGGATGTTGTTCTGATCAAATCAACTGATAATGGTGATACCTGGACAAAAACAATCGTGAAAGATTTTGGTGTTCCTTTATTTGATGCGGCAACGATGATAACAGATATTTTACCTGCTGATGGTACTATTGATACAATTGAAACATCAGATGCTGCTTTGAATGTTGTTTTAGACAACTCAAACACTGCACACGTATTTTACGGTAGAATGCGTGTTGTATGTGATGCTCCCGGAACAGGAACAGGATTAGGTTTATCTTATTTCCCATACACAGATGGATTAATGTACTGGAATGAAACGATGGCTCCAAATGCACCGGTAATGATTGCTAGTGTTTTAGACCTTAACGGCGATGGTCTTTTGAATATTTATAACGATCCTGCTGGAGTATTATTAGGAATGGGAACATTCCAACGTTCTTTAACATCATTCCCTAGTGCTGGTGTTGACGCTTCAGGTAAATTATATGTGACTTACAGTTCATTATTTGAAGGAATCAATGATGTAGGTGAAGGTTACGACACAGAACTTGGTGTTTTAAATCCAATTACTCAGGAAGGAAAAAGTTTCCGTCACCAGTATGTTATGCGTTCTGATGACAATGGTGCAAACTGGTGTGCTCCAATTGATATTACACAACCTGATTTAGCAAATTCTGCTTACCTATACCACGAAGGTGTTTATGGCGCGATGGCAAAAAAGGTGGATGGTTTTGTTCATGTTGTCGTTCAAGATGACCAAGCTGCAGGCCATGGTGTTTCAACTACAACAACTCCTGATGGTCAGGGAGGTGCTGCTAACATGATCTACTACAAAATCCCTGTTGCTGATTTAGCTTGTGGCGCTTCAATTGACGAAAACGCATCCGTTTCTGAAATTAGCTTGTACCCAAACCCTGCTTCAAACAGTGTTAATGTCGTTTTAAACACAACTAAAGCTGCTAAAGCAAACATCACCGTTTACAATATGGTTGGACAAGCAATTGCTCAATTGGATAAAAACTTAGTGAATGGAAACAATACTATTAAATTAGATATCTCTGCTTATAACACAGGAATCTATTTTGTAAGCGCAGTTGTTGAAGGCAAAACATACAGCCAAAAACTAATTGTTAAATAATTTATTCTTTAATTATTTTGAAAGCCCCAAGCACATCGCATGGGGCTTTTTTTATATCTTTGATATATAAATATAGATCATGAAGATTAGAAATATCGTAGCCGTAATAGCAGGATTTAGTGCAAGTATTATCATCATTATAATTGGTGAAGTCCTAGCACACGTTATGAATCCACTGCCGGAAGGTGTAAGCATGAACGATCAGGAATCGTTTAAAATATTTATTGCAAATGCACCCGTTGCATTGCACTTGATCATTTTATTTAATTATGCCTTAGCTTGTTTAGTAGGGGCTTTAATTTCCTCATCCATTGCCCTTGATAAGAAAATGAACAGAGCCATGTCTTTAGGTGGGATGTTTATGGGTGTTGGTATGTTCAGTTTAATTTCGCTGGCACACCCGATCTGGGTGGTTGTTTGCTCTGTATTTGTGTTCCTGCCTTTTGCCTACTTAGGTGGAATGCTTGGAGTAAGAATCTCTACTAAGAAAAAATAAAAAATTCGAAAATAAAATTTGCATTCTAATATATTTTACTACTTTCGCCTCGGATAAAAAACACTCCCACTTTTATCTCAATTTATTTTAGCAAAATCCACTCCAAGCTAAAATATAACATTTGCTTTAATTTTTTTATATATCCTGATCAATGTCATTAACTGTTTCATGTTTATGAAATTTTATGAATATCAAGAAAAGCTAAATCGTATTCAGGAATTAGCACAAAAAAAAGCTACTGGCGCTCCAAAAGAATTAGCGCTAAGAATGAATATGTCTGAACGTACGCTATTTCGATTTATTCAAAACATTAAAGAACAAGGTATTCCTATGGAATATTGTAGAAAAACAAATACCTATTATATAAATAATTAAAATATTTTCACCACTGTCATTATTTGGCAGTGAGTAGTCATACGTTTGCGAAAAATTTAAATCAAAACAAATAAAAAACGAACGTCATGTCAAAAATCAAACAAGTATTCTTAATTACTATTATAGTATGTATTGGAAAATCTTCCTTTGCACAATTTACAACAATAGGTGGAAACATTACACAATCAACAACTGGAAATGTTGGAATAGGAATTTTAACTCCTACTGCTCCTCTATCTTTGTTAGAGGTAAAAAATGGAAGTGTGTTATTTGATGGTTACATTGGTACTACTCCAATAAGTGGAGTTGGAACTCGAATGATGTGGGTGCCCTCTAAATCAGCCTTCAGAGCAGGGAGTGTAAGTGGTACTCAATGGAATGATGCAAGCATTGGACTAAACTCTTTTGCTTGCGGCTCAAGTACAACAGCGAGTGGTCAATATTCAGTATCTATGGGTGCAGGAGTAATTGCAAGTGGGAACAGTGCTTTTTCAGTTGGATTTAATACAAATGCTTCAGGAGCACAATCAAATGCATTTAATTATTATTCAATTGCTTCTGGCAGTTATGCATCTGCTTTTGGTCAAAGGACAACTGCACAAGCATATAATTCGTTTGTGATTGGGCGATTTAATGTTAACCCAGGGACATATAGTACCACAACTTGGGTAGCAACAGAGCCTCTTTTTGTGTTAGGAAACGGTTCAAGTGCTGCAACAGCAAACAACGCATTAACTGTATTAAAAAATGGCAATGTTCTAATTAACAAAGCTACCCAAGTTAACTCCACTTACAGATTAGATGTAAACGGAAAAATTAGAGCTTCAGAAATTGTTGTAAATACAACAGGTGCTGATTTTGTTTTTGAAAAGAATTATGAATTAATGCCATTAGATGTTTTAGAACAAAAAATAAATGCAGATAAACATTTGCCAGAAATAGCAAGTGCAGAAGAAATGCAAACAAATGGTGTTGGCTTAAGTGAATTAAATATAAAACTTTTACAAAAAACAGAAGAATTAACACTTTATATAATTGAATTGAATAAACGCATTGAAAGATTAGAGAACAAGAATAAATAATCTACGTTCAAAAAAAATCAATCTATTTAATAACAACTCATTTAGAGTGAAATAAGAAATTAAAATGAAAAAAATATTAACATTCCTTTTATTACTTTTTACGGTAAATTCATTTGCAGGAGTCAATTATGGAGTTACAATTAACTACTGGATACTTCCTACAAAATACGGCTGTGACGAAAGTCAGGTCTTTTTAACAGTAGGGTTTTCAACGTATGGAGAAGCTAATAATGATTATTATGAAATAAGAAAATCTACAGATACCGATTTTGATAGTGGATACACTGTAGTTGGAGGTTATATAGCAGGTTGCGGAACATGTGGAGACAGAAACTATCAAGTTATTGATTATGGAACCTTTGTTTCTGGAACAACTTATTATTATCAGGTAAGAGCCACCGACAATTTTGGTTTTGAAGGAGTTCCAAGATACCTTGGACAATATACCTGCACAACACCAACAATTGTCAATTGGATTAGCCAAGTAAGTTCATCTGTTGAAATTGGTTCAACACCAAATACAGAAAGCTCCTATACCTGGGGAGTCGAAAGCAAAAGCGGACAAGGTGTTACCATTAGTTTATCACCAACTGAAAAAGCAAATGTGTATGCTGAATTAAACAATAGTAAAATTAATTTTGCATTAGGCTATGGTTTAATGATGAGCAGTATTGAAGTAAGTGTAGACAATGGTGGCTATTTTAATTTATATATAGGTTCTCCAGTTGCGGGTTACGAATGGAATAACTTTTCATCCTATTTTGCAAGTCTTGGAATTCATAAATTAGAAGTAAATTTTACTGACCCAACTGCAGGTATTGTCTATCATAGAGAATATATTGTAAATATGGTCCCACAATCGAACGGATTTTACAAAGACAACTATTGCAATACCTTGAGAGTTTGGAAAGGTAATGCAGGAGTAAATGCTACGCCATTAATTTTATCAGAAGGGTTTGATGCCTACAACACAAAACCAGAACAATATTATAGATCAGCAGGAAATGATTTAATCAACTGCCTTTTAACAAAAGGTTTTGATGTATATATTATCAATTATAAATACAATTCACAATCAATTAGAAACAATGCTACTGTTTTTTCATCAGCCATTAGATATGTTTCTTCCATAAACGGAAGCAAACCACTTGTTGCTTCTGGGATGAGCATGGGAGGAATCATAAATAGATATGCAAGTGCCAAAGCAGAAGGAAATGGAACACCATTGCCAATTAGTAAATTTCTTAGTATTGACGCGCCACAGCAAGGAGCGAATATTTCCGAAACACTACAAAATTGGAGAAAAGGTATCACTGCTGGTGATGCATACGCAGAAACTGCATCAAACAATGATGCTGCTAAAGAATTATTAAATTACAATGCTTATGATCCATCCGGTAGCATTCATAACACTTTTTACAACGAGTTAAATAGCTTAAATGGTGATGGTTACCCACACCTTGTTCCAACAATTGGAGTATCATTTTCAAATGCTAGCCCGAATCCTACTGCATCTGGTTCTAAATTTTTGAATGTTGATGTGAGTGGAATGATAAGTAATAGCTTTGATGAAACCTTTTATTTAAGCGTAGCAGATGTAGAAGCTGGTTCATATTTACCAAAACTAAACATTGACCCGACACCTGTAACATATAACAACAGTCCACCAGCTGCTGTTAATATGCAAAATGTAGTTGGAATAAGCTTAAAAGATTTAGCAAGTTCTTTAATATCTTTATTTAGACCTTTCTCCGATCCATCCGTTACAATCTATCAATATTCAGTACCTACTTTCATTTCACACACTAGCTCTTTAGATATTATTGGTGGTATTTCAAAATTTAATATTGTAATTCAACCAGCAGTAACAACTTTCCACGATGAAATCCCAGCAGACATCATACAACCATTAATAAATGCTGTAATAAACCAAGATTTATACTTACAAGATAAAACCATCACAGATACAAGAAATTATATAGCTAGTAATAAAATAGTAGCTGGAAATAATGTTACATCATCAATTCCAAATGGAAATTTCATTTTAGCTAGTGGCTCTAATGTATCTATGAAAGCAGGAAATCAAATCGTTTTAGCGGATGGATTTGTGGTTAACTCTGGAAGTACTTTTATTGCTCAAATTGGACCAATACAATGCGATGGTGTTGAATCACAACAATACAGAAGTGGCATGCAAAATCAGGAATCCATCGTATCTGCTGAAGCATATAATGAGCAATCAAAACTAAATGATGAAGTGATTTATAGAAAAGCGGAGAAAGAAATTGCTAAAGAAGAAAGTTTGAAAATTTATCCTAATCCAAGTGATAATTATTTCACTATTCAAACTACTGAAACTCCAAGACAAATTATTTTATACAATAGCCAAGGTATTCAACTTATAGATTATTCAAAAATTGAATCAAATCTTACAAAAATTGATTTATCTGGTGAGGCGCCTGGAATTTATTTTCTAAAAATAAGAAAAGCTGATGGAGAATATGTAATTAAAAAACTTATCAAGCAATAATCCGTACCTTTACAAAATGAAAAAACTATTTACAGTCCTTTTTTTAACAAGCTTAACAACACTAAGCTACTCAAAAAGCAAAGATAGCTTAAGCTTTAAGCGTTTTACTATCACAACCAATTTGGTTGATTATGTTCCAACTATGCTAAATACCAGTTGCATTAATATAGGAACTGAAGTCTATGTGAAAAATAAAAAATCAATTGGTTTAAGTGTAGGGTATATAAAATCAATTGGGGCTTCTGGTGGTTATCTTCAATTGTCGGCATTAAGCACAACAGGAATGAAAGTGCAAGTAGAAGGCAAACAGTATTTAAACAGAAGAAAATTATTTATTCCCGCTCTATTTATTTTTTGGCCACATATTTTTCAGTTCAAATCACAAGACTTACAAAATACGGGCTATTATGTTGCAGCGAATGTCAGCTACCAAAACACACAAACAAAAAGACAAGAAACAGTAGTAGATTATACAGATGATATACCCTATCCTAATCACACACATTACAAAGCAAATGTTTATAAGGTAGACAGAAATGTGTATGCCCTAAACATTAAAATTGGATACAACTGTATTAA
>CAMCYR010000037.1 GCA_945885475.1 Chitinophaga pinensis
TTATCACCAAGAATTGCTCTAGGTTGATGATTGCTTTCAGCTTTGCTGAATTCTAAAAATAAATTGGTTGATTCTTTATAAAGAATTTTATCTAATTCTTCTATAATTACTTTGTAATTACTATTTGAGCAATTGTAGATATCAATATCAAAGTATTCGTTATATTCGTCTAATACTTTTCCAATTTTTGTTTTATCATTACTGTAGTAATTATTTTTGGGATTGGTAACAAGCCAATCAATAAATTCAGACTTTATGTTTTGTGGATCTTCAAACTTTACATTTTCTTTCCTATCCACAAAAATTAATTCATCGATTTTATTTTTCTCCTCAGTATCTTTTGTCATTTCAATATATTGCTGATTATTCTTCAATTTCAATAGTAATAAGTAATAGTAATTACCAAAGTTCAATAGTTTGGGAACCCCAAGAAATTTCAATTCGCGATAATGAATACAGAATTCGTCATAATTGAATATAGTGACATTGAAGAAGTAGTGAGCCTCTAATTGCCATTGCTTATAAAATAAGGGGAAGGATTCCGAATCCTGAGAATTTTTTACAACTGAATAGAAATATGGTAATAATTGAAGAAAGCCTAAACTGCTAGTTAAAAAATTCTTATGAATGCTAGTATCATTGAGGAAGGCACTATAGTTTTTACTTGACTTGATTTCATTGAAAAGTTGGACTATGCTAATTGTTTCGCCTTTAATTTCTCGACCATCATAAATAGTTATTAGGTGGTTGTTCAAACCTGCCCCACTTGGCGAGGTTCCTCTTAGTACAAAATCAATTCTGTTCGCAAAAACATTTAATCTTTCAATGTCATTTGGCTTAAAAGTATAGTTCGAGTCTTTGAGGTCACGAATAACAGTCTTGATGTGTTCTTTTTCCTCAGAACTTACATTAGCAATTTGGTCTTTTTCAATTCTATTCTCAATGTTAATGTCATTTGGTGAAAAGTCCGTATCTAATTGCAATTTTTTTAAATGAATTTCATTGAATTCAGAACATAAGTCAGCATAACTAATATTAGCTATTTCAGAACATACATTTTTTAGTTTAATGATTCTATCTTGCTTTATTCCCATTTTGTTGTTTCTGTTTTATTAATATTGGTGCTAACGGTTTGCGGGTTTAAGAAGTTGGCGATTTCGGAGCACAAAACTGTCAAGCCACCACAAATGTTGATGCGAGGTAGAATGTTCAATTAACCACTGAACCGCCAATTTCTTAAACCCGCTGTTACAAGCTGCCCTTCTGTCCACCGCTGTTACTGTCATAGTCGGATTATATTAATTGTCCAGTCAATAATTAGTAATGAAAAAAGCAAAAATTTGTATTTGTTACTTATGTCCTGTTTTACAAATTTGAAAAATGTTGTTTGCTGTCTAAATATGTCAACTGTCAACCAAGTTAGAGAAATAATAATTGCTGCCGTAAATGGAATACAAAGAATATTGTATGAAAATGATAACGGAATGTCGCCATTTACTAATGCAAGTGTCGCTCGTCCCATACCGCAACCTGGGCAAGGAATACTAGTCGCCAATTTGAATAAACAAAGTGTCTGATGGTTATGATTAGAAAAAGTGTCCAGTAAAACCAATGCCAAATACCCACCGATTATGAAAATAATAGTCAGCAGATATTTAGCGAAGTAGTTTTGTTGAAGTTTAGTTTGCAATTTGAGTAAAAATTAGAAAGTTTTTTTCTTTCGTTGCTTTCATTATTAGGAATAAGTCTATAAAAGCCCAAATTCCAACGCCTCCACAAGTGAGCAATTTCCCAACTCCAAGTCCAGTTTGTCCAAGCATAAATCTGTCAACTCCAAGTCCACCTAAGAAAAGTGATACAATGAGTAATGTTGTTGGACTTTTATATTCGGCAGATTGTATTGATAAAAATTTCTTGTCATCAATTTTTTCAAGTTGAGAGTGAATGATGCCAATTCTTTCGCCCGGAAATTTGCTGCCTGTTGTGGCGATAAACATGTCGATTTTACTTTGTTCCATTTTTATTTTTTTATGTTGTTTGAAATTATTCCAACAATTTAACGACTGTCAGATAAGGTCGGGTCTGATTGTAAAACTATTTTATTTTATGAAGTGTCTATGTAATTCTTTTGGTTCATTGTCGCTGTGTCGTTTTTTAGGGTTGCTTGTAACGGTTTGCGGCTAAAAGAAGTGGCGGCTTTGGAAAACTAAAATGTCTATACCTACCAAACTTAATTAGTTGTACAACTGTTTATATTCGCACTTCCCCCGCCATTTTTTTTAGGTGCTGTTATGGGCTGGTTTTATTTTATCATTTTCAATACTTTATTAAAGTCTGTATTAATATCTTCATAGATGCGTTTCATTTCAGCGTTATCTTTTATTTCAGAAGATTTTAAAGGTGAGTCACCATTGCAATCGTTTGATTTATTCAAAATTTTAATTATATTTTCATTTAAATCATAATATACCCTATACTCATTGCTACAAGCCTCTGACCCCGAAGATATAAATACAAAGAAAATTTTATTATTTTTTAAATAGTAAATTTTATCACTTATCCATTCATATCCACAAAATTTTGCATGATATGTAATATAATCTTTTGAAATATGACAAAGTTCAGCAGTTTGTTCAAATGGCATTTTTTCAGAACTTGGATCAAAACCTTCATAATTAGTCATCTTACCCTTTTTACACTGTTTCGAAATATTTGAATTACTTAGTTTTGTGACTTCTCCATACATTTTTTTTATTTCCAAAATCCTAGATGAATTATCTTGGGAATAACAGGATGTAAAAATAGAATTTGCTAAAAAAAAGATAATAATAGAATATTTCATTTTGTTTTGCGTAGTCGCCACTTTTGTTTAATTATTGTCCGTTTTTTTAGAGTGGGTTCTGGTCTCCACTTTTTAATCTTTATCTTCTGTCACTCTGGGTGTTCAGCCCTTTAGCTTTCGCAGAACGACTTATTTTTTAAACTTGCCCATAACGTTTTGCAGCTACCCGAAGGGCGGGACTTTTACCACAAAACTTGATTTGAAAAACTAATGTTTGATTAACCACTAAACTGTCTTTGGAACACGAAACCCCGCCTTTTGGGTAGGTGCTGTTACAAGCTGCCCTTCTCTCTGTCGTGGTTTGTCTGTCCTCTGTGACGCTTTGTCTGTGCTGCTGCATGGGCTGAAATTTATTCTATTACTCTATCAAATATTCCAACTACACTAAAGGTTTTTTCATTTATTGCATTTGGGTCAATTACAATATCTTGATATGAAGCGTCAAATGACTTTGGTTTCAGAATTATTTTTTCATGGTGCCAACTTTCTTCGTCAATAGCTTTTTGACTGTAATATTCCTTGAATGTATAACAAGAACCATAATCTAAATCTTGATGGTCGTAATACTCGGCAATGACCATTAAGCCATTTCTACTGCCGCCAGTATACCTTTTAAACAAAGCTATTTGACCATCTTGTACTATTTTGTTCATGGAGTTGCCAATTATTTTGCACGCAAAATGGTCTTGTGTAATTTTTATGCCATCAGGAACTACAATGAATTTTTCTTCAGGGATACTCTCATTAAATTTGAATTCACCGGCAGCCACTTTTAAGGAGTATAATGGCACACTATTTTCAAACGGAATTAATTTAATTTCTTTTGACTCAGCTATCTCAATTATTGGGTTTTTATTTTCCTTGAATAAATAAATATGCTTTCTAAAATAATTTCTTAAATTTTCGTCACACACATAAATATAGCAACCTAATATGCCTCTGAGCAAAATAGTTTTGTAAATATTTACTACATAGTTTTTCAATATTGCGTTATCTCTTATTGTTGCAGTTCCATTTCTGTCTCTATAATTTTCTTTGACTATCTCTATTTCTTTTGATATTGGATTGTATATTATTTCGGGTCCAAAAATTATTGCTGCATAATTGAGGTCATAACCTTGAGTGGTATGAATACAACCTACCTCTTGTGCATCAATATCAGAATTGATGTAATCAATTGCAGTTGAGTTCCATTTTAGTTTAATATTTTCTATTTCTATATCATATGCATCAGGGTCATTCTGACTTATCCATGGCCAAGCGTAGCCAGCAATGAATCTTGAAAGCTGATGTTTTTCGTTCTTTTCTCTAAGTTCATTTACGAAATCAGAAAAATTCTCAAAAAGCAGCAAGTCATAATTAATATCATTGTATTTGAACTCTTTATTCTTAAAAGTATTGTCTAATAAATTATTAACAAAATCAACAAACCCATTGCCACCTTTTACTCTGAACTGTGAATGTAATTTGACATTTATAGAGTTAGAAGCATTTTTTAAATTTTCAAAATCAACAGCATCAACATCAGATGGTTTGATAGATTGTTTAGCATCATAAAAATATAATACTTTATTTGACCTTAATTGAGTCCAAGCTAATTCCGAAGTGTTTAGTTTATCTAGTTTTAGTGCGTTACAAACCCTGTCATAAATTTTGAAGTATGGACCAAGATTCACTCTTTTTCTCAAACGATGAGATTCGTCCACAAATAGAATATCATATGATTCATATTCCAGATCTGAAGGGCCAATAACAAGATTAGAATTTAAGCCATTAATGTTTCGAAAAACTTTTTTAATAGTTTTTCGAAAAGAACCCATTGCTATAACCAAACCCATTTTAGGATTGGGAAACTTTATCTTTAATTGTTTTACCTTATCTACAAATTCTTTTTCGTCTTCAACGAATTCTCTATAATTAAAATCCTCGTCAGAAGTTAGCATTAACTTAAAAATAAAAATAGCAAGTATGGTTTTACCAGTGCCTGCGCCTCCTTCTACCAATATTGATTTTTTATTTTCAGATAGAAGCGCGTCAATTATTAGCATCAAATTCTTTCTTTGGTCGGCAGATAAGGTCTTATAGGGTGAATACTTAAACAAGTCGCTATTTGAGATATGTTCTAAACTATGCTGGGCAAGTCCGTTACTTATAAGACCATTCCAAATATTTTTAAACATGTCCCAATAAAACTCATCTCTTTGATAATAAGAGTGATTTACCAATCCTAAATTGCCATTTAATAATTTGTATTTGCCATCAGCATGTAAATATTTTATTAAATTGGATTCAATATCTAACGTAACCGATTTGTTGAATTTTCTACTCGAAATTAAGTGAGCTTCTTGTAAATGGCTTTTGCTTGGTGTTTGTAGATGTGCGAAAATTCGAGAATTAGTATCAATGGTTTCACCAACATAGGCTTGACTTACACCATTGTTATTTAAAATATATACGACAGGCCAATTTTCGCTTACAAAATATTGTGATTGAATAGAATTCAATCCATTATTATTGAACGCAATCTTATTTATTTCAAAATCTAGGTTATAGTTCATCGTACTTTTTTGATGTTCCCTTTGCTTTGTCTACAGGATATTTTTCTCCATTTGTTTTGATTTTGTCCAAGACAATTTCTTTAACATCGAATCCATATTTCTCAGCTAGTAAAAAGGCAAATGAAAAAATATCGGCAAGTTCCTCCTTTACCTTTTCAGAATTTGCATCGTCTGCTTTCTTCCAAAGAAATAATTCTAAAAGCTCAGCAGATTCAATGCTTATAGCTAATGCCAAATCTTTTGGATTGTGGAATTGTTCCCAATCTCTTTCATTTCTGAATTTTAAAAGTGCTTGTATTATTTCTTCGCTTTCTTTCATTTTTAATATAATTTAAAAGTTGCTAGTGTTTCTTTAGGGTTGCTTGTAACGTTTGAGGCTAAACGATGTGCGGTATAGAAAGCACTTCAATGTCTAGCCGCACGAATTTAATTAATATTACTATCAGTTATGGCAAGCGCCAACAAAAAGTTTACACCGATGAAAAAATGCGCTTGCAACTTGCAGGTCCCACCGCATATTCGTTTAGCCTGTGTTAGCGGTTCGGCTTTATTTTCTTTTTTGAGTTTCGTCTCGCGCATCTTGAATTGTTTTACTTGTCAATAAAAGGTCAAGTGCTGACCAAACTCTCATACTTCTAACTATTTTTTTTCCCGCTTTTACTTCGTGTGCAGGTCGCATTGCTGCTCCTAAATGATACAAGTAATGCGGACTCCAAGTTTGTTTTGGAGCTCCCGTAAAATGAAGTGTCGGGTCTGTAAACACTTCGTATTTGTCAATGTGATGAATACTTTGAAGTTTACCGTTGTAACGAAATGCAATGTAGTTCGGTGGTTCTGCTGGCCAACCGCCTTTGCTTCCGCCAACTGGGTGAAAGTATTTTGAATGATTGTTTACGATGTCTTGCCACGAGATAGTCCATTTGTCTGGTGTGCCGCTACCAAGCGAAACAACGTAAACCATATTGCTGTCAATTTTTTGCATACTGCTGATTTTGTTAAGATAAATACTTAGTTCCTTTAAAAGTCTGTTTTCTGCATCACGTCCGATTGACTTTGAAGAAGAAGAGATTTTCTCAAGGTCGTTCCACGAAATTACTTCAACAGGAATTTTCCGAATATCTTTAATGCCAAAGTGTGTTTTGGTATATGCAGGAATACTTTCATTAAAAATAACAATTCTTTTGTCTTTCGCTGTTGATGAAACAAACGTTGGTCTAGTTGCATATTTGTCAAGTTGGTCTTTTGTCGGAAAAACCCAACCACGTTTCGCTTCAATTATTATGTGAAATTCGTTGTCTTGAATGATTTCAAAGTCAGTAAAGCCTTTGTCTTTTTCGTGTGCTTGAAGTCTAATTTTTATCTTGTCAGGTTCATATGGCGTTTTGATTTTCAAATGTTGTAAGAACTTTTGAAGAAACGTTTTGCAATTCCCAAAGGCGTATCCAACACTATAAGAGATGTCGTTTTCTTTTTGTCCAAGTAGTTGAAAAATACTTTCAATCTTGTCGTTAAATATGTATAAGTCCGCCATTTATTTCTGATGTTTAATTGTCGTTTGCAGGCACGTCCTAAGCTGACCGCTAACGTTTTGCAGATTGGCGATGGGCGGGCTTTTTAGTACAAAAGTTAGTTCGGAGAACTGAACTTTCTGCTACCACAAAACTGTCAAGCGGAGACGAAAACCCGCCTATTGCCAATGTGCTGTTATGGGCTGGTTTTATTGTTTAATTATTTTGAACACTTGTTTCTTATTTTCTCCAATACTCAACGCATAAATTCCACCGGTTAAATTTCCCATTTCTATAATTGTATTCTCATAATTTATAAATCCAGATAAAATGGCTTTACCTAAATTGTCATAGATAGTATATGCCGTTCCAATAATTTTACAATCTGATTTTACATTGATTTGATGTGTGGTTGGATTCGGAAAAAGAGAAATTGCATTTTTTACATCAAAATCAGAAATGTCGGTAGATAAATTCAGATTAGAAAGCGCAAAACGAAATACCCCTTGTGCATTGGTAGCTGCAATTATGTAATTGTCGTTAAGTTCTAAATCAAAAATAGTCAAATCAGTTAAACCAGTATTGATTGCTGTCCAATTATTGCCATTATCTGTTGAGTAAAAAACACCTGCGCCAAAAGAGCCAGCAACAATTAACTGTGAGTTGCTGGCAAATCCCCTATAAGATCCTGATGCAAGCCCTCCTCCCAATAATGTCCAATTTGCACCAAAATCTGTAGAGCGATAAACGCCTGTTCCAATTTGTCCACCAGCGAAAAGTATGTTTCCTTTGCTTTCTATGGCTCTAAAATTTGTAGAACCGCCTAAGCCATTATTAATTGGAATCCAGTTAGCTCCCCAATCAATACTTTTATAAATACCAGCGCCATTTGTTCCAACAAATAATGTGTCATTTATTGCTGTAATGCATCTTACATCTGTTGTTGATAAACCTGCTGCACTCCAATTATCTCCTTGGTTAGTTGACATAAAAACACCAGTTGGTCCTACATAAAACAATCTTGTGCCTGCATTTAATATTCCGCCTCCTAGTAAATTGATTAATCCAACACTTTTAGAAACCCAAGTTGCTCCATTGTCTGAGCTTCTAAAAGCACCTTGACTTGTGCAAGTATATATATAATTGTTATCCTTTGTAAAACCTCTTGTAGGACCAACATTGTCATTTCCGGTATTTGATAATGAATAATTTGCTGCACTATCAATGGAAAGGTAAGCTCCAGTTTGTCCTCCTGCAAAATTGTAGATGCCATTTGTTAATAATGACTGCATATTTAATCCAGCCGTTCCTGCAGATTGTTGCCATTGGCCATAAGCTGAAACGCTTAAGCAACAGAAAAAAAGAAATTGTAATGTTATTTTTTTCATTTTAGATATTTTATTAAGTTTTTTTAAGACTAATTCCCTATCAAATAGTTTAATTTAGTTTGTGATTTTTCAAACTTGCCCATAACGGTTTGCAGCTACAAGAAGTTGGCGATTTCGAAGCACTAAACTGTCTGCCAGCACAAAACTTGATACGAAGCACAAAGCTTCATTTAACCACTGAACCGCCAATTTCTTGTAGGTGCTGTTATGTGCTGCCCTTTTTTCCTGCATATCATTCTTTAATTAATTTAATCATTTCGCTGTCAACTTTCAGGAAGTAAACACCCTTTGTCAAATTTGAAAAATCTGTTTGCTCAATTTTTGACCCCCTCCAGATTATCTGCCCAATTGAATTTAATAAAATATAGTTTTCCAAACCTATTGTGTTTGTCAAATTGATTTTGTCAGTAAAAGGGTTGGGATATACTTTCAAGTTTACCTTTTCGGGAATATTATTAATTCCTGATGTCAAGCATGTGGTTGTATAATTCTGAAAGAATTGCCACATTAAATATGTTGCACTAAACTGATTGCTAACTGTTACCCCTCCTGTTGCTTGTCCTCCAGGCCAAGAGTGTTCACCGTCATAACTCACATATTGTTCAATAATCGAGTTGCATGAACAACTTGAATATTTTAAGTGGTCATATTGGCTGACATTGTGATATAATGTATCTTTCAATATAGTGCAATTATAATTTGAACTGATTATATTGAACATACTGTCTTGAGGAGGGAAATAAGTTCCTGTTGCCCCAACTGTTACACCACCAAAATACTTTACATTCAGGTCTAAATAGGAATGAAAACTTATAATTGGAATAGCTCTCGATGGACTCCAAGGATAATACATTAAATCACCTGCTACTGGAGCAATTGCAGCGAATCTGTGTGTTAATTGATTTGCAAGTCTGTAACAAAGCAATGAACCATTAGAAAAGCCAGTTGCATAAACACGAGTTGTATCAATTGGCCTTGTTGAAAATAGGTTATTCAATAATGAATTTACAAACCCGACATCGTCAATATTTAGTGTAGTTGCAGGAGCACAACAGCCACCGGCATTCCAAGTCCTATTACCTGCAACCTTTACGCCTTCAGGGTAAACCACTATAAAGTTTGAAGTGTCTGCTTTTTGGGATAGGCCAGATTGAAATTGAATTGATTGATAACCCAGAGGACTACCTCCGTGAAAAGCCAAGACTAATGGATAGTTTGTCGAAGCATTATAACCTGTAGGAAGATGTGTTAAATATGTCCGCCATCGACCACCAACATATATGCTGTCGTAAACGTTTGTTTGTCCAAATGAGAGATTGCTCACTAAAAGAAGCAATGTAATTTGTAATAATACCTTCTTCATATTTTTATATTTCTAAATCGTTATTATGCTGTTGTCGTAGGGTTGCACATAACGGTTTGCGTATAAGAGCCGTTTTTTCAATGGCTTTTATACGCTGTTATAAGCTGGGGCGGTTACTTAACTAAAAATATAAATAGAATGGAAAACGAAAAAGAATTAACATTAATGCCATACGGAAAACATAATGGTATATTAATTTATTGTAAGAATTGTGGAACTGAATTTGAGGAAACGGCTGATGGGCATTATCCACCAATAAAATACGAAAGAGATAAACACAATAGGGAGTGTAGAATATGCCTAACTGAATTAGGAACATTTTCTTAGCCCTTGCTTATAACTAGTATATACCCGCCATATCATGGCGGTAATCTACCCAATTTGGGGTGTATAGCCGCCATAAGGTGGCGTTTATGATTGTACATCAAATCTAATCTTTTTTTTACAGGAAGTCAAATGGCGAGGTAATCTTCTGGATACTTTTGGTGCTCACATGCGTATATATTTCTGTCGTTTTACTCGAGCTATGACCCAGAATTTCTTGGATATATCGCAGATCCGTGCCATTTTCTAATAAGTGTGTGGCATAGCTGTGTCGCAACCAATGTAGCGTTACAGGCTTTTTTATCCCCGATTTTGCCAAACTTTGTTTGAGTACATTCTGTAAACTTCGTTCATCATATGGTCTCCCTTCAACGGCCCCTTCAAATAAATATATTTTTGGCTTAAACATATTGAAATAGGTGCGCAAAAGTGAAATTGTCTTGTCACTCAAGGGTGCTATTCTGTCCTTTTTTCCCTTCGACTGTTTAATTAACAAAATGTTTCTCTCCGATAATAGATGCTCCGGCTTTAATCGCAAAACTTCTCCGCACCGTAATCCGCACGAATATATTAATGACAACATTGCCTGATGTTTTAGATTTTTTGGTGCTGCTAATATTTTTTTTACTTCCTCTTTACTCAATACATTTGGCAATACCCTTTCCCTCTTCGGACGATGGATCAACTCAATGTCAATTTTAATGTTCTGCATCGTCCTGAAAAATAATTTTATTGCATTTACTACCTGATTCTGATATGATGCTGACAACTTATTTTCTAATATGTATTTATTGTTGAACTCAATAATATCATCGTTCGTAATTTCTATTATAGCTTTTTTATGAAAATAAATTAAAAATACTTTCAAGGCTTCTGAATAGCTAATAACAGTGCTGTCGCTATATCTGCGCGAAAACATCCATTGTTTAAATTTTTCAATTTTCTGAATCGTTTCAATGTTGAGTAGTTTTTTTTTCTCTAGTAGAGCTTTTTCTTTAGCAACCTTCTCTTTTAATGCCTGTGGATCAATAGTTGAAATAGAATCAAAAATAGTTTTGATCTCTTTTAAAACATTAATAGAGTAGGGAGCATGCCAGGCTTTCAGACTCTGGCTCCAGCGGATGCCGGTTATTTTTCTGGCTTCTGTTCCCAGATTCAGATCGTATGGGAATTTTATTAGTACTACTTCTCTCCCTTTATGACGAATTTTGTCAAGCTTTATAGTTTTCATTAATAATAGCGCTTATTGATCGGCTGTTTCTTTTCTCTTTACCAAAAAATAATAATCTTTATCTAAAGGCAAGTAGCCATATTCGTAGCAGAAATAATAATTTGTCCCCTTTTTAGTTGTATATACATTCGTATAAAAACTAAAATTAAATCCTTTCTGTAACAGTTTTGATTTGCTTGCTTTGGAAGTTTCCTCGGGAATAAGTTCTTCCAGAATTTTATAGTTTTTTCTGAGGGATGAATTTACCGTTCGGTAATATTCGCTTGTTGCGGTTTTTATTTTGTTGTTGTAACTATTCCGACAAAGATCTGAACAGAACTTTTTGTCGATTCTTCCTTTAAAGGAGTCTCCGCAATCTAAACATACTTTACTCATACACGTATTTTAAAAAAATATTAAAAAAATTTCTTTACTAAAAAATGTGCGGAGTATCGTATTTAGTGAAGTAAAGGTAGACTATTTATCCGTACTACCCGTGTATACACGGATAAATTCGGATATACACGTTTAAATACCGAATCGGGTTTGCAGATAGCCACACATTTGCACCGTCAAAACAACAAAGCGTTTATTGACGAAAATGAAATAAATTATTAATCCGTATTTGTTTATAAGCAGATACCCAAAAAAACAAAACACTATGAACGCATTACGCAACAAAGTACAATTGATCGGTAACTTAGGTATGGATCCGGAAGTGAAATCATTAGATGGCGGTAAAAAACTGGCTAAGATGAGTATCGCAACAAATGAAAATTACAAAAATGCCAAAGGAGAAAAAGTAACAGAAACGCAATGGCATAATTTAGTTGCCTGGGGGAAAACAGCCGAGATCATCGAAAAGTTTCTGAAGAAAGGAAGTGAAGTTGCAATTGAGGGGAAATTGATAAATCGTAACTATACTGATAAAGAAGGTATTAAACGTTATGTAACCGAGATAGAAGTGAGCGAAGTGCTTATGCTCGATGCAAAAAAATAGTTTGTTGATTCGTGTGTGAATGATAAGTCGTCCTCTCTTGGAGTAGAGAGGCGACTTTTTTTATTATCCTTCCTTAACTTTTGAAGCCAAATTTACATTAGGTGTGTATTTAGATTTAATAAGGTTCTCGATACGTTCCTGCGGAACACTCGAACTGACATAGTGATGGGAATAGTACTTGATGTGATCAGGCAAAAAAGAACAAAAAGGAAATTTGAATTATTATTTTACGAAGAGGCTAATTATAAAAATTCAATTTAAAATTCTCTTCTTTTACTTTTGAAGCCAAAAGTAACAAAAGCTCTTTTGTTTTATAAGGAAATTGCCTCTTCTCTATCGTTCAGAAGCACCACGGTTAATAGCTGCTAGCCGATTTATAGTCAACAATTAATAATTCTACTGGCAGCTCTTCCCGCTATTTCTGAATAAAACGAAAAGTCCTACGAGGTTATTTATCTTTCCATACACTATTACAATTCATGACAATCTTTCGGAGCCGCGCGTGAGGACTGAAAGCATACGATGCCGTGTAGCGATGTGCGGCTGGGATTATGCTTTCTTGATTTTTTTCGTTCTTTTTTGATCAAGCAAAAAAGAACAAAAAGGAAATTTAAAATTGGACTTATTGTTTTACAAGTAGGCTAAATATAAAAAATCAGTTTTTAATTCTCTTCTTTAACTTTTGAAGCCAAATTAACAAAAGGAGGGTATTTAGATTTAATAAGGTTCTCGATACGTTCCTGCGGAACACTCGAACTGACATAGCGATGGGAATAGTACTTGATGTGATCAAGCAAAAAAGAACAAAAAGAAAGTTTAAAATTGGATTTATTCATTTACAAGTAGACTGAATATAAAAATTCAATTTAAAATTCTCTTCTTTAACTTTTGAAGCCAAAAGTTACAAAAGCTCTTTTGTTTTATAAGGAAATTGCTTCATCTCTAGCGTTCAGAAGCACCACGGTTAATAGCTGCTAGCCGATTTATAGTCAACAATAAATAATTCTACTGGCAGCTCTTCCCGCTATTTCTGAATAAAACGAAAAGTCCTACGAGGTTATTGATCTTACCATACATTGTTACAATTCATGATAATCTTTCGGAGTGGCGCGTGAGGAATGAAAGCATACGATGCCGTTAAAAACAAAAAAACTCCCGTAAAGTCAATTACGGGAGTTTTTTAAGAAATTTTAACACTAACAAAACTCCTCAAAAGCCATTTGTAGATTATCAGCGATCATCTGAGCACTTCTACCTTCAATGTGATGACGCTCCACAAAATGCACCAATTTCCCATCTTTAAACAAGGCAATTGCCGGCGAGGATGGCGGATATGGAGCAAAATGCTTACGGGCTTCCGCAACAGCTTCTGTGTCAAAGCCTGCAAAAACAGTCGTTATTTTATCAGGGCGTTTTCCACCTGCAACGGATAGTTTAACGCCTGGGCGGGCAGCGCCGGCAGCACAACCACATACGGAATTTACAACCACCAAGGTTGTTCCATTCGCATTAATGGCAGCATTTACAGCATCAGGTGTTGTCAGGTCTTCGAAACCAACCGTCACAAGCTCTGCTTTCATTGGTAATACAATACTTTCTGGATACATAATCGTTCTATTTTAAGTTTATAAATTGCATTTGAATACTGCAAATTTACGAAATTACAGTTAAAGGTGGCATCATTATTTCTATAATGTATATTAACCAGCAAATGAATATATTTGTTCCATAAAAATTAGATAAAATGAATGTAAAAATCGCATTGCTTTCTGCAGCAATAGTAGTTACCGGTATCAATAATGTTGTTGGCCAAACCAAGTTGATCGAGAAGGTTTCCCGGAAAGGAAATGAATTGGTGATCTCCTATGAGAAATATAAATTAGCAAACGGCTTGACAGTTGTGGTTCATGAAGATCATTCCGACCCTATTGTTTATGTTGACGTTACCTACCACGTAGGATCAGCGCGCGAACAGGAAGGGCGCTCAGGGTTTGCACACTTTTTTGAACATATGATGTTTCAGGGTTCGGAGCATGTAGGAGACGAACAGCATTTTAAAATGGTAAGTGAAGCGGGTGGCACATTGAATGGCACAACTAACCTCGACAGAACAAATTATTTTGAAGTAATCCCTTCGAATCAGCTGGAAACTGCTTTATGGCTGGAGTCGGATCGTATGGGATTTTTGTTGGATTCCGTTACTCAGAAAAAGTTTGAAGTACAGCGTGCAACAGTAAAAAACGAACGCGGACAAAATTATGACAACCGGCCATATGGTTTGGCGGGAGAAAAATCGTCCGCAGCATTGTATCCGACCACGCATCCGTATTCTTGGTTAACAATCGGTTATATCGAAGATCTCAATCGGGTAGATGTGAATGATTTGAAAAAATTCTTTATGCGTTGGTATGGTCCTAATAATGCTACACTCACCGTTTCTGGAGATGTAAGCACAGCGCAGGTTTTGAAACTGGCTGACAAATACTTCGGATCAATTGTTCCCGGACCGGAAGTAAAAGCACAATCGTTTCCTGCTGTTATTATCGATAAAGACCGATATATTTCTTATGAAGATAATATTCGTTCCCCTATGTTAGAATTTAGTTTTCCTACTGTTCCTGCGCGCGATCAGGATGAAGCGGCGATTGATATTTTGGCGGATGTATTGGGTGGCGGAAAATCATCTGTTTTTTACCAAAATTTTGTAAAGTCAGAAAGGGCTTTGTCTGCAAGAGTTGAGCACCCAACAGCTGAATTAGCCGGAAGTATAGAATTTTCTATTCGCACGTTCCCAGGAAATTCTTTAGTACAAATGGATTCTTTGGTTCGGTACTCCCTTTTGGAATTCGAAAAGCGAGGTGTAACAGATGAAGATATCACTAAATTTAAAGCTGGATTCGAATCGCAAATGATTAATTCATTGTCGAGTGTGCAAGGTAAAGGATCTATGCTGGCGTCTTATCAGACCTTTACAGGAAATCCGAATTACATTGTTACAGATATGGACCGTTATAATAAAGTAACGAAAGAGGATGTGATGCGCGTTTATAATAAATATATTAAAAATAAATATGCTGTCATTTTAAGTGTTTGTCCGAAAGGTAAATCGAATCTCGCTGCAAAGCCTGATAATTTTGTTCCTGCCTTACGAAATGTAAATGCTCCTGAATCTGCTGAATACAAAAATCTAGTTTACACAAAAGCAAAAGATAATTTTGATAGGAGTAAAAAACCTGCTGCAGGCCCAAATCCTGTGGTGAAAGCGCCTGTATTCTGGACTCAGAAGTTTGATAATGGAATGAAAATTATCGGGACAAAAAGTGATGAGGTTCCAAGTACAACTATTCAATTGAATATTGAAGCAGGCCATCGTTATGAGAATAAAGAACAATCTGGAATTTCGCAACTGCTTACTGCTGTTATGAATGAATCCACAACAAAACACAGTGCTGAAGAGATCGGTGAGATGTTAGAAAAACTCGGTAGCAGTGTTACGATTGGAAATAACGGTCAGGATGTTGTGTTGGCGGTTTCCTCATTAACGAAAAATATTGATGCGACACTTGCAATTGCGGAAGAGATGTTGTTCATGCCGAAGTTTGATAAAGACGAATTTGAACGGATCAAAAAGCAACGTTTGGAAGCGATTGCTAATCAAGTGACGCAGGCTACCACGATTGCAAATAATGTATACGCTAAATTAGTTTATGGAAGCGATCACATTATGAGTATTCCTTCTTTAGGAACCAAAGAAACTGTGAGTGCATTGACACTAGAGGATGTGAAAAAATATTATGCGGCGTATATTTCACCTTCGCTTTCTTCATTGGTTATTGTAGGTGATATTTCACAGGAAACGATTTTATCTAAAATAAATTTCCTGAAGAATTGGAAAGGTAAGGGTGTTGTTCATCCTGCTGATGTGAAAGTTCCTGCAGTAGATAAAACAAAAATTTATTTTGTAAACAAGGATAAAGCGCCTCAGTCCGAGATCAGGATCGGTTATATGTCAATGCCTTATGATGCAACGGGTGAATATTACAGATCAGGGATCATGAATTTTACGTTGGGTGGAAATTTTAACAGCCGTATTAATTTAAATCTTCGTGAAGCACATGGGTATACCTATGGTGCTCGCTCCGGTTTTTCCGGTAGTGAATTCGTTGGGCCATATACCGCGAGTGCTGGTGTGAGAGGAAATGCAACCGATAGCTCGGTGGTTGAATTCTTAAAGGAAATTAAACTCTTTGCTGATAAAGGAATAAGTGCAGAGGAGCTTGCGTTTACAAAAAGCTCGATGGGACAAAGTGAAGCGTTGAAGTATGAAACAGCAAATCAAAAGGCCGGTTTCATAAAACGCATTATGGATTTCAATTTGGATAAAGCCTATACAGAAAAGCAAAATGAGATTTTAAAGGCGATCACCAAAGATGAAATAAATACACTTGCAAAAAAGAATTTACCCTATGATAAAATGATCATTTTGGTAGTAGGCGATAAGTCGAAGGTGTATGACGGCTTGACAAAGTTAGGGTATGAAGTTGTTGAATTGGATAGTGATGGGAATATTTTGAAAGTAGAAGTTGAACAAGCACCCGCTTCAATAAAATCAGAAGAAAAAAAGGCTGAGCCAGTTTATCCTCCAGGAAAAACACCTGCAAAGGACAGGAAGATCTCCGATCCGAAATAAAAAAATGAAAGCGCTGGTCAAAAGAAATTGATCAGCGTTTTTTTTGAAAAAAAGTTTTAATAAGTGCAGCGCTTTCGTCTGCTAAGATGCCTGAAAGGAGAGTGGTTTTAGGATGAAGTATTTTATTGTTCTCCAATAAATGAAATCCACGTTTTGTATCTGGTGCACCATAAACGAGTTTCCCGAGTTGCGCCCATGCAATAGCTCCTGCACACATCACACAAGGTTCCAGCGTTACATAAAGCGTACATTCGTTTAGATATTTTCCGTTCAGATAATTAGCGGCAGCGGTAATTGCCTGCATTTCAGCATGTGCGGTTACATCGTTCAGTCGCTCGGTTAAATTATGCGCACGGGCAATTATTTTATTCTGACAAACTACAATTGCGCCAACCGGCACTTCGTCTGCATCAAATGCCTTTTGAGCCTCTTTTAAGGCTTCGCGCATAAACGACTCGTCACTAAATACTGTTAATTCCATGAGGTAAAGGTACTATTCCGGATTCTAAATTTAATGCCTAAACCAAGCTTTATTTTTAGTAATTTCGCAGTTATTACAAAAATTATTAAGGTATACATGTAGATTTTAAACGGTCTAACATCTCATATCTAACATCTAATATCAAAAAAAATGTTACGATCACACACTTGCGGAGAATTAAGAATTACAAACGTAGGACAAACAATTACCATCAGTGGATGGGTTCAGGGTGTCAGAGATAAAGGTTCTTTACTTTGGATCGATTTGCGCGATCGTTATGGGATCACTCAGATAACAATTGAAACAGATAATGCTTCTAAGGAATTAGTTGAAGTGGCACGTACCTTAGGACGAGAATTTGTGATCAGTGTTACCGGTAAAGTTACGGAGCGCTATTCTAAAAGTGATAAATTAGAAACCGGTGATATTGAAATTTATCCGGATAAACTTGTTGTTTTAAATCCGGCAATTACGCCGCCTTTTACCATTGAAGACGAAACCGATGGTGGTGATGATATCCGCATGAAATACCGCTACCTAGATCTAAGAAGAAATACCGTTCGTAAAAATTTAGAGTTGCGTCATCGTATGGCGATTGAAACACGCAACTTTTTAGATAAATTAAATTTTCTTGAAGTAGAAACACCTGTCCTTATCAAATCAACACCTGAAGGTGCGCGCGATTTTGTGGTGCCTTCGCGCATGAATCCCGGTGAATTTTATGCCTTGCCGCAATCTCCCCAAACATTCAAACAGTTATTGATGGTGGGAGGTTTCGATCGTTATTATCAGATCGTAAAATGTTTCAGAGATGAGGATCTCCGTGCTGATCGCCAGCCTGAATTTACTCAGATCGATTGTGAAATGGCATTTGTTGAGCAGGAAGATATTTTAAATACGTTTGAAGGTTTGGTTCGTCATCTTTTTAAAAGTGTGAAAGGTGTTGATATACCTACGCTATCACGCATGACCTATGCTGATGCGATGAGGTTTTATGGAAATGACAAACCTGATATTCGTTTTGATATGAAGTTTGTGGAGTTGAATGATATCGTGAAAGGGAAAGAGTTCAAAGTGTTTGATGATGCAGGATTGGTGGTTGGTATTTGTGCCAAAGGTGCTGCAGAATATACGCGCAAGCAGATGGATGAACTTACTGATTTTGTAAAGCGTCCGCAGATTGGCGCTACCGGATTGATCTATGCCCGTTACAATGCGGATGGAACAATCAAATCATCGGTCGATAAATTTTACAATGAAGAAGAATTAAAAAAATGGGTCGCAGCATTTGGTGCACAGCCGGGTGATTTGATGCTGTTAATTGCTGGCGATGAAAATAAAGCGCGTAAAGCGCTTTCTGAATTGCGTTTAGAAATGGGAACGCGTTTGGGCTTGCGCGATAAAAATACGTTTGCTTGCCATTGGGTCCTTGATTTTCCATTATTGGAATACGATGAAGATTCAAAACGTTACCATGCGATGCATCATCCATTCACGTCACCAAAACCCGAAGACATTGAATTGTTGGGGTCGAATCCTGGTGCTGTGCGCGCAAACGCATACGACATGGTGATCAATGGAGTAGAAGTAGGTGGCGGATCTATCCGTATCTTCAACAAACAACTGCAATCACGGATGTTCGATCTTTTGGGCTTTACCAAAGAAGAAGCGCAGGCACAATTCGGTTTTTTAATGAACGCATTCGAATTTGGTGCTCCTCCGCATGGCGGATTGGCATTAGGGTTTGATCGTTTGTGTTCACTGTTTGGCGGATCCGAATCAATCAGAGATTTTATCGCATTCCCTAAAAATAATTCAGGTCGTGATGTGATGATCGATTCACCATCACCGATTGCGCAGGCGCAGTTGGATGAACTGGCGATCGCTGTGAAGAAATAGAAAAAAATATTTTTGTTAAAAAAAGTCCCGGTTCAATCGGGACTTTTTTATTACCATGCCGGAGCGATTGAAACACTATCGCTCAGTTTAGGTTCAGGAAGTTCTTCTGCAGGATGCGGAAGCTCCTTAAAGGATTCGATCATCTTCACAATATCGCCTTCTACTTTCTCTTTATTTTTTGCGCTGGTCCAAGCTAGAATCTGATAAAACGAGTAAGGCGTTTCTATGAGCGCCAATTTGTAATACACTTCGTTCTCTTCAATTTTTCCTGTTACTTCGGCGATTAAGGCCTTGTTGCCTGAAATGGTCTGGCGTCCGGGAATGCTCACTTTTCCATCTTTAATATTTTCAGCAAAACCTTGTGAAACGATATTGTTGAAATAAGTGTCGATATCATAATCTAAATTATAATCCTGCATAGTTTTCTTTTTCTCATCGATCACCATAACATAAATGTCTTTTTCTACATTCTGATATTGCATAGAAGCATCTTTGTGCAAGTCAGCGCATGCCTGCAGATAATCAGGGATTGATAGTGAATACCTGTTATTTACTTTGACTTCCATAAGCACGGTTTCTCTTTTACAAGAAGCAAAGGCAAGTGCAACAATCAGCAATAAAATAGAGCGGCTATACATCTGGTGTTTTTTTAGATTAGCAAAGTACATAAAAATAAATGTTAAATAAAAGAATTCATAAATATTGTTTTTAAATTTTTTCTGACTTTAAAGCCGATTTTGTTCGACTATATTTAAAATATTAAAAAAAATTAGAATCAATGTTTAGTGCATTGACATTAAAGTTCAGAATTTTGAAAATTAAAAACCCCAATTCGCAAAAAACGAATTGGGGTTTGATTTATCAGTTGAATCAAAATTACAAAGTTCCTCTCTTTGCTTGCTCTCTTTCTATGGATTCGAACAATGCTTTGAAGTTTCCTGCACCAAATCCTGTAGCTCCCATTCGTTGAATGATCTCATAAAATAAAGTTGGTCGGTCTTCAACGGGTTTTGTAAAAATTTGCAATAAGTAACCATCTTCATCTGCATCCACAAGAATTGATAATCTCTGAAGATGATTAATATCTTCTTTCATCATATCGCGGTGCACTCCCAACCGTGCCGGGATCTCATCGTAATACGCTTGTGGCGGTGGGGGCAAAAATTCAACACCTCTGGCTCTTAATTCAGTTACCGTTTTTATGATATCATCTGAAGCAAGCGCTAAATGCTGCACCCCGGGTCCTTCATAAAAATCAATATACTCTTCAATTTGTGATTTTTTCTTTCCTTCTGCTGGTTCATTGATCGGGAATTTGATACGTCCATTTCCATTGCTCATTACCTTACTCATCAAAGCCGAATATTCAGTAGTGATCTGTTTGTCGTCAAACGAAAGGAAGTTCACGAAACCCATAACATCTTCATACCATTTAACGGTAGCATTCATCTCATTCCAACCTACATTTCCTACCATGTGGTCAATAAATTTCAATCCTACAGCAGAAGGATTGTAATCACTTTCCCATTTTTTAAATCCGGGTAAAAATTCTCCTTTATAGTTTTTACGTTCTACAAACATGTGAACAGTTTCTCCGTAAGTATAAATTCCTGCACGAACAACTTCACCCTGTTCATCTTTTTCAACTGTTGGTTCCATAAAAGATTTAGCACCGCGTTTGGTCGTTTCTTCCCAAGATTTGCGTGCATCTTCTACCCAAAGTGCAATAACTTTCACTCCGTCACCATGTTTTTTAACATGTTCTGCTATTGGTGAATCGCTCACCAATGCCGTTGTTAAAACGATTCTGATTTTATCCTGTTTCAATACATAGGATGTTCTATCCTTTATACCTGTTTCCAGTCCTGCATACGCATGGGATTGAAATCCAAAAGCAGTTTTATAAAAGTGAGCAGATTGTTTTGCATTACCCACATAAAATTCTACATAATCGGTTCCCAATAAAGGAAGGAAATCTTGTGCTCCTTCAAATATTTTTTCTAAACCGTATTCTACATTTTTTACTTCTTTAGCCATTTTATTTTAATTTGAAAATTAGTTAATTTGAAATTTCGATAATTAAGTTTCTTGTGAAACAATAATTGCTTTTTTATTTTAATAGTCGATGTAAGATGAAATTTAATGGAATGCGCAATTTTCAAATTGATACATTTCCAAATCCCCAAATTATTCTACCCAAGATTTATAATATTTGCCGTCATCTATTCCCATCGCTTCTTCTGTTACCATTAATGATTTGAATGTATCAACCATTACAGCAAGTTCCTGAGTTTCTGTTTGCCCGATACTCCGCTCGTATGCTCCTGGAGCTGGTCCGTGAGGAATACCTTTTGGATGTAAGGTGATGTATCCTTGCTCAATATTATTTCTACTCATAAAATCCCCGTCTACATAATACAGTACTTCATCACTGTCGATATTGCTATGATTATACGGAGCAGGAATAGATTTCGGATGGTAGTCGTATAAGCGCGGACAGAATGAGCAAACAACAAATGTTGCTGTTTCAAAGGTTTGATGAACCGGAGGTGGCTGATGCACACGTCCCGTTATTGGTTCAAAGTTGTGGATGCTGAAACCGTATGGAAAGTTATAGCCATCCCATCCAATGACATCAAATGGATGACTTGCATATACAACTTCATGGATCATTCCTTCTTTTTTTATTTTGATAAGGAAATCTCCTTTTTCATCAAACGTTTCCAAAACAGTTGGCAATTTAAAATCACGTTCACAAAATGGAGCATGTTCAAGCAGCTGTCCCGACTCATTTTTATACCTTTTGGGAGTATAAAATGGAGCGTGTGATTCAACATAAAAAATCCGGTTGTCCGTTGAATCAAAATCAATTTGGTAGATCATTCCTCTTGGAATAATTAGGTAATCGCCATATTCAAAAGCGATATTTCCCATCATTGTTCTTAATGTACCCTTTCCGCGATGAATAAAAAGTAGCTCATCGGCATCCGCATTTTTATAGAAATAGCTGCGTAACGATTTTTGAGGTGCAGCTAAACCAATAATACAGTCGCTGTTTACGAGCATTGCTTTTCGGCTTTCAAGAAAATCTTCAGCAGGTTTTAATTCAAAGCCTTTTAGCAAAAGAGCTTTGATGTTTTTACCGATTGCAATCTTAGGTGCTACATCGTATGACCTTAAGATCTCTTTCACTTGGGTCGGGCGATGAACATGATATAAAAGCGAAGCATGTCCGGTAAATCCTTCTGTCCCGAATAATTGTTCGTAATAAATACCGCCAGTTTGTTTTTCAAACTGAGTATGGCGTTTTGTGGGGAATGATCCCAATTTATGGTAGATTGGCATTTTTAAAATTATAAGTGTTGAATTGTAAATTGTGTGGTATTAGCCGCCACAGGGCTCTTTTTGAGAGAGGAAAAGGAAGGACGCTTTTATTCAGGGTTGCGTTTCGTAACCTGTTTGATATCAATAATCAGAGATTTCCCTATTGGATTCATTAAACAAATCTAATAAATATTAAATACATTTGAAAGTAAAAAATGAAAGGATGATTCTGGACTTATTCTTTGCCCGAAGTTTTCCCCTAAATAGCTTATTTCAGAACGTTAATAGTAAGAAAAGTGTAATTTTGTCGTTATGATTTTAACGGATACGCATACCCATTTATATTCAAAAGAATTTGATACCGAGCGGACAATACTGATTCAAAAAGCGATCGATTCGGGTATAAGCCGCATGTTTATGCCGAATGTAGATAGTGATTCTATTCCGGGAATGTTCTTGGTTGAGAAACAGTTTCCTGAAAATTGCTTTGCAATGATGGGGCTTCATCCTTGTTCTGTTGGTTCTAACTATCAGCAGGAATTGCAGGTGGTTGAATATTGGTTAAACAAACGCAAGTTTGTCGCAATTGGTGAAATTGGAATTGATCTCTATTGGGATAAAACCTTTATTGCACAGCAGCAGGATGCTTTCAGAATGCAGATTCAACTGGCAAAAAAACATGAGCTGCCCTATGTGATCCATGCCAGAAATTCATTTGATGAAGTGATGGAGATCGTTAGCGAATTTAAGAATGATCACCTCAAGGCGATTTTTCATTGTTTCAGTGGCACAATTGAACAGGCAGAACAAATTGTGGAGATGAAAAATTTTAAATTAGGAATTGGTGGTGTTGTCACATTCAAAAATTCAGGCTTGGATAAAGTCGTAGAAGCAATTGATCTCAAACACTTGGTTTTAGAAACAGATGCTCCTTATTTAGCGCCTGTTCCTTTCCGGGGAAAAACAAATCAACCGGAATATTTATTAGTGGTAGCGCAAAAAATTGCAGAAATTAAGAATATAAGTCTGGAAGAAGTAGTGGAAGTTACAACTCAGAATTCTGTGGACGTATTTAATTGTTAAACTATGATACATTCGGATGTATTTGAATAAATATTAAATTTGAATTGATGAGTAAAAGTAAAGTACTATTGATCTATACAGGTGGCACCATTGGCATGATGCAAGATCCGAAAACCGGGCAATTAAAGCCTTTCGATTTTAAACATCTGACGGAGCAGATTCCTGAGCTGAATAAATTTGATGTCGCCTTATCGGCTGTATCATTTGATAAGCCCATTGATTCAAGTGATATGCATCCTAGAATTTGGGTCGAGATTGCAAGCATAATCAAAAAAAATTACGATAGCGTAGATGGCTTTGTTGTTCTGCACGGTAGTGATACCATGTCGTTTACAGCTTCCGCATTAAGTTTTATGTTGGAGGATTTAAATAAGCCTGTAATTCTTACCGGTTCTCAATTGCCAATAGGAGTTATCCGCACTGACGGGAAAGAAAATCTGATCACTGCAATTGAAATTGCTGCAGCGAAAGAAAAAGGAAAACCACTTGTTTCTGAAGTTTGTATTTATTTTGAATTTCAATTGTACAGAGGGAATCGTACGCATAAATTTAATGCAGAACATTTTCAGGCTTTTCGTTCTGCCAACTATCCCGTATTGGCAGAAGCGGGCGTTCATATAAAATACAATCAGGCGGCAATAAAAAGGCGAACCACCAAAAAGTTAAAAGTTCATACGAATCTTGATCCGAATCTTGCCATCTTAAAGTTGTTTCCAGGTATTACCCAAAATGTAGTGGAAGCAATACTAAATGCAAAAGGGTTGAAAGCAATGATTATTGAAACCTTTGGATCGGGTAACGCAACAACTCAGAAATGGTTTCTAGAAGCAATTAAAAGGGCAATTGAAAAAGGAATTGTTGTTTTGAATGTGACGCAGTGTAATGCTGGCAAAGTGGAGCAAGGGAAATACGCTACCAGTGCCGCATTAAAAAAAATTGGTGTGATCGGTGGCTTTGACATTACTTCTGAAGCAGCAGTTGCAAAACTGATGTTTGTTTTAGGTGCCACTTCTGATAAAAAAGAAATTGAGAAAATGTTAAAGAGTGATTTGCGTGGTGAAATGACCGTTTAAATTCAAGACCTAATAAAAACGTTTCTTTTACTTACTTGTTTTAAACCGCTATTTTATTGTTTTGTAATAGCGGATATAGTCAATTTCAAAAACACTGTTAAAGGTGTTTTCATCCGGACTATTTTTTCCGGATTGTAATGCAAGGTTTGCCAAAATTGCCATTTTTTCATTTGGAAAAATAGGATTCAAATAATAGGTATTTCCTGCCTTCACATCCTTACAATCAATATCTTTTCCTCTTTTGGTTTGGTAGTAAGTGCTGGTTCGTTTTAGTTGTCCATCCACAAACCACTCGATTTTCGTGCTATCCCAAACAACGGTGAACGTATGAAAGTCCTGAGAAAAATCTTCTCCTTCATACTTCTTTCCACTCATTTTTTTATTGTAATGGATTGTCATGTGATGGATCTTGGAAAGTTTTTTCGGAGTGTACTTTCCAAAAGAATTGGTAGGATTCCAAAATTCAAACACGTCAATTTCATTGTTTATTCGATCTTTTTCACCGTACATCCAAAATGCCGGCCACATACTTTTTCCTTTTGGGATCTTACATCGGATCTCAAATTTCCCATAATGAAAATATTGTTTGGTTTCGATCCACCCGGAAGTATAGTCGTACTGTCTGGTATTTATTTTTCCGTCTTGCAGTATCAGGCTATCGGCTTTCCAGCTAACAGCTTTTCTTATAATGGTTTCTTTTTTTGGAATTATTTTACAAATTCCATTTTCCACTTTTATATTGTCGAGCGTATAATACTCGCTTGATCCTTCGTTCTCAAATGAACCTTGTGAATATTCCCGGTTTTTCCATTTGTTCAGATCAAGGTTGTTTCCATCAAAGTTATCTTCAAACTCCAAAGTCCATTTTTCTTCCATGCAATTAGCATCAGCTTTAGCAATAATTTTTTGTTTCTGAGCAAAGGAAAAGTTGTTTCCGGATAAAATAGCAAGAAGTAAGATCGTTTTTTTCATACTGATTTAATTTTAAATAATTCCCAGTCCCAAAAGTATTGAAAATATAAATAGCAGGATGGCAACAAGAATCTGGATGGTTTTTATGGTTACTTTTTTCAATAATTTATTTCCGATAAATGCACCCGCAAATGCAGCAAGTGTAGCACTAATGATTAGTGGATAATTAAAGGTGTGCTCTGTAAAAAAGATCTGCTTGGAGTAGATGGATAAACGTGAAATATCAACGAGGCAGGCGATCACAACCCCTGTGGCGATATATGCTTCTTTCGATAGACCGGATCGCACCAAAAATGCGGAACGCAATGCGCCTTGATTTCCTGATAATCCACCAAAAAAACCGCTTAAGAGTCCACCTACCGGTAAATATTTTTTATCGAATTGCAAATTTGCTAAGGATGGAATGATTTCAAAACAAGAGAAAAAGAACAATACAAAAGCGATGCTTAGTTTTATCGGCAGAATCATGAGCTGTTTTCCTAAAAGATTGTATTCAAGTACTGGTTCCATGCTGCTCAGCTGATGCAGGACAAAGGCCCCTGCAAATGCTGCAATAATAGAAGGTATGCCGAAGGAAAGGATCGTCTGTTTGTCAGCTTTTTTTCCTACTAATGCCAATTTGAAGAGATTATTTAAAAAGTGAACAATTGCAGTTAGAACGATGGCCAATTCGATTGGAAAAAATAATCCAAATACAGGCAAAAGCAATGTCCCTAGGCCAAATCCGGAGAAAAGCGTAAGGCCGGATCCCAAAAATGCAACCAGACAGATGATACTATATTCCATATGCATGTAAATTTATACAAATCTATGAATATAGTTTCGGCTCAACTGACTTATACATTAAACTTTTATTACATTTGCAATCCTGAAATTTAATAGTGTCGGCAGTGAATACCCGGAGAGGTGTCAGAGTGGCCGAACGAGCATGCCTGGAAAGCATGTATACTCGCAAGGGTATCGCGGGTTCGAATCCCGCCCTCTCCGCACAAAGGGACTTAGCTTGAAAAAAAGAGTTAAGTCCCTTTTTTATTTCTGGAATTCATTTCATTTTACTAGTAATTTCAGCCATAATGTGGATTCCTGTGGAGTTCGAAATGCTCCTTTTTACTTATCATAGACTAAACCACTATAAAATACTAATTTTTGAAGTTTCTCTTTTGTCGATTTGCTTCGCTCTACCAATATTCTAGAGAGATTCTTGCAAATTAAAACTGTTTTTTGAGGGACTAGAAAGAGAGGAAAAAGGGTACATACATATATGGTGAATGACATCCAAAATAGTTTGAGTGATTTCTATACCAAAATGGCACGTGGAAAGGGATTTTTGCACTTCACCGATGATACTAATGAAATACAATCGGTTATAAGAACCAATGATGATTCTAAAAGCTAGCGGCGAAGAGATTCAGGTTAACATTCCTTTCCGACAATAAAAAAAACCTTTTGAATTTTAATTTGCAACTAGTAAGAAAAATCAATTTGATTTATTTTACGATGAAAAACCAAAATTCATATTTTCGCAGCCTAAGAAATGATTTAGTTATATTATAAAATAAGGAAAATCGTCTTTTAAAATTATATTTATAGTTAACTCTGTTAACGTTCAAAATAAATAATTTGTTTAACTCACAATACTAACTTAAATTTACTCAACTAAATATCCAACTTTTATTGAATATATATATTGTATAGACAATTTGGTGGCAATATTAGAAGTTGTCACGCCGAGAGTGATATTAAATAATAATTAAGGCAAGGATATGGAAACAATACCGAAACAAAAAGTCATTAAACTAAGCGAATTAGTAAAAATAGAACTCATAATTCCAGTTTACCAACGACCATATAAATGGACTGAAAAAAATGTAGTTCAACTTCTAGAAGATATTTTCGACTACGTAATAGTTAAAAATAAAGATTATCGCATTGGCAATATTATCTTGTACAATGGAAACAAAGAAAATAATCTAGTTGATGGTCAACAACGTTTAACAACTATTTCATTATTACTAAAAAAATTAGAAACAACTTTTTCTGGATTGCTACTAAACCAGAATTATAAACACAATATCTCCAAGAATAATATTATTTATAATTACCGCATCATTGACAAATGGATAGATACAAAATTTAAAGAGAACGAGGAGAAAAAAGCTGATTTCAAAAGAAAAATTTTGAATAAATGTGAATTTGTACTTTTTACAGTATTTCAACAAGACGAGGCTTTTCAACTTTTCGACTCTCAAAATGCAAGAGGTAAAGCCCTTGAACCTTATGACTTATTAAAAGCATTTCATTTGCGGGAAATGGATTTTGACAGCGAAGATGATAGAATTAAATGTGTTGAGCGTTGGGAATTATCTGTTGATAATGGAACTTTAAAACCAATACTAGGTAATCATCTTTTTAAAATACGAAAATGGAGCAAAAATGAATGGAAATATGATTTTACAAAAGATGAAATTGATGAATTTAAAGGCATTTCATTGCATCAAAAACAGCAATATCCTTATGAAAGTAAAATGCGAATGCTAGACGGGTTTGTGGAAAATGCTCAGAACGATAAATTTCTGAAAAACCTGCAAATTGCTCAAACCTTCCCGTTTCAAATTACATTGCCAATAATTAATGGTAAACGCTTTTTTGAATATGTTGATTTTTATATTAAACAACGTGAAAAATTATTTGATCTGAACAAAGAAGATGCTATAGAGGCAGAAATGCCTGAATTTATAAAATTCTACAAAGATTATTGCTATGGCTATTTGGGGTGGGAGCGAAGTGGAGATGGGAAAGTAAGAAATGTTTACGAAAATATTTTAATGGCATTTATTGATAAATATGGCTACGTCGATGATTTTGATAATTTCTACAAAGCATTCTACAAACTTGCTTACGAAATACGATGCAATTCAATACCAATTAAAATTGAGACAATTAAGAACAGTTCTGCACGACAAATTTTTAGCAAAATAAACGATTCTGTCAACCCTGATACTTTCAAAAATTATCAGTATAAAAGATATAAAATTAGAGAAGAAAAATTAAGAGTAAATGGTATAAATGAAATTGCAAAATTTATTAGTGAATAACATGGAAAATAAGGCAAAAAACATTAAAAATATATTAGCAAATGATCATTATATCATACCTCGCTACCAACGTAATTACACATGGGGAAAAGCAGAGATCACTCAGTTAATAAAGGATATTTATGATTTTTTTCCTTTGGAAAATAGCGAAGAAAAGTCATATTATATTGGTTCATTAGTTTGTTTCAAAAGAGAAAATGATAGTTTTGAATTGATAGATGGACAACAACGGCATACAACCATTACCCTGATAAATCTCGTTTTGAAAAATTGGGAAAATATTAAAAATACGATTCCTCTGCCGAATCTTAAGTTTGATTCGCGCAAGAAGGTACAGAATTATATTGAAAATTTGTACAAAGCAGAAAAGATAAATTTTCAAAGGCAAATCGAAGAATTAAGCATTTCGGGAACAGAGAATTTCAAAGTCGCTATTGAGCATATTCAAGAAGAATTAAGAAATAAAAATATTCAAATATTTGCAAATAATTTTTACGAAAATGTTTTATTGTTTCGAGTAGAGGTTCCTGAAGACACTGATTTGAATCATTATTTTGAAATAATGAATAATCGCGGAGAACAGCTCGAAAAACATGAAATAATAAAAGCTCTTTTATTAGGCAAAACAAGCGATATAAAAAATCAAGCTAAATTTTCTGAGATTTGGGATGCGTGCGCAGATATGACGAATTATGTGTTTTTGAATTTTGAAACTAAAAATAGAGAAAAGCTGTTTACCAAAGATTGTGAATTAATTGCAAAAAAGTTTGAGGAAATTTCTATTGACGAAAACAACAATGAGCATATTGAATCGTCGCTGGCTGATATTATTAAAAACCATAAAATTGACACTGATTTTCCCGAGGAAATAAAATATATTAAAGACAAATATAAATCACTTATTGACTTCCCGAATTTTCTGTTGCAAGTATTGAAAATCAAGAACGTTGAAGTTTCACTTGATGATAAAAAACTTTTGGAACAATTTAGCGATATAAACCCCGATCCGATTGAGTTTATTTTTGACTTATTGAAATACAGAGTTTTATTCGATAAATTTATTATTAAGCAAGATTTGGCAGATGCAGATGAAAGTAAGCAAAATTGGGGAATAAAAAAGTTAAACACCGATTTTGAAACTAATGTAAAAACTTTCAGTCAGCCAAACAAAAACGATGACGAATTAGTAAAACTTCAAGTAATGCTTTATTATTCTGATTCTACAAACACTTACAATAATTGGTTACAAGAAATTTTGAAGAATACGGATTTTGAAATTGATAAATACACCAATAAAGTGTGGAATATTGCAAAAGATAAATTCAAAAAAGAAAATTTATCCTATCCAAATATTAGTATTTTCAACCTTTACTTCATTGATTTTTTGCTATGGAAATTGTACTCTGAAGATATCAAAGGAATAGAGACGTATGTGGATGATAATACTAATAAAGTAAACAACTTAAAAAAGAAAATCTTTTATCGGAGGGGATTGTTTTATTCGTTCAAATTTAGACAACTCAATTCTAAAGAACATCTTGCAGCACAAAGCAATCCAAGTTCCATAATTATACCTTCGGATGAACTGAATGGTATTGGAAATTTATGTCTGATTTCAACTTCACAAAATTCAGCAGGTAACAAAGAAAACCCAAGCGATAAAAAGAAGAGATTTAAAAATGATATGTCAAGTTTGAAACGACTTATAATGTTTGAAAGTTATGAAAATGATAAATGGGAAGCCGAACAAATATTTAAACACAAAAAAGAAATAGAAATTTTGATAGATAAATATACATCAACTGAAAACATCAAATTTTAACCTGCACACCTAAATTAACCGCATAATAAAAAGAGTCAATTGGTAGAGCCCTATATTCATCAAAACTATGATCATAATGAATTAAAAAATTAACATGTTTTGTAATTTCGAAATAAAGATTGGAATCAAACGTCCATCGTGGTTTTAAAAAGTTTGAATTTATTGGGAATTGCACATAACTCGTTGCTGCAAAATCTATTTTATTCCCCATTTTAAAAGCAGATTTCACAACCAAATTTAGGCGAAACATTTCACGATTAACTACTATTTTTGAATCATTTTGGTAATTATAGGAGGACAAGCCAGAATTCCATTTTTCAATTTCATAAAAAGTGCCGACACTAATAAAAAGGTCAGATTTATTTTTTTCAACAAATAAGAAGCGCGCATTCATACCAGCAAGTGATCTGTTTTCCATTCCTAAAATACCATTCCATTGGAATTGACAATATGCGTCAGGAGAAATTTTTCGGCTGTCGTTATCACGAAAACGAACTTGTACATATCCATTGTTTTCGATGGCCTTTTTGCCATTATATGAAATATCGGCCTCATTTATTAGTAAAAAGAGGTACTTGTTTTTGAGAAAATAATCAAGTTCATTTATATTGGAAAATTCGATAAACCTATTCTTTTGTTTGTCGCTTGAAAAGGAGAAAGCAATAGAAGCCATTACGTTCTTTTTAATCGAATCTTGCCCATTCTCTCTGTCGACGTTTAAAACTTGTGCATTGATATTTGTAATAAAAATTACTTTAAAAAAAACAAATACCACTTTCAATGAATTCGCTTTTGCTATAAACCTTTGTACGGTATAATTTTGCACTATTGCCATAAGTTTACTTGTTTTTTAAAAAGCTTTTTTAAAAATGCTATATTTGCTCTTTATCCGCATGTTTCATTGTACGCGCTAATAGTATTAAGCATTAAAAAATTTCAAAACCAACCCAACGCATTTCTATATTCCTTTTAATTCCAAATTCGACAAATGAATCAATAAAATATAGGATTTATCTTTTACTCTGCCTTCTAAAAAGGCGCGATAGGTTTTTCCGCCATCCTGAAACACCAATGGTTCATTGCCCTTTACTCCTCCTGCTAACATCATCATTGACTCTTTTTCTTGCAATTCTTGCGCCATTTCATATAAAAAATCGAATGTTAGCCCATTGATATGGGTTAGCTGATATTTTTTTGAAAAAACAAATTTGTTATAAACTTCCTTTTTAGGCAATAATTTCCCAGCAGGTTTTATGGGATGTTCCGCTAAAATATTTGCAATGGTTTCTTTGGGAGTTCGTTCTTCTTTTAATGAACCATCCGGTAAATAAACGGCTTCTGTTTTCTGAATTCTAAAGACAGGCTTCAAATCTGCATTGATATATACTTTGCTTGTTTCATCGACAAAAAGGCCGGTCATTGACACATCAAACTCGGGATCAGAAGTTATTAACGCTTGTGCAACACCCTCATCGCCTCCTTTTGCTTTAAGCAAATGTTCATATGAATTTTGAGCAACTGATTTTAACACGCGCACAGTTTGCGTTGCCTCACCTTTTGGTGTTACTGTTTTTACTAATGGTTTTTTTGTGAAACTTTTAAAAATCACTTCGGCATTACGGCCTTTGTTATCTGCTAAATTTATTTGTCTTGACATCGCTTTTATTTTTTATAACATTCCAAAATCCATTCCTTCTTCTTCTTCAACTGTTTCCTCAACTAAGGTTGCAGCTATTGGCGCTAATTTATTTTCTAAATATGGAAAATCAATGATGCGACCAGTTAATACAAAAATACCATCCGCATTAGCAATTAAAATAGCATCAGCACCTTCGTAATCGGCACGGTAATTAAATACAAAGCGGGCTACTTTTCCATCAGCTAAATAATCGCTAACTGATTTTTTTTGCGCAGCATCTTCAAAATCTAATTGATACACAGATGTAATTTCTAAATTAAACAAATCATCTA
>CAMCYR010000038.1 GCA_945885475.1 Chitinophaga pinensis
AAACATTTGAAGAAATCCCGCTAACATCCTCTTTTCAAAGAGGGAATTGATTTGTTTCTGTAACAAACATTTGAAGAAATCCCGCTAGCCCCATTTTCAAAGGGAGAATTGATTTGTTTCTGTGACAAACATGTGAAGAAATCCCGCTAGCCGCATTTTCAAAGCGGGAATTGATTTGTTTCTGTAACAAAAATTCGCATCAATCTCCCTAACCCTCTTTTCAAAGAGGGAATTGATTTGTTTCTGTGACAAACATCCGAAGAAATCCCCCTAGCCCCCTTTTTCAAAGGGGGAATTAAAATAATCTAATGGAGTATCAAACTAAGCATTAACAGAAGCTTTTGGAGCGGCAGCTAATATCTCTTCGTTAGCAGCGCTTGCATATTGCTCAAAATTCTTAGTGAATGAAGTCGCTAATTTGCTGGCAGTTGCATCATACGCTTCTTTATCTTTCCATGTTTTACGAGGGTTTAATATTTCTGCAGGAACATCCGGACATTCAGTTGGCATCTCCAGACCAAACACAGGCAGTGTTTCGTATTTGATGCCGTTTAGTTTTCCGGTTAAAGCTGCGGTGATCATTGAGCGGGTGTAAGACAATTTCATACGACTGCCAACTCCAAAAGCACCACCGGACCAACCGGTATTTACTAACCAAACATTTACATTGTTCTCTTTTAGTTTTTTACCTAACAACTCTGCATATTTAGTTGGATGCAAAGGCAAGAAAACTTTTCCGAAACAAGCGGAGAAAGTTAATGTAGGCTCTGTTATTCCCATTTCCGTTCCTGCTACTTTCGCGGTATATCCTGATATAAAATGATACATAGCTTGTCCGGTTGTTAATTTAGAGATCGGGGGCAAAACGCCATACGCATCGCAAGTAAGGAAGAAAATATTTTTTGGGATATTTCCTACAGATGGTTCAACTGCGTTTTCGATAAAATGAATTGGGTAACCAACACGCGTATTTTCTGTTTTGGAGATATTTGAAAAGTCGACAGTAGCCGTATTTTCATAATTTTCGATATTTTCAAGCAATGCTCCAAATTTAACTGCTCCGAAAATTTCTGGTTCCTTTTCTTTCGTCAGATCCACACATTTCGCATAGCATCCACCTTCAAAATTGAAGACTCCGGTATCGCTCCATCCATGCTCATCATCACCAATTAATCCGCGGTTAGGATCGGCAGACAAGGTTGTTTTTCCTGTTCCTGATAATCCGAAGAAAATGGCCGTGTCGCCATCTTTACCAATGTTTGCAGAGCAATGCATTGATAAAACACCTTTTTCGTGTGGTAATATATAATTCAATAATGAGAAAATTCCTTTTTTAATTTCACCGGTATACCCTGAACCACCGATCAAAATGATCTTTTTAGTCATGTTCATGATCGTGAAATTGTGTTGACGTGTTCCGTCAATTTCTGGCTTTGCTCTAAAACCTGGTGCACAGATGATTGTCCATTCAGGATCGAAAAGCATGATCTCGTCATGAGTAGGACGCAAGAACAGGTTATTCGCAAATAAGTTTGACCAAGGGTATTCAGTAACCACACGGATATTCAGGCGGTATTTTGGATCAGCGCAAGCATAAGAATCACGAACATAAACTTCTTTGCCCGACAAATAGGCACATACACGATTGTAGACAATATCGAATTTTTCTGCATCGAATTTGAAATTTACATCACCCCACCAGATCGTATCTTTTGTTTTCGCATCTTCCACTACAAATTTATCTTTGGGAGATCGTCCCGTAAATTCACCAGTATCAACAGCTAATGCTCCCGTGTCGGTTAAAACACCTTCACCTCTTACTAATGTTTCTTCTACAAGTTCCGCTGCATTTAAATTCCAATAAGCTGCGGATACATTTTCAAGTCCTAAATTTGCTATACTTGAATGTTTACCTTTTATTCCGAATTCGTTCATTTTTATGATTTTTTATTTTTGTTATTTATTAAAATGAAAACTCAAAAGTAACAAAAATTAGACTATCAAAATTGGTTTTTGGGTCAGGATTTTTTTTTTAAACTAAAAATCGACTTTGTTTTTATTAGGGTTAATTGTTTCTTTTTTAGTGTTTTAAACTATTTACGTAAACGGTTTAGTAGCAAAAGAGTGTTAATAAATAATTGAGTTTTAAAAAGCAAAAAGGAGAAAAAATGCCTACAAATCATATAATTTGCTGTATTTCTTGGTTGCATAGTCCATAAAGTACTTGAAATTTAACTTTTCTCCACTAATTGCAATGCAGAGTTCCTCTGCTGAGTAATATTTTCCATGGCGGTGTACCTTTTCTCTCAGCCAATCTAACAGTGGTTTCATATTTCCTTTTTCAATTTCGGCTTCCAATCCATTAATTTCTATTTTTGCCTGCACAAAAAATTGTGCGGCATAAAAACTTCCTAATGAATAGGTGGGGAAATATCCGAAACTACCATGACTCCAGTGAATATCCTGAAGCACACCGGAGGCATCGTTTGGTACTTCTATTCCTAAATATTCTTTGTACTTCTGATTCCAATAAGCCGGCAGTTCGTTTACTTCAAGTAGTCCTTCGATCAATGCTTTTTCAATTTCAAAACGAATCAAAACGTGAAAATGATACGTGAGTTCATCTGCGGAAGTTCTTATGAGCGAAGGTTTAACGATGTTCATCGCCTTGTAAAAATCCTCCACGCTTACCGATTTCAAGTTTTCGGGAAAAGCATTCTTTAATTTCGGATAATTTGCTTTCCAATAGAGTAAACTTCGCCCCACATTGTTTTCCCATAGTCGAGATTGTGATTCATGAATTCCTAATGAAACGTATTCGCTTGATGGCAAGCCATATTCTTCTGAAGGCAGGCCTTGTTCGTATAATGCATGACCTCCTTCATGTATGCAGCTCCAGATCATTTCATTGATATCATTTACATTAATACGTGTGGTTACACGTACATCTTCAGGACTGAAATTCGTTGTGAAAGGGTGGGAAGATTCATCCTGGCGTCCGCTTTCAAAATCGTAGCCCATCTGTTTCAACAGATCCAAACCAAAGTCCCACTGTTGCTGCTTGTCATAATATAAATACATGAAAGCATCCTCATTTTGAGGCTTTTCAGCAATTTTTTTAACAAATGCTACCAATTGTTCCCTAACATCAGTGAATAGAACTTCCAGGTCAGCAGTTTTTGATCCCGGCTCATATTGATTCAGTAAGGCATCGTATGGATGAACAAAATCGCCCAATAACTTACATTCCTCGCGTTTTAGTTTCACTAATTTTTCGAGGTGAGGAGCATAGAGCGCAAAATTATTATCTGCTTTTGCTTTTTGCCAAGCCTGAAAAGTTTCTGAAATCGTTTTGCTTAATAGTTGAACAAATTCTGTACTGTATTTTTTATTATCGTTGAAACTTTTCAACGATTGACTGATGTTCCTTTTTTCTTTTTCAGAAAGGCTTGTATCCTCAGATAATTTATTCAGTAATTCCCCTAATTCTTTCGAGGTGGCAAGTTCATGACCTATTCCTGCCAAGGTAGATAATTGCTGTGCACGGAAAGTAGCTCCTTTGGGAGGCATATATGATTCCTGATCCCAGTTTAAAACAGCGGAGGCATATTGAATGTCGGCTATTTTTCGCATCATTATCTGATAGCTGGAGTAGTTGCTCATTTTAAAATAGATTATTTGATTAATAAGAAGTACTTATTTTTTTTTTAAGCCAGCATAAGCGATCAAAAGCCAACCTGTGATTAAAAATAAGCCTCCAATCGGAGTGATTGGTCCAAGCCAGCGCATGTCTGAAAGTCCCATCAATTTTGCTGTTGTCAACAAATACAAGGAGCCAGAAAAAAGAACAATGCCAGCCATGAAACAATAGCCCGCTTTCGCGATCAGTTTCTCGTTGAAATGATCGATGAAGGCTGCTAATACAAGAAGAGCTATACTATGAAAGAGTTGGTATTTTGCTGCCGTTTCAAATGCCTGAAGATTGTCTTCTGTTATTAAGCCAGTTTCTAATTTAGATTTCAGAAAATGTGCAGCCATTGCGCCTAAAGCAACACCTATTGCACCCGAAAATCCACTGAATACTAAAAAGCGTTTTTTCATTTTGTAAAGGTACAAAAAAAAGACGTGTCAACGTCCCGATAACGAGTAGGATTTTGACACGTCTTTTTATTTAAAATTGATCTAGTGCGATTGTGTATACTTATTTAACTCTTCGATTGATGATTCAAAACCAAATGCATCATTCAACTGATAGTAATTTCCTTTATCAAGGTTGTGGTGCCATGCAAATTTTGCAAGCTCTAATTTCGTTTCTTCAAAACTCATGAGTTCCATTAATTCTTTTATTTGTTTACATAACAAACAGTTGCTCCCGATGATCTGTTTCGCAAGAATCAATCGGCTTTCGTCAAATCCTTTTGATGCAATTGAGTTTTTAGCGGTTTGGAAATCAGAACCGCTCATTGGTGCTGGACAGCCATATATTCCATTATAACCCTGTAATACATAGGTTGAATTATTGTTGTTTGTTCCACTTGATGAAGTGGTTGATGATGTTGTAGTGGTTGTTGTGGTCGTAGACATTTCGGTATCAGCGCTAACATTCACATTCATTCCTACTCCAACTCCGTTTAATGTAATTCCAACTGTTGCTCCGTTTCCGGCGGGAGTATTTCCAACCGTGCTGGTCGTGTTGGTGCTTGTATTTGTTGTGGTACTGGTTGCACCCACTGTATTCACTGGGCTGTAAATTACAACAGTTTGTTCAGGATTGCTTTCCGGGTTAGATCCTGCAATCGGTGCAGCACTTCTGTAGCGTAATTTATACTTTCCTTTTACATTAATGATTCCGTATGTATATTCCGTGTTGGTTGTTGTGACACCACCATCCATCAAATATGCATTTTGATCAATTTCTAACGAGTTGTTGGCGAAAATAATTTTCACCTGGTAGTTGGGTGCATTCAATCCGGTAATCTTAACATTTGTTTCCGGCTTCGGATTCTGACGGATGCCATTTAATATAACAGTGAATTGTAATCCTTCCTGCGAATAAATGATCAGGTTGTTGTTCTGCGCTTTCATACCCTGGATAAATAATACCGAAAGAATGAATGAAGTAAAAATTGTTTTCATAAGGCTTTATTTTTTTGTATTTTAAAACAGCATTTTCAAATCTTATGCCAATGCGGAGCAAATGTCCGAAAATAATCTGAATTTCAACTTTCTCGGTTTATTAAAGCTGTTAGGCAGGTGGCCGATATTTTCATGAAATAACCTATTGTCTATTGTAAATGCTGGTTTTATCAAGTGCGGTTCGTCCTGATTTACTATCGAAAAAATATATTTACCGAATATGGAGATTTTATATATACTAAATGTTTAATTCTATTTTTCATATTTTCAACAGACTCTTGTTATCTTCGCAATAAATTCCGGATTTTTATGAAAAATATATTGGTAATTGGCGCAGGTCGATCCGCATCATCCCTGATAAAATACTTGTTGAATCATTCTGTTAAAGAAAACTGGAATGTCACAATCGGTGATGTTTCACTTGATCTTGTTTTACAAAAAACAGCGGGACATGCAAATGCACGAGCATTACAATTTGACATCAATAATGATGTTCAGCGCGAAGAGGAAATTAAACGTGCGGATATTGTGATCTCTATGCTTCCTGCATTTATGCACATGAATGTTGCAAAGGATTGTGTACGTTTCAAAAAGCACTTAGCAACTGCCTCTTATGTTTCAAAGGAAATGAGGGAATTGGATGCAGCGGCAAAAGCCTCCGGAATTATTCTTATGAATGAAGTGGGTTTGGATCCCGGAATTGATCATGCTTCTGCGATGAAAGTGATCGACCACATTCATGCTCAAGGTGCTGAACTAACATCTTTTCATTCTTTTTGCGGCGGATTGGTTGCACCCGAAAGTAATGATAATCCTTGGGGGTACAAGTTTTCGTGGAATCCACGTAATGTGATATTAGCAGGACAAGGAACTGCGCAATTTATGGAAGACGGAGAGTATAAATACATCCCGTATAATCGATTGTTCACTCAGATTTGCACGGTTGAAGTTGATGGTTGCGGAGAATTTGATGCGTATGCCAACCGTGATTCGTTGTCGTACCGGAAAATTTATAACCTTGAAAAAATCCCAACAATGCTACGTGGAACACTTCGTATGCCCGGGTATTGCAAAGCATGGAATGTGTTCGTGAAACTAGGTTTGACAGATGATACTTATAAAATTGAAGCATCAGAAACATTAACATATAAACAATTGCTTGACGCTTTTTTACCAAGGGGCAGTGCCTCTACGAAAGATAAGTTGATTTCTTTTATGGGCAACGAAATGGATGCGGATGTCTTGAATAAGATTGAATGGCTGGGAGTTTTTGGCGATCGGAAAATCCGTTTGGCAGATGCAAGTCCAGCACAAATTCTACAGGATCTCTTAGAAGAAAAATGGTTGTTGAAGGAACAGGATAAAGATATGGTCGTGATGCAACACCAGTTTGAGTATTCATTGAACGGGAAAAACAAGAAAATCGTTTCTTCACTTGTTGTAAAGGGCGAAGATCAAATATATACAGCAATGGCAAAAACGGTTGGCTTGCCGCTTGCAATTACCGCGAAATTGATGTTGCAAGGAAAGATCAGCGCTCGTGGAGTTGTGATTCCTACTATCAAAGAAATATATGAGCCGGTATTAGCAGAGTTAGAGACATTAGGGCTGAAGTTTGAAGAGAAGGAGAGTTGATTCTTTATTCTTTAGGAAAGGAATCTGTTTTAAAAGGAAAGAGATGATGATGGAAGATAGCTTAAAACGCCAGGTAGTAATCTTTCGTCAACTCTTTATATTCATCCGTGTAGGAATGTCTTTCATCTTTTTCGATGGTGATCGAACTTTCAGAAAAAGTACGTTGGATAAATTCGTAGCGCATCATTAATCTTTTTTCAGGTTTATCTGCCCGTGTAATGATTCGCGTTAATTTTGTCAGAAATAATTTATTTTTTTCTGCCTCTTCTCTGAAAAATTCTGCTTCTTTCGTCGGGAGTATCACATAAAATTTACCATTCGGATTTAGCAATTTCAAAACGCCATCCAACAGATCCTTAAATGGTAGTTGGTCGGTATGCCTTGCATTCGTTCTTGATTCTTCTGAAGCCTTTGATGAGTCAATAAAATAAGGTGGATTACTAACAATCAGATCATATTTATGATCGGATTCTTTTATGAACTGCTGCAAGGAAATGTGGTGAACATCAATCCGATCTTTCCAGGTACATTGATTTACGTTTTCTGCTGCCTGTATAAATGCATTCGAATCAATGTCAATTGCATCAATGCGAGCGGGAGATTTTTGAGCCAGCATAAGCGCTATTATGCCTGTGCCTGTGCCGATATCTAAGATTGTTTTTGCATTGGAAGCATTCACCCAGGAACCTAATAAAACAGCATCTGTGCCCACTTTCATAGCGCACTTATCTTGTAAAATACTGAACTGTTTAAAAGCGAATAGTTGATTCGACATAAAAGAGTAGAAAACAGTTTGATTTAATCAGCGTTTTTTAAAACTATATAAAGTTAAACTATTTTTTGTAAAAAACAATGCAACGGTTTAAACTTTCTGATTCTTGAAATCTTTTGAATCAGTTATATTTTTTGTTTGCTTTCATGCGGCAAATGCTTTTTGTCAATTGACTTTATTTTGAAAATTTCCCGAACAAAATGCATAACGTACCTTTAAACTATTCCTCGTCTGTTTCCCGCTCAGATTCGTCTATTTCTTTTTTTGAGATGTATATGTCTATCAAACCCTCTGGTGCATCGAGTTCAATGGTTTTTGTGTCGCGGTTAATTGCGATAATGAATTCTTCTTTTGCAGGAATTAAAATTTCATTTTCGCCCCTTTTGATCTGAAGAATTGTTTGCTGTGGAAAGTCTAATACTTCGGTGATCTTGCCGATCTCCCCAAAGTTTTTATCTATGGCCGTAAATCCTGCCAATTCGTGGATATAGAATTTTTTTCCTTTGAGAGGAGGAAGGGCCGTCAAAGGAAGGTATAGTGATTTTTTTAGAAGTTCTTCCGCACGGTCGATAGAATCAATACCTTCTAAACTAACAGTAGCGTTGCATCCTTTCACCTGAATTCGTTTAATAAAGAAAGGCACAAGTGAATTGTTGAGTTCAATGAAGATCGATTCCAGTTTATTATATCTGCTCCCGTCATCAACATCGAGTACAAACCCCAATTCACCATGATTTCCGACTCTTCTGGCTATATAGCCTAAATTAAAACAATTCTTTTTATCCATTATTTATTATCGTATTTAATTGTCCGCAATGATGTTTGCCATGCCAGGCATACAATGCAACAAATTCATCAAGACGCACTTCTTTATTGTATTCAGGGTGAATGTATTTTTTTGAAAAATCCGCTTCGGACATTGCATTTAAAACAGCAACCCACCTGATGTGTATCGCTTCTGTCATTTTTAACGAAACTTCGATTGCTGTATTTTCAACGTCAGCCAAAAGAGCCCATGCATCCTGATCATAAGGCTTTATAACCGGATTGTGCTCTGTAAGAGCTAATTTGACGCGGGTGAGTGCGTTGGAATGACTATCTGCTATGTGATGGAAGATTTGTTGTGCAGTCCATCCATTTGGCCGATAACTTTTTTTTAGTAGTTCGGGTATGAATTTTACCGAAATAGAATTAAGCAATGAAGGCAATTCCTCAATCGCCTTTATGTTTAAATATGTGTCGGCAGCTGAATAGGAATTTCCATATTCAAACTTCCCGATTGGATATATATTTTTATCGCTCATGTGTGTGCTAACAAAAAAATCCCGCAAATTGCGGGACTTCTTATGAATAAATTACTAGAATTATGCTTCAGCTTGAGGAGTTTCTGCTTCAGGAGCTGAAGTTTCTTCAACAACCGGTGCAGCTTCTTCAACAACTGGAGGCGTATTTTTAGCTGTAATTTTTACTGCTTTTGCTTCTTTTGCAGAAGATTCAGCAGCCATACGGTTTTTGTAAGCATCTTTCTTAGCGTTTGCTAATTTGTCAACTTTACCTGTAACCTTTGTTTCTTTTTCAGCGATCCACATTGCATATTTTGCATCTGCTTGCTCTTGTGTTAATGCACCTTTAGTAACACCACCTTGTAAGTGGTTCTTGAACATAACTCCTTTGTATGAAAGGATTGCACGACAAGTATCTGTCGGTTGAGCACCTTTATTTAACCATGCTAATGCTTTATCATTATCAAGGTTAATTGTTGCTGGGTTTGTAGTTGGGTTGTACGTACCAATTTTCTCAATAAACTTTCCGTCTCGAGGTGCACGACCATCCGCAATTACAATGTGGAAAAAAGCAGAAGCCTTTTTACCTTGGCGTTGTAATCTAATTTTTGCTGGCATTGTTTTTTGTTTAAATGATTAATATTAATTCCCAAAAAAAAATTTGGGACAGCAAAAGTACGTATTTTTATTTAGTCGGCAAAGATTTAATGCATTTTTGTCCTTTTAACTTCTAAATAATCATCTTTCGTGTCCGAAAGATTAATAAAATTGGATTTTAATTGGTCGAAATGATTAATGTTGTTTTCACTAAAAACTCCAGTTTTATAAGAATAAAAGTTTTCTCAAATTTATTACAGTTTTTTTTGCTTTGCTTCTGCGAGCAACTCTTTGTTTATGCAACTCATCTGCATTCTATTGATTGTCGAAATACGAAGATAAAAACCATAAATTTAGTGTTAAAATTTCGTTCTCCCGATTTATTTTGTAATTTTGCAAATAATAAAAATATACTATACTACAATTTATGTCAGCAACTACAAATTCAATTTTAGTTCCCATCGATTCCACTGAGCAAACAGTTATTGCTTTAAGCCAATCATACAATCTTGCGCGATTAACCAATTCGAAGATCATTTTATTAAGCGTTGATGAAGGGAATCCTCCTTTCGCTCAAAAAATGCTTGATGAATTGGCTAAAGAAGCTTCTTTAAAATCAGGGCAACAGGTTGAAACAATGGTGCGCAAAGGAAATGTTTACGAAGAGATCAATAAAGTGGCAGATGTAATCAACCCTTTGTTTGTGATGATCGGACTTTCTTCAAAAATATCATTAAGCAAAATTATAGGACAAAATGCATTCAAAATGGTGCGTGAATCCAAGCATCCTGTTATTACTATCCGCGGAAAAGTTCACCGTGATGGTTGCAAAACGATCTTACTTCCTTTGGATTTAACAAAAGAAACACGTGAAAAAGTTAATAAAGCAGTTGAATTAGCTAAAATATTTAATGCTGATATACGCGTCATCTCTATTCTGACTCAAAAAGATGAAGAAGCTGAAAATAAATTGATTTCATATTCTAATCAGGTTTGGAAATATATTAAAGATCAGGATGTACGTTGTACTATCAAAACATTACGCGGGACTGATATACCTCAAATGGTTATGGATTATGGACATGAAGTTGAAGCTGATTTGATCCTGATCATGACCAAAGCGGAATTAAGTATGAAAGAATTTTTTATCGGAACTGTAGCGCAACGTCTCATAAACGAAAGTGATATGCCTGTATTGAGTTTCCGTCCAATGGAACGAAAAGATACAACCGTATTCAATCCTTACTAGGAAAGCAGTAAGGATCTAATATCAAAAAACCTCCTTGCAACATGCATGGAGGTTTTTTGCTTTTGTTGTTAAATTTAATGATGTCAATCCAAATATAGTATTCTTTAGATGCGTGTACAAAATAGTATGAGATTCCGATTGTTAAGCATATTGCAGTTTATGTACTTGCTTCACACGCGTATGTTTCGGATAATTTTTCTTTTTTCTTTATGCACCATACTGTTCAGTAGTTGTGCCGGTTTATATGTGCGTCAGGCAAAAAATATTAGTTATAGCAAGGATCAAGCACTTACGTTAAATGTTTACTCGCCCAAGCGAAAAACAATCGATACTAAAAATGTATTGGTGTTTATACATGGCGGAAACTGGACAACCGGAAATAAATCCATGTACCGATTCTTTGGAAAAGGAATGGCTAAAAAGGGAATAGTGGCTGTTGTAATCGATTACCATAAATATCCTACTGTTACTTATCCCGCAATGGCTATGGATGCTGCTCAATCTTTAAAATGGGTAAAAGAAAATATTTCTTCTTTTGGCGGTGATACAAATAAAATTTATGTTTCAGGACATTCTGCCGGAGGGCACCTTGCAGCGCTTATCGCTACTGATAAAACGTATTTCGATTCAATAAAAATTAAGAATCCGATCAAGGGTTGCGTTTTGATCGATGCATTTGGTTTAGATATGTATTCCTATTTAAAAAGAGAAGAAAAATACAAGTACGATGTCTATAGATCTATTTTCACAAAGGATGAAAATCAATGGAAAAAAGGATCTCCTTTTTTTTATTTACATGAGGGCATGCCAACGTTTATTCTGTTTGTGGGAGGTCGAACGTATCCGGGAATTGTTAATGATAGTAATGCTTTTTTACTTGAGTTGAAAAAATATCAATCAGATGCTCAGTTAATTACTGTTCCAAGAAAGCGGCATGCAGGTATGATATTCAGTTATATAAATCCAAGAAAAGTTTCTTATGGCCAGATTCTTGAATTTATGAAAAAATAGAACTGCTCGATATTCATGCCCAGCCTTATGAATAGGCTTTTGCAACTTTCATTAGCTACTTTTCCAATCTTATTAACACTGCCCTGAAAATACTGTTTTATTGAGTAAATTTACAAGCCATTCTTTGGTCTGTTCTCTTTTTTAAAAAGTAGTAATGCTGCTAACTAAATGATGAACGACTAATGAATAATTACTAATTACTCAAGACTATAAAATGAATTTTTCCCATTTACACGTACATACTCAATTTTCACTTTTAGATGGTGCCGCAGATATTTCTTCGCTTTACAAAAAAGCAGTAAATGATAATATGCGGGCATTGGCCATTACCGACCACGGTAACATGTTTGGTGTTTTTAAATTTGTTGCCGAAGCAGGAAAATACAACACACCTGAAAATCCAAATAAGATAAAGCCGATTGTCGGTTGCGAATTTTATGTCGTGGAAAATCGCAATAAGCGCCAGTTTACAAAGGAAGATAAAGACATTCGTTATCATCAATTATTTTTGGCGAAAAATCCTCAAGGGTATAAAAACCTTGTAAAGCTCTGTTCACTGGGATATATGGAAGGTTTATATGGCAAATATCCCCGTATAGATAAGGAACTTATTTTACAATACCACGAAGGATTGATCGCTACCACTTGTTGTTTGGGTGCATCTGTTCCGAAGGCAATCATTAAGAGTGGTGAAGTGGAAGCGGAGAAGGAATTTAAATGGTGGTTGGATATTTTTGCTGAAGATTATTATATCGAATTGCAACGACATGGTATTCCGGAGCAAGATAAAGTGAATGAGGTCCTTATCAGATGGTCAAAAAAATACAATGTAAAAATTATTGCTTCTAACGATTCCCATTATGTGGATCAGCAGGATTCGAATGCGCATGATATTTTATTGTGTATCAATACGGGTGAAAAACAAAGTACACCCATCATGAAAGATTTTGGTGATGACGATTCTAATTCATCAAAAGGAAAACGTTTCGCTTTTTATAACGATCAGTTTTATTTTAAAACAACCGCTGAAATGACGCAGATCTTCAGTGATCTGCCAGAAGCGATAGACAATACAAATGAGATCGTTGATAAGATTGTTCCGCTGAAGTTGAAGCAGGACATCATGTTGCCGAACTATGTTATTCCGGATGGTTTTGCTAACCAGGATGATTATTTATACGACCTAACGTATAAAGGTGCGAAAGCACGTTATATAGAAATTACTCCTGAAGTGGAAGAGCGATTGAACTTTGAATTGTTCACAATCAAAACAATGGGCTTTGCAGGTTATTTCCTTATTGTGGCCGATTTCATTAAGGCTGGCCGCGATATCGGTGTGTTAATCGGTCCTGGCCGTGGTTCTGCAGCCGGTTCTGCAGTTGCTTTTTGTATTGGAATTACGAACATAGATCCGATCAAGTACAATTTACTTTTCGAACGTTTCCTGAATCCCGACCGTAAGTCAATGCCCGATATTGATACGGATTTTGATGATGAAGGTCGTCAGAAAGTGATCGATTATGTGGTTGATAAATATGGGAAAAATCAAGTAGCACAAATTGTTACCTACGGTACAATGGCTGCAAAGATGAGTATCAAAGACGTTGCACGCGTATTGGATCTTCCTTTGCAGGAATCAAACATGCTTGCGAAAATGGTACCTGATAAACCAGGTATTGAGTTGAAGCGAGTGTTGAAAGCGCCAATGACCGGTGAAGCAAGTTTGGAGGAAAAAGAAGGACTTACCAAAGAAGATTTAGAGGATGTAAAAAGATTACGCGCCATCCTGGCAGGTGACGATATGCAATCCCGTGTGCTGAAAGAGGCCCTGATACTGGAAGGTTCTGTTCGTGGAACAGGAATTCACGCAGCGGGTATCATCATTGCGCCGATGGATCTTACCGATCTTATTCCTGTTTCTACTTCCAAAGAATCCAATTTGTTGATCACGCAATATGATGGAAGAGTAATTGAAGATGCCGGTGTAATCAAGATGGACTTTTTAGGATTGAAAACGCTAACGATCATTCGTGATGCCTTGAAGCTGATTAAAGAAAATCATGGTGTGTCTATTGATATCGATGCAATTCCGCTTGATGATCTGAAAACATTTGAGTTATATCAACATGGCGACACCAATGGTACTTTTCAATTTGAAAGTGCTGGGATGCAAAAACATCTGATCAATTTAAAGCCGGATAAGTTTGCAGATCTCATCGCCATGAATGCCTTGTATCGTCCGGGCCCGATTGAATACATTCCCAACTTTATTGCTCGTAAGCATGGAAGAGAAGCCATCGTATATGATTTACCGGAGATGGAAGAATACCTTTCGGATACCTATGGCATCACTGTTTACCAAGAGCAGGTAATGTTGTTGTCGCAAAAATTGGCTGGCTTTTCAAAAGGGGATGCCGATGTGTTGCGAAAAGCAATGGGTAAGAAAGATATTTATACATTAAATAAAATGAAGAGTAAGTTTATGGAGGGTGCAGCCGAAAAAGGTTTACCTTCTGATAAACTTGAAAAAATATGGACCGATTGGGAGAAATTTGCGCAGTATGCGTTTAATAAGTCACATTCAACCTGCTACGCTTTGGTTGCTTTTCAAACGGCATATCTGAAAGCACATTACCCCGGTGAATATATGTCGTCTGTATTGACGCATAATTTGAGTAACATCGATAAGATAACGTTCTTTATGGATGAGTGCCGTAGAATGGGTGTTCCTGTTCTTGGTCCGGATGTAAATGAAAGCGCGTATGCATTTGCTGTAAATAAAAGCGGACAAATTCGTTTTGGAATGGGCGCTGTGAAAGGAGTAGGAGAAGCAGCGGTTATTTCAATTGTGGAGGAACGTGCTGCAAACGGTCCGTATAAAACGATTTTTGATTTTGTTAGAAGAATTAATTTACGGGCAGCGAATAAAAAAACATTTGAAAGTTTAGCAAATGCAGGTGGTTTAGATTCATTCGAGATTCACCGTGCTACTTATTTTTTTACGGAAGGAAACGATAATGGGAATTTTTTAGAACGTGTAATTCGTTATGGAAGTTCTCATCAGGAAGGGGAGAATTCAGCGCAGGTATCCTTGTTTGGAGAAGATTCATCTGTTGACATGCCTGAACCTAAAGTGCCTGTTTGTGAAGCGTGGAGCAATTTAGAACAATTAAAAAATGAAAAAGATGTTGTTGGATTTTTTATATCCGGACATCCATTGGATACTTATAAGTTAGAAATGGATAATTTTTGTCCGCATACGTTAGCAGACATTAAAAAGATCGAAGAACATAAAAATAAAGAATTGACATTGGGCGGCATCGTAACAAATGTGCACAATGGTGTTACAAAAAACGGAAATCCTTGGGGTAAGATCACGATTGAAGATTATAATGAATCGTCCGAAATGGCATTTTTTGGTGAGGATTACGTGAAGTTCAAGCAATACATGGTAAACGGTTTATTTCTGTTTGTGAAAGGGAAAATTGCAGAGCGCTTCAGAAATACCGGGAATTACGAATATAAAGTAAGCAACATTCAACTGTTATCGGAGTTGAGAGATAAAATGGCGAGAAGCATTACTGTGAATGTTTCTTTAAAAGAATTGAATGATGAATTTATGGATAAACTGAACGATATCATCAATAAAAACAGTGCTTCAGAACCCCGCAACTGCGCATTGCATTTCAGAGTATACGATACAGAAGAAAATATTGCAGTGGTTATGCCTTCAAAAAAAATAAAATTAAATCCGAATAATGATCTGTTAAATCTCTTAAAGGAAAATGGATTAGAGTATAAGTTGAATTAGTATTTTAATTAGTGTCATGATCGGAGAGAAATTCTTTTCGTAACCGTCATCCCTCGCCACTGCAAGTGACCCGCCAACTAGAAATACAAGCGTAGTAAAATAGGAATCTTAACAATGCCTGTGTTTACATTCTGTCGAACAAAAAACAGAACACTCTAGGGATGATGTTTGGGAAGAGCATAGATGAAACAAAATTCTATTTCAGGCCTTCCGTGTTCTTAATAAACTCCGTCTCTGTAATGCTCGCACCATCCTTAAAGTAGTATGTTGCTCCGAAACCCGTTTCCTTTTTGATATATAAATTACCTGTATTCCCTCTTACAACAATTCGTTTGGTAATATTAGCATTTCCTTCTTTTACTTTTTCTTCTGTAACGCCTTGGGGATATTTTTTTGCTAATTCATTTGTATAAAGCGAACGCTTCTCTGTCTCGATTAACGCATCCACTTCTTTTATTTTTATGGCAGGAATCGTTTCTTTGGGCTTCAGAGACGCAGCACTTGTATAACTAGTTTTAGCCATATCATAACTTTTTACCTTCACGCAAGAGTCACCTTTGGCAATCGCATTATCATATTTAGCTTGCACTAATTTTAATTCATTCTCTTTTGCAATTCTTTCTTTTTCGGCTTGTTCAGCAAGCGCTTTCTCGGCATCTGCTTTGGCTTTTGCGATGGCATCTGCTTTTTCTTTTTCTTTTGCCAATCGTTCGGCTTCTGCAGCATCGGCAGCTGCTTTGTCTTTCTCGGCTTTCTCTTTCGCTAATTTATTTTTTTCAGCAAGCTCGGCTGCCGCTTTATCGGCTAATTCCTTATCGGCTAATTCTTTAGCTGCTTTGGCCTTCGCAATGGCATCTGCTTTTTCTTTTTCTTTTGCCAATCGTTCGGCTTCTGCAGCATCGGCAGCCGCTTTATCTTTGTCAGCTTTTTCTTTCGCTAATTTATTTTTTTCAGCAAGCTCGACCGCCGCTTTCTCCGCCAATTCCTTATCGGCTAATTCCTTAGCTGCTTTGGCCTTCGCGATGGCATCTGCTTTTTCTTTTTCTTTTGCCAATCGTTCCGCTTCTGCAGCATCGGCAGCCGCTTTATCTTTGTCAGCTTTATCTTTCGCTAATTTGTTTCTTTCAGCAAGCTCAGCCGCCGCCTTTTCAGCCGCGGAAGCCGCTAATGCTTTATCCTTGTCTGCTTTTTCTTTTGCAGCAGCAGCAGCCAATTCTTTATCTTTTTCAGCTTTGTCTTTCGCGGCAGCATCGGCCAATGCCTTTTCTTTTGCTAAGCGCTCTTTTTCAGCAGCATCGGTTTTTTCTTTTGCTTCAGCAGCTGCAATCGCTTTGTCTATATCCGCAAGTTTTGTTTCAGGATATTTTTCGCTAGGTTTTGCTGCAAGTGCGTCGTTATAGGCAGACTTTGCCAGATCGTAATTTTTAGCCTGCAATGCTGCATCACCTTTAGCCAATGCGATTTTATAATTTGTTTCTATTGTAGACGATTGTGTTCCTGATAATTTTGCAACTTTTGCTAAACTCTGAGTTAAGGATTGTTCCAGATTTTCATCCGAATCGATCGTATTTTTTTCCGAATTAAAGTAATAGCTTAATAATGGTTTATCAAGTATTGCATTTAATTTTAAAATCGTTGCCTGATCGGAAGGAAGTTCAAACAATTCACTAACTGGTTTAGATGTGCTTTTTAACTTTTTGGCAGCCTCACTTGTCAAACCCATTGTCGAATAAATGATCTGAAATTGTGTGAAGCCTACTTTTGAGATAGATATGTCATATTCCTCGTTTGGCGGGAAATTATAGTTGTATGCTCCTGATGAGTTCGTTGTCAGTACTTTTTCTGTTCCGGCGCTATTTATAATAAGTACATCCGCTCCCTGAAGCGGCTTACCATTATGGGTAACAGTTCCTTCTATTCTGGTTTGAGCGAATGAACTTATGCTGTATATGAAGGAGAAAAAGATGCAAATTGCAAAAATGTATGTCTTATAAATTGGCGTAATGATCATATAAAAGTATATTGTTATTCCCTTATCGTTATATGTAACGAATGCTGGCTTTATTTATTCCCGAAAGATACCTTTTTTGCATAAATTAACAAAAAATGACAGCCTGTCATTAAAAACAATTTGGCAAATCGTTTGCCTATGTTGAAATACAATTTTATCTTTAGGGTTCAATTGAAAATCACTATTTATCACTCATAATTTAAATTTTAAAAAAAATGGCTTTAGAAATCACAGACGCTAACTTTGATGAGTTAGTAGCAAAATCAACAAAACCGGTATTACTTGACTTTTGGGCTGAATGGTGCGGACCTTGTCGTATGGTTGGTCCTGTTGTTGAAGAATTATCAAAAGACTACGCAGATACAGCTGTTGTAGGTAAAGTAAACGTTGACAATAACGCAAATATTTCTGCAATGTTTGGTATCCGTAACATTCCTACAATCCTTTTCTTTAAAGGTGGTGAGGTTGTAGACAAACAAGTTGGAGCCGTTCCTAAATCTGTTTTGGATGCAAAACTTAAAGCGTTACTTTAGTTAAGGGTTAAAAAGTTTAAAGTTCAAAGTTAGCAGTAGGTGAGAAGCCTACTGTTTTACTTTTAGCTTGAGCTCAATTAAAATAATTTTCGATTTCATAACGTTTAAAATAACTTTAAACTTTCAAACTTTAAACTTTGGATTTTATAGATCAACAACAAATTCGTCAATTTTCAAACCTGGAGCTAATAGCAAAACAGGTGGTGGAAGGTTTTATTACGGGTTTGCATAAAAGTCCGTTTCATGGCTTTAGTGTTGAATTTGCCGAACATCGTTTGTACAACAAAGGTGAATCGACCAAACACATTGATTGGAAATTATACGGCCGCACTGATAAGCTTTTTATTAAACGTTACGAGGAAGAAACCAATCTTCGTTGTCAACTCATAATAGATGATTCTTCATCCATGTATTTTCCAATGCCCGATGGAAAAGAACTGAAACAAAATAAGATTACCTTTTCTGTTTATTGCGCTGCCGCGATGATAGAGTTGTTAAAACGTCAGCGGGACGCTGTCGGTTTGAGTGTTTTTTCTGAGACGGTGGAAGTGCACACTCCTGCCAAATCCAGTTCATTGCATCATAAAATATTATATCATGAATTGGAAAAACGTATTCAGCTTCATGATGTGAACGAGCATAAAAAAACATCTGCCATCACAGCATTGCATCAGATTGCTGAAAGTATTCACAAACGATCCTTAGTAATGATCTTCAGTGATATGATGGATTCAAAGGCGAATGCAGACGAATTGTTTTCTGCTTTGCAACATTTGAAACACAATAAACATGAAGTTATTTTGTTTCATGTAATAGATAAGAAAAAAGAAATGGAATTTGATTTTGAAAACCGTCCTTATCGATTCGTTGATATGGAAACGGGAGAAGAGATCAAGTTGCACCCAAATGAAATAAAAGAGTCCTACCTCAGCCAAATGGCAGAATACAAAAAAGAATTAATGCTTAAATGCGGTCAATATAAAATTGATTTTGTAGAAGCAGATATCAATGAAGGCTTTGATCAGGTGTTGATGCCTTATCTGATGAAGCGAACGCGAATGATTTGATTCGAACGGCATTTTTCTGATTTTAAACTATCATTTCTGATTTATTCTTAACGATAAAAATCATTACTATTTTTTCAATTTTTTTTTTCGTAGATTGTACCTTCAAAACAAACCGTGATTCTATCTAATAGTGATGATTAAACTTATTGTACTATTGTCTTCTTTTTTTGCGGTCTATGATGATCTTCAAACAGGTATTAATTATTTTAATGCCCGTTCAGAAAATGCAAAAGGCCTGCAAGCGAATGCAATTAATGTGGATAAGGCAATTCTTATTTTCGATGCGCAGCTGAAACAGAATAAAAATATGCAGGTTGCTGGTGGATATTATTTGCAATGCCTCAATTTTAAAGGTCGATTTGTCTATTTCAATGATAAGGATAAAAAAGTAGTGTATTCTAAAACAATAGAATTAGGGAACTATTTGCTGAAGATGTTTCCGAAAGACGGGAAAATTCGTTTTGAACTCACCTCCGCAATTGCTTTATTAGCTGAGATAAACGGAGTGATGAAAAGTATTGATGATGGTGTAATGGCAAAATTGCTTTATCATACCAAGATGCTAATTCTTACAGATTCGATGTATAATGAAGGAGGCGGATGGAAATTTGATGCTGGATTAAACTATAAAACACCCTATGTTCCTTTGCTTTTAACATGGCCCGATAAAGACAGAGCAGTTTCTGTTATGAAACATGCACTTGGATATTTCCCTACCAATGTTGGTTGTAATTTTTATTATGCGGAAGCCTTGTATGAAAACAATCAGAAAAAATTAGCGAAAATTTATTTCGAAGCAACAGTGAAATTTCCTTCACGGAAAGATTTTACAATTGAAGATGAGTTTTTTAAAGTGAAGGCAAAAAAGTATTTGGCGAAAATCTAGAAATTATAATAGGCTCTTAGTCCAACAGAATTCTGCCATTTCAATTTTGGATTATCTCCGATCTTAATTCCCTCATACGAAGGACTGTAAATTAATTGAATCGTAAATTTTTCACCCATCGCAATATTGATACCCAAACCGGCATACACTCCAAAACCCATTCCTCTTGGGAGTCTCGTAAAACCTGCCTGAATTCCCTGGTAATCATAGAATTCGGTTAAATCAATCTTCAGATTATTAATAAGGATCTCGTTTTTATCGAATTGAGAATAGGTCATGTTTAAGCCTCCTTCTGCAAAGAAATTGATTGTTTCATTGTCGCCAAACAACCTGTTGTATCCAATCTGAATCATTAAACGTTGTTCACCGCCCTTAATTCCAAACGTTTGTATGCTTTTGTTTATCAGGGAAGATCCTGTAGGTATTACTGTTGAAGTGATCGTGAAGTGTCCGGAAACATTTAATTTGGAAGCATTCACATTTAAGGAAATGGCATTTTTATTATCTACCGAGTATCTGCATTGTAATCCGAATAAAAAGGATACTGTATAGCGCATGTCAGTGGGCATATCGCTTTTATCAAATTTCCATTCACCTGGATTTACATTCAGCGCTTGTGCAATTTGATCTATCTGTCCATTTCCAGTTTTACCTCCATATTGGTTCATGATCTTGTTATTCATCCAGCTCTCCTCGAAATTAGTAATTCTCACACCATCCATATCAAAGCCATAACCATCATAAACACCGGCTGTGTATTTATTTGCAAAATAGGAACCCACATAAAATCCAATTTTAAATGGGTGCTGTTTTCCTGGCGTTTCAGTCGTTTCGCTCTCCGTAGTTTCCTGAGCAAACATAAACTTTGAAAAGAAGAGAAATAGGGCTAAAAATAGATGGCTGATTTTATTCATTTTGTAAAATTAATAATTATAACAAAGCGGTGACCATACTAAAAATAGATCTTTGAATGTTTTTTGACATACAGAAAGAGATATTGTGATGATCATCTAAAAAGAGGAAAAATCACTTAACCAACTTTCATATTCTTGATAGGTTTTAATAGGCCTTCCAAGCCATTCAATTTAATTTCATAAAGGGTTTGTAAAAGTATTCCCAATTTGCCATCCGGAAAACCTTTGCGCTGAAACCATTCCAAATAGGAAACGGGCAGATCGCATAAAATAGTATTCTTGTAACGGCCAAAAGGCATTTTCATGCGCACAAGCTCCAATAATAGCGCTGAATCGGGTTGATTAGGTATGTGCTGCATGTTGCTTTTTTATAATCGTTTTTTGTGAGCATTAAAAATCTCTAAGACTTCCTATTCGTAACTGAAAGAGAAAAATTAGACAACTATTCTTTTTTTTAAAATAATACGCTTTTTATTGGGATGATAATTTGTTGATATTGCGTTTAAATATTCAAGCGCAATAAAAACTTTGTTATTAGGTTTGTACTACTTCAAATGAAGATGATTGATCCTGTACAAATATATTTTTTTGAAAGGCAAATACACTGTTTAATAATCAACATTTTATGAACAAAATACTAGTTGCCAACAGAGGAGAGATTGCATTAAGGGTAATGCGCTCTTGCAGAGAAATGGGTATTCAAACGGTAGCCATCTATTCCGAAGCGGATAGAAATGCTCCTTTTGTAAAATATGCTGATGAGGCTGTATGCATTGGGCCTCCGCCATCAAACCAATCGTATTTGCTTGGCGATAATATTATTGAAGTATGTAAAAAACTAAATGTGGATGGTATCCATCCCGGATATGGTTTCCTTTCTGAAAACGCCGAATTTGCCCGAAAAGTAAAAAAAGCAGGTATCACATTCATCGGCCCCTCAGCGGAAGCAATGAATATGATGGGGGATAAGTTATCTGCGAAAGCGGCAGTTAAAAAATATAAAATACCAATGGTGCCCGGCTCTGAAGGTGCTATTTCGACTGTTGAAGAAGGAAAAGAAGTAGCACTTGCAACCGGATTTCCGCTTTTGATAAAAGCAAGTGCAGGTGGTGGCGGAAAGGGAATGCGTATCGTTGAAGTGATTGAAGAGTTTGAGGAGCAAATGAAAATGGCAGTGAGTGAAGCGACCTCTGCTTTTGGTGATGGCTCTGTTTTTATAGAACGGTATGTTGCCGGACCTCGTCATATTGAAATCCAGATTCTTGGTGACACACGTGGTAATATCGTTTACTTATTTGAGCGCGAATGTTCCATTCAAAGACGCCACCAGAAAGTGATTGAAGAAGCACCTTCTTCCGTTCTTACTCCTGAAATCCGGAAAGCAATGGGTGAATGTGCCGTAAATGTTGGTAAAGCATGCGATTATGTGGGTGCAGGTACAGTGGAGTTTTTATTGGATGAAAATAAGAACTTCTACTTTTTGGAAATGAATACCCGTTTGCAGGTGGAACACCCCGTTACCGAAATGATCACAGGTTTGGATCTTGTGAAAGAACAAATCAAAATTGCTAGAGGGGAAAAATTAGCCTTCACACAGGAAGACTTAAAAATTAATGGACACAGTCTTGAAGTACGTGTATATGCAGAAGATCCTACAAATAATTTTTTACCGGATATTGGAAAATTAGTTACGTACAAGCGTCCCCAAGGCTTGGGTGTTCGTGTGGATGATGGATTTGAAGAGGGAATGGATATTCCTATTTATTATGATCCAATGATTGCCAAGTTGGTTACACATGGAAAAGACCGTGAAGAAGCCATCAATCGAATGATCCGCGCAATTGATGATTATAAGATTGTAGGCGTGGAAACTACGTTGAGCTTTTGTAAGTTTGTGTTGAAGCACAATGCATTTACCTCCGGAAATTTTGATACACACTTCATCAAATTTCATTATTCGCCTGAAATGCTTGCTGAAACAAATGAAGATGAGGCTCTTATTGCTGCTTTATTTGCTGCAAAATTGATGAGTTCAGCAAAAACGTTTACTCAAAAGCCGGAAGAAGGGCAGAGCGTTTCGAAATGGAAATCGAATAGATAATTGTTTTTGCGAATATTTATTGAGACCGATTGAAATCAATCTGATAGGAAGATGATAGAAAAAGTTTCGATTGCTTCGTAACTCCTATGGACGTTTTTATGGAATGGTTCATGGAGAGTGATGTGACGTGTTTATTGTTAACAAGCACGGTTTAGTTTACAAATAATCATACTAGATATGCAACTTTTAGCATCCTTACTCGTTATAGAAACAAATACAGCCTAAAATGGCAACAAGAATTCTCCTATTCTTACTTTTTTTCTTTATTCCGTTCGCCGGGATGACGCAGACGAATACAACCCTTAAGCCGGCTGTTCCTGAAATTATAGGAACCTTAGTAGAGACTGTTTATTATGAAGGAGATACAATTCCGTACGCGAAATTAGGTGTTGTTACCTGCAGTGCCGATCGTGTTTTTAAAAATTACAGGCAAAAAGCGGCTTGGGATAGATTGAAATACAATGTAAAAAAAGTTTACCCTTATGCTATTCTGGCATCTGCAAAATTAAAAGAATACGACAGAGTATTAGCTACCATTCCAAGCGAAAGTGGTAAAAAAGCATTTATGAAATTGGCTGAAAAACAGTTAAAAAAAGAATTCAGTCAAGAATTAAAAAATCTGTCGGTGAATCAAGGTAGAATCTTAATAAAACTAATCGATAGAGAAACAGGTAAAACGACCTATGATATTGTAAAAAATATGCGGGGTTCCTTTTCTGCTGCGATGTGGCAGGGTGTTGCCATTGTTTTTAACTCCAGTTTGAAATCGGATTACGATGCCGAAGGTGAAGAAAAAAATATTGAACTGGCAATTCGGATGATTGAGGATGGACAGTTTTGAAATGAGCTTTCCATAACTGAGGGACCGAAAGACCTTAGTTGAAACGACTTTCAATTAGCTTTAATCAAACTCAATATCAATATGGCTTTTATGTGTTTTTACCAACTATTTTTGGCACCTATATCAAAATTCCAAACTTCTAATGTGGAACCTCTGTTTTAGTTTTTTTAGAATGCTTATTCGTATTAGTACACAGATTGGGAGCTAATAATGGTAATGGTTTTTAGTACGTCATTGCGAGTTCTGTGTTGAAGTAGAAGCGGGAAGCAATCTTTACCTGATTAAAGCTGTTTTCTCCTTATGAGAGATTGCTTCGTACCTCGCAATGACGATCTTAAATTAAAAAGAGCTCCGTAACCGAAACTCTTTTTAATCACAATCTATAATCTATAATTTCCTTTACACCATTTCCTTCTTCTTAAATCCATCAGCAACAATCAGGTCTTTTGTGCCGTGTCCCCAGGAATAAAAACCTTGTCCAGATTTTATACCTAAATGTCCAGCTGTAACCATGTTCACTAAAAGGGGACAAGGAGCGTATTTTGGATTTCCATAACCGTCCTGTAATACTTTTAGGATAGAAAGACAAACATCTAATCCGATAAAATCAGCTAATTGAAGCGGTCCCATCGGGTGTGCCATTCCTAATTTCATAACGGTATCAATTTCTTCAACACCTGCTGTACCTTCATGCAGCGTGATGATCGCTTCATTGATCATCGGCATTAATATTTTGTTGGCCACAAAGCCTGGATAATCGTTTACTTCGGTTGGAACTTTGTTTAGTTTCTTTGATGTTTCCATGATAAGGCTACAAACCGCATCTGAGGTAGAATAGCCGCGGATCACCTCAACAAGCTTCATTACGGGAACCGGATTCATGAAATGCATTCCGATCACTTTATCTGGACGTTTCGTAACAGCACCAATTTTTGTGATGGAGATCGAAGAGGTATTACTTGCCAAAATTGTATTCGGAGGACAGATCTTGTCAAGCTCTCTGAAGATATTCAGTTTGATCTCAACATTTTCTGTAGCAGCTTCAACAACCAGATCCGCACTTTTAACGCCATCCGCCATAACGGTGAATGTGCTAATGTTTTTTAAAGTTGCCGCTTTATCCGCTTCGGTGATGCTGCCCTTTGCAACAATACGATCTAGATTTTTTGAGATCGTTGCAATGGCCTTATCTAAAGCAGGTTGCGAAATGTCTATGAGAGCTACATTATAACCAAATTGAGCAAAGGTATGAGCAATTCCGTTGCCCATTGTTCCTGATCCTATTACTGCGATGTTTTTCATGTTTTTTAGTTCAAAGTTTAAAGTTCAAAGTTATGAAGTTTAAATTTAAAACAAAGCCCAACTTCCAACTTTCAAACTTTGAACTTTTATCTTACTTTCCTCTTCCCTGAATTACGATAAGTGCAGTATAGATCAATATTTTGATATCAACCGCAATAGACATGTTTTCGATGTAGATAATATCGTATTTCAGACGTTGAACCATTTCATCTACATTTTCGGCATAACCGTATTTTACTTGTCCCCATGAAGTGATTCCCGGACGGACTTTATGTAAATGTTTATAGTGTGGTGCTTTTAATACAATTTGGTCAATAAAAAATTGCCTTTCGGGACGCGGACCAACGATGCTCATTTCACCAATTAGAACATTGTAGAATTGGGGGATCTCATCTAGGCGAACCTTCCTAAGAAATCGTCCCAAAGGAGTAATGCGGGGGTCGAGTTTACTGGAAAGAGCCGGACCAGCTTTTTCGGCATCAGTAAACATGGATCTGAACTTATGGATCATGAATGGTTTGCCATGCCATCCGATACGTTCGTGACTATAAAAGATGGGACCCTTTGAGGAAAGTTTTACAGCCAAGGCTAAAATAAAATATACCCAGCTGAAAAGTGTCAATACGATAATGGAAATACTTATGTCCAGTATTCGTTTCAATGATTGTTCCCAGGTCGGCATAATTTCTCTGGAGATCTCAATGAGGGGAGCTCCGAAGATAGAGGTCATTTTAACGGAGCCGGAAAGGATATCGTACATGTCGGGAATCACTTTTATGATGATACCGCGGTAGTCTAATTCATTTACAATTTTGCCAATGTTTTCGTGTTCGAACGATTCGATGGCAATGATCACTTCCTCGATTTCGTATTTTAATATAATATCTTTAAGATCAGATAGTTCCCCTAAGTGAGGTAAGCTTTTATTTAACTCTTTAGAGAAGCCGTTCTTATTATCAATATGAACAAATCCTTCAAATTTATTGCCCGACGATTTGCTTTGATTCTCCATTTCGGTATAGAGTTTCAGTGCATTTTCATTGCTGCCAACCAAGAGGGTATTGAATCCGATTTTTCTATTATGAATGCTTTTATTGGTAATACTTGAGAGGATAACTCTGAAAAATGCAGTAAAGCCAAAATGCAAAAGAAACAGGGTGATGATACTTTGGTAGTAGTTTCTATAAGATCCGATCTGATCATCCAGCAGAACAGCAAAAAAGATGAACAATACGCCAATTATGGAGAGCAAAAGTGTTTGTCCGATTTCTTTTAACCTTGATTTACGGTAAATATCTTTATAAGTTCCTGTTAGATAATACATTAAGATCCAAAAGAAGGGAATAAAAAGTAGTCCCCAGTAGTATTGACGGTCGTAAACTAACGGGACGGGCGTACCAAATTTTGCGGTTTCAATGTAAAGTTTCCGGAAGGAAAAGAAGATTGCCCAAGCGAGCATTGCGGCTGAAATATCGGCAAAAAGGTATTTAAAAACTTGTAATTTTTTATTCATAAACTGCTAAGTTATCTTTAGGCCATAAGCACTATGTCCGAAATCTGCATCCTGTTATTATTAAATTTTGTGAGCGCTAGACCATAAAACGACTAATTTAAAACGATTCGACTAGTAAACAAGTTTTATGTTATCGAGAAGCAGAGCGGCACTGTCAGTTCCTGAAGAGTTAAGCATTCCCCATGCAATTTTATAGTCCACTGCTGTAAAGGCGCCACTAACATTTGGTGTTAGGTAAATATACGCCTTATTCCAGTTACTACTTGGATTGAGGTTCAGCGCAGTATATTGAGCTGATGAACTTGTTCCGTAAGCAATTACACTCACGGTAAATTCATAATTACATTTATAGTTGAATTCAAGAAAAACGTAGGATCCGTTGATTGGCAATGGATATTTTGCAACGGTTGCACATTCAAAAAAAGTCCTAGTGGCATCAATATAGGCAACACCGCTGCTTGTACCTTCGAATACATTAGGATCTGGCGTAATGGAGTAAATTTCCTGAAAGCTTGTATCCGAGTTAGAAGTAGCAGCAATGGTTACGCCAGCACCTTCAAAATCTTCTAAAAAAGCAAAACGGGTTGTTGCTAAATAACTTACAGAAGGAGTTAATGTAACTGTTGTACCAGCTTGAAAATCAACCAATTGTTCGTGTTTTGAATAGAAGGGGTAAGGCGATCTTGTTGCGGCAATTCCATTTACCTTTATACCGGGTCTAATCTTTACAGAATGCGTTCCTTCGGCAATCACAGGGAAAGTTGCCGGCAATTCAAAACAACCTAATAGTTGATCATCGATATATACCCAGGCATCGGTAATTTTATGTGAGTTTGAACCTTCGGTCAAATAGGCCGTATTGAGAATAAACTTATCAATATGAATATAGGCAGGAGTTGGCTCTGCCGGATTATACAACTCGCAAGAGCTCATGAAAATGAGGGCAAACAGGCTTACTAAGCTATAAGGGTATCGTTTATTCATTTTTTACTTGTTTGGAATTCCTTCTTCCTCTTTATAGTTGGATGTAAGCTTCATTTTCTCGATAATTTTATAGGCTACATCCAATGCTTTATATCCATCATCAATACTTACCAAAGGTGTTGTGTTGCTGATTATAGAATCAGCAAACGCTTCTAGTTCCATTTTTATTGCGTTGGTTGGTGAAATTCCCGGATTTTCGAAATAAATCTGCTTTGAACCTTTCCCGTTTCCGAGGTCAATTGTTACTGCTAAAGGATCAGCCTCTCCGACCACATCGTTTAGGCGGATCACATCAACTTTTTTATCTAAAAAATCAACTGAAATGTAGGCGTCTTTTTGAAAAAAGCGGGATTTACGCATGTTTTTCATTGAAATTCTGCTGGCAGTAAGGTTTGCAACACATCCATTATCAAATTCGATACGGGCATTTGCGATATCCGGACTTTCACTCACAACGGCAACGCCACTCGCGCTGATTCGTTTAATGTTTGATTTTACAACACTCAGGATAATGTCGATGTCGTGGATCATCAGATCCAATACGACAGAAACATCTGTTCCCCTTGGGTTGAATTGTGCCAAACGGTGAGTTTCAATGAACATTGGACTGGAGCAATAATCTCGGGCAGCAATAAAAGCGGGGTTAAAGCGCTCCACATGTCCGACCTGAACTTTTACATTTGCCTCCTTTGATAGACCGATCAGACTTTTTGCTTCTTCAATCGTATTTGTAACCGGTTTTTCAATAAAAATATGTTTTGAGCTTTTGATGGCTTTTGATGCACAATCATAATGAGTGATTGTAGGTGTTACGATATCGACAGCATCCACAAGCTCTACTAAGCTCTCGATAGAGTTGAATGCTTTGATGCCAAATTCCTCTTCCACAGCCTTAGCAGCATCGGGATTGGCATCATAAAAGCCAATCAGTTCATATTTGTCGATCTCTTTTAATAAACGTATGTGAATTTTGCCAAGATGTCCGGCTCCTAATACTCCAATTTTTATCATAGATGCATTGATTTCTGACAAAAATACTTTTTTCCACAATCGGTTCTTGAAAAAATACTCTTAATTATAAGTATACAATTGTTAATTTCGTGCTCAATATACAAAAGATGGTGAACGATACATATAGGCATAAAGGTTTGCGAAGACAATTGGCGGGACTTTTAAAAGAAAAGGGGATAGAAAACGAAGAGGTGTTAAGGGCTATAGAAACTGTTCCCCGTCATTTATTTCTTAATAGTTCCTTTATAGAACGAGCGTATGAAGATATCGCTTTTCCAATAGGAGCAGGGCAAACGATTTCTCGTCCGCACACCGTTGCCTTCCAAACAGAGCTTTTAGAGTTAAAAAAGGGAGAAAAAGTGTTGGAGATCGGAACGGGATCGGGTTATCAAACCAGTGTTTTGTTGGAAATGGGGGTAAAAGTATTCACAATAGAGCGCCAAAAGACTCTTTTTGATCTTACGAAAACATTTTTACCTTCCATTGGTTATAATCCTAAGTTCTTTTACGGTGATGGATATAAAGGATTACCCATTTTTGCTCCATTTGACAAGATCATAATTACTGCTGGTGCACCAATCGTTCCAGATGCGCTTCTGGAACAGTTGAAAGTAGGAGGAATCATGATTATTCCATTGGGAGATAAGGTTCAGATCATGACGATGATCAAGAAAATTGCCCCAAAGAAGTTTGAAATGGTTGAATATGGGGAATTTAAATTTGTTCCTTTGCTCGAGAATAAGGATTGGGGCGATTAGGGTTATTAACAATTGTGTGTTCAAAACAAAGATAATGTTAACAACTTGTTACTTTGTAAATAATCATTACCTTTGTCCTATTGAATTTTTAAAATTTTTCAATTATTAAATTTAAACTAAAACAAAACAAACATGAAAAAATCAGTACTAGTAATTGCTCTAGCATTTGGCGTAACAGGTGCTTTTGCTCAAGACTTAACATCAAAAAAAGGTGAACCAATTTTGCCAGAAGCAGAAGATTGGGCTATTTCTATGGATGCAACTCCTATCTTTAACTATGTAGGTAATGCTTTTAATGGAAGTACTGCAAACAGCGCTCCAGGAACAAATTGGTTAAACACTGATCAAACAATCATCGGAAAAAAATTCATCGATGAGAAAAGTGCATACAGAGTTTTAGTTCGCATTGGTTTTACTAACGAAACAACTAAAGCTATGATTGCTGATGCAACAGTTACAACAGCTCCAGTTTATCCTGCAGTTCCTTCAATGGTTGAAGATAAATTTAAAGTACGTAACACTAAAATCGCAGTTGGATTAGGTAAAGAATTCAGAAGAGGAAAAACTCGTTTGCAAGGTTATTATGGTGCTGACGCGATGATTTGGATTGCTAGCGGAAAAACGTTATATGATTATGGAAATGCTTTATCTACTTCTCCTGCAGTAGGTGTAGCTGGTAACTCAACTAACTTTGGTGCAAATTTAGTAAATGATTC
>CAMCYR010000039.1 GCA_945885475.1 Chitinophaga pinensis
ATTTTTTTATTTTTTTTGCAGCACGTTTATTTTTGAAATAAACAAAGCCGGAAATTCCTAAAACTAGTATAAGGAAATGCACTCTGTATGAACGGGACAATCCATCTTCAGTGACAAAGCAGAAGAAGCGTTCCCATCTGAATCTACCCTTTTTAGAATCTTCTGTGAATGATTTTATTAATCCGATACTTCCAGATACAGGATTTTTCGCCGGATCTTTAATACTCATCCAAACAAAAACCGGTTTTCCAACAATATGGTCATCAGGCACAACTCCCCAATAACGGGAATCTGCGGAGTTTTGACGGTTATCACCCATCATAAAATAATAATCCATTTTAAATGTATAGGTCTTTGTTTCTATGCCATTGATGCATATTTTGTCTCCTTTTATTTCCAGTGTGTTCAATTCATAATTAACAATGATACGTTCGTACAAGTGTATATTTGTGGTATCTAAAGAGACCGTTGTATTTTCTTTCGGAATTACGAAGGGACCGAAATTATCGTTGTTCCAGGGGATAGAAGGAGCATGTGGGAAAATTCTGCTTTGGTATTCACCTTTTGGTGTGATCTCTTTTTCTACAGAAATGATATTTGAAAGTGCTTTTACTTTTTTGACGGTTGCAGCAGGCATGTTGATAAGGTATTCAATGGTGTCACCTGAAATATTTTTTATTCCCATTTCATCAATATAAATGTCAAATTTATCCAGCAACCTAAGGTTAGGAACAAAGTTCTGAGCAGCATAATTATACTCACCAAACACAAAACCTTTTGTTTTTACGAAATAATGATATTGAGCGTGTTCGGGTGTTTCAACATGTTTATCGTTGATATAAACTTCCGCATCTTTGATCTCAAATTTATCACCAGCAATAGCAACACAACGTTTCACATAGTTCTCTCGTTTATCAACTGGTCGGGCTACTACTTCACCAATAGGAGCAAGTACCTCTTGTCCGTTTTCTTCAGCTACTTTTATCTGCGCACTTGGTTTAGAATATAAACTTGAAAAATTATTATCCCTACATAATTGATAATAGCTTTGGTTTTGATAATTCAGTGCAACGGTATCGCCGTCGGGATAATTGAATACAACAATGTCGTTGTTTTTTACGGATCCAAATCCGGGAAGACGGAAATAAGGAAGTTTAAACCATTCTAAATAAGATTTAGTAGCTGTCGTTCCCGGCATTGTATGGTGAACAAAAGGAAAGGATAAAGGGGTATTGGGGATTTTAGCTCCATAACTTACCTTACTTACAAATAAATAATCGCCCACCATCATTGATTTTTCTAGAGAAGAAGTAGGGATAGTAAATGCCTCAAAAAAGAAAGTCCTGATGACCGTTGCCGCAATTACAGCAAACACAATTGCTTCCGTCCATTCTCGTGCAATTGACGGTTTCTTTTTACTCATGTCTTCCTGGCCGACATATGCTGTTTCTTTTTGAAAGCCAATGTATGGAAAGTAAAAATATCCAGCTATTAATGCGATGGCTTTTTCCTGATTTGAGCGTTTGTTGAAAACCTTTGCTGTATGAAGGAACATGATTGCCACCATTAAGAAATTAATACCCGGAGTGATGATCAGAAAAATCCACCACCATGGCTTTTTAATTATTTTCAGCCACACAATAAAATTATACAATGGAACAAAAGCTTTCCATCCTTCCTCTCCGGCTAAGGGAAATAATTTCCAAAGACCAATGATTGTTGTAACTGAAAAAAGAATGAGTATTAAATAGGCTGTATCCATAAAGAGTTTTTAAAGTTTTAAAATAGCGTTATTAAAGTTTGTTCAAGAAACGAATTTCGAGTTTTTTATTGTTTTGAATATGTTAATTAATGCAAATTATTGAGTAAGTCATTCATTCCGAAAACCCCTTTTTTATCTTTGACCCACTCAGCAGCGATTACAGCACCTAGAGCAAATCCTTTTCTATTGTGAGCAATATGTGTGATACTGATCTCGTCAATGGCCGAACTGTATGTTACGGTGTGAGTTCCAGGAACTTCATCAACTCGTTTTGAAATTATTTCCAGTTCGTTTTTAGTATCCGAAATGGCATTTACCCATTTTTGTTTTTGAGTATTATTTTCAATGATTTGATTTGCCAGTGAAATAGCCGTTCCACTGGGTGCATCTAATTTATGAACATGATGAATCTCCTCCATCGAAACGCGGTAGTCAGGGTTGGTGTTCATTAGTTTTGCGAGGTATTCATTCACTTTAAAAAATAAATTTACACCGATACTGTAATTTGATGTATAAAAAAGAGTTTGGTTTTTATCTGAGCAGTTTTTTTTAATTGCTTCCAATTGATCTAACCAGCCGGTTGTACCAACTATAGCAGGAACATTCGCATCAAAACACTTGTAAATATTATTTATTACTGCATCAGGAGTACTAAATTCGATCGCGACATCGGCCTTTCTAAGTTCATCAATAGAGTAGGAGCTAGCATTGGAAACATCAACTTTTAGTACTATAGTATGGCCACGTGAGATCGCAATCTGTTCAATCTCTTTCCCCATTTTTCCGTATCCGATAAGCGCTATATTCATTTTTTTCTAACTATTTCTTGTTATAATCTTGAGAATTTAAATCATCTCAACCTTTAATTTTTTTGTCATTTCGACTTTTCACTTTGTCAATACGACCTTTTCAATTTGTCATTTCGAATGAAACGGAGAAATCGAATTCAATGTACCAATTTAAATGTTCGCAATCCATTTTAATTAATGTGTAAAACCTTTGGCTTCGAACGAAATGACATGCTTACGTTAATACCTGTTGTGTATTTATAAGATCCTAATGTATTAATCAGCGTTGGTTGAATGTTTAACGATAAGTCATCACTCACATTAAATGTAAATAAGTGCGCATCAACACTTGCATCGATAATATTAAGCGCATAAAGCGCTGCAAAGCCGATAACTGTGAGGTCTCTGTACCGGTGATAGTATTTCTGCAATGTATTTAAATTATCATCGCTATAAATACCGACATAACCATCAACAGTAGTGGCATCGTTATCAATTCTGTATTTATAGGCATTTCTGTATTTTACATAACGCGATTGATTGAATTGCAAAGAATAAATCAAACCTGCAGCACCGGCATAAATGATCGGTAGTTTCCAGTATTTTTTATTATAAATCTGTCCTGCTCCAGGAAAAGCAACAGATAAAAGCGCTGCTTTTTTAGCAGAATGAATTTGTTTTACATTGATTTTGATAAGGGATGAAGTATCTTTCAATAGTGAATCTTTTGAAAGGGTCACAAGCGTTGAATCCTTTACCTGCGCAGAAATATGTAAGGTAAAAAAAAGCAAAAAGGTTATTCCAATAATTAATTGAAATAACCTGCTTGTTAAGAAGCTATGAATGATCAATTTAGGCATCCAGAAGATCCAATATACGTTTCAGGTCGTTGTCGGATTTAAAAGGAATAACAATTTTCCCTTTTCCGTTCGACTCTTTGCTTATTTGAACTTTGGTATTAAAAACAGCACGAAGGTCTTCAACGGTATTTTGTTGTTCAACAGAAAGTGTTGCTTTCGATGATTTTTTTTCCGAAACACGCGTTCCAGATCTTGAATTAACTTCTGTTTTAACACCTCTTGCTAAATCTTCAACATCGCGGACAGAAAGATCATTTAATACAATTTGATTGTAAATGTCTAATTGTTTGTCTTCATTTTCAATACTGATCAACGCACGTGCGTGACCCATTGATATATCGCCATTTCGAATCGCTAATTGGATCTCAACAGGTAATTTTAAAAGACGTAAATAGTTTGTAATTGTTGAGCGTTGCTTGCTAACTTTTTGTGAAAGTTGCTCTTGTGTTAAGGAACATTCATCAATCAGGCGTTTGTAGCTGATAGCAACTTCTATTGCATCTAAATTTTCTCTTTGAATGTTTTCGACCAAGGCCATCTCCAACATTGCCTGATCGTTGGCGATACGAATATAAGCAGGGACACTTGTTAAGCCGGCTAACTGAGAAGCACGAAAACGTCTTTCACCTGAGATCAACTGGTATTTATCATATCCCAGTTTTCTAACAGTGATCGGTTGGATAATACCATGTTCTTTGATTGATCCTGCAAGTTCGTTCAGAGCATCTGTTTCGAAATGTGTTCTTGGTTGAAACGGGTTTGTTTCAATTTTTGAAATTTCGATGTTTGCGACAGCGCCTACAACTTTGCCTTCACCTTCCAGTTTATTGTTTGTAATATCGGTATTTGCATTTTCAAGTAATGCACTTAATCCTCTTCCCAATGCGTTTCTTTTTGTTGACATTTTTTAGCTGAATGAATTTATAAATAGTTTATTTTAGAAAAAGTTTGATTCTAAAAAAAATGTGTTGATTCCTTGAAGTAAAAATAGAATTAGTTTTCTTCCTCTTCCATGTTGATGAATTTCTCCGAATCGTTCAATCTTGTTTTTCCGTTTTTTTGCAGGATCTCTCTCGCTAAATTTAAATAGTTAACAGATGCTTTTCCGCTTGCATCGTGCATGATAATACTTTGTCCGAAACTAGGAGCTTCGCCCAATTTTGTATTCCGTTGAATGATCGTATCGAACACCATTTGCTGGAAGTGTGTTTTTACTTCTTCCACAACCTGGTTGCTCAAACGCAAGCGCATGTCATACATGGTTAATAGAATACCTTCAATTGCGAGTTCTGTATTTAAGCGGGTTTGAACGATTTTGATTGTATTCAATAATTTTCCTAAGCCTTCCAATGCAAAGTATTCACATTGAACGGGTATAAGAACAGAGTCGGCAGCCGATAAAGCATTTACAGTGATCAAGCCCAGTGAAGGTGAACAATCGATAATGATAAAATCATAATCGTTTTTTATTTTGTCCAGCGCCATCTTCATCATCTTTTCACGATTGGGAAGATTTATCATTTCAATTTCGGCACCAACAAGATCGATGTGTGCAGGAAGTAAAAATAAATTGGGTGTTTCGGTTTGTAGAATAATATCTTTAGGTTCGATTCCATCGATGATACATTCGTAAATACCTGTTTTAATATTCCGTGGGTCGAAGCCAACACCAGATGTAGAATTCGCCTGAGGATCCGCATCGATCAGTAATGTTTTAAATTCCAATACGGCCAAACTTGCCGATAAATTAATAGCTGTTGTTGTCTTTCCAACTCCACCTTTCTGATTTGCTATTGCTATTATTTTTCCCATCCCTTTTGTTAGTTATTGAATTGTATATGTTTTTATTTTTTACTTTCTTTTTACTTTCTTTTTACTTTCTTTTTACTTTATCATCCTATCACCCTATCACCCTATCACCCTATAACCCTATAACTCTATCACCCTATAACCCTATCACCCTATAACTCTATCACCCTATAACCCTATCACCCTATAACCCTATCACCCTATAACTCTGTAACTCCCTCGTTCTCGACTCCGCTCGAACTGACGGGTATCATCCTTAATCTCCTGGTTACTCAGTCACCTTCTTAACTTCGCCAACCTCAAATAAAATCAACTCATTGCCTGCATTATTAAACTTTTTTATGGCAAGCTCCTTTTCAATTTTTATATATCCGAATGTGTCATAATGCATTCCAATAATTTTTGTACACTTAATAAATTCTGCGGCAATAATTGCATTATCAACGCCCATCGTAAAATTGTTGCCGATCGGTAAAAATGCGAAATCTACTTTCCGGTAATCACCGATCAGTTTCATGTCGTAGGTTAATGCCGTGTCACCAGCGTAATAGAAATTCGCACTGTCTGATTCGATAATAAATCCCATCGGGTTTCCACCATACGAACCATCGGGCATGCTGCTGGAATGAACAGCAACAACACATTTTACATCACCGAACTCAAATTTCCATTTTCCTCCGATGTTCATCGGGTGCGTATTGGAAATGCCCTGTTTGTTTAACCAAACTGAAATCTCCCAATTGCAAATGATTTTCGCATTGGTTCGCTTGGCAATAGTTACCAGATCTGCAATGTGATCCTCATGCCCGTGAGAAACCAATATATAATCAGCTTTAACAGTATTTACATCAATAGCTGAGGCCAACTCATTTGCTGAAATAAAAGGGTCAAATAAAATATGTTTACCATTTACCTCAATTCCAAAACAAGAATGCCCGAAATATGTTATATTCATATATTGATTGAAAATGCTTTACTTTGTGCTTTCTTTACTGTCTAAAAATACGGTTTTTGCACAGATTAGCACTTTAAAACTTATAACACTTTTTTAAACAGTTTTTTGTTAATAATATTTGATATGATCACCATTATTTCAGCCACCAATCGACCCAACAGCAATAGCCTGAAAATTGCAAAAAAATATGCTCAACTAATAGATAAACAGGGATTTGAGTGTCGGTTACTCTCCTTGGAGCATTTACCTGCGGATTTTATTTCTTCTGATTTATACAGTAAAAGGTCAGAAAATTTTCAACAATTGCTAGATGAATTCATTCTGCCAGCGCAAAAATTCGTATTTATTGTGCCCGAATACAATGGAAGTTTTCCAGGTGTTTTGAAAGTCTTTTTGGATGCTGTTCAACCCGATACAAATAGGGGTAAAAAAGTAGCTTTGATTGGCATTGCTAGTGGAAGAGCTGGTAATATTAGGGGACTAGATCATCTGACGGGTGTCTTACACTATTTGGGAATGCATATATTACCGAATAAGTTGCCCATTTCTAGTGTACTATCTGTTTTAGATACTGATGGAACCGTTAAGGATGAAAATACGATTAAGGCATTAGAAAAGCAGATAGCGGAATTTATTAGTTGGTAATTTAAATTTATTGTCGCTGGTATTTCTACCAACGACAATAAAAAAAGCTAAGCAAATTTCTTTTCAAAAGCTTGCATCACTTGAACCAAGGCGTTTACACTTTCTAAAGGCAAGGCATTGTATAAAGACGCTCTGTAGCCGCCAACGTCCCGGTGTCCCTTTAGTCCGCTTAAGTTTGCTTCTTTAGCAAGTTTATCAAATTCCACTTCCAATTCCGGCTTGTGCATTACAAATGTAACATTCATATGTGAACGGTCTTCTTTTGCTGTAGTTCCTACAAACATTGAATTTCTATCAATCTCACTGTATAATGTATCTGCTTTTTGTTGGTTCAGTTGTTCGATCCAAGGAATGCCGCCATTATTCTTCAACCATTTCAAGGTTAACATCGTTACATAGATAGGGAAAACCGGTGGTGTGTTGTACATACTGTCGCCTTTGATATGAACTTGATAATCCATCATCGATAATAATTTCCTTCCTGTTTTACCAAGTTTTGTTTCATCAACGGCAACCATTGTTGCACCTGCAGGTCCCATATTTTTTTGCGCTCCGGCATAAATAAGAGAAAAATCATTTCCATTTACTTTTCTGCTGAAAATATCGCTACTCATATCACAAACCAGGGGAACAGTTGTTTTAGGAAATTCCTTCATTTGTGTTCCATAGATAGTATTGTTGGAAGTGATGTGCAAATAATCAAGGGTTGAAGGAATTTCATACCCTTTAGGGATATAGTTGAAGTTTTTATCTTCAGAGGATGCAATTACCTGTGTATTTCCGATCAATTTTGCTTCTTTGATTGCTTTAGTCGCCCAAACACCTGTGTTCACATAACCTGCAGTACCTTCCGTAAACAAAAGATTAAAGGGAACCATCGCGAATTGTAAACTAGCTCCACCACCTAAAAAAAGTACTTTGTAGTTGTCGTTCAATCCTAATAATTCTTTTACCATCGCACGTGATTCTTCCATTACTTTCTCATAATTCTTACTCCGATGAGAGATCTCTAAAAGTGACAGATTCAGATTATCAAAATTAATACAAGCTTCTGCTGCTTGTTTTAATACTTCTGCCGGTAAGATTCCCGGTCCTGCGCTAAAATTGTGGACTTTTGTCATTTTTTTTAGTTAAATAGATTTATATTTTAAATAGGTTGATTCTTCTAAAAGGTTCCCTGCAAACTCTTAATATAATATTACGCGGTAATTTCGAGCTTGTCGGGAAAGTACGTATGTTGATCAAATTTATTGATGCAGCACAAAATTATAAATAAATTAAACGTAGAGGAGGAATTGCGAAGGAATAATTTTCAGAGAACAAAAATCAAGAGAAGTTCAAGTAAATCAACCCATTTAATCAGCTCACTTTTTCTTTTTTTTCTTTTTTTCCGGAATGCTATAGTTGGTACTTTGATTGTGTCCTTCTGAGCGGTCGTGCGGATCATTGTAAAATTTATCTTTCTCATCTTTTTCATTTACGGCATGCACATCCGGCATATAATTCCATTTTCCCTTTTTAAATCCAAAGCCATCAAAGCTCATGTCGCTGCAGTAATATTGAAATTGCCCTTCCAGTTGTGGTTGAGTAGGAGCAAGGTGTCCAAAGATTATTGAATCTTTTTTATTGCTAAATTTAAGTGACATGTTGCAAGTTGCTGAAAATTCGAAGATGACCCGTTTCGGAAATTTACGGTCATAGTTAAAAATGTCGGCACCGAAACGAGGAGTTCCCGTTGGATCGAATGTTAATACATCAATTATTTTTTTTTGAGAGAATTTGTCGTTTCCGTCCCAACCTAAAAGTGTATAATAAATTTTTGATTTTGTCTTTTTTATTATGATTCTGCTATAGAGTGCTCCAAACCATTTTTTATTATCGGTGATTGCATTCTCCGGATTTTTGATCTCCGAGGATTTGTCAGTCAGTGGATACAATTGCAGCGTTTCTATTTTTGTTTTTTTCTGGGTGCCCGACTTTTTTATCTCTGTAAATTTCGACTGAATGAAACCGAAATATTCAAATGTACCATCACTTTTGGCGATGTTCCAGTGAATGATCCTGAAACGGTTATCAGGAGAAATTAAAATCCCGATGGCTTTCTTTAGCGAATCGAACTCATAGTTGAAGGTCTCAGGAATTTGGATGGCTTCTTCAAATGCGGAAAGAAGTTGTTTGTTTATGTTATTCTGTTCTTCCGTTGATTTTGCAGCATATAATTGCTTTACCAAAGGTTTTATCTCGGATTGAGTAAAATTATCCACTTTTTTTAACTGCATTTCAGGGCTTATTTCCTGTGAAAATGCAGTTACTGATATCAATATAAGAAAATAGAAAATCGTTCTTCTCATGATTACAAAAGTATGAATAATTTAAACGGAAAGTGAAATGTGATATTGTATCCCGCTTTGAGCATTTTTTGAGAGCGTTATTATTTCGTACAAACTAGCGGTATTCATAAAATGCAAAACGTCCCACATTAGTGAGACGTTTTATATTCTTCAAACACTTGTCTAAATTTTTTAATTGTTTTCTTATAGGTGCAGACTTGATTTTTTATCTAAAAGATCTTCTTTGCTTTCACGCCAGTTTTCATCATCTACACAGCAATCAACTGGACAAACGGCAGCACACTGCGGCTCATCATGAAAACCAACACACTCCGTACATTTATCAGAAACGATATAATAGACATCCATCACCACTGGTTCTTGCGGTGCATCCGCATCCGCGGATATTCCACTTTTTGAAGTAAATGCTCCTTTTAAAGACGTTCCGTCAGCAAAGCGCCATTCATTACCTCCTTCGTAAATAGCATTATTAGGACATTCGGGCTCGCAAGCTCCACAATTAATGCACTCTTCAGTAATTTTAATTGCCATAATTATTGTTAGTTTTGTAAAAAAATATTTTCACAAAATTAACAGATTTTTACAGAATTACATAAAATATAATTTAAAAGCTGTAATTGCTACATCTAATTAGTATCCGAATATGACTATAGACAACCGCATAAATGCTTTTATTAAGCTGGGACAGTTCTTAAAACAGTTTTCTGTTGATGGCGTAAAAAATGATTCCACCGGACTAAATGACTTGTTTTATGATGATCTGAATGAACTGATTACACGTGTTCATATTCATAATGCCTGGTTTACAGAAAAAAATGTTCGAACTGCATTTGCTGCCCTTGCGGATACGCTTGAGGAAAATGCTTTTTTGGATTGGGTATCCTTTTATATCAAAGATTTAAACAATCGAAATGATCCCAAACGAGTGGCGGTGATCATGGCCGGGAATATTCCGATGGTAGGTTTTCATGATCTGCTGTGTGTGCTAATTTCTGGGAACAAATTTGTCGGTAAACTTTCTTCAGATGATAAATTTTTGTTGCCTTTTGTTGCGAAAATTTTAAATCAGATTGAGCCTCGTTTTTCAGCTCAGATTGAATTTACAGAAGATCAATTGAAGAATCTTGAAGCCGTAATCGCTACCGGAAGTAATAATTCTTCCCGCTATTTCGATTATTATTTTGGGAAATATCCAAACATTATCCGTAAAAACAGGAATTCGGTTGCCGTTCTTACAGGTGCTGAAAGCGTTTCTGACCTTCATTCATTAGGAAATGATGTGTTCCAGTATTTTGGATTGGGATGTCGTAATGTGTCCAAAGTATTTGTACCCAAAGGATATGTTTTTAATTCGTTTTATGAATCGATCTTCGATTTTCAGGATATCGTAAATAATAATAAATATGCCAATAATTACGATTATAATAAAACGGTTTATCTAATGAGTAATCATCCTTCTTTATTGGATAATAATTTTTTATTGTTAAAAGAGGATACATCTTATTCTTCACCGATAGGTGTTTTATTTTACGAGTTTTATGATGATCTTGTCCTTTTGAATAAGCGTCTAGAAGCTGAACGAGAGCAAATACAATGTATCGTTTCTTCCAGTCTGGGAATCGCGAATGCACTTCCATTTGGAACCGCTCAGTGTCCCCGTCTTAATGATTATGCTGATGGTGTGGACACGATGAGATTTCTGATAAATCTATAAAATTAATTGCGGGGAGCCTGCGGATCTCGTTTATTACCAAACAATCGTTTTCTATTTGACAACAAATTTTTCTTATAATTTTTATTGCTTTTTGCAATGATTTTTTTGTTGTCTCGCATTTGTTTTTCACTCGGGCGAACCTTCGCGCTTCTGTATTTATTATACGCACCCTTTGATTTGCAGGATTCAGTACTACCAACTATAAATACAAAAGCGAGGACTTGAAAGCTTATTTTTAATGTTTTTAGCATTAAAACAAAGATAAGGAATTAGTTGCTCCGCTCGAAATGATAAAAGTAGTTGGAGTGGAAATAAACAGCCACCTTCCTACTGATGATCCAAAATGAATTTTGAATTCTTTTATTTATAACATCCATGTTTCATTCCGTTTCTTTCTTTTCCTTTTCTTGATTTTTGTTGTGCGCTTATACTGTTGTTTTTTTGAAAAAAAAAGATTGTTAGTATCTTTTATTTCCTTTTTATTTTTTTTCATTAGTTCTTTATAAGCTTTTGTTCCTGAAACAATCTGCTTGTTTTCAACTTTGCGTTGTTTGTCACTGGGTTTTTCTTTGGCTGATAAGTAGGGATTCCAGGGTGTTTTCGACCTGCACGCATTCAGTGAACAGAGAACTGTTATCGCAACCATTAAAAAGAATATTCTTTTTGTATAAATTTTCATGTAGCATTAAAACATTCTCTTAATTTTGTTTGAACGTTTCTAGGATATAACGGATGCTGTTAAAAAAGATACATGATTTTCACTTTGATTCATATTGAGTTCCGGAAATGCATCGTATGAATATTTGATCAGTTCCTAAAGTAAAAAGTTTAGATGGAGCAGCACAGAAAGATCGTTGATTTGTTAGTGCTATTTACAATTATAAATGAAGATTAAAAACTATATATACCTGCTCATCACTATCGCTCTTAGTTCCTGCGGGGCGGAGCTGCAGCAGATTACTTTTTCAGAACACATTGCACCAATCATTTATAAAAACTGCAGTTCATGCCATCGTCCGGGAGAGGCTGGCCCCTTTAGTCTTCTTACTTATCAGGATGCAAAATCGCGCAGTGCATTGATGAAATTTGTTACAAAAACCCGTTTTATGCCGCCATGGCCAGCGGATGCATCATATACTCATTTTGTGGACGAAAAAGTATTAACACAAGATGAGATCGACTTGATTGCTCGCTGGGTGGATGAGGGATGTGCTGTCGGCGACTCTTCTGAAATTCCAGCAATTCCTATTTTCCCCCAAGGATCACAGATAGGAACTCCAGATCTTGTCATTAAATTCAGAGACGTATATAAGATCAAGGGAAACAATCAGGATCAGTTTTTATTAATGCGTATCCCCTATGAAATCCCTGAGGATAAATTTATTTCCGTAATAGAGGTAATTCCGGATAACAGGAAGTTGTTACATCATATAAATGCGCAACTGCTGAGCTATGAATTTGAGAAAAAAAAGGATGTTTTTCCTGGACGGGTGTTCGTGAATCTAGATTCTTTTCCTGACAAACTAATAGCATACAAAGAACTAGGTTTAGCAAATGATGATGGACTAACGTTTCCTATGTTGACGCAGTCGGTCACGAATTATTTACCAGGTGTTACACCACCACTTTATCCGGATGGAATAGGAGGGTTTAAGATGACCAGAAAAGGTGCATTGTTTCTAAAAGATATTCATTATGGTCCTTCGCGCGTTGATACAACTGATGAAACATTTTTTAATGTTTTTTTTGCAAAGCAGCCATCAAAACGTCCTATACAGGAATTTCAAATGGGTACATTTGGAATATCACCTACAGTTCCTGAATTAATTATACCACCCAATGAAATTAAGACATTCACTTCAAGCTATCAGGTTCCATTTGATATTTCAATATTAACGATTAATCCTCATATGCATTTGTTGGGTAAAACATTTTGGGCATATGCTGTTTCTTTAAAAGGAGATACAATTCCATTGATCAAAATAAATAAATGGGATTTCAGGTGGCAATATTTTTATACGTTTAAAAAAATGGTAAAAATCCCAAAAGGGGCAACCATCCATACTGTGGGTGTTTTTGATAATACCCGTGAAAATCCGAATAATCCATTTAGTCCACCTCAGTTAGTTTCGGAGCGGGAGGGAAGTATGCGCACCTCTGATGAAATGTTCCAATTTATTGTGACGTATCTTCCTTATATGAATGGAGATGAAAATATTAGTTTGGATCGCTAGTTACCATTGCGTTGAAGATTTCTAAAACTAAACCAAGCCTATCGAAAAAAATGATTCTTTGATTATTTTATTTTGTTTTGCAAACTTGACCATGCTCCACCATTATGAACATTTGTATATCCGTTTGATTTCAAAATTCCTTTTGCTGAAGCACTTCTCATCCCTGAGGCACAGCAGGTGATTACCGGTTTGTTTTTATCTTTTAACTTCGCCAAGTTATTATTTAATACATCTACAGAAATATTGATAGATCCATTAATGTGACCGGCTGCATATTCACTTTTACTGCGAACATCAAGAATAATAGCACCTTCTTTAACCAAGGTTGCATAATCTACTTTTGGGCCGAAGCCGAATAATTGTTTTAAAATAGTGATCATTTTATTTATGGATTTAGTCATTGAAAATAATTAAGATGGATTCCCGAGGTACCATTGTCGATTTGTATTTAAATTCATCGATTTCATCAAAATATCTCCTAAAGGTGACATGACCATAAAGTCGAGCACAACGGTAAATTGGGTGAGTGCTAGTAGTACTATTATAAAAATTTGATAGGAATTAAATTTTGTCTTTTGCGCGGTTGTATCTTCTTTCATTCTCAAAGTCGCAAGCTTACTTTCTGCTTTTTTACAAAAACATATTCAGCTTTCTTTTATGTTGTGCTTTATTATTTGCAGCTAAAGATATGTTAAAATTTGTTATGGAAACTTTGAAATCAAAAAATGTTTCCATAGTTTTGTATCTTAATTGTGAAAAAAATGAATTCCGGTATTCGTATTCTTCTTTTTGGGGTTTTACTCGTCCTTATCGATCTTTATTTTTATCAATCAATTAAAACTGTTTTAGCGAATAGCTCTGCTTTTAAGAAAAATTTTGCCTTCACCAGCTATTGGAGTTTTACGGTTTTTTCAATCCTCCTTTTTTTAACTCCTTCTCTTTTTACATTTAGTGATTTTCCAAAATTTGTTAGAATTTATGTTTTCTCCTTTGTGGTGATGATCATTATTTCCAAATTAATTGGTTCTTTTTTCATTGCATTGGATGATATCATCCGATTTTTCCGCTGGGTATCTAGCTACATTTTAAAGCCATCTGAAGTCGTAACCAATAGCGTTGCAGTTAATTCACATAGTATTTCCCGCTTACGATTTTTAAATGTGATTGCGGTAACAATGGCCGCCATTCCTTTTTCAAGTTTTATTTATGGAATGGTAAAAGGTGCCTTTGATTATAAGATCCACAAAGTAAAAGTGGTGTTACCTAATTTACCTTCCGAATTTAATGGATTAAAAATTGTTCAGATCTCAGACATTCACTCCGGCAGTTTTGTTTCCACGTCACCTCTTGAGGCAGCAGTTAAAATGATTCAGGAACAAAATGCTGATATTATCTTTTTTACTGGTGATTTGGTTAATAATGAGTCGAAGGAAATGAACCCTTTTATGGAGGTCCTTAGTAAAATAACCGCTCCTATGGGTGTTTTTAGCACTTTAGGAAATCACGATTACGGTGATTATGTGACATGGGAAAGTCAGCTTGCGAAAGAAAAAAACTTACAGGACCTGAAGGACATTCATTCAAAATTGGGTTGGAAGCTGATGATGAATGAACATGTTTCTTTGAAAAAAGGTGAATCAGAAATTGTACTAATCGGGATTGAAAATTGGGGCGGGAATCTGAATTTCCCAAAATATGGTGATATGAAAAAGGCACATACTGGAACAGAAAAATATCCTGTGAAATTATTATTATCTCATGATCCTTCCCACTGGAACTTGCAGGTTACGGAAGAGTTTAAAGATGTTGATATCACTTTCAGCGGACATACGCATGGATTTCAGTTCGGAATCGAAATTCCCGGTTTGATTAAATGGAGTCCTTCCCAATTTGTTTACAAGCAATGGGCAGGATTATATTCAAAAAATGATCAGTACTTGTATGTAAATCGAGGCTTAGGTTTTCTAGGATATCCTGGCAGAGTAGGGATCATGCCTGAGATCACTGTGATGGAATTGTTTAATGCATAGCTAAACTCTATATGAAAGCATTGCGAGTATTGATTTTTTTGCCCAATGATTTCTTTTCTTTCTTCAATAAAGACTTCTTTCTTTTTCGCTTGACGATTCATCCTAAATCAATCTTATATTTGTAAGTATAATTATATATGCAAATGGCTGATGCATTAAAAGACATGTTTTCGAAAAAATTCTATGAACGTTTAGCACTGGAATTTAATAAGGTCGATAAACATTTTCATCCTGAAAAATTTGTCAAGGATGTGATAAAAAATATTGATTCGCTCTCTTTGAATCAGCGTATGCGCAATACTTCTATTATTTTAAAACAGCATCTTCCTTCCGATTATAAAAAAGCAATTGATATAATGTGGGATATTATTCCCGAATTCAAATCAAGCTATACCGCTTTGTTGTTTCCAGATTTTGTCGGACAATATGGACATGCTGATTTCAAATTGTCGATGGAGGCCCTGAGTTATTTCAGTCAATTTGGTTCTTCCGAGTTTGCTATTCGCGAATTTTTAAAACGCGATTTAGTTAAGACACTTGTGGTGATGAAAAAATGGTCGGAAGACAAAAATTATCATATCAGAAGGTTATCTAGTGAAGGTAGCCGCCCGCGATTACCATGGTCATTCAACATAGAAGCCATTGCAAAAGATCCCGAATACACGCGTCCGATTTTGGAACGATTAAAAACGGATTCAGAATTGTATGTCAAAAAATCAGTTGCAAATCATCTGAATGATTTTTCAAGGATTAATCCCGACTGGATGTTGAAGGTTATCACTACCTGGGATCAAAAAAATACGGATACCGCCTGGATCGTTAAACATGCGAGCCGCACACTAATAAAAAAAGGAGATGCAAGATCTTTAGCTTTTTTCAATTATGAGAAGTCACCTTGCTTAACGTTAGAAAAATTTAAGCTCGAAAAGTGGAAAATTAAATTGGGAGATAGTCTTCGATTTAGTTTTGATATCATTTCCGGAAAATCAAAATCACAAAAACTAGTGCTTGATTTTGTAATTCATTATCAAAAAAAATCTACGGTACTTGTTCCGAAAGTATTTAAATTAAAGGACCTTGACTTAAAAGAAAAACAAAAAGTACATATTTCAAAAGCACATCGTTTTATGGACTTTACAACCCGCAAACATTATCCCGGCAAACATGAGCTTGAAATCATGATAAATGGAAAGTCGTATGGAAAAAAGGAATTTATGCTCCAAGCTTAACGTCTTTTTTTGAGTAAATTTCTCTTCCCTGCTTTGATACGTGAGAATACTTTATTAAGTTAAAATGCAATCTATCTTGGTCTCTCGTATTCATTAAATCGATATCCTGACTTTATTTTCCACCTTCGCGTTCTAAAGATATCCAAAGTCGAATAGGAATTCAATTATTTTCTTACTTTTATTCACCAAACTAATTCTTTGTGAAATCAAAAGCATTTCAAGTCTCTCAATACTTTGTTTTACTTTCAATCGGGATTGTTTTGTGTGTACTTTTTTTTAACACACTCGATCTTGAAAGCTTAAAGAATAAAGTCGTAAACGGAAATTTCTCCTGGTTTTATCTGGTGATGTTTGTTTCTATCATGGTCTATGTTTTTCGAACTCTCCGCTGGCAAATGCTCATCCGGTCAATCGGATATGAAACAAAATTTCACAATGCTTTTGCCGCTCTTTCCATCAGTTACTTTGTGAGTTTTGTGGTGCCGCGTTTGGGCGAAGTTACCCGTTGTTTGTCGGTTAAAAAGCAACATAAGATTCCTTTTATGCAATTGTTGGGAACTGTTATTATTGAGCGCATTATAGATATACTGAGTTTACTAATTCTGTTATGCTTCACAATGGTACTACAATTCGATGAGATCATTGAATTTATATCGACAAATATTTTTCATCCTTTTTACGAAAAAATAATTTTGAAAATTCTCTCCGGAAACACTACTGTTTTATTCTTTCTGATACTTGCTTTTTTTATTGGCGCAGGATTATTTTTATATTTCAGAAAATATATCAAAGAGCGTTCGCCAAAACTCATTGTTAAATTTATTGAGGGTTTGAAAGATGGTATAACTAGTATTGCACTGCTTAAACAAAAAAAACTGTTTGTCCTCTATACTTTTTTGATTTGGCTAGGGTACTACCTGATGACCTATTTCTGGTTTTTTGTATTTGAAGAAACAAGTGTTCTTTCATGGGGCGCTTGTCTATCTATTCTGACGATCGGCACGATCGGTCGTTCTGTGCCGATTCAGGGTGGTGGAATGGGAGCGTATCATTTTTTGGTAACAAGTGTTGTCGTATTGTACGGATTATCGGAAGCGTGGGGGAAAGATCTGGCAACATTAATTCATGCCGGTCAAACATTTTTTACGTTTGCGATGGGCTTAGTTGGTTTGCTGATCTTTTTTATTGCATATTGGAATAACAGAGAGCAACAATAAGGTGGATAGACATTTTTAAAATCACTTGAATTTCTTGCTGATTATTCTTTCTCTTCCAAGAAATGCAGCACTCGACTTGAGCAAATGGTCTTCAACAAAAGACTTTAATTCAGGAATTATTTCCGGGTAATCGTTCGCTAATTACAATCGTTTGTTGCGCCCATCTTTTAATTCAATTCGGGTAATGTATATTTTCTTCCTTTATTTTCCGCTTTCAGATAGTCCATCAATGGAGCAAAATAATCCAACATTGCTTTTGCACTCAAATCGCTTCCTGTTTTTTCTTTCAATAGTTTCCTCCAGTCTGCACTAGCTCCGGGCTTCATAATATCTCCAATGAATTTACCAACTTCCTTGTTCCCGTAATAATTGGTTGCATGTGGATCTTGGTGTAATATGTTTTTTGAAATATGATCATGAACCTGAAACAATAAAACAAACGACAGCGCATAATCATAATATTGTGCCGCATCATTATTGATATGTGTTTTTGTTGCTGCATCGCAATACTCTTCTCCACGGATGGATGGAGGAGCAATTCCCTGATATTGTGCCGCTAATTCCCACCAGCGTTTATTGAATTGATCAGCCGGTAAGTTTTTTGCGTAGATATCATGTTCAAACATGCTCATAGTTCCTGTGCTGAACGGAATAAAAACGACATAATTCAATGCTTCTTTTAAAAGTGTCTGCATTTCATCTGACTTTGAATTTTTAGGGATCAGATTTAAGTTTTCCATAAATGGTTTTTGCATGGCAGCCATTCCCATTAAACTTCCGAGTGCTTCGTGGTAAGCGCGGTTTGCACCTTCACGCAGTAAGTTCGGTACTTCGGGATTGCTGTATGATAAGTAATAGTAGATATGTCCCAATTCGTGGTGGGATGTTTCGTACCATTCACTGTTTGCTTCTGCGCTCATCAGGCAGCGTACATCCTGATCGTAGTTCATGTGCCAAGCAGAAGCATGATTGTTCTTTTTATAAGTTGCATCTTTCGGAGCAGGGTAGAGGTCAGACTTTTCCCAGAATGATTTTGGTAATTCCGGAAAGCCGATACTCATATAAAAGCGTTCGCCTTGTTTCACGATCCACTCAGCATCTTTTGTTTTTAAAGCACTGTCCAAATTTATGCCTTTCACATCTACTAAGCTTCCCCAATCTTGTCCCCAACGGTTTGGAAGCCATTGTGCAGGTAGCAGATCAGGCACTTCCTTTACACCATATTTTTTAGCATATGCATAACGTGCGTATGTGTGTAACTCTCTGAATAAGGGATGCAATTCCTTGTTGAATTTCTGCAACATCTCGATCATTTCCTGAGTACTCATTCCATAATCAGAAACCTGATATTCGAAATAATCTTTATAACCTAAACCCTGAACGGTTTTGTTGCGCAGGTCGCGCAGATTCACTAAGCCAGATTTTAATCCTTTACCAACTTCTTTACTTGCTTCCCAAGCTTTCAATCGTTTTGCCATGTTTGTTTCCTGAGATAGAATGCCATCGATGTCGTTTGTTGAAACTGATTTGCCATCAATTTTGAAATCGAAACCAAACATATTTTCTGTCTGTTTTGTTTCTGCTTTGATACGCTCTTTCACAACATCCTGAATCGTTTCGGGATTATTAGCCGCTTTATACATGATGCTGTTCAGCTGTTTGACCTGTATCGGTGTCAGTTTCTCTTTTTGCTCTAAAAAAGTTTTTGCTCTTTCGATATTGTATTTACTTCCGGTGAATTTAGCATATTCTTCCTGCGCACTATTCAAGGCCGTGGCATTGGTCGTATCACCTTCAACAATGTGAGTGTTCGATTTCCAATCGGTTTCATTGGTGATTACACTCAGTTCTTGATATTTTTGATTGTACTCATTTAAGAATATCTGAACGCTATCCTGTAGTGCTTTATTAGCATTTTCATCTGCAGAAGTACTTTTGCTGCCGCATGCGTAAATAAGTATTGAAGCGGATAAGAGAAGAAGTATTTTTTTCATTCGATTTGTTTTTTTATTTGGGTAACAAATGTACTAAAAACTTATCTTTGTTCGATATGTCAACTCTTAAACAAAAAGCAATTATTGTTGGTCCCGCATTTCCATTGCGTGGAGGTATTGCTAATTTTAATGAGGCATTGTGCCGCTCGATGAATGCGGCAAACATCGATACGAAAATCATCTCTTTTTCACTTCAGTATCCTAATTTCCTGTTCCCTGGAAAAACTCAGTTTGAGGAAGGGAAGGGTCCTTTAGACCTACAGATTGAAACAAAGATCAACTCTGTTAATCCTGTGAGCTGGCTGGCGGTGGCAAGACAAATAAAAAGAGAAAAGCCCGATTTTGTTATTTTCAGATACTGGCTTCCTTTTATGGGTCCTTGTTTAGGAACAATTACCAAATTGATAAAGAGCAGGACAGGAATTAAAGTCATCGCGATTACCGACAATGTGATCCCTCATGAAAAACGTTTCGGTGACAGAGCATTTACCAATTATTTTATAAATCAATGCGATGGTTTTATTGCAATGTCGAAGTCGGTGCTGAATGATCTATCGGAATTCACATCGACAGATAAAAAATCCTTTCTACCTCATCCCATCTATGATATTTTCGGAGAAAAAGTAAGTAAGGAAGCAGCGTTAAAACATCTGCAGCTGAACAAGGCGGATAAGCACCTTCTTTTTTTTGGCTTCATTCGTAAATACAAAGGGCTGGACCTTTTATTGGAAGCGATGTCAGATGAACGCATCAAAAAAATGAATGTTAAACTGATCGTAGCGGGAGAATATTATGAAGATGCAGCGCCCTACAATGAGATCATTCGTAGAAATGGCTTGGAGAAAAATATTATTTTGAAAACGGAATATATTCCATCTGAAGAAGTTCGTTATTATTTTTGTGCTGCAGACATGATCGCTCAACCTTATCGGACGGCTACTCAGAGCGGCGTGACACAGATCGCATATCATTTTGAAAAACCCATGCTCGTAACCAATGTTGGCGGTTTGCCCGAAATTGTTCCCCATAACAAAGTGGGTTACGTAACAGGAATAGATTCAAAATCCATTGCAGACGCTATTTTCGATTTCTACACAAATAACCGCGAACAACATTTTGTAGAAAATACCGTTTCTGAAAAACAACGGTTTCTATGGAGTTCCTTTGTTAAAGGACTACTTGATCTGTATGCAAAGATCGCCGAGAAATAGGTATTCCTTTTTGATCCCCTTTTTATTCCGTTAGGAGTAATAAAAGATTGGTTTGATTTTTGAAATGTCCTCCTTAAATTTTAGTACTTTTGTAATCATTTTACTTTAATATGCAGGCAAAGAAATTTGTATCTTTTTTTTGTTTTCTCGTTAGAATAAAAAGCAATACTTAAAACATATGAAACTAAACACGTTTTTATTCGCTCTTGGGATTTTATTTTCCACTGCAATGAATGCTCAGGAGGCACCTAATGCGAAGGATGCATCCGGTAAAAAACAAGGACATTGGATTAAGTTCGATGACAACCATAAAAAGATATATGAGGGTAATTTCGTTAACAATATTCCTGTTGGAACATTTACTTATTTTTATGATACCGGTATTCCCTGGTCCATCTCCGTTTTTTCACAAAACGGAAAAGTTGCACGCACAAAAATGTTTGATGCTGGTGGTAAACTTGTAGGAGAAGGGAAATATGTGAATGAGAAAAAGGATAGTCTTTGGAAGTTTTATAATCAGGATGGTAAATTACTTTCTGATGAAACATATATCAATGGCGTAAAGAATGGTGTTGTAAAAGTATATTATCCATCAGGACAGGTTTCCGAAGAGAAAACATGGAAAAGTGATCAGTTGAATGGTCCTTGTAAAAAATATTTTGAGTCCGGACAGATCAAATATTCAGGTAATTATGTGAATAATAAAGTAGAAGGGAATGTTGTTTTTTACCACTCTTCAGGGAAAGTGGATGCGGAAGGGATGTATGTAAACGACTTGAAAAATGGACCATGGAAATACAATAAGGTAGATGGGACGATCATTCGAACCGACACCTATGTAAATGGTAAAATGATTGATAGTACAGATAAGAATAAGAACAAAGATGTGATCACGAAAGAGCAGCAAGAGGAAGAAAAAAGAAAATCACAGCAATTTGAAATAAAAGATCCATTCCAGGATAATTATCGGGGCGAATAAAAATGAGTAAAAAAGGAAAAGTATTATTGGCAATGAGCGGTGGAATTGATAGTTCCATCGCTGCTTTGTTATTGCATGAAGAAGGTTACGATGTCGTTGGTATCACCATGAAAACATGGGATTATGCTTCTTCCGGTGGTTCAACAAAAGAAACAGGCTGCTGTAGTCTGGATTCTATAAATGATGCTCGGATGTTGGCTGTTAACCTTGGATTCCCTCATTTTATCTTAGATATCCGACAGGAATTTGGAAACTATATCATCGATAATTTTGTTGAGGAATATATTGCTGGTCGTACACCCAACCCTTGTGTTTTGTGTAATACACATATAAAATGGGAAGCGCTTTTAAAACGTGCAGATATGTTGGGATGCGATTTTATTGCAACCGGACATTATGCTCGTATCCGTGAAGAGAACAATCGTTTTGTTGTTTCAAGAGGACTGGATACCAATAAAGATCAGTCATATGTGCTTTGGGGATTAACGCAGGAGAGTTTAAAACGTACGATTTTTCCATTGCAGAATTTCCGTAAATCGGAGATCAAACAAATGGCAATTGATAACGGTTATATTGATCTTGCAACAAAAAGCGAGAGCTACGAAATATGTTTTGTTCCTGATAATGATTACCGAGGTTTTTTAAAACGTAAAGTGGATGGACTAGAAGAGCGTGTTGCCGGTGGCAATTTTGTTGATCGTACCGGACGTATATTGGGAAAACACAAAGGCTATCCTTTTTATACCATCGGGCAGCGTAAAGGTTTGGAAATTGCTGTTGGTGAGCCATTACACGTTTTAGAGATCGTTCCGGAAACGAATACGGTTGTGCTTGGAACCAAAGAGGATCTGGAACAGCAACAGATGATCGTTGGAAAATATAACCTGATTAAGTATGCAAGCATTCCTGATAAAGCAGAGTTTTTAACGAAAATACGTTATAAGGATCCGGGCTCTATGGCAAGTGTTTCGCAGCTGGATGATAAACTAAATGTTCTTTTTTATAGTCCAGTTTCTGCAGTGGCACCCGGACAATCAGCTGTGTTTTATGAAGGTGAAGATCTTGTGGGAGGTGGCATCATCGAACGCCAAAAACCAATATTGTTATAGAGTTTGCTAAAAGCTAATATGGTTTTTAAACACATAGAAATATAATTTTTATATATTGGTTCATTACCTATTCCTTTCCAAAACTCTCGTTTTTATAGAAAAATAAATTTTTAATATAGAGCTAGTCGCAGCGACTATCTCTTGGTGTTTGAAGCTTGCTTCACCTATGCAATATGATGCCCAGAGAATAGTGTGTTAGATGATTATTCTGCTTTTGATTTTATTGAAATGACGTTTAGTAGAATAAATTCTATGTATCTATGTGTTAAAACCTTCCCAATGGTTGTCAAATCATAATATTTCCTTTTCCCAACTATAATTCTTAACTTAGCTGATGTTTATTGAAGCTGTTTTATGAAGCCTATCAGTTTTTCCCTTTTTATCTCATTGATCCTGTTGACAGGTGCTTCTTCTTGTAAAAAAGATATAGAAACAGCGCCTGATATGGGCTATAATTATTTTCCTGTAGAGCTTGGTAAATTTGTGGTGTATACGGTTGATTCTTTCTATTACAATGATTTTACCTCTGCTATCGATACGTTTAAGTTTCAGCTCAAAGAAAAAATTCAATCGACCTATCCGGATAATCAAAACCGTACAACTTTGCGCCTCGAACGGTACATTCGCAGCTACGATCCACTGGTTCCATACACCAGTTTGCCATGGATTTTAAGAGATGTATGGGCGGCCAATAGAACCGCGACCACTGCCGAAAAGGTAGAGGAAAATGTACGGTATGTTAAGCTTGCATTTGCTGTGAAAGAAGGTCAGCGTTGGAATGGAAATGCTCAGAATATTAATGGTGCATTAAACTATTCGTATGGCTTTTTTAATCAACCAAGAACAATTGCCGGTGTTTACTTTGATTCGGTATTGCAAGTAAATCAGTTGATCGAGGAGGATCTGATCTCTAAAAAATATTATGTTGAACGGTATGCAAAAGGGTATGGTCTGATCGCAAAAAATGTTATTGACATTGAATCACAACCGAATACTGACTGGTCAAATGCGATTTTATTTCCTTTTGGTAAAGACTCTTTATTATTTTTTTATTCAAAACCAATCATGCAAAGAGTGACGTCTGGCTTTCAGTATACTTATATTTATAATTCATCCGGAATTGAATAACCACTATGAAAAAAAATACTTCTCTCTTTGCTTTCTTGTTGCTTTTGCAATTTTCTTTTGCTCAATCTTCCAAAATCTATTTGGTTGTTTTTAAAGACAAAAAAAATTCTCCGTATTCTGTTTCTCAGCCCGAAAAATTTCTTTCCGCGAAATCAATAGAGCGTAGAAAAAAACAAAATATTTCTTTGAATGCAAGCGATCTACCGGTTAATCCAGTCTATATAAATGGAGTACGTTTATTGGGAGTGAAGGTATTGAATCAAACGAAATGGATGAATGCGATCTCTGTTTCCATTTCGGATGAACAACTTCTTTCGGAAATCAAAAAATTATCCTTCGTTAAAGAAGTTAAATTAACAGCTGATCTTGCATCTCCGAAAATTCATTCAACAAAGTTCGATCAGGCGGCTACAACAAAGGCTGCTTCAACAGGATCGCCTTCTGAAAAAGCAATCACAACTTCACTCAACTATGGTCCTTCATTTTTTCAAGCCAATCAGATCGGTATCGATTGTATGCACGATAAAGGATATATGGGACAAGGAATGACCATTGCTGTGCTCGATGCAGGTTTTTACAAAGCAGATTCGCTTCCTGCTTTCGATAGTTTATGGATCAATAATCAGGTTTTAGGTTGCCGCGATTTTGTAACCGGTGACACATTAGTATTTGAAGATTATCCCCATGGAATGAATGTCCTTTCGTGTATGGGAGGAAATTTACCAGGACAATTAGTTGGTACGGCACCCGAGTCAAAATTTTGGTTGCTGCGCACAGAAGATGCCTATACAGAAACAATACAAGAAGAAATAAATTGGTTGGTAGGAGCTGAGTTTGCAGATAGCGTTGGTGTCGATGTAATTAACTCTTCTTTAGGTTATAGTAAATTTGATGGTGGTATCGGTGATCATTTTTATTCGGATATGGATGGAAATACGACGATCATTTCTAATGCAGCTGATTGGGCTGTGGCTAAAGGAATTTTTGTGACTACAAGTGCCGGAAATTCAGGTGGTCCACCCTGGTTTAAGATCACTGCTCCCGCTGATGCGGATAGTGTTTTAACGGTTGGTGCCGTTGATTCAGCCGGAAATAGTGCAGGTTTCAGTTCACGCGGGCCAACATTTGACGGTAGAATAAAACCAAATACATGTGCGCGCGGTGTTCAAGCGGTTATTGCGGCTAATTGGGGAGGAATAACTACCGCGGGAGGAACATCTTTTTCCTCGCCTATAACTGCTGGCGCTGTGGCGTGTTTGTGGCAGTCGAATCCAAGCGCGACTGTTTTAGAACTTATCAATGCCATTCAGCTCAGCGCCACGCAAGGTTTTGCTCCTGATTCTATTCAAGGTTTCGGAATTCCCAATTTTTGTAAAGCCGATTCTATTCTCCATTTTCTTATTGGAATAAACGATCTTGTTTCTTCACAAAATGTTTTATCTGTGTATCCAAATCCTTTTACTTCCGAATTTTTGATTGATTTTTATGCTGAAAAAAAAGAGATGATCCAGGTTGAGATGTATGATGTAACCGGAAGAAAAGTCATTTCGCAAAATCAACTAGTTTTTATGAATACTAAAAACACATTTACTCTACAAGATATTACAATCCTTTCAAAAGGCATTTACACGCTGCGTTTAATTAGTTCTGATAAAACGTACAATTCTAAAATCATCAAACAATAAATTAACTTCTCCTCATTATTTATGAAAAAAATTGTAATTCTACTTTTGACTTTTAACTTTCTCTCTTTTAACTTAATGATAGCCGATGAAGGAATGTGGTTGCCGCTTTTTCTAAAAGCAATGAATGAATCGGATATGCAAAGTAAAGGCTTGAAGCTTTCTGCTGACGATATCTATAGTATTAATAAATCAAGTTTGAAAGATGCCATTGTTCATTTTGGCGGTGGATGCACAGCTGAAATTATTTCTGAACAAGGTTTGATGTTTACGAATCATCATTGCGGGTATGGACAAATTCAAGCGCATAGTTCCGTTGAAAACGACTTATTAACAAATGGATTTTGGGCGAAATCACAAGCGGAAGAATTAACGAATCCAGGATTAACTGCCACGCTCATTGTTCGCATGGAAGATGTAACTTCAAAAATATTGGAGAACATAACCATTGGAATGACTGAAGCGCTTCGAGAAAAAAAAATTAATGAAGCAATGGCGCTGATCATAAAAGAGGCAACGAAGGATACGCATTATGGTGCATACATTCGTCCATTCTTTTATGGGAATGAATATTATATGTTCGTTACTGAAACATTTAAAGATATCCGATTAGTTGGGGCACCACCTTCATCGATTGGTAAATTTGGAGGTGATACCGACAATTGGATGTGGCCGAGACATACCGGTGATTTTTCTGTTTTCAGAATTTATGCGAACAAGGATAATAAGCCTGCTGAATATTCGAAAGACAATGTTCCTTACAAACCGAAATATGTGATTCCTATTTCCATCAAAGGTGTAGAAGAAAATGATTTTACAATGGTATACGGTTTCCCGGGAAGAACGACCGAATATCTAAGTTCCTTCGCTGTTAATTTGATCATGAATGAAAGTGATCCGGCTAAAGTGAAGATACGTGAAAAACGCTTATCGATATGGGATGCAGATATGAAGGCGAGTGATAAAGTCCGCATTCAATATGCCGCAAAGTACGCTGGAATTGCAAATTACTGGAAGAAATGGGATGGGGAGATCCGCGGCTTAAAAAAAGCAGATGCCATCAATAAAAAAATACTATTTGAGCAGGATTTTTTGCTGAAAGTAAATACTGATGATGATGCGAAAGGAAAATATGGAAACTTGTTTTCCGATCTTCAGAAATTACATGCTGAAATAAGTCCATGGAACAAGCAGCGCGATTATCATTCTGAAGCAATCATGGGAATTGAAGGTGTTACCGTTGCGTCCTATTTTCTGAACCTTATCGATAGCTTAAAAACGGGAAAAAAAGCCACATCATTTCAAAAAAATCTTGATAAAATTAAAACCGATGCATCCGCTTTGTATAAAAATTACAATGCAGCCACTGATGAGAAAATTTGTGCAGCGATGCTAAAATTGTTTGTCGACAATATAGAGCTCAGTCAAAGAGCATCTATCTTTTTAGAAATAGACAAAAAATATAAAGGAGATTTTGAAAAATATGCGAAGGATATTTATTCAAAATCGATGTTTGTTTCGGAAGATAAAGTAATGGCCGCAATTGCTGATATGGATAAGAATTATAAAAAAGTGGATAAAGATCCTATCTTCAAATTAATGCGGAGCTGTTTGACAAAATACAGATCAGAGATCAGTCCCAAGTATGCTGAACTGGATGGTAAGATTACAATCTTAAATCGTTTATATATGAAAGCGATGCGCGAACTGATCACTACAAAAAAATATTATCCGGATGCAAACAGTACGCTGCGTGTGGCTTATGGTAAAGTAGAAGGCTATGAACCCCGAGATGGTGTGCATTATAATTATTTTACAACATTGGATGGTGTAATGGAAAAAGAAAATCCGGCTGTGGATGAGTTTGTTGTTGCTCCGAAATTGAAAGAGCTGTACTTGAAAAAAGATTACGGTCAGTATGCTAACAAAAGCGGTGACTTGCCTCTTGCTTTCTGTGCGAGCAATCACACAACGGGTGGAAATTCAGGTAGTCCTGTTTTTAATGGAGATGGACAGTTGATCGGAACGAACTTCGATAGAAACTGGGAGGGAACTATGAGTGATATTTTCTTTAATCCCGACCAAGTGAGAAACATTGTATTGGACGTGCGTTTTACACTTTTCGTGATCGATAAGTTTGCCGGAGCAGGATATTTGTTGAATGAAATGAAGTTGATGAAGTAGTTGATTAGGATAATGTCAGTTCGAGTGTTTATTGAGCGTGAGCGAAATAAATGTCTCGAGAACATTATGAAAATAGCTACTTATTTGGAAAGATGCGAATGTGTTGATTTTATAAATTTTAAATTATAAATCGTGGGAATCGTAGAAATTATAACCATTGGCGACGAAATTTTAATCGGTCAGATCGTTGATACCAATTCCGCCTATATTGGGCAGTTGTTGAATATGAACGGCATGAGTGTGAAGCAGATCTCCTCTGTTTCTGATAACCGTGAGCACATTTTAAAAGCATTGGATGAAGCGAAATCGCGAGCAGACATTATTCTGATCACCGGAGGCTTGGGTCCTACCAAAGACGATATCACAAAAAAAACAATGTGTGAGTACTTTAAAACTACCATGCGTTTTGATGAAGGCGTCTACCAGGATGTCGCGACTATTTTTGCTAGCTATGGAAAAGAAGTATCGCCTTTGAATCGCTTGCAAGCAGAAGTACCGGCCAACTGCGAAGTAATTCATAATTACAATGGAACAGCGCCTTGCATGTGGTTCGATGTGGATGGAAAAATCTTTGTTTCTATGCCTGGTGTTCCTTATGAAATGAAAGCACTGATGAAAGATCAGGTGGTACCGAAATTAAAAGAGCGTTTTAAATTTCCGTCTATTTTTCACAAAACAGTTTTAACGCAAGGAATAGGGGAATCTGCGCTTTCTGAACTGATCTCTGATTGGGAAGACAGCTTAGCGGCTGTAGATATAAAATTGGCATACTTACCTGCACCCGGAATGGTGCGGTTACGCTTGAGTACAAAAGGTGAAGACGAATCGATTCTGATAAAAAATGTAAATCATAAAATTGAAGAATTGAAAGGAATTATCTCTGAATACATTTATGGTTATGAACTATTTGGTGAAGAGAAAGAAAGTTTAGGGATGATGGTGGGGAATTTATTACGTGATCAACACAAAACCATTTCAACGGCAGAAAGCTGCACTGGAGGATACATTTCTCACTTGCTTACCAAAGTAGCAGGAAGCTCCGATTATTACATAGGATCCGTTATTTCGTATGCTTATGAGATTAAAGAAACCGAATTAGGGGTGGCACATGATGTAATTGAAAAGCACGGAGCAGTAAGTCAGCCAGTAGTTGAGCAGATGGCAAAAGCCATTCGAGTAAAATATAAAACCGATTATTCTATCTCTGCTTCCGGTATAGCTGGTCCAGGGGGCGGAACAGAAGAAAAACCTGTTGGAACTGTTTGGATTGCAGTTGCAACATCGACAAAAGTGATTTCTGAAAAATTCTTGTTTGGGAATAACCGCGAACGCAACATTCAAAAGACGGCAAATGCTGCTTTAAATATGTTGAAGAAAGTTTTGGAGGCGGAAATCTCGCCAAGATAGACACCATTTGATCGAAAAAAATTGCCCCCAGCAAATAGTATCTAAAGATGTTGGTTTTAATTAGCTTTCCACCGTTTAAAAGGGAGGTCTGAAATTTCCGATCTTTCAGTGGCTGTTGATGTGAAATTTCCAGTGTGTGCCCTGAATGATAAATATAGTTCATTTTATTTTAATGAAAGAAAGCCAGAGAGTGAAAATCTCTTATGCGCGGATTAACACCCCTAAGCATTAGTAAGTCGCAAGGGTGATAATAGTAATGTTATATCTGAAGTAAGCGAGACTACAAAAGTTTGTACTGACGAAGAGAAACTGTATAATCTAATGCGTTTAGGAGTAGATAAACACCATGCGTATGCGTGGAGTAGAACGAGAATGGGAGGATGGCGAGTAGCACAAAGTCCGAT
>CAMCYR010000040.1 GCA_945885475.1 Chitinophaga pinensis
TTATCCCTGCAAAACTTTATCAATTATAAGGAAATTAATTAAATCTAAGAGGTAAAAAGAGAGATATTTATCCAAAAACAAACTAAAAAAGAGAAGATGTATTCATATTTTAGGACGATTTATTACGATTTTCGAGCGTTCTAACGATATCCTTCATACTAAACCCCTTTGCTGCTAGCAGAATCAGATAATGAAACAACAAATCTGCCGCTTCATCTTTGAACAATTCATCATTATTATCTTTTGCTTCAATCACTAATTCTACAGCTTCTTCACCTACTTTTTGGGCTATCTTGTTTATACCCTTTTTGAAAAGAGAAGAAATATAGGACTTCTCATCTAAGTTCAGCTTTCTATGCTGTATAATCTGCTCTAATTGGCTTATAAAATCAGATGAATTCCGCTCAGCAAAACAAGTATCTGCTCCTGTATGACAGACAGGTCCCAAAGGAGTCGCTTTTATCAAAAGAGTATCCTGATCACAATCCAAAAACAATTCATTCAGCTCTAAAAAATTACCACTTTCTTCTCCTTTTGTCCATAAACGGCTTTTTGATCTTGAAAAAAAGGTAACCCTTTTTTCAAGTTGTGTTTTTTGAAAAGCTTCTTCATTCATGTATCCTAGCATAAGAATTACATTGGTTGTATTATCCTGAATGATGACGGGGATTAATCCGTCTGCTGACTTTGTGAAATTTGGTATCATATTCTTATTTCTATTTTTTGTTCTCTTAAATATTTTTTCAAAGCCGGTATTTCTATTTCTTTAAAATGAAAGACACTCGCAGCTAATGCGGCATCCGCCTTACCATAAACGAATGCATCCCTGAAATGCTCCATATTACCGGCACCACCACTTGCAATTACTGGCACAGAAGTATTCTCTGAAACCAGCTTTGTAATAGTATTTGCAAAACCGCTTTTTGTTCCATCATGATTCATGGATGTAAGTAAAATTTCTCCTGCACCCAATTCAACAGCCTGCTTCACCCAATCTATTGCACGGGTTTCCGTTTTAACTTTTCCACCGTTCAAATAAACATACCATTCCTCATTTTCAAATTTTGTATCGATAGCCAAAACGATACACTGACTTCCAAAACGACCTGATAGATCAGCGATCAGCTGAGGGTTTTTAAACGCGGAAGTATTCAGCGAAATTTTGTCGGCACCCGAATTTAATAAAACAGAAACATCCTCAATACTGCGAATACCGCCACCAACAGTAAATGGAATGTTAATATTTTTGGCAACTCTCAACACTAATTCTGTTAATGTTTTTCGATTTTCATTTGTTGCTGTTATGTCTAAAAAAACTAATTCATCAGCTCCCTGCTGACTATAAAAAACGGCTAATTCAACGGGATCACCAGCATCCTTTATATTTTCGAAATTCACACCTTTCACAGTGCGGCCATCTTTTATGTCCAAACAAGGAATTATACGTTTTGCTAGCATGCTATATATTTTTTCAGATCCTTCATAGTTATGCGTCCTTCATAGATCGCTTTACCTACGATCACTCCAGAGCAGCCTATAAATCTTAATTCATCCAAATCGTTAACAGAAGAAACACCACCGCTTGCAATTAAATTAATTTCAGAAAATTGATCAATAATTTTTTTATATAAGTCTATACTTGCCCCTTGCATTAACCCATCTTTGGAAATATCTGTGCAAAAAACATTTTTAATTCCCGCGATTTGATTTTTTTTCAGGAAATCAAAAATGAGAATATCCGTATTTTCCAGCCAACCACCAATCGCAATTTTTTCATCTTTCACATCGGCACCCAATAATATTTTTCCAGCACCATACTTTTCCAACCATGAAAAGAACAACATACTGTTTTTCACCGCAATACTTCCAATTGTAGCAATAGCGGCACCTGATTCAAAAACAATTTTTAAGGCTTCGTCTGTTTTTATACCTCCTCCAAAATCAACAACAAGTCCGGTAGAGCCAGCAATCTTTTCCAACACTTTATAATTTACAATTTGTCCTTTTTTTGCACCATCTAGATCAACCAAATGCAATCGTTTGATACCGATATCTTCAAACATTAAAGCAACCTCGAGGGGATTTTCATTGTACACAATTTTTTGCGCATAGTCTCCTTGAGTTAAACGTACGCACTTACCATCAATAATATCGATAGCAGGAATAATATCGAATGATTTCATATTTATACTCTTGTCAGAAAAATCATAATTTTTTTTCATACTAGTTATTTCAACTTGCGCTATACATTCAGGTTAATAAAATTCTCCAAGATCACTTGTCCGGCAACACTCGATTTTTCAGGATGAAATTGCATCCCATAAAAATTATTTTTCTTTATAGCGGAACTATAATCAATCGAATAGTTTGTTGTCGCAATCGTATTAACTCCTAACTCAACATAATAGCTGTGAACAAAATACATATACTCTTTATCTTTTACGTTATTAAAAAGAGTCGATTTCAGATCAAAAATAGTATTCCAACCTATTTGGGGAACCTTGATGGTCTCTTTAAAACGGACCACATTTTGGTCGAATATCCCCAAGCATTTCACCGCACCTTCTTCAGAAAAGTTGCACAACAATTGCATCCCTAGACAAATCCCTAAAACAGGTTGTTTAAGATCGACAATCAACGAATCTAAATTTTGTTCTCGTAAATAATTCATCGCACTGCTCGCTTCACCAACTCCAGGAAAAATAACTCGATCTGCAGAACGGATTTCTTCAGCATCATCTGTTATAACAGGAGAAACACCGATACGCTCCAGTGCGAATGTAACAGAACGAATATTCCCTGCATTGTATTTTATAATCGCTACTTTCATCTATAGAACACCTTTTGTACTTGGTAAACTCATGTTATTATGATCTCTTTTTACAGCAATTTTAATCGCTTTTGCAAACGCTTTAAAAATCGCCTCAATTTTGTGATGCTCATTCTGACCCTCTGCTTTAATATTCAGATTACATTTTGCAGCATCACTAAACGATTTAAAAAAATGAAAAAACATTTCAGTCGGCATTTCACCTATTTTTTCACGCTTAAATTCTGCTTGCCATTCAATCCAATTCCGGCCTCCAAAATCTATGGCAACCTGAGCTAAACAATCATCCATAGGCAATAAAAACCCGTAGCGTTCAATTCCTTTTTTTGACTCTAAGGCCAATAAAAATGATTCTCCTAAAGCAATTCCAACATCTTCAATCGTATGATGCTCATCAATGTGAAGATCTCCTTTTGCATCTATCTCTAAATCAATATTTCCATGCTTAGCAATCTGCTCCAACATGTGATCAAAAAATGCGATCCCGGTTGAAACAGCAGCATTTCCTTTACCGTCTAAATTTAATTTAACAGCTATTGATGTTTCTTTTGTAACTCTACTATGAGTTACCGACCTTTCTGGCAATTTTAGATAGTTATAGATCTGTTCCCAGGTATCAACTTGCAGCGCAACGTCAATTTCATAACTTGAGATATTATCGTAATTTTTAATGAAAATTGCTTTTGCACCTAGGTTTTTAGATAGTTTCACATCGGTGATACGGTCACCAATCACAAATGATTTTGCAAGATCATACTGACCACCAAGGTATTTTGTCAACATCCCGGTATTTGGTTTTCTGGATGGTTGATTATCTTTTTCAAATGTACGGTCAATGCAAACTTCGGTAAAAGATATTCCTTCCGATTTCAATGTTTGAATCATCAAATTCTGGACGGGCCAAAAAGTATTCTCCGGAAAGCTATCAGTCCCCAAACCATCTTGGTTGGAAACCATAACTAACTCATAATCTAGTTCTCTTGCAATTTTCCCTAACCAAGTTATTACTCCAGGTAAAAATTTAAATTTTTCAAAACTATCAATCTGAAAGTCGCTTGGTGGCTCCCAAATCAACGTTCCATCTCTGTCGATAAATAATATTTTTTTCATATTCTGATTTTAAAAAATCGTAAAAGGTCTTTTTATTTATATTGCATTAATTGATCCATTACAATGTTATTTTCCTCCTTGGTCCCAATTGTAAATCGCAAACAGCCTTCACACAAAGTCACTTTACTTCTATCGCGAATAACAATTTTATTTTTAGCCAAGTAATCATATAGCTGGACAGGATCACCAACCTTAACCAAAAGAAAATTAGCATCGCTCTTGTATACTTTTTTAACAAAAGGTAATTTTGAAAATGCTAAAATCAACCGCTCTCTTTCTGCTACAATTTCTTTTATCCAGTTATTAACCACAGAAACATTATCCAATGCATCCAAAACAATCTGTTGTGAAACGGCATTGATATTATACGGTGGCTTTATTTTATTAAAAACATCTATTATTGGTTCAGAAGCAAACGCCATACCTACTCTCAAACCAGCTAAACCCCAAGCTTTAGACAAGGTTTGAAGCAGCACCAAATTAGGATAATTTAACAATTCAGGAATCAAACTTCTATAAGAAGCGAAGTTAATATAGGCTTCATCAATCACAACAATCCCATTAAATTTTTCGAGTAACACTTTAATCGTATCCCAAGAAACACCATTACCCGTTGGATTATTCGGGCAACAAATAAATATTAATTTTGTAGTTGAAGTAATCGCACGAAGTATATTATCCTTATCCAACTGAAACGATTCAGGTAGCAGTGGAACTTTAATTACAGCTACATCATTAATATTTGCCGACACTTCATACATTCCGTAAGTAGGAGGACAAACAATAACATTATCTTTTGCCGGTTCACAAAATGCTCTGAACAGAATATCAATTGCTTCATCGCTGCCATTACCCAAAAATATATTTTCAATAGGCAAACCTTTAATCTTACTTAGTTTCCCTTTAACATCAATCTGCATAGGATCTGGGTAGCGGTTCATATTTATCGATCCAAATTCAAGAGCAGAAACCGGAGCACCAAATGAATTTTCATTGGCATCTAAAAATATCCCCTCTTTCCCTTTGTATTCATCTCTTGCAGATGAATAAGGAACTAGTTTTTTTATATTGTCTCTAAGTAGGTTATTTAAGTCAAACATCGTTTTATTTTTTTAATCGGATACTTACTGCATTTTTGTGAGCAATCAACCCTTCTGCTTCCGCCATTAATTCAATTGCATTTCCAAGATTTTTCAACCCTGCTTCGGATAGCTTCTGAAAAGTAATTTTTTTCACAAAACTATCTAAGGAAACTCCGCTATACGCTTTTGCATAACCATTAGTTGGTAATGTATGATTGGTACCGGAAGCATAATCTCCGGCACTTTCACAAGAGAAATTTCCCAAGAAAACTGAGCCTGCATTTATAACTTTCTCAGCTAACATTTCATCATCACTACATGCGATAATTAAATGCTCGGGCGCATACTCATTCAACAAATCGATTGCCTCCTCTTTATCTTTTACTAAAATGGCTTTACTGTTTTCAAGTGCTTTCATTGCAATATCGACACGGGGTAAAAGAGCAACTTGTTTTCCTAATTCTTCAATTATTTTATCAATCACATTTCCATCCGTTGAAACCAAAATAACCTGAGAGTCGGTGCCATGTTCTGCTTGCGATAGCAGATCCGCTGCAACAAATTCAGGCAAACATGTTCCATCTGCAAGAACAGCTAATTCGGAAGGTCCAGCCGGCATATCAATTGCAGTGCCCTCTTTGTTTACCAATTGTTTTGCACAAGTCACATACTGATTACCTGGTCCGAATATTTTATGAACCTTTGAAATAGTTTCTGTTCCAAATGCCATTGCCCCAATAGCCTGAACACCTCCAACTTTATAAACATTTCGAATTCCAACAAGTTTTGCGGTATACAAAATCACATCATTTATTTTTTTATTTATATCCGGAGGAGTGCATAAAACAACTTCTCTACATCCGGCAAGGACAGCAGGAATGCCCAACATTAAAACAGTAGAAAACAAAGGTGCGGAGCCTCCAGGAATATACAAACCAACTTTTTCAATCGCTAAGGACTTCCTCCAGCAAATCACACCGCTTGTTGTTTCAACAACTTTAACATCTTCTTTTTGACAAAGGTGAAATTTTTCAATATTTGATTTTGCTAATTGTATCGCACTTTTCAAATCCGCTGAAACTTTTTTTTCTGCTTCAAAAAATTCATCTTCCGACACAAGCAAATCATTTAAATCTACCTTATCAAATTCTTTTGTATACTTTTTTATTGCTGAATCACCATTTTTTTTTACATCAAACAAAATAGACTGAACAATACCTTCGAGTATGGTAGAGTCAAATACCGGACGCGTAAGCAGTAATTCCCAATCACTTTTTAAAGGATATTTTATTATTTTCATTTTAGTAAACAGTTTCGTTTAGTCGATTAAATTAATTTCCTATATGTCACCTACATGATCATCTTTTCAATTGGAACTACCAAAATCCCTTGGGCTCCTTTATCTTTTAACTTTTCGATGATGTCCCAGAATTCATTTTCATCAACAACACTGTGAATAGAACTCCAATCTTTGTCTGCTAAGGGCAATATTGTTGGACTTTTCATTCCCGGCAAAATTTTACAAATTGCATCTAAATTTTCATTTGGCGCATTTAATAAAATATATTTATTTTTTTTCGCCTTTTTAACAGCATTTATGCGGAACAATAGTTTCTCTAGAATCGCTTTTTGATCTTTCGATAAATTAGTATTCGCGATCATTACCGCTTCCGACTTCAAAATAACTTCCACCTCTTTTAAACCGTTTGTAAACAAAGTACTACCCGAACTAACAAGATCGCAGATCGCGTCAGCTAAACCTATACCCGGAGCGATCTCAACAGATCCGCTAATTTCATGAATTTCAGCTTTGATTTTATTTTTTTTCAAATACTTCGAAAGAACCGTTGAATAACTTGTTGCTATCCGCTTTCCATCCAAGTCTTTTATACTTTTATATTTTTGATTTTTAGGGATCGCGATGGACAAACGGCATTTCCCAAAACCCAAACGATCTACAATTTCAACTTCTTTATTTTTTTCAATCATCACATTTTCACCCACAATACCAATATCCGCAACTCCATCTTGCACATATTGAGGAATATCATCGTCTCTTAGAAAAAAAACTTCTAATGGAAAGTTTACCGCATCTGCCTTTAATTTATTCAAGCCGTTATTAAATTCTATACCGGCTTCTTTTAAGATCCTGATTGAGTCCTCATTCAATCGACCTGATTTTTGAATTGCTATTTTTAATTTCATTTCCATCTTCACATTTTTTACAATTTGTACTTAAATTCTCTTTTTAATAGTTTCTCAGCGCTTTTTCCATAAAACAAAAAGGACCTACCACAATGGTAAGCCCTCTGAATATATTGATATTACTACCCTGTGTTATATTACACAATACATTGCATGCTCACCTGTCGAGTAAGTATGATGATGATGTATAGATAGTATTGTTTTCATTTCTGGCGTAAATATAAAAAATAAATCAAATACAAAACAAATTTATTTCTAAATAAGGTCCATTTTTGATTAAATTTGATTAAAATAGAACTTAAATGAAAACAAAAATTTTCTCAGCAATCATACTTATGATAAGCATTTTATCATTCAAATCAGATAAAATGGCTTACCAGCTATTTGATATAAAAGGGAATGTTACTAGCTATGAACAATTGCTTAAAAAGGCGAAAGAAGCTGATATTGTTTTATTTGGAGAACTGCATGATAATCCGATAGGACATTGGCTTCAACTGGAGCTAACGAAAGATTTATTTGAGGCGAAAAAGTCAAATCTTGTTTTAGGCGCTGAAATGTTTGAGGCGGACGATCAAATTGCGTTAACAGAATACTTGCAAGCGAAAATATCTGACAAAACCTTAAAAGACGAAGTGAAACTTTGGGGAAATTACAAAACAGACTACAAACCGTTACTGGATTTTGCGAAGGTGAATCATTTGAATTTTATTGCTACAAATATTCCTAGAAGATATGCAAACATAGTTTATTCATACGGCTTAAATAAGCTGGACAGCATAGATGCCGATGCAAAGAAATGGATCTGCCCTTTACCGATGAAATACGATGCTAATTTACAATGCTACAAAGATATCTACGAATCGGCAGGAGGACATGGTGGCGAAAACCTACCAAAATCACAAGCAATCAAAGATGCTACAATGGCTTATTTTATTTTAAAAAACTGGACCAAAGGAAAAGTTGTATTGCACTACAACGGATCATACCATAGCAATAATCACCAAGGAATTGAATGGTATCTAAAACAAGAAAATCCAAATTTGAAAGTTTATACAATCGGTTCAACGGAACAAACGGCGGTTGACACGCTAGCAAAAGAATCGATTGGTTTAGCAGACTTTATTATCTGTACTCCAGAATCAATGACTAAAACACAACAGTAGAAAATTTAATTTTCTAATTTAGCCTGAAATGCTTCCCAATTCTGCATTTCAGTTTCTAGTTGTTTTTTTAGCGCTTCGTATTTTGCAAAAGCTTCTTTATCATTCACTACCGCTTGGTATTGTGAAGGATCAGATAGTTTATCGTCAAATAATTTAATTTCAGCATCTAATCGTTCGATCTCTTTTTCTGATTTTGCAATTTGAGAATTGATCAACTTCATTTCTTTTGCACGTTCATCTGCCTGGGTATCTACTTTCGGTTTCTCCTCCTTCACTTCTACCTTTGCTTTTACAAAAGGGCTTTTGGTATTCATTTCTGTTAAACGATACATCTTAAGTTTCTCCATAAACTCAACGATACCACCCAAATGTTCTCTCACTTCCCCGTTTCGGAATTCATACATTTTTTCTGTAAGATCCGCAAGGAAATCTCTATCATGAGAAACAATAATCGCCGTTCCTTCATAAGCAAGAATTGCCTTTTTCAAAACTTCTTTACTGCGAATATCCAAGTGATTCGTTGGCTCATCCAATACCAATAAATTATATGGCTGAAGTAATAGCTTACACAAAGCCAAACGACCGCGTTCTCCACCACTTAATACTCTTACCTTTTTATCTATATCTTCTCCACCAAACAAGAATGATCCCAACATGGTACGAACCTGCTTACGAACATCGCCTACAGCCAATTCATCAATGGTTTCAAAAACGGTTTTGTTTGGATCTAGCTTCTCCGCCTGATCCTGCGCAAAATAGCCCATCATAACATTGTGCCCCAACTGAACTGTTCCATCAAAATCAACCTGCTGTGCGATCATTTTCATCATCGTACTTTTTCCTTCACCATTTCTTCCTACCAAAGCAATTTTTTCTCCTTTTGCCAAAATAAAATTAGCATCTTTAAAAATACGCTTACTACCATAAACCTTCCCAGCATTTTCAACAGTAACAACAATTTTTCCAGAAAGAGCCGGAGGAGGAAAACGAAAAGCCATAGCAGCAGTATCCCCTTCATCAACTTCAACGATATCCATTCGATCTAACTTCTTGATCAACGATTGTGCAAAGGCAGCTTTACTTGCTTTTGCTCGGTACTTATCAATTAACGCTTCTGTTTGATCAATTACTTTTTGTTGATTTTTTGCGGCATTCTCTTGTTGTTCTTTCCTTTCCTGGCGCAATACAAGGTAGCGGGAATAATTCGTTTTGTAATCGTATATTTTCTGACTCGAAATTTCTATTGTGCGCGTTGTTACATTATCCAAAAACTGTCTATCGTGGCTAATCAACATGACAGAACCAGAAAAAGTTTGCATTGTTTCCTCCAGCCACTGAATCGATTCGATATCAAGGTGATTGGTGGGCTCATCGAGTAAAAGTATGTCCGGCTTTTGTAAAAGAATTTTCGCTAGCTCAATGCGCATTCGCCAGCCGCCACTAAACTCCGCCGTCTGGCGATGAAAATCAGTACGTTCAAAACCTAGCCCTTTTAATATTTTTTCAATTTCTTCTTCTCTGTTTCCTGCACCAATAATATCCATCCGCGTATTAATATCCGTTAATTCGGTTATTAAATTCATGTATGCATCACTTTCATAATCGGTGCGAGTTTCCAATTCATGCGTAACCACATCTAAACGTGCCTCCAACTTTTGAATCTCTTCAAAAGCAGTTGCTGTTTCTTCAAAAACGGTTCGTCCATGCTGATGGATCATGTCCTGAGGCAGATATCCAATCCTGAAATCATTAGGCTTAGAGATTTCCCCTTTTGTAGGATTTTGCAAGCCTGACAACAACTTCAACATGGTTGACTTTCCGGCTCCGTTCTTTCCGGCAAGACCGATCCTGTCTTTCGGATTCACCAAAAAACTAACATTATCGAACAAATCGTATCCGCCAAACGATACGGTAACAGCATTTACTGAAATCATTATTTTTAAAATTTAAGGGTGCAAATTTACGAAATAAATCAACAATAACAGGCATTCAGATGTAATAAATACTAGCGGTAGCCTTTTCTTAACGAAGCATTCATAAAGATGAAATTTTATTCGAATAAGTTCGTGCTTATTTTCTAATTTTGAATGAATAAATAACGATCCGATGTTTTATCACCAATCAGCTTTATACAGTGTCCTAAAAAACAAATGTCCACGTTGTCACAAGGGAAATTTTTTTGAGACAAGCAACCCATACGACTTACAAAAATTTGGTAGACTGAATGACAACTGTCCTGTATGCAAAGAAGATTTCAGAAGAGAACCGGGTTATTACTTTGGAGCAACCTATGTAAGTTATGCACTTACTGTTTTGTTCGGAATTGGATTGTACGTAATACTTTGTGTTGTTTTTTTAATCGAAGCTGTTCCATTTATTTTAACACTGAGCATCTTATTAATTCTTCTTCTTCCAATAGTTTACAGATTATCACGAATCATCTGGATCAATCTTTTTGTAAAATACAAAGCAAATCCTAAATAAATAATTTTTTATTTCCCTTTGATTCTTGTTACCAAAGAGGAGAAGACTTCAGAAAGGGGAACTTTAAACTTTCCTCTGTCCAATGCCATAGAATTATCAGCACTCTTGTTCATCGCATATGAAAAAGGGAAAGAAGCATCCGTATTATCCCATCCGGCAATTTGTCCAAAACGGATGTCATTAAAATAAACGATAGAGTCTTCCTTCGAAATCACATAATTACCTTTGGAAAATCGTTTTAAAAGCTGAACAGATTCATCTGAAGCAAATGGTTGAAGTAAAGAATCATTTCTATTTACACGGCGATATTCAATATTTTTACTCTTATCAAATATAGAATAATATCCGATCCATGTCCCTGAACTATCATGTGTATAAGCCATCCATAAGAAATTATTTAAAGGTGTAGGGGTTGTAATAAAACAATCTGCACCTTCTTTTTTTGTATCGAATGCTGTTTTCATTACATCATGCACATGCCATTTATTGACGATCGTGAATATCAAATACAAACCACTGATCCACAAGCCTGCCTTATTCCATTGCACACGTTTCTGAGAACCATTTCTGGCAATCAGTGCAACTAAAACACAGGTCAAAAACGGCAGTGTATAAAACGGATCTGCAACAAAGATTGTATTAAATGAAACTCTGTAATCACTAAATGGTTCGAACCAACCAGTTCCATAAGCGGTAAGCGAATCTAGCAAAACGTGTGTGAACATCCCCAGAAAAAATAACCAAGTCCAGCTTTTCCATGTAACATCAGCTTTTTTAAACCACTTGCTAAATAGCCAACCTAATAGAGGTGACATCAAGAGCACAAAAAAGAATGAATGTGTTATTCCGCGATGGATCAACAATTGCTGCGCCTGAGTGACACAAGGAGAAGCAAAAACATCGAAATCGGGAATTGTATCTGCCAGTGCACCCCAAAGCATTGCTTTTCTTCCAATTTTTTTACCCAATACAGCTTCACCGATTGCTGCTCCTAAAACAATGTGTGTTAACGAATCCATAACTTCAAATATTGAACAAATATACAACAGATTGGTTTTTGATAGTGAATATTAATACCTTTATCGCTAAAATTAAACCATGCAAAATAAGTTAAAATATTCCCTGATTGCATTGAGCATATTGCTTGCCGCAATGGCAGCATGGTATTTAAAAACGATTGTACTTTATGTTTGCATTGCAATAATAATATCCTTGATAGGGCAACCCCTTGTCAGATTATTTTCTTCAATTAAAATTAAAAAGTTCAGCATGCCGAATGGCGTTTCTGCGCTTCTTGCATTAGCGATTATTGTTGTAATTTTGAGCTTACTGGTATCTATGTTTATCCCTTTAGTGGTAGAAGAAGCAAGGATAATAAGCCGAATAAACCCCAATGAAGTCATTGCAACTTTTAAAGAACCTCTAAGCAAATTAAATTATGATTTGCAAAAATTTCAGATTCAATACGGAGATGGGCAATCGGTCGAAAAATATGTAGCTTCAAAACTTTCAACAATCATTGGATTTCAGGAAGTTTCAGACTATGCTCAAGGGATGGTAAACTTCACAACCGGTTTAATCGGAGGAACATTCTCTGTTTTATTTATGGCATTTTTCTTTATGAAGGACGAACACTTAATGTATGATATAGTATTGCTATTAACACCACCCCAGCACTTGGAAGCAATAAAAGATATATTAAAACAAACAAAAAAGCTTCTTACAAAATATTTTATTGGAATATTGCTCGACATGCTTTTTGTGGCAACATTAACAACAATTGCGCTTAGTGTTCTTGGAGTTAAAAATTGCTTATTAATTGGTGTGTTTGCCGGAATCATGAACATCATCCCCTATGTAGGACCTCTGATTGCTGCTTCATTTGGGATAATGATAGGAGTTACTTCCAATTTAGAATTGGATTTTTATTCGCAATTGCTTCCGCTGGTTTATAAGATTGGGCTTGTTTTTTTAGTTGTTCAATTAATCGATTCTATTATTTTTCAACCTTTAGTAATTTCAAATATTGTGAAAGCGCATCCTCTCGAAATCTTTTTAGTGATTTTGATAGCCGGAACTTTAATAGGGATTGGAGGAATGATAATTGCAGTTCCTGTATATACTATACTAAGAATCGTTGCTAAAGAATTTTTATACAACTTCAAGATTGTTCAACAACTCACGAAGGAATTAGAAAATTAAAACAGTAAAACAGTATGATTGAAAAATCCACATTAGCGTTCCTTTCTAAACTAAGTAAAAATAATAACAAGGATTGGTTTGACAAGCACAGACCTACTTATGAAGTAGCCAAAAAGAATTTTAAAGAATTTGTCGGAGAACTGATTTTAAATATGGCGAAATTTGATCCTACAATCGGAAAATTACAACCTAAAGATTGCATTTTCAGGATCAATCGCGATGTTCGATTTTCGAAAAACAAAGCTCCGTATAAAAATAATTTCGGTGCACTTTTATCACCTGGAGGAAAAAAATCTTTTTCAGCAGGTTATTATATTCAGCTTCAGCCAGGGGAATCTTTTATTGCTGGAGGATTATGGCAGCCACCCACGCCACAGATAAATGCAATCCGTCAGGAGATCGATTACAATGCCGCCGAGTTTAAAAAGATCATTGAAGCAAAAACGTTTAAAAAACAATTTGGAAAATTATCCGATGAAGATAAATTAAAAACAGTTCCTAAAGGATATGACAAAAGCCATCCCGAAATTGAACTGCTTAAATTCAAAAGCTACATCGCTATTCGGTCCTTAAAAGATTCGGAAGTGATATCAAAAAAATTTCCTGATCAGTGTATTGAAATTATGAAAGCGATGCAGCCTTTAAATATTTTTCTAAGGCGAGCTTGTGACTAGTAATGCCAGAGGTCGCTTTCATAATTAAATACCTCCTCTTTAATTGCATCGGACTCTAGTAATACATCCAAGCCTGTTCGGTAATCGCTAATTGACCGGTTATATACATTCGATTCTTTATACACATAACTTGAAAACATGCGTTTTACGAACAGTTCGTCATAACTCATCCGTTCAGCATCATTATGGCGATTAAAGACTGCTGCTCTGGCTAAAAAGGGGCGCGCATCCGGAAAATAGATCCAAAACAATGGTTTCATTCCTATCACATCTCCACTTTCTGAAACCTTTTCCACAAGCGGACAGATACCTACAATTCTGGCTTCCATCATAGAACGCTGTTTATCAAAATACCAATCCTCTTTGATCCAGTATTGACGTACTGCTGAACCTGTAATTTCAGTTTTAAGTGGAGTTTTCAAATATTCGCCAGGATTATTCACATCTTCTGTCTCGTGGGTGGAGTCCCAGGAAACCAACAAATTCATCAGTTCCATTTTGGACATCGGAGAAGTAAATTCATCATCAAAAATCGGATTCGAAAATGCAAGAAGTCCACCGTCGAGCAAAGCACATTTAAACACATCAAACAAATTCATCAGGCAAACGGTTGGTTCTTCGGGATAATAAATCGGGAGATTTAATTTTTCTCGAAGATCAATCACGCGCCAAGTTCGTTTACTCCACATAACGTCAGATTCCCTGACATATACCGAAGCCATCGGAAAGGGACGGGCAATGCGGTTACTGGCACACGGATCGAAGGGTTGATTTTTCACTGAAGCGACAGGTCTGCATTGAGCAGAAACAGCGGTAGAAAAAAACGGGAAAAATAAAAAGAAATTGAAAAGTAAAAAAAAGAAATAAGAAAAAAACTTCTTCTCATTTCGAACATTCGATGCATGTATCATTGCGACCTCCTTTTCTCTATTAGAACGCAAAGAGTAATAATGTTATTGTCAGTGAAAGGCAAAAACAAAAAATCCTGCTCCGATTAAACGAAGCAGGATTTTTCAATAAAATAGGGAATATCTAGAAATGAAATAAATCGTGCTCAAATGTAAAGATATCATTCTTAACGCGGTCCGATTCAATCAACAGGTCTAGACCAGCTTTGTAATCGAAAATACCTCTATTATATACATTACTTTCTTTACGCACATAACTTGAGAACATCCGTTTCCAAAAAATATCTTCAAACGTTCTACGTTCAGCATCATTATGTCGCATGAAAACATCTTGGTTTGCAAGAACAGGACGAACTTCAGGGAAATACACCCAAAACAAAGGAGTACAAGTTCCGGTAGACTCACCACCCTCTGTTTTCTTTTCAATCAAAGGACACAAACCGATGATACGAACATCTAACACAGAGCGTTGCTTATCAAAAAACCAATCTTCTTTAATCCAATACTGTTGAATACGGATAGATCCTATTTCTTCTTTTGTTGGTGCAGAAATATAGGTACCCGGGTTATTCGGATCTTCTGTTTGCGCAGTAGAATCCCACTTAACCAATAGTCCTTCAATTTCACTTTTTGTCATATCGTATTTGAATTCATCATCAACGGCAGCACTCCCAAAACAAGTGACCGTACCATCCTTAGATGCACCGTCAACAATGACATCAAATAAACTTTTTCTATCCAATATTCTTTCGTCAGGATAGTATAAAGGGAAATTGATTTTTTCACGCAAATCAATTACACGCCAAACGCGTTTGCTCCACATCACATCTGCTTCACGCAAAGTAGGATATGGAATTGCTCTACGAGTTCGGGTGTTTTCTTTTGTATAAACACCATCAGGGTATTTAGGTGCTTGAAGAACCTCCTGAGCACAGACATCAAGCGCAGCAAAAGCTACAATTAACGCTAAAAAAAGAATTTTAAATTTTTGCATGATATACCTCCGTATTTGGTTATTTGATTTTCAATACACAACCAGGGATCTTTCTAACTCCATCAGGAGCTTGAACTTTCACCTCTTCAATCATTACTTTTTGTCCCGGCTTAACTTTGTTTAGGATTTCTTTCATCTGTGCTGTTGTAGTTGGACCAGAAGCAGAATAATCAGCATAAACACCGTTAACAAAGATTGACATATTCCAAGAAACAACAGGGAATTTCAAATCGAAAACGAAGTCATCTAATCTTGGAATAACTCCACCAGCATTCATTAATTCACCTTTAGAAACTTTTCCATCACCTGTAATACCGGCATAAGAAGCGTTTGGACTAGGTACTTTTTTCACACGGAATTTCATAGAGCCCATTGATTTTGAACCTGTTTTTGTTTTTGCAGAAACGTTAACAGAACACTCATTACCAGAAGTAACTTTAACGATGTAATGTCCTTGTCCTTTATTGATGATGCTTCCACCTCCGCCACTCATTGTTGCTACAACATCCGTTGGTGCAACACCGGCAACTGAAATATCTACTGGATTTTCAACACCAATATAAAACACGTTCATTTTTGTAGGAGAAATAGCCATTGACGGACGAGCCACCATGTAATCACCTCTGAAAGGATAACCTTTAAAGGTTCCATCTGGAGCTTTTACATTAATGATACCAGAATATTCTTGCATCCCTTCAGCACCTGTTTTAACAGTGTATTTTCCTAAACCACCAGAAACTGGAACAGGAGTTCCTGTACCGATAATTTTCGGATTCTTTTTATCAGTTGTGTCTACACCACCAATCAAAACCAAAGGGTCTTGTGTTGAGCTATATGCTGCAACAAAGATGTCGGCAGTATACTCTTCACCCGCTACAATATAGCTTGTTGGAGCAACTACTTTTGCTACAACTTGGTCAAAAGAAAAGTCATCAGCAGTAATAGATTTTAACAAAATAGAAACAACATCACTTTCAGCATTCTTAATGTCATTTTTCAATTTAGCTAACACACTAAAAACAGCTGCTGCAGGCTGATGAGCAAACATATTACTTGCCCAAGAAACCATTTTTTCATCACCGATAGAATACATTTCTTCTGTACTCAATCCAAGTTTCAAACTTGCTTTTTCCTTTTCTGGAACTAAAGCAGTCATATCCTTTTTAAACTTTTCAATTTTTTCCTTCAGATCTTTCGCTTTGCCTGTTGGGTTTTCTGGTTCTGCACCAGCACCGATCATTATTTCTGTAGGAATATTATTCTCATCCTTACTATCAAGATTTTTCAATTGAAACGTATCGGCAACAGATTTTTCTAATTTCTGAATTCGCTGATACATATCACTCTTAATTTCGTCAATAAAAGCACATAGCTCAGTCGACTTCTTTTTAGCATCTTGAGCTTTCGCATTCCAAGGCTTAGTTTTAGCTGGATTATCAGCCATAGCTTTCGCGAATTTAGAATACAATATTCCATTTTTACTATCGAAGTTCACGTTTGTTGTATTCAAACCTTCTTCAATAATAACAAAGGCATTCAGAATCTCTTTTGATACGTTTAATGCCAAGAGTGCTGTTAACACCAGGTACATCATACCAATCATCTTCTGCCTTGGGGTTTCTTTTCCACCTGACATAGTTCTATATTATTTCTATAGATTAATATTTAGTTAATAAGTCGCTGTTGAAAAAAAATCTCTCCAACAAAAGATAAAATAATAGGAGTGATCCTATTATTTTCTCATTGCGGTAAGCATGTTACCGTAGATTGTGTTCAATGATTCTAAGTTAGAAGAAAGTTGACCGATCTGCTCTTTGTATTTCTTAGTATCATCAACAGAATCATTAAGATTTTTCATCAAATCTTCTAATCCACTGTAGAATTTAGAAGTTGCTTTCAAATGATCAGTCGATCCTTGCAATTGCAATTCATATGATGCATTTAATGCAGACAAATTTTTAGAAACCTTAACAATTTGATCACCGAGGTTCGCGCTCTCTTCATTACTAACAGAAAGTCCCATTAATGATTCAGCAGCTTTAGAATAGGCACCAGAAAGTGAGCTTACATTTTTAGCAGCAGATTGCACACTGGATACATATTCGCTTGTAGCAACAGAAGCATCAGTAATGTTATTTAACTTACCAGCCTGATCGCTCAAACTACGCAATCCATCACCTAAACTAGCCATCAATTCGGGCCCAATCTTAGCGTCTTCAAGCATTGTATCTAATTGTTCAGTTAATGAACCTTTATCTTCTTCAATTTTCTGTTGTTCACCTTCTTCACCGTGCATACCAGCTAATTCTGGGTATACTAAACTCCAATCCACATCTTCGTGTGGTGGCTCAAATGCCGAGAAAAAGAAGATAACAGCCTCTGTAGATAAACCAACAACAAGCATCGGCCCTGCACCAGGCCAGTGCATAATTTTAAACATCGCTCCAACAATTACGATTGCCGCACCAAATCCGTACAACTTGGCCATGAAACTTTTCCACTTTTTACCACCCATTTTTTTTAAAATTTAAAAGTTAATAATTATTATTTAGATTAGAGAATACAAATTAAAATCCTTCACCGGGAGCATCACCTCTTTGACGACCCAAGTACGTTTGAACACAACGGAAGCCAACATAACATTTCGCTGTATCTTGATACTCATACGTTCTTGTACTTGTTTGAAGGTAATAACCAACATCCTTCCATGAACCACCTCTGATTACTTTACGCTTTAAAACTGTCGCTTCATTATCCTGAGCTTCGTAAACATAATCAGGGTTCAAATCGTGGGAGAAATCGTAAGCTGATTCATCAAATGCATTGCTAGTCCATTCAGCAGCATTTCCAGCCATACAATATAAACCGTAATCATTCGGATTGTAAGATGCAATTTTTACGGTATGAAAACCACCGTCATCGACATAACTACCGCGCATTGGTTTAAAGTTACCTAAGAAACATCCCAAAGCATTTCTGATGTAAGGACCGCCCCAAGGATACGGACTTAATGAATTTCCTCCTCTAGCAGCATATTCCCACTCAGATTCAGTTGGCAAACGGAAATCATTAACATACGACTGGCCGTTCATCAACAACCAATTATTAAACAATTGAGTTCTCCAGATACAAAATGAACGAGCTTGTTTCCAGTTAACACCAACAACAGGATAATCATCATACGCAGGGTGCCAAAAATACATGTTTGTCATTGGCTCATTGAAAGAATAAGTAAAATCGTGAACCCAAGCCAATGTATCAGGATAAACATTAATAATGTCTTTTACAATAAAAACACTTCTATCCTTGTCTTTCTGTTCGCGGGTACTGTAATTTCCGCTTCCATCAGAAACCTGATCTTTCGCGTCGTAGTGTCCTAAAGTTTTGTTATCACCAACACTTGTATTTTGGTAACCATTGATAAAATCACGTCCTTTGTCATCCGGAGATTTTGAAGGCTTAAAACGATTTGTTTTTTGAGCAGCCATACGAAGGTTGATCCAGTAATATTCAAAATTCAATTTACGGGAATCAATTTCTCTTCTTTTATAGAAGCGCTCTTCAACAGGTAAATACATAAATTCAAGAACCTCTCTAACATCTGTTTCATCAAATGCGATCTCTTCGTCGAAATTCACCAAAGGCGGATCTATCGGTTGATCGTAATCATCTGTTTCATATCCATGCTCAGCTCTACCATCTTCAAATAATGCACGGTGAGCGATTGAATCTTTCACCCAATACACAAATTGACGGTATTCGTTATTCGAAATCTCAGTCTGGTCAATGTAAAATGCCTGAACAGAAACCGTTTTCGACTTGGTAGTGTGTGAATACGGGGTATCCTCATCACTTGGTCCCATATTGTAACTTCCCATAGGAATATACAACATACCAAAAGGATCGATATCGAACCACTCGGCACGAGGATTAACACCTACAAGTTCACCGGTACTTTTAGTACAACTAGTCATACTAAAGAGAGCAACGACAAAACCTAACAAGAGCAACTTTTTCATATTTGTTGTTTTTATATTAAACCTCTTTTTGAAGAAAATCATTCTACAGAAGTAAGATGATTTTGAAAGCAAATAGAGTAGCTTAAACGATACTAATGAATAAATGTTACAAAAAAATTATTTTTCTATAAAAATCTTACATTCATGTGCCCTTGCTTGCGCTCAGGTTTAACGAATTTTTTACAGTATCCAAGCATTAACTCATGTGTTCCGCTGCTATAACTTTTTATTGCTGAAAGCGTTACATCATAGGCATAACCTAACTTAAATCCTTTCCACTCCATCCCTACCATAACAGGAATTGCATCGGTCAGACGATAAGAAACGCCAACGAATACCATTTTATTCCATCGTGCAAGTAAATTAATATCCAATTGCGTTGAAGAAGCATCTGATTTCGTTAACACAGAAGGTGTCAAATCAAACTGAGTACCCAACTGAAATTTATATCCCGCCATTACATAATAGTGACGAGCCACTTCATATGTAAAATCATATGCAGTTGAAGATAAACCAGTTGTCCTTGTTCCATCTTTTTTAGATAATGTTTGTTGTGGTAAGTGTAACGAAGACAAACCAACATATAAATTATTATTTGTGTAATATAGACCAAATCCTACGTCATATGTTGTAGCGGAGGTACCACTCCAAGGAATAGAACCATCAGTTCCTCCACCACCATCTCTTGAAGTTCCGTCAGGAGCAATGAAGTTACCGGACATAGACTTATTGATCATACCGGCATCTAAACCGATACCAAGAACACCTGTAGCACCAAGGTTTAAGTGAAATGAATATGCCAATTTCGCTTTTAATGTTTTGTCGAATCCTAACTGATCCTGGTCAATAGTAAAACCGATACCACCATGAGCAATCGTACCGTAATCTACGCTCAATAGTCCGGTTTTGGGAGCACCAGGGAATTTATCCCACTGATCACGATATAAAATTGTTGCACACAAGGCCTTATTCGTTCCGGCATATCCGGGATTTACAGCCAAACGATTAAACATATTCATACTAAATTGTGCATCTTGCTGAGCAAATGACACCAATCCAGTAACTGAAAAAGCAATGATAGTAAGGGTTTTTCTCATTTTTTACTTTTTAAATTGAACAGTTTTAAACTGCTGTTTTATTAAAGTTAGGACGCTAAATTAAGTATAAGTTTAATAAAAACAAATTTTTAAACAATTTATTGTTAGTTCGCGATAAACAGATTCGGACAAGCTAACCCAACTTCTGGTATGTTTGCCACCAGCTATCAGGCATTTCGTCACTACAAGCGGTTTCATAGTCGCTATAGGAGCATGGAACCATGTGGTGACGTTCAAATTTAAGTTGATGATTCACCGGATAGGGAACATCCATCCACCAGCGATCGCTTTTATTACTTTTATAGAACACGATCTCGTGCTCATGATCCTTAATGGATACGCGGTATTTTGTATATTCTGATTTATCAACTATCGGATAATCCTGTTTTCTGTTATAAAATCCATCAATAAAATACCAGATCATCTGAGCCACAATATGAGCTGTTTGTTTATTTGTATCAAAAGCGGGATTAATTTCATAGAATCCGATTGAAGATAATTTATCGCTCATACCGGCATAGCGGGTAATCTGACAGGCTTCCTCGCCATAAAACCCATTCGGTGAGGCGTTTCCATTTCCAGGAGCATCACTTTGCCGGATGGCGGAGATATCAAAACTAAGCACATCCGCATTTCTTACAATCGGCTCAACATCTTCCATTTTTTTACGCACCTGTCCCAAGCGGTGTGTATCAAAAAATAATTTTTTCATCAACTCTATCGAATTTTGTTCAACAAAATACGTTTGGTATCCGATATTACTGAAATTGAAAAGAATATTGGGTTTGTGTAAAATAATTTTACTCAAATAGCTCTGTGAATCGAGTTTTTTATCTCCTTCACCAATATCGAAAGAAGAATCCACTGCGACAATATTAATCGTTTGCTCCATTTTCTGATACGCCAGATAATTGCAATACGTCAGATCCTGAGAGCCACCAATAACAATGGGAATAATATTTTTTTTGAGTAATTGTGTTAATACGTCAGTAAGAGCGAAATAACTATCTTCAATCGTATTTCCCTTTTTAATATTTCCGAGATCAACAATTTTTGCAGCATAATCGCCTTGAAATAATTTATAAAAATTTTCCCGGACATAGTCTGCGGCTAATCCGCAACCCTCATTATTTATTGCTTGACGATCTTCTTCTACTCCGAGTATGGCTAATTGAATATTTTCAAGACTCGGAAAGTTTCCTCCCTGCATATAGGAATTAACAATCTTACCGTAAGAGGATGCAGCGTAACGGTCTGCTCCGATAAATTCACTAGTATCTAATGGTGTAAAAAATTCTTGCATGTTGCAAATATCGAAAAATTATTACGCACACGAATATTCTGAATCAAATAAGTGCCGTAAGAAAAAACAGTTGGCTGCTAACCGTGAACTCGCACTGTTCTTAAATTTGTCAGCAACAACAAAATGATGCCGATTATTTTCACTTCGCTACTTTTTTAGGTGCAGCTTTCTTTGCTGCTTTTTTCGGAGCAGTTTTCGTGGCCGATGCGACCGCTTTTTTCTTAGGAGCTGCTTTTTTAGCTGCCTTAAACGGCTTTTTCTCTACTTGTTTTTTCTTGAATCGATTTCCTTTGCTTGCATTTTTAGGATCCGCGGCAATCGCCAGACACTCATCCAAGGTTAAGGAAGCAGCATCCGTACCTTTTGGCAACTTGAAATTATTTTTATCGATCACAAGATAAGGCCCCCATCTTCCGTTCAGCAATTGAACTTCCGGTCTTTCAGGAAATGTTTTTATATATTTATCAATTTCAGCCTGACGTTTCGCAAGAATCACCTCAACACAACGCTCGGCAGATATTGTCATCGGATCGTCCTCTTTTTTCAAAGAAACAAAAATACTGTTATGGCGGACATAAGGTCCGAAGCGACCAACTGCTACAACCATTTCTTTATCTTCGAACATACCAATAAGGCGGGGCAGCTTGAACAGATCCAATGCTTCCTGAAACGTTATTGTTTCCAATCGCTGATCTTTTCTTAAGCTTGAAAATTTAGGTTTATTGTTTTCATCATTCCCTTCACCAAGCTGTGCCATCGGTCCGAAACGACCGATACGTACGTACAAATTTTTTGCAGATACAGGATCAACCCCCAGCAAACGTTCACCGGAAGCACGTTCAGAATGCTCAGACGTTTCCATTACATTTTTATGGAATGGTTTGTAAAATTCTGCCAACATGGTAGTCCACTGAATCTTGCCTTCCGCAATTTCATCAAACTCCTCCTCTACTTTTGCGGTAAAATTATAATCCATAATCTGAGGAAACTGAGCCAATAAAAAGTCATTCACAACCATACCGATGTCGGTAGGAAAAAGTTTTGATTTTTCAGCACCCGTACCTTCAGTTCTAACTTCGTCAGCGATTTTATTATCTTTCAGAAGCAGCACATTATAATCACGCTGCACCCCTTCTCTGTCTTCCTTTACAACGTATTCACGTTTTTGAACAGTAGAAATTGTTGGGGCATACGTAGAAGGGCGTCCGATACCAAGCTCCTCTAATTTTTTCACCAAACTAGCCTCTGTATATCTTGCAGGATGATGCGTATAACGCTCCATTGCTATAATTTCATTCACTTTTAAAATTTCTCCAACTTTCATCGGAGGCAGCATACCTGATTGATTTTCTTCATCCTCATCATCAGTCCCTTCCAGGTAAACTTTCAGGAAACCATCAAATTTCAATACTTCACCTTGAACAACAAATTTCTCGGTTGCTCCGGAAGCGGTTATCACCACTGTTGTTTTTTCGAGTTCAGCATCACTCATCTGAGAAGAAATGGTACGTTTCCAGATCAAATCATACAAGCGTTTTTCACCAGCATCACCATCAACAGTTTGTTTTTCAATATACGTTGGACGGATAGCTTCGTGAGCCTCCTGAGCACCTTTTGACTTGGTTTTATATTGGCGGATGTTTAGATAATTGGGACCATAATTTCCGGTGATAGCTTCTTTCGCCTGATCAATAGCTGTTCCGGAAAGATTAACAGAATCTGTTCTCATATAGGTGATCTTACCACTTTCATACAAACGTTGTGCAACGACCATTGTCTGTGCTACAGAAAATCCTAATTTACGACTTGCTTCCTGCTGTAATGTGGATGTTGTAAAGGGAGCGGAAGGAGATTTTTTTGTCGGTTTAGTTTCTAAGCTCTCAACCGTAAAATCGGCTCCTTCACATTTTTTCAGGAATGCGCGGGCCTCTTCTAATGTTTTAAATTTTGAAGTTAACTCCGCCTTTACACTTGCATTTCCAGTAATAAAATTTGCAGTTACTTTATAAGAGGAAGTACTCTTGAATGCCATGATATCACGCTCGCGCTCAACAATCAAACGCACCGTAACGGATTGAACACGCCCTGCGGACAAAGATGGTCTGACTTTTTTCCAAAGAACAGGAGAAAGTTCAAAACCAACCAGACGATCAAGAATCCTTCTGGCCTGCTGAGCATCTACTAAATGTTTATCAATTGTTCGTGGATTCGCTATAGCATTTTTAATTGCAGGTTTCGTGATCTCATGGAAAACGATACGTTTCGTATTCTTTTCATTTAAGTTCAATGCTTCAAACAAATGCCATGAAATAGCCTCTCCCTCGCGATCCTCATCCGTTGCTAACCATACCACCTCTGCTTTTTTCGCCAATGCTTTTAATTCGTTCACCACCTTTGATTTATCTGGTGATACTTCGTAATTAGGTGAGAATTTATTTTCGATATCAACTCCTAATCCTTTTTTTGCAAGGTCGCGAACGTGACCAAAACTCGATCTAACGGTATATCCTTCTCCTAAAAATCCTTCAATTGTTTTTGCCTTTGCAGGGGACTCCACGATCACTAAATTTTTGCTCATACGCTGGGTAGTTTGTGTTGGGTAACTTGAAAAATGAATTATCGTTGAGATGCTATTTTCTCAGAATT